>JADZGD010000027.1 GCA_020854055.1 Bryobacterales bacterium | reverse complement strand
GGGCCGGTGCGTTGCGCATGATGGCGGACGTCCGGCAAAGGGGATTCGAGACGGAGGTGTCGGTCGAACCCGTGCCGGGCGTGAGTCTCACGACCACGATCGACGAAAGGATTCAATTCACCGCGGAGCAGGCGCTCGCCGAGGCCGTGGTTTCGAACCGGTGCACGACGGGCAGCCTGGTGGTCATGGATCCGCGCAACGGAGACATCTTAGCCTTGGCCAACTATCCGACCTTCGACCCGAACGCTCCGGTCGCGGACCTGGAAAATCGCGCCAACCTTTCTGTGTCGACGCCGTTTGAGCCGGGCTCCGTGTTCAAGGTGATCACAGTATCCGCCGCCCTCGAGACCACACGGCTGCGGCCGGAAACCATTATTCCGTGCGGCAACGGATCCATCAATCTGTTTGGCCGCCTGATTCGCGACCATAAGGCTCATTCCGCTCTGCCGATGGAAGAGGTTATCGCGAAATCGAGTAACATCGGAGCGATTAACATTGCTCTCCAGGTCGGGAATGAACGCCTGTTGGAATACGTCCGGCGATTCGGATTCGGTTCACGTACCGGCGTTCCTCTGCCAGGCGAGTCTTCAGGCCTGGTCAGGGATCTGCGGCTGTGGGGCAAAAGCTCCATCGGCTCAGTGGCCATGGGACACGAGATCAGCACCACGACAGTGCAACTTGCGCAGGCGTGCTCGGCGATCGCCAATGGCGGACTGTTGATAAAGCCGCGCCTGATCCTGCAGCGCCAGGCGCCCGGCATGAAAGCGGAGCCGCAGCCGCCGCACCCAGCGAAGCGCATCCTGAAACCGGAGACCTCTATCACCATGCGGCGAATGATGGAGGGCGTCGTTCTGCACGGCACCGGTACGCGCGCGAAATTGGACGGCTACACAGCGGGAGGCAAAACCGGTTCGGCGCAGATCTTCGACCTGGTTCATCGGGTGTATACGCATAAGTACAACGCGTCGTTTATAGGATTTGCGCCGCTGACGAATCCTGCCATCGTTGTCGTTGTGACGCTGAACGGCGCATCGAAATTTGGAGGAGCGGTAGCTGCTCCGGTATTCCGCGAAGTCGCATCGACGGCTCTTAGAATTTTGGATGTTCCGCGCGACCTGCCGTACGAACTGCCGCAACTGGCCAAAAAAGAAGAGCCCGAGGATGACTACGATCTTGCGATTGCGGAAGTAGGTGGCGCACCGGATGCGGAGATGCTGCTCGCTGCCACCGGAAGCGCACCGGAGGGAAACGGCTCAACTCCGGTGCTGGTGCCCGCGGCCTACCCGGCGGAATTGCTTGGCCCGGCCGTGCCGGATTTTTCGGGTAAGACAGTTCGAAAAGTGATTGAGGAATCAGCCGCCCAGGGGCTGCCGGTAGAGTTCACCGGCAGCGGCGTAGCCAGAGGCCAATACCCGCCGGCAGGTGTCCGGCTCAAATCGGGAGAGAGAGTCCGAGTGCGGTTCGCCCGGTGAAACCATGACACTGGGTGAGATCTTCGAAGGTGTCGAACCAAAAGCCGGACTTCCGGAGCGACTGGCGAATACCCCCGTCGCCGGTCTCGAGTATGACTCGCGACGCATCCAGCCGGGGTTCCTGTTTTTTGCGTTCGAAGGAGCCCGGGCGGACGGCCGCAAGTATGCTCAGCAGGCGCTCGACAAGGGTGCCGTTGCCGTTGTTGGAGAGTCGCCGCCGCCGGCGGATTTTCAGGGCGCATGGATTGAGGTGGCGCATGGACGGCAGGCACTCGCTACCATCGCAAGAAACTTCTACGGCAAGCCCGATGAGAGATTGTTTCTTACCGGCATCACGGGCACAAACGGCAAGACCACCACTTCCTACCTGATAGATTCCGTGCTGCGCGCAGCGGGCAAAACAACCGCCCTGATCGGCACCATCGAGTATCATCTTGCCGGCGAGATTCTGCCCGCCGTAAACACGACGCCGGAATCGCTGGACCTCTTTCGTCTCTTCGCTGAATTGGAGCGCAGAGGAGGGACCCATGTCACAATGGAAGTGTCTTCCCACGCACTCGCGCTGGGGCGCTCGTTCGGGCTGCGGTTCCATACGGGAGTATTCACGAATCTGAGCAGGGATCACCTCGATTTCCATAAGACCATGGAGGATTATTTTGCCGCCAAGCGGAGGCTTTTTACCGGCTATGGCGCTCCTCCTCCGCCATTCGCGGTGCTGAATGCCGACGACGAGCACGGACGCGGCATGGCGGTGCCTCCGGGAACGCGCGCGTTCCGGTACGGCCTCGATGCGGATCGGGAGATACGGGCGTCGAATATCGTCAGCGGGTTCACCGGGTTGAGGTTCGATGTGGTGAGCCCGGAAGGTTCCTTCGAGATCCAATCGCCGCTGGTTGGCCGGTTCAATGTCTATAACATTCTGGCGGCGTGCTGCACCGGTATGAGTTACGGTTTCACTCCGGAGACAATCGCTCGCGGCATTGCGGAATGCGGCCCGGTGCCCGGACGCTTCGAGCGCATAGACGAGGGGCAGCGCTTTCTTGTCGTCGTCGACTACGCGCACACGGATGATGCGCTGCGAAATGTGATCGGCGTTGCCCGCAGCCTTTCGCCGCGCCGTGTGATTACGGTGTTTGGCTGCGGCGGCGACCGCGACCGGACAAAGCGGCCCCTGATGGGAATGGCGGCAGGGGAACTGAGCGATTTCGTGGTGCTGACATCGGACAATCCGCGTTCCGAAGATCCGCTGTCGATCATAAACGACGCGCTGGTTGGACTGGGCCGCTACGATACTCCCCACGTGGTGGAACCGGATCGCATGAAGGCGATCCACCAGGCGATTCAGGAGGCGGGAGAATCCGACATCGTTATTATCGCCGGCAAGGGACATGAGCCTTACCAGGTTCTGAAGGACCGCACCATCGATTTTGACGACAGAGAGGCGGCGCGCGCCGTTCTACGGAAGTTGGGTTACCGCAAATGAAG
>JADZGD010000026.1 GCA_020854055.1 Bryobacterales bacterium | reverse complement strand
TGGGAATGTGGGAATCTCGCCGCCTTTTGGCGAGATTTCCAAGGGGCTTGTGGAAAGAGTAGGGAAGCCTGCTTTTGGCTTTCCACGCTTTCCACAGCCCCGGCATTTCCACAGCTCCTCCGGCCCCGGTTTTTCGCTCCGCCGCCCGATCTTCATCCCTGCTCCGCTTGACCCTCGGCCTGCTGTTTCTTTTTGGCTTCCTCTTCCCGATAGCTCGGAATATTCAGCTCGATGATCACGCTGTGATGCACCAGCCGGTCAATGGCCGCGGCCGTCATCATCGCGTCCTTGAAGATCCCTTCCCATTTCGAGAACGGCAGGTTGCTGGTCATCAGCACGCTGCCCCGCTCGTAGCGCTCCGCCAGCAGCGTGAACACCACCTCCATGTCGTCGCGGCTCTGCTGGATGTAACCCAGATCGTCAATGATCAGTCCTTCAAACCGTCCCAGCCGTTTGATCTCGCGGCTGAGCCGCAAGTCCCGCTTGGCCGCCAACAGATCCTGCATCAGCAGCGAGCACTTGGTGAAGTGCATCCGCCGCTCGCGCATCACGATCAGTTCCTGCGCCAGGGCCGTCAAAAGGTGGCTCTTCCCCGACCCGGGTCTGCCGAACACCAACACGTTTTCTTTCCGGTTCAGAAAGTCGCCTTCCAGCAGTGTCCGCAACTGGCGCTGCGCTTTCGCCGGCAAACGCTTCACATCGAAGTTCGGAAGCGATTTCTCCAACGGCAGTTCCGACTCTCGTAGCAGCCGCTCCACCCGTGTCTTGCGCCGCTGTTCGCATTCCCGTGTGATTACCTCCAGCAGATATCGCTCATAGCTCAGCGTTTCCCGCTCCGCCCGCCGCGCCGTCTCCTCGTAGCACTGCCGCACCGTAGGTAGACGCAACTCCTTCAGTTGCCCCTGCAACGCCGACCGCACTTCCGTCACCGCACTCATTGCCGCACCGCCGTTTCCGCGCACAGTTCGTCGAAGCTGGCCAGGTTCACCGCCGCGACTTCCACCTCCGTCACCGGCGCGATCGTGTCCAGCCGCCGCAGCACCTCCCGGATCGTCTCCACCGTGATCGCCGTCTCCGCCTTCCGCTCCAGCAACTCCCGCAAGGCCTCGTCCACCGGCGTTTCCCCCTCTTCCGCCGCCAGCTTCAGAATCTTCAAGTACTCCTTCACCGCCTGGCTGGGCGCCGTCTCCTGGAGTGCGTCGTAGGCCATCCGAAACCGGCTGGTCGGAAACAGATCTTCCTTGTAGCGGTAGTTCTCGAATGCGCCCGGCTTCCGCGCCAGCCACTCGATGATGTGCCGGTAATCCACACGGTGCTTGGCCCGCCCGCGCAGCCGCGGCAACTCCTCCACCTTCTTCTGCCCGTACCAGACCTCGATGTGGTCCAGGTACAAGCGTGCTTCCACCTTCTCGCCGATCAGCCGGCTGTTCACCGAATACGCATTCCGGTCGACATGGATCAAGCTGCCCGAGTCTACCTTCAACCGTTCCCGCTTGGCCGATTCCATGCGCCGCGCCGGCAACTCCCGCATCACCTCGAGTTCTTCAGCCAGCCGCTCGCGACGCCCGCCATTCCGCTGCGCCATCAGGTTCTTCAGAAACTGCGCGTATTCCTCCACACTGCCGAAATCGCGGCTGCCGCGCAGCATCAGCGCCTGGTCTACTGCTTTCTTGAACCGGTGATGGCTTTGCTCGACGTCTCCATTCTCATTCCCGCTGGCCGGGTTGGTGTGTTCAGGCTTCACCCCGTAATACCTCATCACCGCCTCGTAGCGCCGGTTGAACTCCTCCAGGTTGCTCATGTTGTTCACCGCGCTCGACAGGCTGTCGGTGCGGTGCCGGGCCGGAACCGCTCCCAGTTCCCAGACCGCGTTCTGCCATCCTTCGGTCAGGCTTTCCAGGCTTTCCGAATAGCAGATCGTCCCCGCTTCCCAGTTCGAGTACGTCAGCACGAAGTGATACACCAGATGCGCCAGCGTTTGCCCCTGGATCGTGATCCCCAACTCCGTCATGTGCGTGAAGTCCGACGCACACAGCTTCCCCGGCTCATGCTTCTGTCCGAAGTACACTTCCTGCGCCGGACCCGCCGTCGCCCGCCAGAACTTGATCCGCCGCTGTAGCGTTCGGATCTGTCCGTCGCTGAAACGGCCGGGGTATTCCCGCTGCAGCCACTCGAATAACGTCTTGGCTTCCAGTCCCGGACTCCCCTCCATCTGCTGCCGCACCTGCTCCCAGACTTCGCTGAACGGGTCCTCGCGCGTGCGCCACTGCCGCTCTTTCGCCAGTTCGCTCGGCAGCCGGTTGGCGGCCAGATACTTCCGCGCCGTCTTCGGGTCCATACCCGCCTTCGATGCTGCAATCTCTTGATTCTTCTCGCTGTTCGACAACTTTCTCAACCTCCTTACCTGGTGATCGGTGACCATCCCTTGGCACCCGAGGGGGCGCAATCTCCGATGGTCACATTAGTTGTCGTCGAGCGGGAATTCTAATTGTCGCCAGCCGGGAAGTTTAATTGTCGCCGAACACTACTCCCTCAGAGCGAAGATCGAATTTGATGGTGGGCGATTCCACGAGGCGTTGGAAGATCTTGAAGCCGCCATGAAGCAGAAGATCGACAATGCAGATACGATTTTCAACTCTGGAGGCACAAAGCCCGACCGCAGTTCACCGAACCCATGTACGTGGAGCCTTGCAGATCTGGATTCCCTTGCCGCAAAGTTCCCGAAGGACTATCGCACAGCGCTCCTTCGCGGTTCATACCTCAACTTTTTCACGACGTTCGACGAGAAGTATTACGCTGACGCTCTCCGGGAATATCAAAAGGCCGCACTACTGAATCCGCAATCTCCGTTGCCTCACTATTTCATCGGTCATCTGTACACGCGAGCATCGTTCTGGACCAAAGCGGCCTGGGCTTCCGACGAGGGTCGGGACGAACCTCAACGAAAAGCCATCCTTGCCTACGATAAGGCCATTCAACTCGATCCAAGATTTCTACCTGCCTACGAACTCCGTGCCAGTGCTTATCACAACCTGAAGCAATACCGGAAAGCGATCAGGGATTACGATAAGGTGCTTGAGCTTGACCCCGAGAATGTAACTGCCTATGCAGATCGCGGATTGGCCAAGATGGAGGTTGGTCAATTTCTATCCGCCACGGTTGATCTGGGAGACGCAATCCGTCGAAAGAAAGCTGACGACCACTCGCTAACGTACTCTCACGAACATCGCGGCGATGCCTACGCGAGCCTTGGTATGTACCGCAACGCGATAGCCGACTACAGTCAGGCGCTGAAAGACCAACTTGCCAATCTGACCTTTCTGCTGAATCTGAAGCAGATTCGCGGGCTTTACCCAGAGTATGATGGCGTGCCCGATGACACCATGGTGCGCAAGATCAATGCACTGTTTTGGCCCGAGTACGACCACAGCGTCATGGCGAAACAGTTGCTCGAAGGAGAAGGCAAATGGCCGATCACTCTGGTCAATGATCTGTACGAGAAGCGCGGCGATGCGTATCTCAAGAGTGGAGACTTCCGGCGCGGCGTACTTGACTTCAATCGAATCTTTCACGGCATTCCCAATTTTGCGGATACCGTTGAGAGGTGGCGGTCACTGGGTTCGGGTAAGGAGAATTGGTATCTCGACGTAAAAAGCGTCGAATTCGGATCAACGTCTCGGCTCTGGATCAAGACGGCACGAAAGGATAAGACGTACACAATTGCGGCATACGAGATCGACTGCAAGGGGCGTCGCCTCAACTCGTCTTCGAGCGCAACGTACGATCAGCAAGACCAATTGGTGAATAGTTCGGAGGCGAGTAGCGGATGGTTGCGGATAATACCGGAGACCATTGGCGAAACCCTGTACAACGGTGCGTGTTCCACTGCCGGGAGTTCACGTTGACTTTATGACGGCGGACAAAACAAAGTGGAACCGCGCGATCAGTGCCAGACCCATTTCCCCTTACTTTCTTTTTTTCCGCGCGAATGACCGCGCCGTTGTCCGCTATCACCGCGCCATACCCCAATATCCTGGGGTTTCGGGCGTTCGCCCCCGTTTTCGTTCGGAACGCCGTTTGGCACGTTGTCACCGTTGGGGGTAGGCTGCATTGAGCCTATGCGTGTTCGCCAATAAAGACGGGCCTTCGGAAGCACTCCGAATGTTCGGAGAGCCATAATAAAACCGATTTTCGCGCAAACACGATGCTTTGGAAACAACGGTTTGCGGATGGTGACAGTTTCGATTTTCTGCCCTCCGTTCCGCCGTTTTGTCACCACCTGTCACCATGACCGCGCGTTCCGCGCCTATTGCGCGGAAACGATGTTGTTTACCGTCTTGCCCCACCATCGCTCACCCGTGCGGGGCTTGAGACCTTCGACGTTCAGCACCTCTGCGATGCGGTCAAAGCCCATGCCGGTTTGCCGGAGCGTTGGCGCCCGCCAGAAATGACCCAGTGGCGCTCAGCTAAAGTGACCCGCGCCAGGAACGAGATTGGGAACAGGAGGAGGGGCGAACGATATCATCCACGCCGCAGGCGTGCGGGGTGCCTTTTCATCATCCGCGCCGAAGGCGCGCACTGGGCGTGGTTGCGGGATTCAAGGCTATCGGGCCGGCGTCGGGTTGGCGAGCTTGTGCCGCAGGTAGCGAAAGTAATCCTGGCTGACGCGCAGTTCGCGCACCTCCTCGATCACCGGAAGGAAGTACGCCACGAGCGAATCGCGCCCAAGGGAGGCGCCCCGACCGGGCGGACCAGGCGCCGCGTGGCCGCCAGCACCAAGGCGTTTTCGATCACTGCCACGGAAATGCCGAGTTGATAGAGTTCGGCAGCCAGCATCCGGTCCGCGCGGCGCACCGTCCCCATCGTGCCCGGCGTTTTCCGGTACGCCTCCAGAACCTGACGAATGAACTCTTCTGGTCCGCGGTCGTCGTCCACGCCTCGCTCCTCAGCTTTGCGACTCGCGCAGCGACGGGCCTTTGATGTGCACTGTGTGGCAGTAGTGACGCAGCCGGCTCAGCAGCGCCTCCACCATAGGCCGGTTGCCCAGGAAGTTGGGCCACTCGTCATAGCCCAAGTTCGTGGTGATGGATGGCGAATGATTTCCCGCCCCACCTTCGCGACCACTTTGCGCTTGACCGCTGCTTCGGCCACCAGACGCACGGTCCAACGGGCGCGGCCCTCCGGCGGATCGCTACAGACCATAGCGATGATCCGCTGCCCTTGGTTATTTTCGAGCAAGGCCGCAGCCCCAGGCCGTTCCTTCTCGTACAGCGCACGTTCGAGGCCGCCTTCCTGATATCGATGTGCGATCTTACGAATCGCCTGCGGCGTCAGGGGCACCACCTGCGCCACCTGTGGCGCGCTCACACCTTTAGCCAACTGCAACAGCGACAGAACTCGCAGGACAAGCCGAACCTGCTGGATGCCGCCGCTGAGAAGATCTCTCAGCTCCTTCCGATCCTTGCCTGTGACCTCGATGCGCAGACCTGGACGAGCCGTAGCCTATTATGGCCCAAAAAATCTTGTAGGAAAGTGTTGTATACAAGCTTTTCAGGCGGCCAGAGACCTAGCGTGAGACACGAAGCTAACCGAGCTACCACCATTTGCCGGGACTCGGCCGCCGGCGAGGTTGCGGTTGATCCGCGGATGCGACCCGAGCGCCCACCCGGCGGCCGGCACTGCGCTAAACTTCTACCAATGATCAGACTTGAGACCGTTCTTAATTCCTGGAAATCGATTCGGGAGGACACGGCACAAACGGTGGAGGATGTGGCGGTCGAATCGTTTGACCTCCGGCCGTTGGACGACATGATGACGTTCCGCGAACTGGCGCAGCATATTCTGAACGCGGGCCACGCCATGACCGGGATGTTGCTCGATGGCGTCCAGGACTTCAGCGCTCCTGAGACCCACGCCAAGATCGGCTCCTACCTCCCGGCGCCGGCGTCCGACGCGACGCTGGCCGAGGCTTTGCGAAGCGTTTTTGACGGGCGTAACGAACAATTGAAAAAGCAGCCCGAGGAGTTCTTCGCCCGGATGATAACCAGCTTCGACGGGCAGCGCCTGACGGTATTGGAGTTCATTCAAGTATTGAAGGAACACGAGATTACGCATCGCAGCCAGATGTTCATCGTGGCCCGGAAGCAGGGCGTCGTACCGGTGACCACACGCCGGCGCGAGCAGCGGCAACATAAGTAGTTTTTTCGGCTTGCACCGGCGGCCGTTTATCGTACAATATGGCGGCTGGAAGTAGTGCCGGCGCGTGCCCCAGATTGCGTTTCGGCGCTGGAATCGTGTAAATGAGAATTGTAGTTTTCTGGAGGAATGGTACATGGTGAACTGCCCGAAGTGTGATACCGCGATCGACGTCGAAGAAGAGGACCTGGACGAGGGCGATCAGGTCACATGTGAGGAGTGCGGCGCAACCCTGCGCGTTGTAGGACTGGATCCGGTCGAAGTCGAAGCGGACGAAGACGAGGACGAGGACGACGAAGACGATTTCGACTTCGACGAGGACGAGGACGACGAAGACGAGGAGGAAGACGACGACTGGAAGTAGGATGCTGCCAGGCCGCGCCGGGCTAGGGGCGATGTTCTGCCTGATCGCATGCACGTTTCTCGCCTTCCCGCCCGGGGCATCGCAGGGCGCCGAAAAGCAGCGCAAAGAAACGGCCGGTGATCCGGTGTCCGTCGTTGCCGGCACGGTGTTTCGCGAGCCGGGATTTGCCCTGGCCGGAGCACAGGTAACGATCACTCCAGATCCGGACGCCAGTTCGCCGCGGAAACCGAAGCTGAAAAAAATGAAAGCCCTTTCGGATTCACGCGGCGAATTCGCCTTCCGTGTCCCCTCCATCGCCATGAAGTACGTGGTGTCGGCGGTGGCCGAGGGTTTTACGCCGCAGCGAAAGCCGGTCGTTATTCACGGTGGCGAGCGGGCGGAAGTGTATTTCACCCTTCAGCCCGTTTCACGCTAGGGTCTTGATCCGTCTATACTCGAAAGAGATCATCATGAGACTAAAATTGGTGGCCGTTTTCTCTCTCCTGATGCTGATTCTGGCGAGCCCCGCGCCGGCGGAAAAAAAGAAAAAAGACGAAGACGCCGGAAAGCGGTCGGTGCAAGGCATCGTGACCGATAACGCGGACAGGGCGATCAACGGCGCGGTCGTGCAGTTGAAGAACACCAAGACCCTTCAGGTGATCTCGTTCATTACCCAGAAGGACGGCGCCTACCGTTTCCACGGGCTGAATCCCGATGTCGATTACGTGCTCAAGGCCGACCACGATGGGGCAAGTAGCAGCAACAAGACCCTGAGTTCATTCGACTCCCGCACCAAAGCGGTGATCAACCTGAAGATCTCCAAATAGTCCGGTTACCGGGAACGCCCTGCAGAAGCCGGCGGGAAGAACTGCCGTGGCGTGCTGCCCGCTTCGTTCCCGTTCGATCGCTCAAATAGCCCTACCGCTTACATCGATTCGCCGCGGACCAGATCTTCAAACGTTTCGCGCTGGCGGACGATGCGCCAGTTGTTGCCTTCAACCAACACCTCGGCGGGGCGCGGCCGGGAGTTGTAGTTGGAAGCCGCCACGAAGCCATAGGCGCCGGCGGTGCAAACAGCCAGATAGTCGCCGGGAAATGCATTCGCCAGGTTGCGGCCGCGGGCCAGAAAATCGCCCGTTTCGCAGATGGGCCCGACTACATCCGCCAGAATCGTGCCGGTGGGCCGCCGTCGCAAGGGGATGATCTCGTGATGCGCCTGGTAGAGCGCCGGCCTGATGAGGTCGTTCATGGCGGCGTCCACCACCACGAACTCCTTGGCTTCGGTCTTCTTCCGGTAGAGTACCCGCGTCAGCAGCACGCCGGCTTCGGCCACTATGGAACGTCCGGGTTCAATCATCAGTTCCAGGTCAAGTCCGCTGACGCGTGCCGCGATCGCGCGGGCGTATTCGGCAACATCGGGCGCCTGTTCCGCCGGGCGGTATCCAACTCCCAGCCCGCCGCCCAGGTCAAGCCAGCGAACCGGCACACCCCGCCTCCGCAGCCGGTCCACCAGTTCCAGCATGAGGTCGAGGGCCTCCATCAATGGGCCGGGGTCGAGCAGTTGTGATCCGATATGGCAACTTACACCCTGAACCCGGAGATTGGGGCAGGCCATCGCCCGATCGTAAACGCGCTCGGCATCGGCGCGATCGATGCCGAATTTATGCTGCCGGAGCCCGGTGGAGATGTAGGGATGGGTCACCGCGTTGACGTCCGGATTCACGCGGATGGATACCGGGACCTCGATACGCCGCCGCGCCGCCAGCGCCTGAATGAGATCCAACTCGGCTTCCGATTCGCAGTTGAAGCTGTGGATACCTGCGTCAAGGGCGTATTCGATCTCCACCGCCGTCTTGCCGACGCCTGAAAAGATACAGTTAGCCCCCTTGGCCCCGGCGGCCAGCACCCGGTATAACTCACCGCCGGAGACAATGTCGAACCCGGCTCCGGCCTCGGCCAGCAGCCGTAGCAACGCGAGATTGGAATTTGCCTTGACGGCATAGCAAACCTTATGCGGCGTACCGTCCAGGGCCGAATTGTATGCGTGGAAGCGCTCCACAATGAATCCGGCGGAGTAAACATAGCAGGGCGTACCGGCGCCAGTGGCGATGTCGGCCAGCGCCACCTGCTCGCAGTACAACGTATCGTGGTCGTAGATAAAAGGGTTCACAGGACTTTAAGAACGATCAGGGTCTGGTCATCAAACTGGGGCGCTTCACCGGCAAACCGGTCCAGATCGGCGGAGATCGCCTCGACGATGGCCTGCGGAGCCTGCTCGCCGGCACTTTGCACCAGTTGGCCCAGGCGCCCTCTTTCATAAGAATCGCCGGCAGCGTTAGTCTGGTCCTGGACCCCGTCGGAAAATAACACGATGACGTCGCCCGGTTCGGTCTGGAAGGCGATCTCATCGTACTCACGGTGGTCCAGTAGGCCGAGGGGGACTCCTTCGGCGCGGGGGCGGAGAATGCGATGGCCGCGGCAGATCAATGGCAGCGTGCCTCCGGCGTTCGCCATGGTCAGCATCCGCGTCTGCGCTTCCCACAATAGCAGCAACAGTGTCACATACTGCGCATCGGCGCGGCGTTCAATCAGCGCGTCGTTCAGAGCTTGCATCAACCGGGCGGGACTTCGCCGCCGGGGCGCCATCGTACGCAGCAATCCGGAAACAAGAGCTCCGTAGAGCGCCGCGGCCACTCCCTTTCCGCTGGAATCGCCGAAGGCCAGCATGGCGCTGTGATCGCCGAAATCGAAAAAATCATAAAGATCGCCGCTCACCTCGCGCGCCGGACGAAAACCGATGGCGGCTTCCAGGCCGGAAATTGCCGGCGCGCTGGCGGGCAGCAGCACCGTCTGAAGGTTACGCGCGGCTTTTAGATCCCGATTCATCCGTTGCTCGCGCTGGGCAAGCTGCTCATACAGACGGGCATTCTCCACCGAACTGGCCACCTGGGGCGCCAGCAGCGTGAGTGTGCGCACGTGATCCTCGGTAAAATAATTCATCCGCCCGCTTTCGAGGTCCATAACACCGATCACGCGGTCCTGAACCACCAACGGCACGGCCACCTCCGAACGGATATCCGGATGCGATGCGATGTACCGCGGATCGGCTCCCGTATCACCGACACGGATGGCTTCCCGCGATTCAACGGCGGCTCCGGTGATTCCCATTCCTACGGAGATGTTGTCCAACTCCACGCGCTCGTCATAGCGAACGCTGAAGCGATGGCGCAGCAAACCGCGCTCGGCATCCACCAGCAGCACGCTGAAGGCGTCATACGCCACCATGGACCGAACGCCTTCGGCAATCTTGGCCAGCAGATCGTCAAGGACCAGGATCGAGGAAAATTCCTGCGACAGCTTCTGCAGCGTGCGCAGAGTGCGATTGTGACGCTCCAGGCGGCGATGCAGCCGGGCGTTATCAATGGACACGGCGACCCGCGAAGCGATCAACCGCAGCAGGGACCGGTCGTATTCATTGAAGGCGCTCAGCCGGGTGGACTGGACATCGATAACACCCACCAGTTTGCCGCGCGCCGTCATTGGCACCGAGAGCTCGGAACGGACGGCGTCGAGCGCATTCAGATAGCGGCCATCTTTGCTGACGTCCTCCACCAGAATCGGCTGGAGGGTGGCGGCGGCATGTCCGGTTATTCCTTCGCCCAGGGGGATGACCAGGTTGCGGATCATCTCGGGCCGGAACCCAATGCCGTAGCGTATACGCAGTCCCTGGAGTTTCTCGCTGTGGAGCAGGATGGCGAACAGATCGAACGGAATCACTTCCTTGACGATGTCGGCCACCTCGGCCATCACCCGGTCCAGATCCAGCGACTCCGACATCGAGCCGGCAACTTCCAGCAAAAAGTCGAGTAACTCCGCGCGTTCACGGAACCGGACAGCCGATCGGTCTGGCGAACTGCCCAATGTGCCCCCTTATGCTCTGGCTGCCTCGACGATTTGTACACTCCGGCTGGCGCCGATACGATTGGCGCCGGCGGCTACCATCAGCCGGAAGTCTTCGAGTGTCCGAATGCCGCCCGAAGCCTTGACGCCCATCTGGCCGCCCACTACCGAACGCATCAGCGCCACATCGTGCGCTGTCGCCCCTCCGCGGCTGAATCCGGTGGAGGTCTTGACGAAATCGGCGCCGGCGAGGCCGGCTAGCGAGCAGGCAATCATCTTCTGATTGTCATCAAGCAGGCAGGTCTCCAGAATCACCTTGACGATGGCGCCGCCGGCGTGGGCCACCTCCACAATGCCCTGAATGTCCATCTTCACCGTGTCGAAGTCGCCCGTGATCAGGGCGCCGGCGTTGATCACCATGTCCACTTCCCGCGCGCCCAGGCGGATGACGGCGGCGGTCTCCTCGCGCTTGGATGCGGCGAGGGAAGCGCCCAGCGGGAAGCCGACGACACTACAGACCTTCACTGGGGTGCCGGCCAACTCATGCGCCACCAGCGGAACCCAGTAGGGGTTGATACAGACGCTGGCGAACCCGTACTGCCGGGCTTCCGCCGCAACCTGGAGAACTTCGCTCCGGGTTGCCCCCGGCCTCAGGATGGTGTGATCGATGTAGCGCGCAATCGAAGCCGGATCGGCGGCAGTTCGCGCCGGCAGAAGATGCGGCGCCACCCGGGCGAGGATTTCGTCGCCGATCTGCGCCACGAGTTGATTCAATTCTGGGGAAGTCACCTGGAATAACGCTTCTCAATTTCGCTGATTTTCTGGAGCCGGGCCGCATGGCGTCCGCCGGCGAACGGTGTGGTCAGCCACGTACGGACGACGTCTTCAGCCTGCGTTCCGGTCAGCGACCGTCCACCGAGGGTGAGAACGTTCGCGTCGTTGTGTTCACGGCTGTTGCGCGCCGAGGGCTTGTCATAACACAATGCCGCCCGTATACCCGGCACCTTGTTGGCGGCCATCGCCGAACCCGTGCCCGCGCCATCGACAATGATGCCTCGCCCCACCGCGCCGCTGGCGACCAGTTCGGCCACCTGGATCGCGATGTCGGGATAATCCACCGGCTCTTCCTGGTAGGTCCCCACGTCGCGCACGGTCAATCCGTACTCCTCCAGCAGCGGTTTCAGCAACTGCTTCATCGGGAAGCCGCCGTGATCGGCTCCGATGGCCACGGTCTGGCCGGATGGAGCAATCTGCTGGACGCGGTCCGCTTCTACCTCTTCAATTCGTACACCCCGCTCGACGGCACGATCCCGCGCCGATGGTGTGAAGATGGTCCCAACGGCCACCCGAAGCACGCCGCCGTCCGGAATGTCGTGTTCTGTAATCACCGAACGCATGATTGACCCGAATCTCTATTGTACGGTGAATCGTCGGGTTCTTTCCGACCTTGCATTTCTGCTACCATAATGATTCGAAACATAAATCTCTTCAGGAGTATTGTGTAGTGGCAGAAGAAAAACTCTATCGGGCGGAATATCTTGGCAGCGGGACTTTCATCATCAGCAAGCCGAAACGCCGCGCCATGAAGCGCCGCCAGACCAAGCTGCGAAATCCCCGCCGCGGATCCCGCAAGTAGGAATCTCTCCCGTCGCCCGGCACGGGTAAAATAGCAGCCGGAAATGTTCTCTCCCCAGATCGCGTTTCCGCGCAACCGAGACTTGGCGCAAGCGGCGATCGCCGGTCTTGCATGCGGCGCTCTCTTTGTGGCCCTTGCCGGGTTGCACCTTGCCAAGCAGGGACTCTACCAGGACGAGGTGCTCCAGGCAACCGGTTCGTTTGCTTACATCGGGAAGCCGGCCGGCGGCGCGTTGGTGATCCAGGGGATTCCGGTTCTGAACACGTCGTACCTTGGCGCGCTCAAGACCGCTCTGTACGGCTTTTATTTGCGCGTTACCGGCAACGGCTTCTCGGTGAGCAGTTGGCGCGCGCTCGGCGTCGGCATCGTCACGGCCGGTATCCTGTGGTTGCCCTTCCTCGCGCGCAAGCGGTTGAAACCGGCGCTGGTCCTGGTAGGCCTGCTGCTGCTTTGTACCGACGGCGCTGCCATTCTCACCAGCAGGCACGATTGGGGACCGGCGGCGCTGGCACTCTTTTTCCGCCTGGTGCTTATCGGACTGTTGCTCGGCGACGATACGGATGAACCGGCGCGGCACCGCCGCCATGTGCTGGTGGGAGTCGTCTTCGGGCTGGCGGTGTTCGAAAAGCTGAGTTCGGTAGTGCTGCTGGCGCCCATTGCGCTGGCCGTGTTGCTGGAGCCGGCGCGGCGCAAGCCGAAAGCGTTGGTGGCGCTGGCCGCGGGATTGGCAATTGGCAGTCTTCCCCTAGTCATGGTGAATGCGGCCGGCTACCTGGAAAACGGCAAGCTGATCTCACTCGCTGATGCCAGCCACGATCCTAAACCAGCGTTCATCCGGAGCGTCAAGGACTTCCCCGTCAACTTTCTGGCGCTGGCCGCGGCCGATCACCCCCGGTTGCAGATTCTCGGCCAGCACGTTCCAGCAGCCGAGACCGGGATGGCCATGAGCCTGATCGGTTCGCTGATGGCGGTCACTCTCGCGATCGCTTTGTGGAACTTCCGGCGTGGGCCGGAGTTCCGCTCCGCTTTGGTGCTGGTTCTTTCGGTCTTCGGCATCGCAATGCTGCTCTCCTTGCTGCCGCGCCGAACGGCGATCCATCATAACATCCAGGTGATTCCTTTCCACTACATCGCCGCGGCCACCGCGTTAGGGGGCCTGCTCAACCAACGGCCGCGTTGGAGCATTCCGCAGCGTGTAGCGACGGCAGTGCTGGCCGGGAACATCCTGCTGGTGGGGGCGCAGCATGCGGTAACGGTGTCGGCTATCGAATACGCCCTACGGACGAATGAGTCCGGCGATTCCTGGAAGCGCGAGATCACCCGGGTCGGCGAGTTTGCCGCCACCAGACGCGGAAAGGCCATCTTCATCGCCAGCGATTGGGGCGTAGCCGGAGCGATCGACTGCTTTGCCCAGGGGGAGCCCAACTTTGTGTACGAGGTTTTCTGGAACTACCTGGGGCCGGGGGATCTGAAGCAGTTAGTAACTGCTTCCCGGCGAAGGATAATTTACCTGGTAAGCCCCAGGTTCAACGGCGTGGCAGCGGATACTTCGGCGCGCATCAACCACGACGCCGGGATGATTCCCGGCTGGAAGGAAGTACCACCGGAACCGGAAGCGGCGGCGCTGGCTCCCGTGATCATCGTCCGCAAGTTCGAACTTCAGCGCCACTGAGGCGCTGGAATCGTCAATTCCTCACCAGCAGCGATCGCGCTCCGCGCTACCAGGTCTAAACCCCGCCAGCAGAGATTCGCCATGGCGGCGGCGCGAAAGGGCGCCCAGTTACGCGGATCGGCGTCACGCAATTGCACAAGGCCGGGCGGCCATAACGGCGCGGATGGCACGACCCGGGGATCGGAGTCCGAACTGGCCAGCCGATAGAGCGCCCGTTCGCCCGCAAGCACGGTCTCACCCGCGGCAAGACCGGTCGCGGCAAAACATCCCAGATGCCCCTCAGCCCCGGTGCGAACCACGAATCGCCGCTGACGCCGCCGGTGCCGCGCTATGCCTTCGGCAATCACGTGGCGCAGAAAGCCGGTGTGCCCAAGCGGGTCGAACTTCAGAATGTAATCGGCCGAGCCTTCCGAACCTTCCGGGTAGCAGATGGAGCACTCGCAGTTGATCTCCAGGAAGTAGAGTTCCCCTGCGCCGCCAGCTCTGAAGTCGATGCGCGCATAGCTTTCGCCCTCAAAGCCGCGGAAGACTCGCGCCGCCAGCTCGCGGAGCTGTCCGGCTAACGCGGGGTCGCCGACGGGGATATTACTTTCCGGGCGGTGCTCGGCCACCTTCATCCGGTAGGTCTTGAACGGCCGTTCCCGATCGAAGACAAATTCGAACGGCGTAAGTGTGAGCACCTGTTCGGGATCCCCGGCACAGGCCGCAACCAACACCGTGAACTCACGGCCACCGGCGTACTCCTCCACCAGCACGTTGGGAAATTCGACCAGCAGTTCCGCGCATCGGGCGCGCAGGCGCTCCAGATCCGGCACCAGAGAACCCGAATCGATACCCAGGCTGTCGCCGGCATCGGCGGGTTTGACGAAGAGTGGATAACGCAGACCCGCGGGTGAGTATTGAAGTTGGTCGAGGGAGGAGACCCCCAGCCAGCCGGGAGTGGGAACACCAGCCATCTGCGCCACGATCTTCATGGTGATCTTCGAAGGAAGAAACACGCGCGGGCTGGGACCGGTATAGGGCAGGTTCAGGCGCTCGAGCGACCAGATGACATCAAAGCCCGGAATGTCCCACTCAGGGTACCCTTCACAAAGGTTAATGAAGATGTCGTAACCACACCGCGACGCGTCGAGTAACTGGCGGTAAGTCGTAGCCTTGCGAAGAAATAGATGATCGACCG
Source organism: Bryobacterales bacterium (assembly GCA_020854055.1). GTDB lineage: Bacteria > Acidobacteriota > Terriglobia > Bryobacterales > Bryobacteraceae > JADZGD01. The sequence goes on along the minus strand of JADZGD010000026.1, from coordinate 5,352 downwards.
TATCACCGGGCAGCCAGGCAGACAGGTTCCGCCGCGGATCGTAATTGCCGTAATCGACCGGCGATCCGGTGTAATCGGGCTGAAGAACGCAGATCTTCATCGGTGCGCCCGGGCCAGCGCCTGTTCCAGTATCTTCTCCACCAACTGCGGGAAGCGCATTCCGGCCATGTCGAGAATGCTTCCGCACGAAGTCTCGGCGTCTCCTGAAAGGCCGCAGTTGGCGTTCACTTCCAACACCTGGTACTCATCAGAGCGGCGGTTGAAGCGGATGTCGGTGCGGCCATAGCCAGATCCCTTCACCGCGATATAGGCCCGCTTGGCGATGTCAAAAACGGTTGACGCGACCGGAGCAGGGGCGGCGCGATAGGCGTAGAAGGCGCCGCCCCCGGCAGGTGGCGCTTCTTCCTTGTAGTAACCCCAATAGCGGTCGTAAGAGAGGAAGCGCTCGTGTTGGGGGATAGACTCATCAAAGATACGCTCGGCCGGAGGGAGCGCCCAAATACCATCGGGATCGTCCCAGTAACCGCCCATCAGCACGGTATACTCGGGTCCGTCGATAAAGTGTTCGGCAAAAATGGTGTCGCCGGCAAACCACTTGGCGAATTCACCACTGCGCAAAGTGTCGCGGCGGGCCTCGGCTTCGGCGTCCGTGCGCACCACCGAGTCGAGACCGATGCCGTAACTGGCGCAGGAGGCAGAGGGTTTGATGAAAAGCGGCGCACCCAGACGTTCGCACAGCCCGGTCAACCTGGCGTCGTCGGGAAGCGCTTCCCAGGCCGCCGTGGGCACGCCGGCATCACGGAAGAGTTGCTTCATCACCAGTTTGGAGGATGAGATCTCGTAGTAGCGGGAATCGGCGCCGGTAAAAGTAAGCCCGGCCGCTTCGAGCGCGCGCACCACCGAAAGACCCGGCGCGCCCACGTCGTCGTAACCGTCGCAAAGATTGAACACCAGCGTGGGTTCGGCCGAGGCGCACTCACGGATCTGTTCCATCACTTCCCTAATGTTACTGTGGACTACGATCTGGAGTATCCAGCGGAGACCTAACTGCTGGAACGTGGAGGCCAGTTCTATCTTGTATGGGCCCAGATCGTAACTATCGCTGGCCAGACGATTACCTTCGATCCAGAACGGGACCAGCGTCCAGATGACTGGGTCGGCGGCCGCGAGCCGGCCGGTGCTTCCTGGTGTCAACATGATTTTGTCAGCGCCTGATCGAGAATACGTCCGATGAGGTGCCGGTAAGGGATACCCGCCAATTCAAGGATACTGCCACAGGAGGATTCCCTGCCGCCCGACAACCCGCAATTGGCGTTGACCTCGAGTACATAGAGTTCGCCGTCGAGCCGACTGCCGCGAATGTCCACTCGTCCGTAGCCATGGCCGCGAACTGCCACGTAAGCACGCCGGGCCAGGTCTTCCAACCGTGGCGCCACTTCGGCCGGCGCCGGACGGTGAACGTAAAACGGACGGCCGTCCGGCGGCGCCGATTCCTCATCGAACCAGCCCCAATAGCGGTCGCAGGAGAGGAAGCGCTCCGGCTCGGGAATCGACCCATCGAAGATACGCTCCGCGGGCGGCAGCACCCAGATACTGGCAGGATCATCGGCATAGCCACCGACCAGAACCGTATACTCACGGCCATCGAGGAACTGTTCGGCCATAATCGTATCTCCGGCAAGCCACCTGGCGTATTCGCCGGACTGTAACTCGTCCCGCCGCATAGCCACCTGTTGATTGGCGGATACGACGGAGCGGAGGCTGATGCCGTAACTGGCGCTCGATCCGGCGGGCTTCACCAAGACTGGGGCGCCAAGCTGTTCGATCACACCCTCCACCGGGCCGGCGCCGGGGAGAGCCGCCCATCCGGCGGTGGACACTGCGGCTTCGCGGAAACGGCGCTTCATCTCTAGTTTGGACTCCGAGATGGCATAAAACTCCGATCCGGCGCCGGTGAAACAGAGGCCGGCGTCCTCAAGCGCCCTGGTGACCGAGAGTCCGGGCATTCCCTGGCGATCGTAGCCATCGCAAAGGTTGAAGACCAGGGTTGGAACCGAGCTCGCGCCATCACGGATCTGGCCGACGACTTCGTTCAACGTCGCGGGCAATACCGGCTGAAAGATCCACGGCAGGCCAAGGCTGCGGATCGTGGCCGCCAACTCCTTCTTGTAGTAACACCAGTCGTAGCTTTCGCTGACCAGATTGGAATCTTCGATGCGAAAAGGAATCAGCGTCCAGATGACGGGCCGCACTTCATCGAGGTGCGGATTGTTCCCAAAGTGACGCATAGGTACCATGTTCGGCGAGTAGTGCGGGATGCGGACCGCAGGATTCCAGCGTTCCGTCGCGCATCACAATTACAGTATCGGCAAGAGGCGCCATACGCAGGCGGTGCGTAACGGCGATCACGCTGATACCCCGTTCCTGGGACAGGCGGCGCAGCGTTAGTAGCAGGCCGGCCTCGCTACGCGAGTCCAGCGCGGACGTTCCTTCGTCCAGAATCAGAATCTGCGGGTTGCGGACCAACGCCCGGGCAAGAGCCACCCGCTGGCGTTCTCCACCCGACAGGCGGGCGCCCTTTTCGCCCGCCATGGCGTTCAGACCGCCGGGCAGCCGGTGCGCCAGGTAACCGCACTGAGCCTGGTTCATGGCATTCAGAATCTCGTCGTCCGTAGCGTCCAGATTACCCATCCGGATGTTGTCGCGGATGGAGGCGTCAAACAGCAGGACATCCTGGCTTACCAGCCCGATTTGCGAGCGCAGGCTGGACAACGCCACGTCCTTGAGGTCCTTGCCGTCGAACAGCACCCGGCCAAAGACCGGATCGTAGAGCCGAAGCATCAGGTGCAGCAGCGTGGACTTGCCACAGCCGCTGGGACCAACGATCACCACAAACTCCCCACGCTTGAACTCCAGCGATAGATTTTGCAGCACCGGGCGCGGCGGGACACCCTCGGACCGGCCCGAGCAGGGATACGTAAAGCTCACGGATTCGAGCCGGATGCTGTCGTGGAACGGTTCGAGCACGTGAGCGGCGCTCGGCTCGGCAAGCAGGGGGCGCTCGCGAAAAATCTCATTGATGCGCTCGAGACCCGCCGATGCGTCCACCACCAGCGGAGTCAGCCAGGTGAGATTACCGATCGCCGCACCCAGGTTGAGCGCCAGCATCTGGAAGGAAATCACCGCGCCGATGGTCATCCCGCCATGAAAGGCGATGACGGAACTGGCGCCAATGATCATCAGGCAGAAGATGAAGAACGAAACCGAGGGAATCCGCTCAACAATATAGGAGAGGAAGTTCGCGCGGACTGTTAGATCCACCAAGCGCCGGGTGTCCGTCTGGAAACGGCGGCACAGCTCGCGCTCCAGGCCGAAGACCTTGATCAGAAACTGCGACTGCAGAGTCTCCTGGATGGTGCTGGAGAGACGCCCTTCCTGCCGGCGCATCTCAAGCGACGCGCGGCCTGCATAGCCGAGCAGTGCCCGTGGAAGCAGAAAGCAGATGACGGTACCCACCAGCGTGGCTGCCGCCAACGCAGGATGGATGGTGGCCATCAGGGTAGTGGAGGTAATCAGGCCGGTAATCCCCATCAGGCCGTACGGCACCACCGTCACCAGGCAGCTTTCCACGCTGTCGGCGTCAGCCACGAAGCAGTTCAACACGTCTCCCGACTTTCGCCGCTGGAAGAAATCCACCGACAGGGTCTGCACGTGAGTGTAGAGCCCAGTGCGCAGATCGCTCAGCACCCTGGCGCCCAGTTTCGCCCAGATGTAATCGGCTACCAGCGTCAATACCGCCAGCAGGACGGCTGCCGAGCCAAGCAGGGAGAGCAGCAGAATCAACCGATGGTAATTACGCGGAACAACCGCTTCATCTATCAGGTACTTGAAGCTGAACCGGGTGGCGCTCTCCAAGCCGGATTCAAACAGCAGACTGACCACCAGCGTCAGTCCCATCCACTTGTACGGCCGGACGTAGCGGGCGAGTTGGAGGAAAAACTGGCGGATCTCGATAACTCCTTAACCGGCTTTGACGGTATTCAACGCCCGCTCGCGGACTAACTCCGCAATGTGCGGATTGACCTCGTACTCGGCCAGTACCGCGGAAGAGAGAAAAGCGGCGCCGCGTATCCGGCCCAGGCACAAGGGCGAACCGCAGTGGCAGGCGAACGGCTCCTCCATGGACCACTCGGTCGACGGATAGAAGAACGTAAGCTCGTCGCCAGGTTCAATCGCGCGAAGCGCCCGTACTTCCATGGTACGGCAATCGAACATCACGTTGGGGTTGCAATGATGGTTGATGTACTGAAGATACAGCGGGTCGAGGACGATATGGCTATCGCGATCGATCTGCACGGTGTAGCGATCTGGTTCCGTGCGTACCTCGGAAGCGGCAAAACCGATGATCGCTTCATCGGCATCGAAGTGCGCACGGGCAAACAGCGCACGGTGATTCTGTGGGACACACTCCCGAATTTCGAAGCGTCCGTCCTCGACGGTGTGAACTTCAATCAGGATGGTTGTCAAAAATGGGTTTTTCATCTTCAAAACCGGTCCGTCCAGCTGCACTCAGACGGACAACCGGCCAAGCCTCACCCTTATAGTAATGCAGGAAGTCGATTACAAACTGTTCATAATTAAGGTTTTACACATTAGAATTACTTCATATTCCAAGAGATTTAATTATGAATTGTTAATCTTCCGCACAAGTCCAAGTGGTGTCCTGCCTTGCGGGCGGTTTGAGGCCAAGGCTGCCCGGTTCGGTCTGGCGGGCACGGCCCAAGCGTCTGCGATTTCTGTTTTTTCAGTAACCCGGCAGATTGATTCAGCGCAGCCGCAAGAGGATCCCGCGGCCGGCACGGACGTGGAACCGGTTGTCCAGTTGGAAGCACACCAGCGAGGCGTTCGCATTGGCTACGCCTGCGTAGGAAAACCCGCCGGAACGGGCTTATGAACTGGATACGGTGTCAACAGATTGCGGTCGCGCAAGGGACGCCCTGTCTGTTACGATAATTCTGTTCCTGCTGGAGTGGCGGAACTGGCAGACGCACGGGACTCAAAATCCCGCGCCCTTCACTGGGCATGTGGGTTCGACCCCCACCTCCAGCACCAGACCCTCGAAAGCGCGCTTTCGGCCAAGACGCTGCGCCGCTACCGCGAAATGGCGGATTACCTCGACGCTGACCTGCTCGCCATGGAAATTCCCATGATCAAGCCGCTCTGCCGGCTCTTGACCAATTCCGGGGGCAGGCTCTCGATCCCAAGGTGGTAAAACATTCTTGGGAGAAATGATTTGACCGACTCTGAGATCGTGTTGGGCCTACCCCAATACGAGATTACCGCTATTGAACG
>JADZGD010000025.1 GCA_020854055.1 Bryobacterales bacterium | reverse complement strand
GAAGCAAAATACTTTCGCTCTGTTTTGGAAGCCGGACCGCCAGGCTGCCTCCTGAACATGTACGGGCCCACGGAAAGCACAACCTTCGCGGTGGGCTATGCGGCGGCGCGGGTTGACGAAGCGGCGGTAAGCGTACCCATCGGCCGGCCCATCTCCAATACGAAAACCTACCTGCTTGACCACAATCTGCAACTCGTGCCGGTGGGCGTTACCGGCCATCTCTATCTGGGAGGAGACGGGCTGGCACGTGGCTATCTGAACCGGCCCGATCTGACAGCGGAGAAGTTTATACCAGACCCGTTCAGCGGTGAAGCTGGCGCGCGCCTCTACAAAACAGGAGATCTGGCGCGGCTTCTCCCGGACGGGAACATCGAATTCGCAGGCCGGATCGACGATCAAATCAAAATTCGTGGATTCCGCGTCGAACCCGGCGAGATAGAAGCCGCTCTCGCCAGTCATCCGGCGGTCCGGCAGCCGGTAGTTGTTGCGCGAAGAGAGGAGCAAAGCGGCACGCTGCTTGTGGCTTATGTAGTTCCCCACCTGGAGGCGGCGCCTTCCGCCATGGAGTTGCGGCGCTTTCTCAAGACGCGGCTTCCGGAATACATGGTCCCTTCGGCATTCGTCTTCCTCGACAAGGTACCGTTGTCGCCGAATCAAAAGATAGACCGCAACGCGCTTTTCCGTCTTGGTGAAGACCATCCGGCGCCGCTGGAATCGCATGTGCCGCCAAGGAACCGGACGGAGGAACAACTCGCCGCCATCTGGGCCGATGTACTGGGGGTTGCGAAAGTAGGCGTCAATGACAGCTTCTTCGAGCTCGGAGGCCACTCCCTGTTGGCCACGCAACTGATCTCCCGCATTAGAGAGACTTTCGAGGTCGAGCTTCCGTTTGCTGCATTCTTCGAATCGCCGACGGTGGCCGGGCTTGCCGGCCTTATCGAGACGGGGCGATGGACGGCACAGAGTGCCCAGCCCGCTGCCGTTCTGAACGAATACGAACAAGGAGAGCTATGACCGCATCCGAACTGCTGAGCTATCTGCGCAGCCTCGACGTCAAGCTGTGGCTGGAAGGCGACCGCCTCCGCTATAAAGCGGCAAAGGGAGTGTTGACTCCCGCGCTGCTGGCGGACATGGCGGAGCGGAAGGCGGAGTTGATCGCTCACCTGCGCGAGGCGTTATCCGGCCAACCGTCTTTGGCGCCGGCCATCGTCCCGGTTCCGCGCACACCGTCCGGGTTGCCGGTCTCCTTCTCCCAGCAGCGGATCTGGTTTGTAGATCAACTGGCGCCCGGAAATTCCTTCTTTAATATCGACAGCGCCATCCGGCTCAAGACGCCAATCGACCCGGGTATTCTTGAGCGCAGCCTCAACGAGATTGTGCGGCGCCACGAATCGCTCCGCACAACTTTCCAACTGATCAACGATGAGCCGGCGCAGGTGATTGCTCCATCGTTGGAATTGCCGCTGCCCGTCATCGATCTCCGGCATCTCGCACCGGCCGAAAGAGAAGCCGAGGCGCTGCGCATCGCGACGGAAGAATCGAGAAAACCGTTCGATTTGAGCTGTGGGCCGCTTTTGCGAACGACTCTCGTTTGGCTGGGTTACAGCGACTATGTCTTCCTTCTAACCATGCACCATATCGTGAGCGACGGATGGTCCATGGGCGTATTTTTCCAGGAGTTGAATACTCTGTATGGGGCGTTCCTTCTGGGCAGACCTTCGCCGCTGCCTCCCCTGGAAATTCAATACGGCGATTTCGCCGCCTGGCAGCGCCAATGGTTACGCGGGGCCGTCCTGGAGCGCCAGTTGAACTACTGGAAGCAGCAGCTTCAGGACATCCCCACGCTTCAGTTGCCGACAGACCGCCCCAGGCCCGCCATGCAGACGTTCCGCGGCGCATACCACAGCGTCACATTGTCCTCTGTGCTGACCGCGCCGCTGAAAGCGCTGTGCCACAAGGAAGGCGCCACGCTGTTTATGGTGCTGCTGGCGGCGTTTCAGGCCTTGCTGTACCGATACACCGGACAGGATGACATCGTAGTGGGCTCCTACATCGCCAACCGCAACCGCGGCGAGATTGAGAAGCTTATCGGCTTTTTCGTAAACACACTGGTATTCCGGACGGATTGCGGCGGCGATCCTGAATTTCGGGAACTGCTGCGGCGCGTACGCGAAGCGGCGCTTGTGGCGTATGCCCACCAGGACGTACCTTTCACCAAGCTGGTGGAGGAACTCGCTCCCGATCGGGACCTGAGCCGCAACCCGTTATTCCAAGTGGTATTCCAACTTTTTAATGCCCCGACCGTATCGTTGCAGGACTCGGATAGCGGGTCGCCCAACCTCGCTGTGGAGCGTGGAACCGCGATCTTCGACCTTGCCCTGCACACATTCGAAACACCCTCGGGTATCCATGTTCAGTTTGAGTACAACACCGACCTGTTCGATGCCGGAACCATCGAGCGCATGGCCGGACATTATGAAACCTTGCTGGAAGGGATCGCCGCCAACCCGAACCAGCGGCTTGCAGCTCTGCCTCTTCTGACGCAGGCGGAACGCCGGCAACTGCTCATCGACTGGAATCAGACGGACCGCGCATATCCCTGCGATCGCAGCATCGTCGAACAGTTTGAAACACAAGTAGCGGCGACTCCAACCGGGAGCGCGTTCCTCTGCGGCGATCAGCGGCTCACTTACGAAGATTTGAACCGGCGCGCCAACCAGACGGCGCATTACCTGAAGAGCCTGGGGATTGAAGCCGGATCGACGGTTGGCATATGCCTGGAGCGCTCACTCGATTTTGTCGTGGGGCTGCTTGCGATCTTCAAGGCCGGATGCGTCTATCTGCCGCTGGATCCAACTTATCCGCGGGAGCGTCTGGCGTTCATGCTGAAAGACGCGTGCGCCGGCGCCCTGATCACAAAGCATGCTTTGCTGCCGGTCCTTGGGGAAGTTCCCAGCCGCACCATCTGCCTCGATGACGATGCCAGAGCCATAGCCAATCATAGCGGCGATAACCCGGCTTGCACCGTTGGTCCGGACGATATGGCGTACCTGATCTACACCTCGGGATCGACCGGCAGGCCGAAGGGGGTTGCGGTAGAGCACAGGCAAATCCTGAATCGGCTGGACTGGATGTGGCGGGATTATCCGTTCACTCGCGAGGAAGTTCTCAGCCAGAAGACTGCTATCAGCTTCGTGGACTCTATCTGGGAGTTCTTTGGAGGGCTGTTGCAGGGAGTGCCCGCGGCGATAATTCCGGATGCCGTGTTGAAGGACCCCTTTGCGCTGGTAG
>JADZGD010000024.1 GCA_020854055.1 Bryobacterales bacterium | reverse complement strand
TCCCAGCCGCTCTCTTCGCCGGCGGTTGGAAGTTCTGGCGGAAATCTATCCGCCCGGCAAGGGCTACGCCGTGTTCCCCGAAAACCTTGACGAATAGATCCCCCGTTCGATTGGCGGCCGCGGCGCTGCTGCTGGCTGCCATGCTGGGAGCCGAGCCCCCCAGCCAGTACTTGCCGGCGCTCGGGAAGATCCATGCCCGGTCGCTCGAGGGCCGTCTTTCATTCCTTGCGTCCGATGCGCTGGAGGGCCGTGGCACGCCCTCGCGCGGGCTTGATATCGCGGCCGAATACATCGCCTCGGAGTTTCGCCGCGCCGGACTCGAACCGGCAGGTGATAACGGCTACTTCCAGACGGCGAAGTGGTTGATGCTCAGGCCGGTTAGGAGCGGCCTGCTGGTGCGCCTGGATAGGGAGGGCGAATCGGTCACCCTCGCTCCTGGACGGGTGGATGCCGGACTGGCCGGCGCATTGCACTTGGACAACGCCCCGGTGATCTACTTCGACGCAGCCGCGCCCGATTCCTGGGGAGAACTGAGCGCCGATGCGGTGGCCGGAAAGGTAGTGGCTGTCAGTGGTATCGCCCGGATCTACGGCCTGCCGGCGGCAGAGCGTGGGCCCGCCATCCGCAGTTACTACATGCTTAAGGATTTCCTCGCCCGCGCCCGGCCACTGGTAGTCCTTCGCGCCGATTATGGAACGCCGGCGCCCTCAGGCGAAGAGATGCTGATCGACCCCGAGTCCGTCCCAACCATCCTGGCGCCGGAAGCCCGCGAATTCTTCACCCGCCTGCGCTCCCGCTCTGCCGGTATTACGCTATCACTGAATGTCCCGGCGCCCGAGGCCCGGCCGGTTCAATTACGAAATGTAGCGGCGTTGTTCAAAGGCGCCGATCCCGAGCTTTCCAAGTCCTACGTGCTGCTCTCGGCCCACTACGACCACCTGGGAATGAAACCGGATGGCGACGGCGACCGCATCTACAACGGCGCCGACGATGACGGCTCTGGTGTCGTTTCCGTCTTGGAGATCGCCTCCGCCCTGGCGCGATCCGGCATCCACACCCGGCGTAGCATTCTGTTCATCGCCTACTATGGCGAGGAGTTGGGAATGTTGGGATCGGGCTACTACTCCCGCCACCCCCTGGTACCGCTGGAACAGACCGTGGCGAACATCAACATCGAACAGGTGGGCCGCACTGACGACCCCATCCAACCCCGCATCAACGAAGCCACCTTCACCGGATTCGATTACTCGACCCTGGTGCCGGTTTTTGCCGAGGCGGGGCGGCTCACCGGAATTAAGGTTGTACCCTACCAGGATCCGGCCTCGAGCGAACCGGCCGGCGACCCCTTTTTCGTCCGCTCGGACAATCTGGCTCTTGCCGCCCGGGGTGTGGTGGCGCACACGGTCTCGGTAGCGCTGGAATTTCCCGATTACCACCGCGTCTCCGACGAATGGCAAAAGGTGAACTACTCGAATATGGCTCGAGTCGATCGCATGATCGCGCTCGGGACGCTATGGATCGCCGACAGCGAAACGGCCCCTCGCTGGAACCTGTCGAATCCGGCCACCATTCCATACCGCCGGTAGTCCTCGCGCCACGCACCCTGGCCCCGATTGTTCCTTGCTTTCCCGGAACAAAACGGGGAGAATGAGCCTGAGTATTCCGCAAACGGTCCGCATATTCCTGCCCCATCCGCGCCCGGCGCGGAAAGCGGTTGGTACTCCGGGTTCGGCATGATGCCGCAGACTTCGCATTCTTCGTATGCCTCGACGCCCGCAACAGGCCCATCGCCTGTCCCTCCCGATTCGCGATCCCGTTCTACCATCAACCACGCGTTCGTGCTGCTGGCAGCCGCCGTGGTGCTGGCTTTCCTGCTGATTGTCACCGCCCGTTACAGTGGCGAGCCGGTCCCCGTGGCTTTCTTCATTCCCATCATCCTGGGCGCCTGGTTCGGCGACTTGTGGATCGGTCTCGGATGCACTTTGCTCACCGTGTTGTGCGCCCTCTACGCCTCGCTCACAGCGTCGAATCAGGTTCCCTGGTTCCGAGGGGTGGATTTATTCCGTTTCGGCAGCCTCATTGCCGGGGGCATTCTGATCAGCATGGCCGGCGAACGGCTGCATCGCGCTCGCCGGAACCTGGCCCGTCGCGACCAGCACTTCCGGTTGATGGGTGAAAATATCCCCGACGTCTTCTGGATCTTCGATCTCGATGCGCGGCGGATGCTCTATGTCAGCCCGTCGGTCGAGCGCCTGCTAGGATTCGAGGCCGGGGAAATCGGACAGCCGCTGATCGGTCCCGGCGAGTCCCGGATCGAGGAACGTTTCGACGCGTTCCTGGCCGGCGGCGCATCCACCCATGTGGACGAATGCCGCCAGACCCGCAAGGACGGCTCGCAGGTCTGGACGGAAACTCTGACCCGGATGGTTCGCAACCGCGGCACCGGCCATATCGAGATTTACGGTGCAACCCGCGACATCGATGCTCGCAAGCGCGCGCAGGAGGAATTGATCGAGGTCCGCGATAGGTACCGGTCGTTGTTCAACAACATGGAGGAGGGCTATGTTCACTGCCGTATGATTTTCGACAACGGCCGGCCCGTGGATTTCGAATACCTTGCCGCTAACGACGCCTTCACCCGGCTGACAGGACTCGGTGACGTGGCCGGCAAGCGGGCCAGCCAGTTGCTGCCGAATCTCCATTCGGCCGACTCCGGCGTGCTCGAACGCCACGGCCGCGTCGCCCTCACCGGAGTGCCGGAACGCTTCGAACTCTATGTCCAGAGTCTCGATCAGTGGTTTGCCGCCTCGGTCTACTGCCCGAGTCCCGGTGAGTTTATCAGCGTTTTCGACAACATCACCGGGCGCAGGCGCATTAATGAAGCGCACCTGCGTCTGGCCTTCCGGGCGGCGAACGCCGGCGCCTGGGAGTGGACACCGGCTACCGGCGGCAACTACTGGCACGAGGAGATGTGGAGCCTCCTGGGTCTGGAGCCGCATAGTTGTGAACCGAGTTACGAAGCATGGCTCTCCGCCGTACACCCTGACGATCGTCAGGCGGTCGATGATGCCGTTCGTGGCGCGGCCGCGCGCGGCGAGGATCTGAGTACGGAGTGGCGCGTGAACCGCGCGGATGGCACCCAGCGCTGGCTGATGACCCGCGGCCAGCCTGTATTCACCGCCGACGGCCGCCTCGACCGGTACATCGGAGCCGTATTCGACATTACCGACCGTAAACTGATCGAAAAGAGCCTGCGTGAGAGCGAGGAACTCTTCCGTATTCTCGTCGAGCAGGCCTCCGATGCGATTTACCTTCATGATCACGAGGGCCGTCTTTCTGTGATCAACAAACAGGCCGGCGAGAGCCTTGGCTACAACCAGGACGAGCTGCGTTCCATGTCGGTAACCGATATCGAAACCGATTTCGATCTGGCGGCGGCACAGGCCGAGTGGAGCCGGGTCCGCGCCGGTGAAACCTATACGCTCTACGGTCATCACCGCCGTAAAGACGGCACCCTTTTCCCCGCCGAGGTTCGCCTGAGCCTGTGCGAGATTCACGGGCGCCGTTACTATCTGGGCCTGGCGCGCGATATTACCGAGCGCAGGCGGGCCGAAGAGGCCCTTCAGGATCTCAACGCCAGCCTGGAGCAGCGGGTGGCGCTACGGACTCGCGAGTTGCTGGCGGCCAATCGGGAACTGGAGTCATTCAGCTATTCGGTTTCCCACGATTTGCGCGCCCCGCTGCGCGCCATTGACGGCTTCGCCCGCGCCCTGATGGAAGATTACGGCCGCCAACTGGACGCACGGGGACTGGACTACCTGAACCGGATTACCGCCGCCTCCGAACGGATGTTCCAGTTGATTGAAGATCTGCTCGGCCTGTCCCGGATCACCCGGTCTGATCTCGCGCGCCAGCCGGTGGATGCCTCCGCGATCGTGCGCATAATCACAGAACAGCTCGCCTTAAGCCAGCCGGCGCGTGCGGTAGAATTCGATATTGAGGATGGTGTCCTGCTGCACGCCGATCACCGGATGCTGCGGGTGATGCTTGAGAACCTGCTCGAAAATGCGTTTAAGTTCACGCTGCACAAGCCGGATGCTCGCATCTGTTTCGGATCCTGCCAGGGGTCCGGCGGCCCGAAGGTCTGTTTCGTGCGGGACAACGGCGCCGGCTTTGACATGCAATATGCCGAGAAGTTGTTTGGCGCTTTTCAACGGCTTCACTCCAACCGGGAGTTTCCCGGCTCAGGCATCGGCCTGGCCACAGTGCAGCGGATCATCAACCGGCACGGAGGCCGCGTCTGGGCGGAGGGACAGCCCAATGAAGGAGCGACATTCTATTTCACGATCGACGAGCAGGTTGCCAGTGAAGATTTACACGACGTACCGCCACGGGATTCGATTGATTGAGAACGGTCCGTCCGCAGTGTGGACGCCCCGGAAACGCATTCCCCTTCGCCGGCGCACGGCTGGGAACGGACCGGTTGTCTGCTGATATGCTGACCCCGTTGCGCGTGCTGTTGGTGGAGGATTGTGACGACGACGCAGTACTGCTTGTCGCCGCCCTGCGGCGCGCCGGATATCAGGTTACCCATTCGCGGATCGAGACTGCCGCGGACCTCCGCCTCTCGGTTCAGGTGGGGCGCTGGGACGTCGTCCTGTGCGATCACAACCTGCCGGACTTCGACTCGCTCACCGCTCTGCGCCTGGTGCGGTCGATCGATCCCGATGTGCCGTTCATCATCGTCTCTGGCACCATCGGCGAAGACGCGGCGGTGGAGGCGCTGAAACAGGGCGCCGACGACTACCTGCTCAAACAGAACCTCCGGCGGCTGGCGCCCGCGGTAAAGCGCGGCCTTCACGATGCGGAGAATCGCCGCCGCCGCCGGGAGGCGGAACGCTCCAACGCGCTCATCATGGCGCAGTCGGCCGATGTCATCTGCACGATTGGCGCGGACATGCGCCTGCGTACGGTCAGCGAGGCCGCCCGGACCATCTGGGGCTGGACGCCCGAAGAACTGCGGGGCATCTCGCTGCTCGATCTGGTCCATCCCGGCGACCGCTCCCAGACCGAGGAAATGGTCCACCGGATCATGGCTGGCAACCAGGCGCGCAACTTCGAAAACCGTCACATTTGCAAGGATGGCTCCGCCGTCCACATGATGTGGTCCGCCTACTGGTCGGCATCCGATTCGCTCGGCTTCTGCATCGGGCGGGATGTTACCGAACGCCAGCAGGCCGCCCAAGCCTTACAGACCAGCGAGGCGCGCCTCCGGTCTTATATAGAAAATGCGCCGCTGGGGATTGTGCTGCTCGATAGTGAAGGCAACTTCTCCAGCGCCAACCGCTCCGCGCTCGAACTGGTCGGCTGGGACGGCGCCACACTGGAGAACCCTGCATTTCGCAGTATCATCCCCGAACCGGAGTTACCGGGAGCTCTCCGTGATCTTGACGCGTTCCACCGCGAAGGTCATCTGGAAGGCGAATACCGGCTGCTCAAGAGCGACGGAACCCCGGTCTGGGTGTTGGTCCGTGGCGTGAAGACCGGCGATGGCAAGTACATCCTATTCGGAACCGACGTAACCGCGCGCAAACAGGCCGAGCGCCAGCTCAAGGAACGCGAAGCACAGTACCGCGCCGTGATCGAGACTTCGCCCGATGGCTTCGGGGTGATCGACTGCGAGGGGAGAATTCTCGAAGTCAACGACGCCTATCTTCGCCGGTCCGGCTATTCCCGCGAAGAGATCCTGAACATGCGCGTCCAGGACCTTTCGCTCAGATCCGGTCCGGATGTCTTTCCGGGCCGCCTCAGCCGGATGGGCCCCGAAGGCAGCGACCTGTACGAGAGCCTGCACAGGACGCGCGACGGCGTTCCCTGGCAGGTGGAAATCAGCATCAGTCGCTGGCCAAGCGTCCCGGACCGGCTGTTCGTGTTCGTTCGCGACATCAACCGCCGGATGCGGTCTGAATCCATGCGCCGGGCGCAGCTCGCGCTCTCGGAACTGGCGCTCGACGGCACCCCCGAACAACTGCTACGCTCCGCCTTGGACGCAGCCGAGGTGCGTACCGAGAGCGAGGCAGGCTTTTTCTATTGCGCGTCCAGCGATCCGAATGGCGAACCGATTCTGGTATGGTCGTCACGGACCTCCGCTGAATACCGCGCCGCCGCCGAAACCGCGCGCCCGTGGGAGCCCGTCCTCAGGAGCCGGGGATCCATCGCTACCGGCCAGACCGCCGGTTCTGCCGCGCGCCCGGATCTGTGTGTGCCGGTGCTGCGCGCCGACCGTGTGGCCGCGGTAATCGGCGTCTGCCGCCGGCATCGCGCTTACGATCCGGAGGATATCGAGACGCTGTACGAACTGGGTTCGGCGGCCATCGACCTGGTGGAACGCAAGTGGGCCGAGGCGGCGCTGCGCGAAAGCCAGGAACGCCTCAGCATGGCGTTGGACGCTACCCAAATGGGCGTCTGGGAGTGGGATCTGACCACCGGCGTCGTCTTCTGGTCGCCAGAGTGCTACCGCATCAGCGAGGCCACCGATTTCGATCACACATTTGAAGGCTTCTCGCGCATCGTGGTGGAGGAAGACAGGCCGCTGGTGAATGATCAGACCCGCCTCGCTTCCGCTGACGGCAGACCCTTCGTGATGGAATTTCGCATACGCCGCCCCAGTGGTGAAGTCCGCTGGCTTTCGGTCCTGGGACAAGTGCGGTGTGACAGCGGCGGGCAGCCCCGGCGGTTCGTCGGCACGGTTCTGGACGTCACCGCAAGACGCCATGCGGAAGATGCACTCCGCAACAGTGAGGAGCGCTTCCGCTCGCTGGTGGAGACCGCCTTTGATTGGATCTGGGAGACCGGCCCCGAGGGCGATCTCACGTACTCCAGCGATAAGATTCAGGATCTGCTCGGCTACACTCCCCAGGAGGTGCTTGGGCGGTCTCTATTTTCACTGTTGCCGGCCGACGAAGCCGCGCGGTTGCGGGACGCCTTCGATCAATTGCAGACCCGGACTCTGGTCCGCGAGACGATCGAGCATTCCGGCCGCCACCGCGACGGACGGCCGGTGGTGCTTGAAACCAGCGCCCAGCCTGTTTACGGACCCGCCGGCGAATTACTCGGGTTCCGGGGAATGGCGCGGGACATTACCGAGCGCAAACACGCCCAGGAACAACTGCGCCGCTTCGTCTCCTGTAGTCCCGCCGCAATCTATGCGCTGACTCTGCGGCGTACTCCGTTCGAAGTCACCTGGGCCAGCGGCAACATCGAGCAGCTCACCGGCTACCCTGTGGAAGAAGTGCTCAAGCCTGAGTGGTTCTACAAGTCCGTCCATCCGGAAGACCAGCCTCGAATCGCCACCGCGCAGGCAGCACTGCTCAGCAACGGCCGGCAGGTACTGGAGTTTCGTATCCGCCATCAAGACGGAAGCTACCGTTGGATCCGCGATGAGCAGCACGTGCTGCGCGACTCCCAGGGCGCCCCGGTGGAAGCCGTGGGCTCCTGGTCCGACATAACGGATCGTATGCTGCTCGAAGAGCAACTCCGCCACATTGTGAAGATGGAATCGGTGGGCCGGTTGGCGGGCGGCGTCGCCCACGACTTCAACAACCTGCTGACGGTGATGAACGGCTACGCGGATATGCTGCTCGCCTCCTCCAAGCCGTGGGACCCCTACCGGCAAAGGCTGGAGGAGATCCGGCGGGCGGGGGGGCGCGCGGCCGCTCTTACCAGCCAGTTGCTGGCCTTCAGCCGTAAACAGGTACTCAAGCCGCAGCCGCTCATCCTCGACCGGGTGATTCGAGACCTCGAGTCGATGTTGCGCCGCCTGGTGGGAGAAGACATCGAGCTGAACGTCCGCCTGGACGCCGCCGCCGGAGTCGTGAACGCCGACCCCCATCAACTGGAACAGGTGATCATGAACCTGGTGGTGAATGCGCGCGACGCCATGCCCCAGGGCGGCAGGCTGACCATTGAAACCCACTGCAGCGAGCCGCCGGCCGGCTCGGCTTCCTCCGGTTCGGAAAACCTGGGCTGGGTCGCCATGACCGTCAGCGATACCGGCATGGGGATGAGCTCAGCCATCCGGAGCCGCATTTTTGAACCGTTTTTCACCACCAAGGAGGCCGGCAAAGGAACCGGACTGGGACTTTCCGTGGTGCTTGGCATCGTAGAGCAAAGTGGCGGGCAAATCGAGATTGAAACCGAACCGCAGATGGGCGCCAGGTTTCGCATCCTGCTGCCACGTACTGCCGACGCCGTGGCGGCAACCGAAACCAGGCCGTCCGGCGACGTCTTTGGAAACGAGACCATTCTGGTGGTTGAAGACCAGCCGGAAGTACTCGAATTTACCGCCCAGGCGCTGGCCTCTTACGGCTACAACGTGCTGCGCGCCGGCTCGGCCGCCGATGCGCTGCGGATATTCGAGGCCGAGTGCCGGAATATCGGACTGGTTCTCACTGATGTTGTCATGCCGCAAGTCAGCGGCTGGGATCTGGCCGCCCGGTTGCGTGAGATTCAGCCGGAGGCAAAAGTCGTCTATATGTCCGGTTATGCCGACCATGACGGTGTCCGCGAACACATTTCCGAGTCGGGCGCCACACTGATTCAGAAGCCGTTCGTGGCGCATGATCTGGCCGCGCATATCCGCCAGGCGCTCGGCTCGGCAGCGCCCTCGGGGCATATCCTGGTCGTTGACGACGAAGAGAGCATCCGGCTGTTTCTCCGGATGGCTCTGGAGCAGGCCGGTTACCGCGTCAGTGAGGCCGCCGACGGCAGGCTGGCTTTGATTGAAGCGCGAAAACAGCCGGTGGATCTGCTGCTCACCGACATCGTCATGCCGGAGCAGGAGGGCCTCGAGACAATCGGCAGGTTCCGCCAGGAATTGCCCGGCGTGCGGATTATCGCCATGTCCGGCCACTTTGATGCCGGCTACTTGCGAATGGCCGAAGCGCTCGGCGCCGACAGCGCGCTGAAGAAGCCGATCGAGATCGACGCGTTGCTGGCAAGAGTCGGAGAAGTTCTGGCTGCGCGCCGGTAACATCCGATCTCGAATCCATCCCCGGGCGGAGCCCATTTCAGGCTGAGCCCCTTTCGTTGACGTGGTTTGAACGCCTCTGGTAGCATTACCTTCCGCCGTCATTGGACGGCTGGGTTCCGCAAGGTAGCCGTTCGAACGTGATCACGAGACGAGATTTCATACACACAGCGGCCTTGGCCGCCACAACCGGCGCCGCCGCGGGCCAGAGCGCCGGTCTGACCACAATCAGCTACAACGTCCTGGCGTGCATCGGTTTTCCCGATACACCCGCCAACCGGGAACGCCGCGCCGCCGCGGCCTCGCAAATGGAGGCCCGGATGGCGCAGGAGTTGCTTCTCTACAAGCCGGACATCGTCAGCTTTTGCGAGTCGGTCACTGAGGAATCCGCCGGCCGGATTGCCAAACTGCTGGGGATGAACTTCGTCTGGTTCGCGCCCGGCTCCAACTACCGCAGCGCAACTTACCCGATCGGGTTTCCCGGCGCGATCTTCACCCGGTATCGGATTGCCGAATCGGAGAATGCCCCTTACGGCGGTGAACCGAAAAACCCCGACCTGTTCACGCGTCATTGGGGGCGCGCGCTGCTCGACACCGGAAGCGAACGCATCGCCATCTTCAGCGCGCATCTGCACCCGTTCAAAGCGGAAATCCGCGCGCGCGAGGTGACCGTGATATTAAGAATGATTCAAGAAGCCCGCGGCCGTGGACATTCGGTACTACTACAGGGCGACCTGAATCACACCCCCGCCGGACCGGAATATCAGCGCTGGGTTAGCGCGGGACTCAGCGACACGCTTGTTCCATTCGGAGGACCGCAACAACCCACCTTCAGTTCGGTAAAACCGGAAGGGCGGATCGACTACATCTGGGCCGCCGGACCGCTCTCCAAACGCCTCAAATCGGCCCGCGTGCTGAGGGAAGGAGCCTTCCGGACGAATCCGGCCGATCCCACATCCTTCGCCCTGAGCGATCACGTGCCCGTCATCGCCACGTTCGCCTGAAGCGTTGAAGTGGCATCTCCGGCGCCTGGCCGCTCTCGGCTCCCACGCGACCCAGGCTCGTTAGCGGATGGTAGAAAATGGCAGCGGACGCAAGATGGAGTTGCTGATGTTGGAGACAATCTCCGCATCGGCATAGCCCGGGGCGGCGCGCAACTTGAGCCATGCCGGATCGACAACAAAGCGGCTCCATGCCTGCTCCCGCCCCGCCAGGCTGTCAAACGCCACCAGGTAGGTAAGGTTCGGCATATTGGTTCCCACCAGCGTCTCCCCGAAGAAGACCGGGTTGATGCCGGTCTTGCGGAAGATCGAGATCTCCTCTTCGTTGAACATTCTGATCTTGCGCTTCAAGGTGTGGAAATTGTTTGATTCATAGGTGCGCAGTTCGAAAACGCGAGGCTTGGCGTCCGCTTCCGCTTTGACCTCCACCTGCGGAATACCATCGAACGCGCGCAGCAGGCTCACGTCCATGCGAACGTAGCCCAAGGCTCCCCCACTGTAATACTCGCCGCGGGCCTTCTCCAGGACTTCGTCCGACGATTCGGCCGACAACAATCGCTGCGTTACCCGGTAATAAGTGGCAAAGTCGGGATAGCTGGTCACCATCAGCACGAACGGCGACCCCGGGCCGATAATCGACTCGAAGAAGCCGGTCACCCCGATGCCATGGCGTTTGAGTGCCGGGGCAAGGCCGCGTTCCAGGAAAGCCCTGGTGCGCCGGGCCTGATCATCGGCGCCGTTGCGCAAACGAAACCAGCGCAATTCGAGGATGGCATTGGAAGTGGAGGCGGCTGGGGCCGCGCCGGCCAGTGAGGCGCCGGCCACGGCGTTCAGTACGTTGCGTCGGGTCATCACCTCAAGAGCGTATCTCATACCGCCGCGGCTTGGGAATTGGCTCTACCGGCGGCCGCTGTTTTAAGCTGGATAGCAGAGACCGTCCGAGGGGATCCAACAGGCATCGATGACCAGCCGCACCATGTTCCAAGTTCTCGAGCAAGCAGCCTCCACCTGGCAGGACCAGCCCGCGCTTCACCAGCCTCTCGGCAAAGGCGAATACCAGGTGTACAGCTGGACTCAGTACCGCGACGCCGCCCGTGAGATAGCCTGCGGCTTGAGAGTACTCGGATTGGGGCACGGCGACGTCATCGCGCTCGATTCCGAGACACGAGCAGAGTTTTACCTGGCCGACCTCGGCATCATGGGTAACGGCTCGATCGCCGCCGCGCTCTACACCAGCTATCCGCCTCAGGAGTTGGTTCAAACGCTACGCCACGCCGAGGCCAAAGCGGTCTTCGTCGAAGACCTGAAGACGCTGTGTGCGCTGCAGGAGGCGGCCAGCCCGCCGCTCGAGGCCCACTGGATCCTGCTCACCGGGGAGGGAGAGGGCGCCTTCAGCCTTGCCCAACTGCGGGAATTAGGCCGCGCCGCGATGGAGCGTGAACCGGGATTTTTTGAAGGGATTCACGCCCAGGTGCAACCGGAGGATCACGCCATCCTCTACATGACTTCGGGCGCAACCGGCGAGCCGAAAATGTGCCTGGTCTCCCATCGGGCGCTGGTGGCCAATGTCGATATGGGGCCCGTTGTGCTGCCCCTCGGCCTGGGCGACACCACCATCGTCTTCCTGCCATCGGCCCACATCGCCCAGCGGGTGGTCATCGAACTGCTTCCCATCCGCATGGGCCTGCCGGTCTGGTTCTCCGAGGGGCTCTCCAAACTGCCGCTCGAGTTGAAAACGATCGCTCCGACGTTCTTTCTGGCTCCACCCCGAGTCTGGGAGCGCATGCACGCCAGCATCGCCACCGAGGTGCGAAAGCGTCCGATGCTGGCGCAGAAGCTGTTCGCCGGCGCGCTCGGCCTCGGCTTCGAGGTGGCGCGGCGCCGCCAACAGGGACGGCAGGTTCCCGCGGTGATGCAGGCTGGTTTAAAACTGGCCGACCGGCTGGTGTTTTCCAAGATCCGCCAACGCCTGGGTGGGCGAATGCGCATAGCCGCCTCCGGCGCCGCTCCGCTGGGCAAGCATCTGGCCGATTTCTACGCCGCCATCGGCATGCCCCTCACCGAGGGCTTCGGACTGACCGAAGGTGGCATCGTGGCCTTGAATCCACCGGGCAATCCTCGCACCGGCAGCGTCGGCAAAGCGCTGCCAGGCGTCCGCTGGAAGCTCACCGAGGAGGGTGAACTGCTGCTTCAGAGTCCCACCTTGTTCAGCGGCTACTATCACGACTCTGAGGCCACCGCGGCCGTAATGCGCGAGGGCTGGCTGCACACCGGCGACCTTGCCGAAATCGACCAGGACGGTTACCTCTACATCACCGGGCGCAAGAAGGAGATCATCGTCAGCTCCAATGGCAAGAAGGTCTATCCGTCGCGCGTCGAAAGCCTGTTCAAACCCGAGCCGATCGTCAACCAGGTGGTGCTCATCGGCGACGACCGGCCGTATGTGACAGCGCTGTTCACCCTGAACGCACCGGTTGCCGAAACCCTGAAGGGAGTGAGCCGGGCGACGTACCCGTCCCAAGCCGAACTGTTCGAGTCGGCTCCCGTGCAGAAGGAATTGCGCCAGGCGGTGGAGCGGGTCAATCGCCAGTTGGCCCCCTTCGAGCAGATCCGCAAGTTCAAGGTGGTGGCGCGCGATTTCAGCATCGAAGAGGGTGAGATCACACCCACCATGAAGATCCGCCGCGCCCGTGTACTCGACAATTGCCGGCATCAAATTCAGGAAATGTATGCCGGCAAGCCGGTCCCCTGACGCCTCAGTACGTTGGGTCGCCCGCCGGCTGGCGAAATCCCACCAATTCAATTCTGAAGGCCACCAGCGCGGCCCGCGTCTCGGGCGCCGTCAAGGCTTCCAACTCCAGTTGACGGCTCCGCTTAAGGCGCGTGCGCGCGCCCTCCAGTTCCCCGGTGCAATAACCCGGGTGGGTCATAAACTCGGTCATGCCATCGGGTAGTTGCTGCAACAGGTCAATCAACTCGGCCGTGTGGAATCGCCCGGTGAGTTGGAAGCCCGCGAAGTAGTCGGTGGTGCGGCAGCCATTGCGAAGCAGCACCCGATGAAACCGCTTGCGCAGCAGTCCCATTGAACGGCTCAGCAAACGCTTCGACAGTGGCACGCCGCGCGCCGATAGCGGGAAGTCCAGCGGACGCCGTATCCAGGGAATTCCGAATTCCTTTCCCAACCGTGCCACCGCATTGAGAACCGGGGGAAACAAGTGGGTGTGTTTGTGCGTGTCCAGATGCGTCGGCCGGATACCCGCCGCCAGTATCTTCTCGATCTGCGCGCGCAATTCGGCATAGGGGTCGAGCCGGCGGGTGATAATGGCCGCCAGCATATCTTTGACGGTGGGCGGCAGCGCTCGCGACGGATCTCGCACGGACCGCCCGCCGACCAGGACACAGTGCACGCCCACGTCCAGGCCGGGCGCCGCGCCAGACAGCGGCACCGCGTCTTCGAAGGCGGCGCCGTTGGCCATCAGCGTGGTGGCCGTCAGGATGCCGTTTCGATGAGCGTCGATGATGCCGCGGTTGACGTCGCGCGTGAATCCGAAATCATCGGCGTTAACAATCAGCCGGCGGGACACTCAGAACAGACCCAGTTTGATCCGCAGGAACTTCTTCGGGTTGGCGCGGAAGTCCTTCAGCAGTCCATGCAACTCCTTCGTCGTGCCGTTGATGGACTCATAGAGCGACGGGTTCACCACCAGTTGGCCGATGGTGCCCTGGCCGGTGTTGATGCGGTCCAGCAGGTTGTCCAGACGGCCCATGGTACCCTTGATCTCGTTGCTCAGCTCATCGCTTTTGAGTATCTTGCCGGCGCTGCCCTTCCCCGCGTTGAGATCGGCCACCAGTTTGTGAACTTCCGCGCTGGTCTGGTGAAGCTCGTTATAGAGCGCGGGATCCCGCATCAGCTTGCCAACGGTGCCCTGTCCTTCCTGTAGCCCCTGCAGAATTCTGTCCAACCGCTCCACGGGAGAGCGCAGCTCCTGATAGAGGGTGTCATCGTAGAGCAGCCGGCCGATGGTTCCCTTGCCGGTATTGATGGTCGTGGTCAACTTTTGCATCTCCGCCACCGTGCCCACCAGCCGGTTGTATAGTTCGTCATCCACCAGCAACTTGCCCAGACTGCCTCTGCCTTTCTCCACCGCTCCCACGATTGTATCGACGCGATTCAGGATCCCCTGTAGCGAGGCCAGCAGCGAGTAGCTGGACTGCACCACTTCGGAGAACTCCTTGGTGTCGAGTGACGGTATCGTGCCGCGCGCCATGATATGCTGCGGGCTGACTCCACGGGTGATGTTGATGTACTTGGTGCCCAGCACGTTCTCGGCGCTGATGGCGGCGCGCGAATCGATCGGGATACGGGGCAATACCTTCTCAGGCACCTCCAAATCGATCCGGACGGCCCTGCCAGGCCGGTTGGAACCGGAGAGCCCAACCTTGCTGACTTTTCCGATGACGATTCCGTTCAAACGCACCGGCGCGCCCACGTCGAGCGCCGCCGAGTCGTCCATGAACGTATAGATCGAAACATTGATGGCAAAAATGTCTTCGGTGCCGGTCATCAGAAAGACCAGGAAACCGATCAGGCTCAGCGCCGCCACGGCCGTAATGCCAACCCGCAACTGCGCCCACGCTACCTTTTGCGCCGAAGGCATATTTTTTCTCTCTCAGTGTTTCACGAATTTCGACACATAGGGATCGCGTGATTGTTCCAACTCGGCTTGGGTGCCTTCGAAAACCAGCTCGCCCTCTTTCAATACCATGAAAACTGTGTTGACCGGATCCGTCCCGTTACGAAGGACCGGCTCGAGCTTACCACTCCCTGGATTGTAGCTGAACTTGGCCATCAACTCCCCGTCCTGAAACCTGTGGGTGACAATCGCCGTGGTCGCCGACTTGGTGTCGCGCTCTTTGGCCACAAGCTCCATGATCGTGTTGGCGGTGATCGGATCGAGCCCGGCGGTCGGCGAATCGTACAGAATCAGCGGCGGATCGGTAACAATCGCCCGGGCAATCCCCACCCGGCGCCGCATGCCTCCGGAAAGCTCCGACGGAAACTTCTCCAGCGTGTGCTCGAGCTCGACAAAGGTCAAAATCTCTTCCACCCGGCTCCGTACCTCACCGGGCGGCGGAGGCGCGCCTTGATTCAGCAGCGGATAAGCAACATTCTCCTCGATCGTAAGTGAATCGAATAGTGCGCTCTCCTGGAACAACATTCCCATGCGCCTTCGCAGCTTCATCCACTGATGTTCGGAAAAATCGCTGCTATCCTCCTCGAACACCCAGACCCGGCCGGAATCCGGACGGATCAGACCCAGCGCCGTCTTGAGCAGCACCGTCTTTCCTGAACCCGCTGCGCCGAGAATGATGCGCGTTTCGCCGCGCCGCATGTTGAACGAGATATCCCGCAATACCGGGTTCTCGTCGAACGTCACCACCACCCGTTCGAAGCGCAGCACCGATTCTGGGCCGTGATCCGCCATCGGCTACATATTCACGAAGATTCGTGTAATGAAAAATGTCAGAACGAAAATCCAGACCGAAGCCACCACCACCGCCTGTGTCGTTGCGCGGCCTACTCCCTGTGTTCCGCCGGTAGTCTGTAAGCCGTAAAAACAGCCCACCAGCGCGATCACCATGCCGAAGACAAACGGCTTGCCAAGCCCCTGCGCCAGATCATTGTATTCCAGGCTACGCCAGGAACTGCTCCAGTATTGCGAGCCGGTGGTCAGATGAAGCATCGGAACGGCCACGATCCAACCTCCAACCATGCCCACGAAATCGGCAATCGCGGTGAGCAGGGGCAGCACAACGGCCGTGGCGATCAGCCTCGGCGTGACCAGTTTCTTGGTCGGATCGGTGCCAAGCGCCCGCATCGCATCGATCTGCTCGGTCACCTTCATCGATCCGAGTTCGCTGGCGATGCCCGATGCGTTGCGCCCGGCGACAACCAGCGACGTGAGCACCGGACCCAACTCGCGTACGATGGCGATGGCGACGATCTGCCCCACCTGGCCGCTGGCGCCATACTGGGACAGCGCCCGCGACATCTGCAGCGCCATCACCGCGCCGCTGAAAAAACCCGTCAGCACCACGATCGGCAAACTACCGAACCCGATGATGTCCATCTGGATCACGACATCATCCCAGTAGTGCGGGCGGAGGAAGAGATTGCGGTATGCCCGGCCTGTTAAAAGCGTGAACTCCTGAATAGAGTAGACGGGAATCTTCAGCAGATCGAGCAAACCATGGCTCTCCTGACTTGGATGCTACCATACGAGCGATGCGCGATCGCACATTCAAAGGCCTTACCGACGTGCCGGGCATCCTTGTTGGACACGCCTCGGACTACGACGGAATTACCGGCTGCACGGCAATTCTCTGCCAGCAGGGTGCGGTGGCCGGCATCGACATCCGCGGATCGGCCACCGGCACCGCGGAGATCGAACTCCTCACTCCGGCGCACCTCACCGAACGGATTCACGCCGTGACGCTGGCCGGGGGAAGCGCCTTTGGGCTGGAAGCAGCCTCGGGGGTTCGACGTGTCCTTGAACAAAATGGTGTTGGATTCCCCGCCGGCGTGGCCCTGGTGCCGCTGGTGCCGGCCGCCATTCTCTTCGATCTCGGCATTGGTAAAGCAAGCGCCCGGCCGACACGGGAGATGGGGGAAGCAGCCGCCCGCGCCGCTACTGGCGGCCCGGTAATCGAAGGCTCGGTGGGTGCCGGTACCGGCGCCACCGTTGGCAAGTTGCTCGGAATGAAACACGCCACCAAGTCCGGCCTCGGCTCTTCCACCCGCATGCTGGCCGGAGGCGTGGTAGTGTCCGCGCTGGCCGTGGTCAATGCGTTTGGCGACGTGGTGGATCCCCGTGGCGCCACGGTGATTGCCGGCACGCGCCGCACCGAAACCGGCATGGAGTTTCTTGATACCGCGGCGGCAATGGAACAAGGCGCCGCCGCGAGCGGCTTTGAGCACTTCAACACGACGCTGGTGGTCGTGGCCACCAACGCACGGCTCAACAAAGTCCAGGCGGCGAAACTCGCCCAGTCCGGAAGTCTCGGCATGGCCCGCGCCATCCGCCCGGTGTGGACAATGTTCGACGGCGACCTGGTGATGGCGCTCTCGCTCGGCGACCGGCCCGCCGCTCTCGATACATTAGGAGTAGCGGCCGCCGAGGCTGTGTCCGCTGCCATCCTGCGCTCGGTGCGGACAGCCCGGCCACTGGGCGGCCTGCCGGCGGTTGCAGTGACTGAATAGTGGCAGAGAACAAACACGGTGATTCTATGCTTCGATATCTTCTACCCGGTCTGCTTGCGGCAGGACTCCTGCCGGGCCAGGCGGTTCCCCGCCCCGAATACCCCCAACCGCAGTTTGAACGCTCCCAGTGGCTGTCCTTGAATGGACCATGGGAGTTCGAGTTCGATGATGCCAACGCCGGCCTGGACGCCAACTGGCCGGCTGGCAATCACAAATTCACTCGCTCGATTACCGTACCGTTCGCCTTTGAAACGGTACGAAGCGGTATTCACGATACCGGATTTCACCCCTGGGTGTGGTACCGGCGCACGTTTCGCGTTCCCGGTGCCTGGTCGAAGCCGGCGCGCGTGTTGCTCAATTTCGGCGCCGTCGATTATCGCGCCCGCGTGTGGGTAAACGGCCGGATGGCCGGCGGGCACGAAGGCGGCAACACGCCGTTTCGATTCGATATCACGCCGCTGCTCACCACCGGCGAAAACGTGATCGTGGTGCGTGCCGAAGATCCTCCCACCGACCGTAGCATCCCTCGCGGCAAGCAATACTGGGAACCCGAATCACGCGGCATCTTCTACACTCGAACCTCGGGTATCTGGCAGCCGGTCTGGATCGAAGCTGCCGGCGATTCCTACCTGGAGCGCGCGCACATTACCGCCGGCATGGACGGCAAGGCCACGTTTGATGTTCGCGCCGCCCACTGCGAATCGGATTGCGAGTTGCGCGTGGAGGTATCCCGCAACGGCCGCACCGCGGCTGAAACGCGAGTACCGGTTACAAACTCTCGCGCCTTGGCCGCCCTGGTGGTGGACAACCCCGTGCGCTGGCTGCCTTCGGCGCCGGAACTCTACGACGTGCGCTACGAACTTCTGCGCGATGGCAAGCCGGTCGATCGGGTTGCCTCCTACGCCGGCTTCCGTACTATTCGAGTCGAACAGGGACGGGTCACCATCAACGGCCACTATACCTATCTGAAGTTCGTGCTCGACCAGGGCTATTGGCCCGAGTCCACTCTCACCCCGCCTTCGGATGAAGCCATCCAATATGACATCCGCATGACCAAGGCGATGGGTTTTAACGGCGTGCGCAAGCACCAGAAGCTGGAAGATCCGCGCTTCCTCTACTGGGCCGACAAACTGGGCCTGCTGGTGTCCAGCGAGATGGCCAACGCCTACCTCTTCGACGAAGATTATGCCGTCCGCTTCACCCGCGAGTGGATGGAGGCCGTCGAGCGCGATTCCAGCCACCCCAGCATCATCATCTGGAACCCCATCAACGAGTGTTGGGGCACCCCGAACCTGCACGACATCCGCCAGCAGAACCACCTGATCTCGCTGGTGACATTGACCAAGACGCTCGATCCCACACGCCTGGTGATCGATAACGAAGGCTGGGGCCACACCGAGTTCACCGACCTGTTCGCGGTACACGATTACTCTCCCGTAGGCGCGAAACTGACTGCCGCCTGGGGCAAATTCGATCAGGATCACAAATTCCCCCGTCACTCACCACCCGAGCTGGCGCCCGGCCGCAAGTACAACGGTACGCCACTCTATCTTTCTGAGTTCGGCGGCATCGCCTTCATTCCCGCCGGGGCCGACGTGCCCAAGACCGCCTGGGGCTATTCGGGCGTGGAGAAAACCGCCGACGAGGCTCTGGCGCGGTTGGGCGGTCTCTATGAAGCCATCGCCAATCTTCCCTTTGCTGGCATCTGCTATACCCAGTTGACCGATGTGGAGCAGGAGGTCAACGGCCTGATGACCTATGATCGCCGGCTGAAATTCGATGTCGAAAAGATGAAGCAGCTAAATGACCTGCTGAGATAACCGTAACCGGACGTCCAAGTCCCGAAATGGCGTGATACCATGCACCTCATGCGCGGTCTGATGTGTGCTTTACTCCTCGTGCCGGCCCTGTTCGGCGCCAAAACGCTAGACATCTACTTTGTCGATGTGGAAGGGGGACAGGCAACGCTCATCGTCTCCCCGAACGGGGACTCGATGCTGGTGGACACCGGTTGGTCCGATCACAATTTTCGCGATGCCAATCGAATCGCCTACGTGGCTCGTAAGGCAAAGGTCAAAAAGATTGACTACCTGCTGATAACCCACTACCACGAAGATCACGTGGGCGGCGTACCGAACCTGGTCCAGAAGATTCCGGTCGCGAACTTCATCGACCACGGCGCGAACGTTGAAACCGGCAGAGATGCGGGACGGCTGATGGACGGCTATCTGAAGGCTGTTGGAACCACCAGCCGCATCACTGCAAAACCGGGTGGCCGGATCCCGCTGAAGGGCGTAGAGGTGAAGGTGTTGACCTCCAACGGCGAACGCATCCAAACCCCCTTGATGGGCGCGGGCCAATCCAATCCATTGTGCGGCCAGGACCGCCGGCGCGCCCCGGATCCTTCCGAGAACGCCAGGTCGGTAGGGTTCCTGCTCACCTATGGCAACTTTCGATTCCTGGACCTCGGCGACCTGACCTGGAACAAGGAGTTGGAACTGGCCTGCCCGGTGAACCTGATCGGCACTATCGACGTCTACCTTGCCACCCATCACGGCACCAACCTGTCCGGTCCGGCCACACTGGTACATGCGTTGCGGCCGCGAGTGGCCGTCATGGGCAACGGCGCCACCAAGGGAGGGAGCCCGGATACATGGAAAACCATCCGCAGTTCACCGGCGCTCGAAGACCTCTGGCAACTGCACTTCGCGGTAGCGGGCGGCAAAGAGACGAACTCCCCCGATCCGTTCATCGCCAATATGGCGGACCGGGCAGAGAACTGTGGCGGCGCCTACATCAAACTCTCGGCCCTGCCCACCGGCGAGTTCCGCGTGCTCAACACGCGCAATAAGTACGAAAAGCAATATCCGGGAAGATAACGGAAACAGAAGAGATGTGACTGGCGGATGGAGGCGCGGAGCGGATTCGAACCGCTGAATAAAGGTTTTGCAGACCTCTGCCTTACCACTTGGCTACCGCGCCAACGTCTTCAGTTTACCATTGCCGGTGCGTAGCGCAAACATGCACTCATCTCCGGCCAGCGGTTTCGGAAAAACGTGCCCGGACGCTTCACTGCGCGCCACCGCAGCCAGCCACCGCGGTGGCCGCCCGTGGAACCGAAAGGTTCGGCAGTTGATTCGCCTGCCAGGTGTTACGCCATCGGCAAGGCCAAGATCTGAGCGTACCTTCCGGTATTCGGGTCGAAGCGGAAGACGGGTCCTTCCCACGCTCCGAAATCGATACGGGATGACCAAGACCCGGTGGAGTAGTACTGGGTGTTTTGGGCGGCAATCACTTCGGCGCCGCTCCACATCGCCAGTTCACCCATGAAACGGCGGCCATCGGCCACCGTGCCCTCGTTTCCCCGGCCGGTTCCGGCCGGTGCGCAGGCATACACGGTGATGCGCTTTATCAAGCCCAGCCATGCCGCCACGAGGCTCACATTGTTCAGACCCAGCCCCTGCTTGCAAAGATGCAGACCGAAACCGCCGACCTCGATTCCGGTACACTGCTGCCTGGTCAGGTCCCAGTCCGCTTCATATCCGTGGCACATCACCAGCAGTTCATCCAAGCGGCCCTGCGAGCGCGCATAGGTTGCGACCCAGCCGACGCAATGCTCAATGTTAACGTTGCCGTCGACGACGTAAATGTTTTGCGCAATGTGCGGCGCAGTGCCGGCCAATCGCGAATCGTGAAGGATCATTCTCTTGGCCATCACATCCCCTCCTTACCTACACCAGTACCACATACGCGCTTCTGCGACCATTGCGCGGCGCCAGAAAAGCGCTTGGAACACCAGTATACACGGGGGTTTGCACAATCCGGCCGGCGCCGGGAGGTGGCGGCGCGTGCGGGCATCCCGCTGCGCGATTTTGCGAAACGGCCGTTGCATTCCCGGTGGGCTTGACACCCTCCCCGGCCAGGCGCAGAATACCAGTGACGGGAGGTTTCTAGACGATGCACGAAGCGTCCAGACACCATAGCGACGATACCGAACGGCGTACCGTTGCCTACCTCGAATTTGTAGCCGCATCGGCCATTTTCTTCATCGTCGCCGTGGTTTTGTATATGGTCTTCAGCTACCGGCCGGCTTAATCGGGTCCGAGCAGTTGCCGCGCCAGTTCGAGCGCTTCATCCCGGGTTTGAATCCGGCCCTCGAGTTGTGCATCCTCTACCGCCTGAAGAGTGGTCGCAAATGCCGGCCCAGGCGTGTAGCCGGCCCCAATCAGGTCTCTGCCGCCGATCAGCCTCGGAGGGCGAATCTGCTCGGAAGACAACTGCCGGAGTCTGGTCCGGACAAACTCGTAGGTTTCCAGGTGGCCGTGGCTCGCCAGGCAATCCAAGCGGTGTAACTCCAGGTGCTCATCGAAGCGTTCCATCCGCAGAAAGCGCTTCAGTGTGCTTTCCCGCATCGCCGGAACATCCTTGAATTTCATATGGTTCTCGACCAACGCCAGCACCTGGCGGCATTCATCGTGCGAAAAGCGCAGGCGCTCCAGAATCCGGCGGGCAGCCAGCACACCGGCCTCCACGTGGCCATCGAAGCGGATCCGCGCGGCGGCGCGGAACGTGGATGGTTTACCGGCATCGTGTAGCAGGACCCCAAGCGCCAGCTCCGGGCTGACCCCCGCCGGTAAGCGCTCCAGCATCAGCAGCGTATGGGTCCAGACATCTCCCTCGGGATGGAACTCGGGCGGCTGCGCGACACCCTTCATGGCGCTCACCTCGGGAAGAATCTCCGTGAGCAGCCCGGTCGAATCCAACAGTTCGAAGCCGTGCCGCGCGCCCCCCTCGGTGAGAATCCGCGTCACCTCGTCGCGAACACGCTCCGCGGCTACGCCATGCACCAGCGAACGCATCCGGCCGATGGCGCGGGCCGTATCCTCATCGAGCACAAAGCCCAACCGCGCGGCGAAACGAACTGCCCGCAACATTCGCAGGTAGTCCTCGCCGAATCGCCGCTCCGGATCGCCAATGGCGCGGACACCGCGCCGCGACAGGTCGTCCCGCCCGCCTACATAGTCCCGCACCTCGCCCGATTCGGGATCGAGCAGCAGAGCGTTGATCGTGAAATCACGGCGGAGGACATCCCGCTCGGCCGAAGTCTCAAACTCCACCCTGTCCGGACGCCGATGGTCGCTGTACGAGTGGTCGGAGCGGAATGTAGCCACTTCCACCTGGGCTTCACCTTCCACCACTAGAACGACGCCAAAGTGCGCCCCCACCTTGCGGGCGCCGGGGAACAATTGGAGAACTCGTTCCGGACGCGCGTCGGTGGAAACGTCGAAGTCGGTCGCGGGAATCCCCAGCAACAGGTCCCGGACGCAGCCGCCCACCAGCCAGGCCTGGTGGCCATTCGCACCTAACAGCCGGACGATACGAACGGCCAGTTGTTGGGCGGCGTTGTCCACGGATCAGGCGAGGTCGAATTTCTCCTGGTGCAGCAGGGCGTCGCTGGTCACCAGCACCGGCCGGCCGAGAATCTCTTCCAGTTCTTCCAGGTAGCGGTTCTCGGTGGATTTTAACATCCTGGCGACTTCCGGGTTCACCCGCAGCACCGCGTTCGGTCCACTCACCACCTTGGCCAGCTTCACCGCTTCCTGTAGGATTTCACTGATCACGGTGGCGACACTCTTGACATAACCAGCGCCTTCACAATGCGGGCACGGCGAACACAGCGTCCGCTCCAGGCTCTGCTTGACCCTCTTGCGGGTGATCGCAACCAGCCCGAAGTCATTAAACTGCAGGATCTTGTACGGAGCGCGGTCGGCGTGCATGGCCTCTTCGAGCGCCTGCATCACTTTCTGCCGGTTCTTGCGCTCGTCCATGTCGATGAAGTCAATCACGATGATGCCGCCCAGATCGCGCAACCGCACCTGGCGGACAATCTCCTTCACCGCTTCGGTGTTGGTCTTTACGATCGTGTCTTCCAGGCGATTCGACTTGCCGACAAACTTACCGGTGTTGACATCGATCGCCACCAGCGCCTCGGTCTGGTTGATCACGATGTAGCCGCCGGAGCGCAACCAGACCTTGGGCCGCAAGGCCTTCTCCAACTCCTGAGTGATATTGAAGGCGTCAAAGATCGGGGAGGGCCGGGTGTACAGTTTCACACGGTTGACCAACGCCGGCTGAAACCGCTGTACGAACCGTAACACGCTCTCATAGATCTCTTCGCTGTCGGACCAGATGGTCTTGAAATTCTCCGTCAACTGGTCGCGCAGGATTCGCTGCACGATCTCCAGATCGTGATGCAACAGAGCGGGTGCCGGCAGACGTTCGGCCTTCTGGCGAATATCCAGCCAGAGGTTATAGAGAAACTCCATGTCGGCCGCAATCTCGTTCTCGCTCTTGCCGGCTCCGGCCGTGCGCACAATGTAGCCGCCGGGAACGCCGGAGTGGTGCGCCTGCAGAATCCGCTTCAGCCGGTAACGCTCTTCATCGGACTCGATCTTGCGCGAGACGCCCATATGCTCAAGCGTCGGCATATAGACTACATAGCGGCCGGGCAGAGCGATATGGGAGGTGATGCGGGCGCCTTTCTGCCCCAGCGGCTCCTTGGCAATCTGGACAATAATCTCCTGGCCTTCTTTCAAAAGGTCGGTGATCGAAGGCAGCGGAGCGCGTTCGGGGCGGTGAGCCGATTTGAGGTCGCCCCGCTGGTCACGGGTCTCACGCGAGTCGCGAGAGGGCCGCTCGGTGCCCTCCGCGCGAGACTGGCTGCGCGGCTCAGTGTCACGCGGTTCGGGCTGCGTTTCGAAAGTGCGGCTTTCGGAACGGGTCTCGCTTTGCCCTTCGTACTGCCCGCCGCGCATCTTGCGGCGCATCCGGCGCGACCCTCGATGCAGGTAACGCGAAGTCTGGCCCTGCTCCCGCAACGTAGCGGTCAGGCTTTGCGGAGTTCGAGCCGGTTCGACTTCGGACTCCACGGTATCTGCGGCGGCCGGCTCCTGCTGTTCCCCGCTGACCGCCGTTTTCACCTGTTCGAGAGCAGCCTGGAGTTCGTCTTCCACAACCGTGGCGACGGGTTCGGCTTCTTGTTGGGTCTCCGGTTGCGGCGCTGCTTCCGCCGCCGGTTCCAGATCGGCGGAGATCAGATCTTCCCGCAGTTCATCCAGTTCATCCTCGGATAACTCCGACGTCTCGGCGGCGGCTTCAACCGATTGCGCCGATTCGATCACCGTCACGCCGCCGGCGGCCGCTGCATCGGTGAATTCAGCCTCGGCCGAGGGTTCTTCAACCACAACTTCCACGGCAGCTTCGTCATTGTCCGGCACTTCCAGGGCTGCGTCAACTTCCTTGGCCAGTTCGGATTCGCCATATTCGTCCGGTGAACGTGTGTACTTGGCCAGAGACTCGCCGGGCAGCACCATGAAGTCCTCCTGGCCCACCGTTGCGTCTGGGGACTCCGGCCTGGGTTCGGATTCGGGTTCGGCCTCGGGCACGGGCTCGGGCTCGGTCTCCGACGCGGAAACATCCGATACATACTTGGAGTCGGGGAACCCACGACCTCGATTCCGGCGGCGCCGCGACCGGCGGACGCGGCGGTCGCCAGCTTCCCGATCTTCGCCCGGCTGCGCAACGCCCGGTTCGGCTTCACCGGCAGCCTCCGCCTCAACCGGCGTGGCGGCCGCTGCCGTTACCGAATGGATTTCCCCGGCAGCACCGGCGGCAGGCCGTTCCGGTTCGCGCTCCCGCTCCCGCTCGCGATCCCTCTCACGTCCTCGCTCACGTCCGCGATCCTCCGTGGTAATACGGTCATATTCCTCATGTTCTTCAAAAAAATCAGAAACATAGAGAAACGTGTCGCGATCCAGCCCCAAATCGACAAAGGCGGATTGCATTCCCGGCAAAACGCGCGTTACGCGGCCCTTATGGATACTCCCGGCAAGCGAGTATTCATTCGATCGCTGGAAGTAAACCTCCACCAGTTGGTCATCTTCGAGGACCGCCACCTTGGTTTCGTGGCGGTTGGATGAAATAACTAATTCTTTTCCCATTCAAGTTCTCCTGGCCCTACCCCATGGGATCGGGCGCTACGCCGGGTTAGCCGGCAATGAAGAAGCTGAATCATGAAAAGACGGTCCAGGATAGGGGCCGGGGGTAGGTTCTCAATGTCAGGCCCGGCTTCGGCCCGGGCAATGCGATACCGCTAAACCTTTTCGAGGATCTCAGGGAGCGGAGCAATCTCGAACACTCCCAAAGTTCAACTCGTCGAAAACCAAAAACCCTTAACCCTCAATACCTTGGCCGAATTCCAGCTCAGCCGCTTCAGTTCACGAATCGCCGGAGCCGTACATTATTGACCAGCCCCAGCAACAAAAACGTTGTAAACGTGCTGGATCCACCGTAGCTCATCAGCGGTAGTGGAATACCCGTAACAGGCATCCTGCCGACAACCATTCCGATATTCACCAACACGTGAAACAGCACCAGCGCCGCGATCCCCATGCAAATAAACATGCCGGCACGATCGGGCGACATCTGCGCGTTTTGCACGATCTGCATGATCAGCAGAAAGTACAAACCTAACACTACCACAACACCTACGAATCCATGCTCTTCGGCGAAGGCCGAAAAAATAAAATCCATCGGCGCCACCGGGAGAAAGCCCAACTGCGTCTGTGTGCCCCGGGTTACACCGCGTCCCCAGATCCCCCCGGCGCCAACGGCGATCCGCGATTGAATCACCTGATAGCCACTGCCCCGGGGATCGGCCGTCGGGTCGTTGAAACTGACCAGGCGCGCCTTCTGATAATCTTTCAGAAAATGCCAACTGACGGGAATGACCAGCGCCAGGCAGACGAGAATCACAGCCAGGTACTGCCAGCGCAATCCGGCCAGCAGCACGCCCGCGGCGAGTATCGGCACATAGGTCAAGGACGTTCCGAGGTCGGGTTGCTTCATCACCATCACCATCGGCAAACCCACTAAAGCCCCTAGCTTCAACAGATCCCGGACCTCCAGCTCGTGCGTTTGCAGTTGCGTCATGTACCGGGCAATCAGCAGCACCAGCACCACTTTGATGAATTCCGAAATCTGAAAGTGAAATCCACCCGGTAACGGGATCCAACGGCGGGAGCCGAATGCCATGGTGCCGACCACGAAGACCGCGGCCAGGGTCCCGATCGAAAGCGCGTACATCATCGGGACATGATCCATGAGCGTGTGATAGTCGATCCTGCTGATGGTCCACATCAACACCAGCCCGATGGAGATCCACAGGATCTGCTTCCACCAGGATCCACTACCAGAGTCGGCAGTTGCACTGTAAATCTGCAGTACGCCCAGCCCGCAAATGATGAGAGCGAACAGAAGCAATGCCCAGTCGAGATCGCGAACCGTGCGGTAGTGAGCCATGACTAGTTACGAGCCTCCTTCATTGGCAACGGCTCGGCATGAAACTCACATCGGATCGTGGGTACTGGACGGACTTTCAAAAACCGGGTCACAACGGGGTAGGCGGCCTGCCAACCGCCTCAGTCTCAGTGTAACTGAAATCGCTTTGGATTGGATCTCAAATCGGCGCCGTGGCTACCCTGGTTTAGCCGCGGGAGATCCGGCGAAGCGCGCGGCGGGCGGCGGTTACCCCTCGGTACTGCGCTTCTTCGAAGATCGACAATCCGCTCAGATCCGAGTTGGCAAAGACCAGGTTTCCCTTCCCGCCGGCCACCGCCTGGCGTTGTTGGGACCAGATAAAGCCCACTTTCGGGCGGATCATGGCATGGCCGATCCGGAAGATGTCCACCCGCCGTACGCACTGCCGGATATCGGGATGCGCTCGCGCCAGATCGTCCAGAACTGCGTTGCGCCAGTAGGTCCAGTCGTGCTCGATGAGCCAGCGGCGATTCTGTGCCGGCGCCCCCTCGGCAAAGGAGGTGTAATAAGTCCACACCCAGGCATCGGAGCGCGTCGCCAGCGACTGGTGATTCGCCACCACGTAGCCCAAACCCGGTGAACGTAAGATGACATTATCCCAGGCCGGCTCGAAACCGCGTTCGCTCGGCCAACGGTCGAGCACCAGGTTAGCGGTAAGCCACGGCGAGTACTCGAAATCGTCCACCCTCGGGGCATTCTCCATCACATAGGGCGCGGTAAAGGTGGGCGCGGCGTAAATCACCACTTCGGCCGAATACTCCGCCTCCGGCGTGGTAACCCGCATCCGGGGGCCGTCCTTGCGAATGCGATAGACCAGGGCGTTGGTTCGCACATAGCGTCCGAGTTTTGCCAGCAGCCGTTCGAGGATCCAGCCGTTGCCCTCCGGCCAGGTGAGCGGCCCTTTATCATCCGGCGCGCGCGATGCAAAGTAATGAATTCCGGCCCAGGCCGAGGTCTCCGCCGCCGTGGCGCCATAGTCATCCCGGCAGGCGTAGTTGACGTACCACGCGAGGCCGGGGGCGTCGAAGCGATTCCGGCGAAGCCATTCGGCCATCGAAATACGATCCAGCTCCGATGGTTTACCGCCGCGCTCCATGGGAATGGTAAACTCACCCGAGACGCGAAACCCCGACATCGCCTCTTCAAAGCGGCGGTATTGCTCGTGCGCCCCCGGAGCGCCGGTGGGCTCCAGTCCTTCATACCACTGGCCATACTGAAACAGGCGCTCCTGTGGAGAGAAGCAGAGATGGCGCTCGTCCCACGCACCATCCTTCAACAGGCCCAGCTCTTGGCACAACTCACGCACCAGCGTGGCGCCATGGTCCGGCACCGGAAGGTAGTGTGCCGCCCAGGGATAACGTGAAATCGTGTTCTCGCCCCACCTCGAGTTGCCGCCCGCCCGTGGATTCATTTCGAGCAGAACGAAATCCCGGAAGCCGCGCCGGTCGAGTTCCCACGCGGCGGAGAGTCCGGCGATACCGCCGCCGACGATCACTACCGGAACCCGCACTTCACGCGCCGGGCGCGGCAATGTCTTCTTGCGGTCGCGCAGCAGGTGGCCGGTCTTCTGGTCTTCGAAAACAAAGCCGCCTTCAATCCGGCGGTCCGCCTTGCTGGAAAGTCCGATCAGACCGGCGCTGAGAAATAGCCGGCGGTTCAATGCGCGATCGCCCTCCAGTCACGCTCGTAGTAGCGCACCAGAACCTGGTCGTTCAGGCGGTTGGCTTCGGCCGCCACCGCGGTCATGTCGTTGGGGAAGTGGAACAACTCGGCAACGTTCGACGCCGACAGGAAACGCAGGCCGCCGGGCAGCGCCGCCGGCGGTTCGTAAGAATTTGTTCCGGCAAGCACAAAACCCCATTCGCCGAACGAGGGCACATAGACGTGATAGGGGTACGTGCGCAGCCCCACCCGCTTCAAAGTCTCCACGATACACCAGTACGATTGGCGGGCGAACATCGGCGAGGTACTCTGCACCACCAGCCATCCGTTGCGGCTCACATGACGCGCCAGCAGCCGGTAGAAGCCGGTGGTGTAGAGTTTGCCAAGCGAGTAGTTGGTGGGATCCGGGAAATCGACTACCACGAAGTCGAACATCTTCGCGTTGGTGTCGAGCCACGGGAAGGCATCGGCGTTGATCACATGGACCCTGCTGTCGGTAAGCGATCCGTGGTTTAGCCTTTTCAGGAACGGCTGGGTGGAAAACAACCGGGTCATCTCGGAATCGAGATCCACCAGCGTGACCGATTCGATCGACGGGTATTTCAGAATCTCCCGGACCGCCAGGCCATCGCCGCCGCCGAGCACCAGGACGTGGCGCGCGCCCGGAACCGCCGCCAGGCCGGGGTGCACCAGCGCTTCATGGTAGCGGTACTCATCGCGCGAACTGAATTGGAGATGCGAGTTCAAAAACAGCCGCACGTCATCCTTCCAGCGGGTGAGCACGATCCGCTGGTAACGGGTGTTACGGGTGAAGATGACTTCATCGGCGTACAGATTGTTGTCAGCGGCATCCGAGATCCGATCGGCCAGTCCAACCCCGCCCAATAGCGCCGCCAGCACCAGCGCGCAGGCGATCTGGAGATTCACGCGGCGCCGCAACTGATCGGCGAACAGAAACGTGGACCACAAAGCGACGCCGGCGTTGATAATGCCAAACAGCAGCGCGGAGCGTGCCAGGCCGAGCTTGGGAACCAGCAGAATGGGAAACAGCAGGCTGGCCCCGAGCGCCCCCAGGTAGTCGAACGTCAATACGTGCGCCACCAGGTCGCGAAACTCGAAGCGCTCCTTGAGAATCCGCATCAGGAGCGGAATCTCCAGGCCCACCAGAATGCCTACCAGAATTACCAGCAGATAGAGCACCAGGTGAAACGCCTCGGTGTAAGCGAAGGCCAGAAACAGCAGCGACGAGGAAAAGCCGCCCACCAGCCCCACCATCAGCTCCAGATAGATGAACCGCGCAACCAGCGCGCGGTCGATGTACTTGGACAGGAAGCTTCCCACGCCCATGGCGAACAGGTAGCTCCCGATGATGGTCGAGAACTGGAACACGCTATCGCCCAACAGGTAACTGGCCAGCGTGCCCGCGATCAGTTCGTAGATCAGCCCGCAGGCGGCGATCAGGAAAACCGAAACCAACAGCAGAAAGGGCATGTCGAATCGCGCTTTCCGCTAGTGCACGGCGGATGCGATTATGACCGCGATACCCAGTGACATCGATCCCACCAGCACCGCCAGGGCCAGGTTCTTCTCCTCGACAATCTCCTTCCACAGGTCGAAAGGCGTCATTTTGTCGACGATGACGAAGGCGAGCACCAGGATGATGATGCCGAGAACCGCATAAACAATCGCGTTCAGCATGAACGCGGGTTGAAAACCAGACATACTCTCAGATCCTCCGTTTCATTTTCCACCGACGTAACGGTTGTAGCCCGAATAGTGGGGCCGGTAGGCGCCGGGGTTATCGCGCACCGTTCGGGGCACGATGTGCGCTTCATTCACGCCGGCGAAAGTGAACCCGCGATACTCGGCGGCGCCAATCAACCCGAGCAGAGTCAGGCCGTAAAACAGGTAAATGGGGTGGCGCATCAGTCGTCGTCTCCACTACTCGAACTGCGCGGGTGGTCGCTCTCGTTCCAGCGCGCCGTTTCGAACTTGAGGGAACGGAACCAGGTAAATATGGGCGGCAACGTTAGCAGCAGCGCCGCTATCCAGAAGAACGAATAGGTTGGAACATCACGGCGCACGCGCAGGCTGTAGTTCACCTCGCGCGGCGCGTTGGCATCCATCTCCGGCTCCACTCTCAGGAAGTAGCGTCCCGAAGGAATGCTGGAGAGCGTCACGTTGTCCGTCGCATTACCCTCGGTCCAGTTGCCGTCGCTGTCCCGGCCGTGATAGTAACTGATCTCACGGCCGAAGTCATAGGTCTGGCCGCTCTGCTCGTTGATCAGCGCCAGGTTCAGATAAACCCAGTTGTTATCCAGGTCGGTATCGGTGGTGATCTCCACGCTGGAGGTCCGGCCTTTCAGATCGAAGCTGGGCGTGACAAATGCGGCCTCTCCCTTCTGGCGGGGACTGTAGCCGAAGTGGCCGGTGTAGGCCGTCGCTTTGCTGTCGAAGATCGAAAAGCCGATCGAGAGCACAAACACCAGGATCAGAAACCAGAGGCAGAGGCGCCACAGTTCCCCGGGGCGCCCTTTGTAGGGTGATGGCTGATTGGCATATATGCCGGAGGGCGGCGGCGCGTGGCCGGGGAGATTGAAGTTCTTCCAGACTACGCTGCCCGGGATGTATTCACCGAGCGACCAGGCGATCTCGCCCGCCGTCTCCTCGGAAGAGAGCATGCGTGGGGGATCGACGTAATCGCGTAGCGCGGCTCTGTCACCCACCCTGACACGCCACGGGAACTCGCCGAGGACGAAATCGACCCGGGCGGAATAAGTCTGGAAATGAGTGTATGCGTTGCCGAGCACGCGCACCTGCTCGATGCTGCGGCGCTTGCCGGCAGCCTCCGGAAGGGAGCGAACCACCTTCACATCATTCCAGTGGCCGTTGTACTCGGTAAGGTAACGGAAGCCCTTGTAGGGGTTAAACAGCACGTATTCCCGCCAGCTATACCGGACACCGCCGGCCTTCATGGAGCGCACCATGAAGCCGACCGTCTCCCACGGGTCACCATCCCACTTGCCGCGCGTCCCCAGCGGGATCGCCGGCTGCTCACGAATCTTCGCCTCGAAGGTCTGCAGGATCTTCACCGACGGCGACGAAGTATCGAGCACGGTCAGGCAATGGCCGCAAACGGCGCTGAGCGAATTGCCCATTCCGCGCAGTTCCACCGCGCTGCCGCAGTTGGGGCAGGCAAGCGCCCGGATCCGAACCACATTCGCTGCCGCCGCCATCAGGACCACCCCTCAAACTGGCGCAGGTTCCGCAGGTGCAGCTCGTCGAAAGCGACGAACTCGCCCAGAAACAACAGTGGCGGAGACTCCGAGTAGTCGATTGTGCCGAAGCGGGCGTCGGGTGTGCCGAGGTCGGCGAAATTGCACACGGTCTTGTCCCAGTACTCAAACGGAAGGTCACCCTCGACGCCGGCATAGTGGGCAATGGTGATGGTGGTGATCCGGTAGACCCGGTTATCGAACTGGAAGGGCCGGCCGGTGGTCAACTCGCTGGCCGGAGGGAGTGGTACGGTGTTGGCGCTGAGGATCGAGAGTGCGTACTCGCCTTGGGCATCGGAAAGCCAGCCGCTGCTGCCGTTCTGAAAGCCGATGTGCCACTCGTTCCAGCGGCCATCGTCGTACTCATAGAGGATGCGGCCCACCACGACGAAGGCGAACTCGCGGAACTTTCCTTCGGTACCGAGCTGAATCGGAGAGCTGTCCGGAGGGAGGTCGCTCACCTCCCCCACCTTATTCAGGTCGAGATCGTGGCGCACCAGAATGGAGTGGCAGTATTCGCAGACCGTCTGGACCGCGCTCGACCATCGGAACCGTACCGGGGCTCCACAGCTTGGGCAGTTCGCTATGGGCTGGCTCATCGCTTGGGTGAAATTATACCTTGTCCTTCGGCCGCTTCAACCGAGTTGCGCGCCGCATTCGGGACAAAACTTCGCCTTCTTGGGAATCGCCTTGCCGCACTCCATGCAGAACTTGGTCTCGGCGGAAGGCCCCACAGGCACTACCGGCGCGCCGCCCGGCGCAGGCGAAGGTGGCGCGGGCGGGGGTGCTTCGGGCGGTGCCGACGGAGGGCGCATGGCGCCCATCATCTGCTGTGCCATGGTAAGCCCGGCGCCGAGCCCGACACCGATTCCCGCGGCTCCACCGCCTTCGTTGGCCGCGGCGATGGGCATCGACTGCGCGACCTGGAACTGGGTGTAGCGATTCATGTCGCCCACCATGTTCATGCCGATACGCTGATCGAGAAGCTTCTGCAACTCATCGGGCAGCGACAGGCTCTCCACCACGAAGCTATCGAGGGCAAGGCCGAAGTCATTGAACCCCGGCTGAAGAAACTCGGTGACACGGGCGCCCAGTTCCACCTGGTTGGCGGCCATGTCGAGAAACGGCACCTGGCTCGAGGCGAAGGTATCGGCGATACGTCCGATAATCGTGTTGCGTAGCTGGCCTTCAATATCCGCCACCCGATAGGTGTCGCGGGTTCCACTGATCTTGGTGTAGAAAACACGCGGATCGGCGATGCGATAGGCGTAGATGCCGTAAGCTCGCAGCCGTACCGCGCCGAATTCGCGGTCGCGAATGGTGATCGGCGTCGCGGTTCCCCAGCGCTGATTGGTTTGCAGGCGGGTGGAGAAGAAGTAGACATCGGACTTGAACGGAGACTCGAACTTCTTATCCCAGTTCATCAGATTGGTCAGAATCGGCAGATTCTGCGTGTTCAAGGTGTGCAGACCCGGCGCGAAGACATCCGCCAGGCGGCCCTCGTTGACAAACACCGCCAGTTGCGAATCGCGTACCGTCAGCTTGCCGCCGTTCTGGATCTCCATGTCCTGCATCGGGAAACGCCAGGCGAGGATGCCGTCTTCCGGTTCGGTCCACTGAATAACGTCGATGAACTGCTTGGAAAGGAAGTCTCGAATTCCCATAACTGTTCGACAGCCGCTCCAGCGGCTGCAAGCCCCCCAATGAGTATACGATCAAGGCAGTCCGTTTGTTCGGCCCGAATTCTGCTAACGTGGCGGAATCATGTGTACCCGTCACATTATCCTGCTGATCGCCTCGGCGGCTTCGATGGGGGCACAGGCGCTGCCGGATGCCTACTTTGGCCTGATGAAGGCGTGGTCGGCGCAGATCCGCCAGCGGCTGGATGGGGAGCCGCCACCCACGTTACAGAAGCTGGAGGCGGCTCCGGGTGCCCGCCATTTCCCCTATGCGATTCTGGCGCCGGCGGTGCTCTACGCCAGGCAGCATCCGGCGAACAGCTCCTACCACGACCGATCCATGCTCGAGTTGGCGCTACGTATCGGCGACCTGCTGGCCACCGAGGACGAGCATGGAACCTTTGAACCCCGCCTGGATAGCGACTGGGATAACTACGTCTGGATGGAGGCCTACCGGCTGCTGAAGCCGGAACTCGGAGTTGAGCGCGAGGGTCGCTGGCGGAAAGCCATCGTGCGCAACATTGCGTTATTTGAAGAAGATGCCAGGGCGCGAATCGATTTCCCCTGGTACAACTCGCCCTACATCGGGACCTCCCCGAATCACTACGCACTTTGGGCTGCGTCGTTCTACGTTGGCGGCCGTGCCTTCGAGCGGCCGGATTGGGAGCAATTGGGTGCGCGCATCCTGAAGCGCTTCGCCACCCTGGAGCAGACTGCGGACGGCTATTGGGGGGAGCACAGCCGCCAGGGGCCGACCATCGGTTATAACCATCTGACCTTGAGCGCGGTGGCGCTCTATGCCGAGTACAGCCGCGATCCCGCCGCCGAACAAGCCCTCCGGCGAGCCACCACCTTCCACGAGAACTTCACCTACCTGGACGGGAATCCGATGGAGATCGTCAACAACCGCAACCGCTACTGGCACGTCAGCGCCTGGGGCCAGTTTGCGTTTTCTCACTTCGCCGACGGCCGCCGCTATGCCGAATTTCTCACCCGCCGGTTCCAACCCGGCGAGTTGCAGTACGACATTGCCGGGCGCGTCGCCCAAGATGCCCTCTACTATCGTGACGGCCCCACCGCGCCGATTCCCCAGGACCAGGAGAACTACAGCTACCGAATGCAGATCCCGGCCGGCGTCCGCAAGACGGGCCCCTGGCAGGTCGCGTTGTCCGGAATTGTGGAGACGCAGGCCATCAACAGCCAGTTCTATCTGGATCGCCAATCCGCCGTCAGCGTATACCACCGCGAGACCGGCCTGATCGTTTCCGGCGCCAACTCCAAGCGGCAGCCGGAACTGGCGACATTCACCGAGCAGTACAAGGACACCACCATCCATATGCCCGTGAGCAGCCGGCTGCAGATGAGCGATAACGAAGACCGGCTCTCGCTTGCCTTCGCGAATTACTTCGCCGATCTGTTCGTCCCCAAACCTTCCCCCGAGGCGGTGACGCTGCGCTTCGTCACCACGCGCAAAGGGAAGCCGCACCTTGCGATGCTCAACCTGCAACTTTGCCTGAAGCCTGGCGAGATTCTCGAAACCGGAGCCGGAAAGAAGATCGAGGTGGGCACGGGCCCGATCGAGCTAACGCCGGAGCAGATCGGAGGTTGGATCCGGCATCATGGCTGGACCATCAAGGTGGACCCGGCGGCGAAACTCATCTGGCCCGTCTATCCCTTCAACCCATATGCCAACGCTCCCGAAACCGGCATCCACAACGCGGTGGCAAGGCTCACCACGCCGCTGGTCTTCGACACCGTCGGAAAGTACGTTCATCCCAACGAGCAGGAAATCCGGTTCACGATTTCCGTACCTTAATTCGCCGCGCGTCACCGCCTTGTTCCATTTCGCGCTACAGCGTAGAATGGGAGCGAAATGAGACCTCTGTTCGCCGTTTTGCTGACCGTCACCGGCTGTTTTGCCGCGGATATTTCGGGTAAATGGGACGTTATCGCCCAATCTGGGAGCGGTCCCGAACTCAAAATGCAATTGGTTCTCACCGGTTCCGCACCGGTGCTTTCGGGAATACTGTCCAATCCGGCCGGATCCGTTTCAGTAGAAGATATCCAGCTTGCCGGCTCCGAACTGAAGTTCAAATTCGCCATCGGCACGACGCCATTCGCGGTGAAAGTGACCGTCGCCGGCGATGCCATGACCGGGGCTTTCACCAGCCCGCAGGGAATGTCGGGGAAGTTCGCCGCCAAACGCGACGTCTCTCCTACTCCCGCCGCCACTCCGGCTGAAGTGAAGATCGAGACCGGCGAGATCGGCGGATCGGGCTACCGG
Source organism: Bryobacterales bacterium (assembly GCA_020854055.1). Classification (GTDB taxonomy): domain Bacteria; phylum Acidobacteriota; class Terriglobia; order Bryobacterales; family Bryobacteraceae; genus JADZGD01. The sequence goes on along the minus strand of JADZGD010000024.1, from coordinate 16,787 downwards.
ATCGACATTCCGCCCAACTACAACGGCAGCCTGGTGATCTACTGCCACGGCTACGGGGGCAATGTAAAATTCGACAACCGGCCCAACGCGATGCTGGCGCTATTCACGGATTCCGGCTACGCCGTTGCCCAGGCCGGTTATTCCGGCGCCGGGTGGGCGGTGGAACAGGCGCTCACCGACACCGAGGCGCTGCGCAAGTTCTTCATTGAGAAGCATGGCAAACCGAAGCACACCTTTGTCACCGGCCACTCCATGGGTGGGCTGATTACGCTTGCCCTGGTTGAGAAACATCCCGAAAACTACGATGGCGCAATGCCCATGTGCGGACCGCTGGCCCCGACGCTGAGCGTGTTTCAACGGCACCTGTTCGACGTGCTGGTGGTGTTCGATTATTACTATCCAGGCGTCATCGGATCGCCGGTAAAACTGGCCGATAATGTCCGCCTGGATCAGGATTACGCAAAAGAACTGGGCAAAATCATCGACGCCGATCCGGTGAAGCGCGCGGCAGTGGCAAAATATGCCGGATTTAAGTCTCCGGAAGCGGAAACCGCCCTTGGCATCGCCTTCTTCGCCAACATCCTGAAGGAACTGTCGATCCGGGCCGGCGGCAACGCTTTTGACAATCGCAATACCATTTACTACGGCGGCGAGAACGATCTGCTGCTGAATCGGGAGGTTAAACGCTACCACGCCGATCCGCAGGCGACGGATTATGTGAAGCGCTACTACACTTCGACCGGCAAGCTGAGCCGCCCGGTGCTGGCCGTACACAGCTACTACGATCCGGTAGTTCCCGCCTGGGCCACCGACGAATATGGCGAGCTGGTCCGGCTAAACGGCAGTTCGGACTACTTTGTCCAGCGCTATACGGCGCATGGCGGACATTGCGCCATCCACCCCGAGGAGACGCGGAAAGCATTCGTCCGGCTGGTGAATTGGGTTACCAACGGCAGCCGGCCGCGGGCGGGAGAACAGAATTGAGACGGCTGATCCTGCTGGCACTGGTGGCGGCATCGCTGGCGAACGCCGCCACCCGGCGCATTCTGATCCTCGGCGATAGCTGGGCGGCCGGCACCTGGCTCTCCAAAGCCGGCGACAAGGCGCTGGCGGCCGCCGGGTTGGGCGAGTGGGAGACCGAGGGCGAAGGCACGGCCCTGGGGGGCTCGCGGGCCGATCAATGGGCGGCCAACCAAAAGGGCAAACTCGACGCCATGCGCGCCGCGCTCAAGCGCTATCCCTCGATCGACATCGTCCACGTCTACATTGGCGGCAACGACTTTCTACGCTTCGCGCTGGAACACGACCTGGCGAAACTCGGCAAGCCGGAGCGCGAAGCCGAGTGGGACGCGATTTGCGCCAACATCGGCAAGCTGGTGAAAGACATTCTGGCCGAGCGGCCGAACTTACGGGTAGTCCTGGTGGACTACGATTACCTTGATCCGGCCCGCATCTCCACGGTTTACAAGGCGGGGATGCCGAGCGCATTCTTCAACATCTCTACCCGGCAGTTCAACGAGTGCCTGAGGGAACTGGGCCGGCGCAAGCGCGAGCTGGCCGAAACAATCCCGCGCTGTTACTACGTGGAAAACTGGGGCACGGTAGCGCAGCCGATGCCGGACGGCGTTCATCCGACGCCGGATGGGTTCCAGGCGATATTCGCTAACGCAATCCATAAGTACTACCGCAACTGGCTCGCGGCGAGCGCGGCCGCGGCACACTGAGACCCAGCAGTTATACTGACCATGAATGCTGGTCGAACTGGTGGTTGAGAACTACGCGGTCATCGAGCGCGTCCGGGTTCGTTTTCACCGCGGCCTGAACCTGCTCACGGGAGAGACCGGAAGCGGCAAGTCCATCGTGGTGGACGCACTGGCGCTACTGTTCGGCGGCCGGGCTTCGGCCGAGATGGTTCGCAGCGGCGCCGAACGGGCGCGCATCGCCGGCATCTTCGAACTTCCCGCACAGCAGAGCGTGCGGACGCTGCTGGACAATGCCGGGATCGAAGCCGAGGACGGCGAACTGCTGATCGAGCGCGAGATTCTGGCCAATGGCAAATCCCGCGGCTTCGCCGGGAGCCGCCCGGTTACCGCCGCCCTGCTTCGCGAACTGGCTCCTTACCTGGGCGATATTCACGGCCAGCACGATCAACAACTGCTCTTTTCACCCGCAGCTCAACTGGAGATGCTGGACCAGTTTGGCGCCCTGGGCGATCTGACCCTGCGCACCGCGACGCTTTACGAGAGCTGGCGCGACATCAACAACGAACTGGACGAGCTGGACCGCAACGAACAGGAAAAGCTGCGGATGGCGGACCTCTGGAACTTCCAGCGGCGCGAGATCGAAGCGGCGGCACTCAACCCCGGCGAGGAGGAATCCCTGCTGGCGGAGCGCCAGATATTGCAAAATGTGGCGCGGCTACAGGAGAGCGCTTCGGCTGCCTACTTCGCGCTTTATGAGAGTGATACGGCGGCGCTGGGCCAGATGCGGCTGGCGCTGCGGCGGCTGGAGGAGCTGGCGCGAATCGATCCGGCGCCGGGCGGGCTGATTGAAACGCTGGGTCCGGCGCGGATCGCGGTGGAAGAGGCCGCCCACGAATTGCGCGACTATCTGGGCCGGCTGGAGGCCAACCCCGCACGGCTGGAGGAAGTGGAGGCGCGGCTGGCGACGATTGACCGGCTGCGGCGCAAATACGGCTCAAGCATCCCCGAGATGCTTGCCTATCTGGATGAAATCCGCGCCCATCTGGACGCGGTGGAAAGCGCGGGCGAGCGCCGGGCGCGGCTGGAGGCCGGCCGGGAGCGGGCCGCCTCCGAATTTGAGAGTGAAGCCGGGCGGCTCTCGACGCGGCGCGCCGAGGCGGCGGGCAAGCTGGAGCGCAAGGTGGAGGACGAGTTGGCTGGCCTGGCGATGGAGGGCACCATCTTTCATATCACCCTCTCACCGGCCGCGTGGAGTTCCACCGGCATGGACGCGGCGGCATTTCTGGTCTCCCCCAACCGGGGCGAGGAGCCGAAGCCGATTGAGAAGATAGCCTCAGGCGGCGAGATCTCGCGGATCGCACTGGCGCTGAAGACCTGTCTTGCCTCCGGCAGCCGGCAAGCCCGCGGCACGGTTCCGCGAACGCTGGTTTTCGACGAGGTGGACGCGGGTATCGGCGGCAGGGCATCGGAGACGGTGGGCCGGCGGTTAAAGGCGCTGGCCGCGGGCAGCCAGGTTCTGTGCGTAACGCACCTCCCGCAGATTGCCGGCTTCGGCGACCATCATTACAGCGTTGAAAAACGTGACGTGGATGGCCGTACGGTGGCTCAAATCGAGGAAGTGCGCGGTGAGGCACGCACGCGTGAGATCGGCCGGATGCTCTCCGGGCAGACTCTGACAACCGAAGCCCTGCGCCAGGCCGAGCAACTGCTACGTTTGGGCGCGGAATAACGGGATCGCCGAGACGATTGCGGCGGCCATGCGCTCAATGGCGGCGGCCGATTGACGGATCTGCCGATTGGCTTCGTTCCAGTTCCTTTGCTCGATCGCTTCACGGACACCGGGGAGGGTCTTGACTCCATAGCCGGTGAAGTAGCCGGGGGCGTAGATCTGATGGCGGTACCAGGGACGGCGCGGGAGCCCGGCGTTGTCGAGCAGGGCGCGATCGCACTCGATCAGTACCTGGTCGAGTTTGCGGCGCGACTCCAGCGGGAGGCCGGTGGTGGCGGCTCGGTTGAACGCCTGAACACTCCCGTTCAGACTGGCAATTGCGTTTTCGAGCGGCGAAAAATCCAGGTAAGGCACGGGAGGTTGGGGCGACGGGGCGACGAAGGGGATGGTAAGGTCACGGGCATTTTCCAGGGCTCCGGCGCGAATGGCTTCGTTTTGCTCTTTGGTCTGGCTACGCATGGCGGCGGTGAGTTTGGCGACCTGATCGACGTAAGTGGCAACGGCGCGGCTGAAGGCATCGAAGCGCACGGGGAGCGTTTCGGAATTGGCCAGGCGGAGGGTGAAGCGTCCCCCGAGCTGGGCGAGGGCAAGGGCGTAATGCAAGCCTGGGTCAACGAAGCGGGTGCAATGGGCGTAGGTGTCGTAAACGGAGTGGTACACGCCTTCGGCGGCGTCTTCACCCCGGAAGCCGATGTTGGCGCTGGCCACACCCAGGTGATGGAGAAAGACGGTGTAGTCGGAACCGGAACCGAGCGGATCCATCCTGTAGTCCTTCGCTCCCTGGTTCGCGGCGAGGTGACGGGTGAGCGCGGAGACGTGGTGTTCAGGATCGATCACGTCGCGCGCGGCCTCGTTGGCTAACTGCTGGAGGGTTTGCGAGCCATCGATTTTCACCAGGCCGCGGCCGTTCATGTCGGAGTTTATGTAGACCGCGGCGTGACGGGAGAGTTCGGCGGCGTGCTGCTCGGCCCATTCGGTGGAGCCGAGAAGCATCGGCTCTTCTCCGTCCCAGGCGGCGTAGACGATGGAGCGCCGGGGCTTCCAGCCCGACCTGGCGAGCAGGCCGATCGCGCGGGCCTCTTCGAGCATGGCGACCAGACCGTCGAGCGGGTCGGAAGCGCCGAAGACCCAGCCATCGTGATGATTGCCGCGAATGATCCACTCGCCGGCCAGTTCCGCGCCCGGCAGGCGGGCGATGACGTTACAAGCAGGGGTGAGTTTCCAATCGAATTCGAGCTGGAGATGAACGGTGGCGGGGCCGGGCCCCAGGTGGTAGGTGAGAGGCAGGAAGCCACGGAAAGCCGCGGGCGCTACGGGGCCGCCAAGAGCGGCGAGCAGGGGCCTGGCGTCTGCCCAGGAGATGGGTAGGACGGGAACGCGTGCAATGGTGGGGGCCTTTTCGCGGGGAAGCCGGGTGGCATCCCGGGTGGCCCCGGCGAAGGGAGTGAGGGGATCGCCGGGATAGGTAGGCATGTCGAGGACGCTGCCGCGCTGGGCGCCTCCAGACGGCCGCCAACCGCCTTTGGGATAGGGATCGCCCAGAAAGAAGCCGTCTTCGTGGGGATCCGAATAGATGATGCAGCCGATGGCTCCGCGGTCGGCGGCTTCCCTGGGCTTGATCCCGCGCCAGCCGTGGCCGTAGCGGGCAATCACGATTTTGCCTTTGACGCTGATACCGAACCGGGCCAGGACGTCGTAGTCATCCGGAAGGCCGTAGTTCACGTAGACCAGCGGGGCGGTAACATCGCCATCGGGGGAGTAGGCGTTGTACGGCGGAAGCTGACCCTGGCGCCCGGCGGTGGATGGATCTTCGGGTAGGGCGGGTTCCTCGAGCGCGGCGGTGAAACGCGCGGGCTCGAGCATTTCCAGACGGCGCAGGCGGGGCGTGGGAAACAGGGGGTACACCGTGTCGATGGAAGTTTCGTAGCCCCAGGAGCGGAACAGGCCGGCGATGAAACCGGCAGTCTCCTTGCCCGCGGGCGAGCCAAGATGGTGCGGGCGGGCGGAGAGGCGCTTCAGCCACTGGTCGAGATTGGCGCGGTTGAGCGATCCATCGAAGCGGCGTTCCAGTTCCAACTGGCGGGCCGCGCCGGCGGTGGAAAAGCCAGTGAGGGTGGGAGCCGGTGCTTCGACAGCGGCTGACAGGATGACGGCTAACGGGAGTGCGAGCCAGGTTCGTACCATGCGGAATCGAGGATAACAGGTTCAGGCAAGGCTTCGGGATCCGCGAGGCGGCGCACGGGCCGTGGCACATCCGGCGCTCGATTGGGTTCGTTTTGCACTGGCTCGTTTTCAAGCGGCGGAAGAGGATCGTTCATGATGGCGTCGAGGCGGGAATTAAATTCATCGCAGGCGGCCCTGGCTCGCTCACGGCGCGCCTGGATGAGTTGGTTCCAGGCACGCTGATAGGCACGTTCGAATTGGGAGACGTAACGCTGAAGTTTCTCATAAACCGAATTCGGCTGGCCGAGCGCATCGACCAAGGCGGCATCCGGGGAGAGGGCTTTGACCTCTCCGGCAACGAAAACCTGATTGGCAGCTTCGGCCAGCAGACGTTCAAAACGCTGGATCTTCCAGCGCGACTCGATCAGCAGATTGACGAGAAAGGATTCATGCTCGGTGGCAGGAGCAAATTCGCGTTCATAGGCCGTGGCGAGGGACTCATACTCCTGCCGGCTTTCGCCGGGCAGGAGGTAGTAGGGAATCGAAATAGCCATCTCAACCATGGAATTCGCACACCGATGGCCGGAAGGCGCCGGTGTAATTCGACAAGTGATTGATGGAATGGAAGATTCGGGCGCGATTTCACCGTGAATTACGTGGTGAGCCGGTCAGGAGTGCTTCAGGAACAACGAGAGGGTCATGGCAAAGCCGATGATGATCACAATACGGCGGACGGTGGTGCGGCCCATGCGGCGGGCGAGGCCGGCGCAACCGTAGCCCCCTGCGATGGCTCCGATGGCCATGGTGAGGACGTCGGGCCAGTAAACCATACCGGCGAGAATGAAGTAGACGGAGGCGACCCCGTTGATGGCAAGCGCGAAGATATTTTTGAGGCCGTTCATCTGGTGGATGTCCGCCATGCCGAGGATGCTGAGGGCGGCGAGCATGAGAATGCCGATTCCCGCCCCGAAGTAGCCGCCGTAGAGGGCTACGAAGAATTGGAAGCACATGGCTCCGGTGAGTGAGCGGGAGCTGGAAGTTTTGAGATGCCGGTGGATGGGTCCCTGGAGCATGAACAGGAGCGTTGCGAAGAGAACGAGCCAGGGAACGAGGTGAGCAAACGTGGCCGATGACGTCCAGCGGAGGAGAACGGCTCCGAGAACTCCGCCGACGGCGCTAGGGAGGATGAGGGCGAGCAGCCAGCGCTCCGCGGTTGCTACTTCGCGCCGGTAGCCCCAGGCGCCGCCAACCGAACCGGGCCAGATGGCGACGGTGCTGGTAGCGTTGGCGCTGACCGGCGGCAGGCCGAGCCAGATGAGCACGGGAAACGAAACGAGCGTTCCGCCGCCCGCGATGGAGTTGATGACTCCCGCCACGAACGCTCCGGAGAAACTGAGCGCCACGTGGGGAAAGTGGGCTACCACTGGTGCTTGAATTCGTAGTGTCCGTCGGGCAGCTTGACGCGGCGGGCGTCGTGGCACTCTTTACAGGTTTGGCCGACGGTGGCGAATGCTTCGTTGGCCCTTGCGGAGTCGCCCGAGTAAGCTGCGGCAGCGAGGACCACCAGAGCGGCCTTGCCTTGTTCGGCCCACTTGGCGGCGGCGGCGTTGCGCTGGCGCCAGAAGCCGATCATATCTTCATAGATGCTAGCCATGCGTTCGGCGTGGTGGATGGCCTGGCGCCCGGTTTTGTTCGGCATGTCGGCGAGAGCATGGTAGGACTCGTGGCAGGCTTTCATCCCGGCGGTGAAATCCCGATACTGCTCGGCGATCACAGACGGCAACCCCAGCAGCAGGGCGAATAGCACGATGGTTAACGCTTTCATGGTGAACGATGTTTCCTTGGTCCGAATAACCAAGAGCGTATCAAATTGCGATGCCGAATTGGGCCGGGTCAGTTGCCGAGAGCTGTTTCGATGGCTTGGGTGAGTTCGGTGGACTCGGGTTCGACTTTGGAATCGAAACGGCGGATGATGCGGCCATGGGCATCGATCAGGTATTTGGTGAAGTTCCAGCGCGGCGGGCCGGCACCGGCGGTGAGGTATTGGTAGAGCGGCGCGGCGTCGGGGCCTGTGACCGAGATCTTCGATGCCATGGGGAAGGTGACGGAGTATTTGCGCTGGCAGAAGGCTTTGATTTCGGCTTCGGTGCCGGGTTCCTGGTGGCCGAAGTTGTTGGCGGGAATGCCGAGCAGGATGAAGTTGCGCTGTTTGTACTTTTCCCAGATACGTTCGAGGCCGGCGTATTGGGGCGTGTAGCCGCACTGGCTGGCGACGTTGACCAGCAGGACGACCTTACCTTTGTATTCGGCGAGGGGGAGCGCGGCGCCGTCGATAGTCTTCAACTGATAGTCGTAGATGGAGCCGGCTCCGTAGGCGGTGAGTGTCATAAACAGTCCCAGTGCTGCGGCGGTTCGCATGTTGAGTGAGATGCCGGGGGTTCGGTGGATGATTCGAAAGAATATGGGCGGTGGGCGAGGGTTGCCGGTGGCAGGGTATACTCAGTGGTAGCTCCTGGCGCGGTTTCCAGAGGGGCGGTTAGCTCAGTTGGTTAGAGCGCCTGCCTTACAAGCAGGAGGTCCGCGGTTCGAGCCCGCGACCGCCCACCAATAGAATCAATCAGATATGAGAAGTGTTGGCTCTTGATCAATTCGGGGGCAGACCCTCGATCCCAAGATGATAAAACATTCTTGAGAGAAATGATTTAACCGGCTCTGAGATTGTGTTGGGCCTATCCCAATACGAGATTGCCGCTATATAACGACCCGGCGGCACGATTACGAAATCGGCACGACGATTGGGGCTACCGCCAAGACCTGTTGCGCCTGAGCCTGCGCGAGAGCCGCTGCCGGGATTGCGGCCGCCAGCGCGTTCGCGGCATTCAGCCCTTCCAGCAAGCCTGTGAGAGCTTCCAGGAAATGGTGTTCCAGCAGCATCTGGACGGAGTTGTTTGGGCGGCGGAAGGGCATCGGCGCCGCCGCGAGCGGAACACGATCGGACTACTACAGTATGGGCATGCAATGCACTATTTATCAGCCGGATCCGCGCGGTTCTTGAGATATGCCGGCGTTTGTTTCAACTCTTGCGTCACCCGCCGGTTATGCATCACCGCCGCGACGAATCTCCCCGTAATCGCCGAATTTGCCGCCGTCCATGCGTAGTTCGCCGCCCCCGACCCCCTGTACCGGTCCAACAGTTCCTGCGACACGCCCATCAGCGCGCATTGTCCGATCTTGATCCCGATCATCCGCCCCCACCGCGGATTCCCCTGCCCATCCGCAAACATGCGGTTGCTCTCACGCCCTCCGTAACCGATCGCCGTGCGCGTGGTCTGGAAGTCCCAGAAACTCGTCGCGCACGATGCCGCCAGGCTCACGCGCCGTAACCAAATCCCCTTTTTCGATTCGCCCCGCGCCACGCCGCCAAGGCATACCAACACGACCGCCGCCGGAATAAGCCGTCCCATCGCGATCCTCCTACAGAGACTCTTCGTCCCGGCGGAACGAACTATGAGCAGCTCTGATTGAAAGAAGGATCCTCAAGTGGCCCGGGCGCTTTCGCCCGCTCTCCACTTTTAACTCTTGACTCTTGACTTATTCACCCGCACCCCATCCACCCAAACTCTCCCCCCCACCTTGTTATCGAACTTCCACGAAGCCTTCCGCACGAGATCCACCTCAAGCACCCGCGTCCCCGCCGGCGCCTCGATCCGCGCCCTCACCACCGTCCACTCGTGGGTCCCCGTCATCCCCTCCGTATGCACATCCACCCGCCCCGGCGCTTCCGCATCGAAGATCCGGAATCCCACGCCCTCTTCGGTCGTGATCCCCTCCGTGCGCACACGCGCCTCGAACCACCAGGTCCCCGGCGTCACCGCCACCCGCTGCGTCACGTGCCGGTACGCCACGTTCCGCGTCCCGTCGAACGTCACCCGCAGCGAAAAGCGCCCCTCCGCGGCCACCTCTCCGTCCCGTTCCGCCCGCGCCCCCTCCACCGCGTCCAGGCGCCAGTCGAATACCGTCCCGGCCGACTCGCGCTCGAATCCGCCGTTAAAAACCGCGTTCCCCGCAGGGTAATCGGCTTCCCTGCCCCGCACCCAATCGGCCCACGCGCCCGCCGCCTCCTCCACCTCGCCCGCGCGCAGCAGGAACCCGCAGTATTCATCGGCCAGCCCGTCGCCGGCGAGCTTTTGGTCCCTGATCCACGCCCACGCCGCCCGCGCGCCGTTCACCGCTCCCGCCCCCGTCTGCCGCCGCAAATACGCCTCCGCCGCCCGCCTCCCCGGAATGCCCCCCTTCAGCACTGTCCCCGCCGCCAGTTCCATCCGCTCCCACACTGTGAACACCGCGTCGTCGTAGGCCGGCGTTATCGCCAGCAGGCGCCTCCCGTATTCGAGCGCCCCCGCCGCATCGTTCGTGCGATAGGCGAAGTTCACCCCGCGCATCAGCACCGGCCCCACATACGGCCCTAGCCGGATGCCCCGCCGCATCGCCTTCTCCGCCCCCGCCCTGTCGCCGGCCGCCAGCAGCGCTTCGCCATAGTCGCACCACCGATAGGGCGAACCCGCGTCGCGCTCGACCGCCAATCGAAACAGCTCCATCCCGCCCCGCCCATCCCCGGCCAGCACCCGCTCGTACGCCCGCCCAGCCAGCCCGTCGCTCGAAATCACCCAGCCGTAATAAAAACGCTCCAACCACGCCGGCCGCACGCCGCTCTCGTAAAGCACCCCCGCCCCCGCCACGCCACCCGCCACCGCCGCCAGCACCACCAGTCCCACACGCCCCATACGTCCCATAAGCCCCGCCGCCCCCGCCTCCACGCCGCATTTTGACAGGCACCCGCCAAATAACGTACCATGCGCCTGAAATCATCGCGCAACGCATTTTATCACCGCTGATGAAGATCGCCGCCCTCTCCGCCCTCGCCCTCGCCTTCGCCTGGACCGCCCTCCGCGGCGCCGGCTTCCTCCTTGCCGATTGGAACATCACCGTGCTCGCCATCGCGTTCCTCGCCGTCCCGCTGCTGGCCAAATCGCAGGCTCCGCCCCTCTCTCGCCGCCTCGCCTGGCCCCTCACCCTGCTCCCCGTCTGGGTCCTGCTCCAGATCGCCCCCCTGCCCGCCGCCCTGGTCGCGCTCCTCTCCCCCGCCCGCGCCGAACTCGCCGCCGCCCTCGCTCCCCCCGGCTGGGTCCCCCTCTCCGTCTTTCCCGCCCTCACCCTCGCCGCCTGGGTCCGCCTTGCCGCCTGCCTCCTCGTCTTCCTCTCCGTGCGCGAGCTGGCCTGGCGTTACTCCAACCACGCCACCCCCTGGGCTGTCGTGCTCCCCTTCGTCCTCATCGCCTGCCTCGAAGCCGCTCTCGGCCTCGTCCAGTTCTACGCCGCCACCGCCCGCGCCTCAGGAGCACAGGGAACCTACGGTAGTCGCGATCACTTCGCCGGCCTCATGGAGATGGCCCTGCCTTTTCCCGTCATGTACGGCATCGCCGCCCTCCGCCGCCGCCCCTCGCCCTTTCGCTCCCCCCTCCGGCCGGCCCTCACCGCCTGCGCCGCCTTCTCCGCCGCCGCCCTCCTCCTGCTGGGCGCCATCCATTCCCTCTCGCGCATGGGCTTCATCGCCGCTCTGTTCGCCCTCGCCGTCCTCGCCGCCGCCGCCCTCCCCAGGCGCTTCCTCCTCGCCGCCCCCGCCCTCCTCCTCCTGTTCTTCTATCTCCCCCCCGCCGAATTGATCGCCCGCTTCGCCGATCTCTCCACCCCCTCCCAAATCTCCGCCCAGGACCGCCTCCAACTCTGGCGCGAAACCCTCCCCCTCGCCGCCGCCTTTCCCCTCACCGGCTGCGGCCTCGGCGCCTTCGAATCCGCCTTCATGCCCTTCAAGCGCTCCGCTCCCCTCAACACTGACAACTTCGCCCACAACGACTATCTCCAGTACGCCGCCGAACTCGGCCTCCCCGGCCTTGCCCTCGCCCTCCTCGCACTCTACGCCGTGCTCGCCGCCGCCCTCCGCGCCGCTTCCCACGCCACCCCGTCCGCCCGCGCTCTCGCACTCGCGTCTCTCGCCTCCATGTCCGCCCTCCTCCTCCACAGCCTCGTCGATTTCAATTCCTACATTCCCGGCAACGCCTTCGCCTTCGCCTGGGTCGCCGGCATGGCCGTCTCTTACTTTCCTCCGCGCCGCACCCTCGAAATAATCAAACTCCCGCTTTGATTTTTCTGGTAACTGAAACCGTCCGCCTGTGGTATATGTAAGGAACCATGGTCAAGTATGTTGCCGCGCTCGTCTTACTCTCCACCTTCACGCTCTTCGCCGCTCAACCTATCGCCGTCCTCACCGCCGGCCCCGGCGTCACCGTGAACGGTAAGCCCGTGCCCACCACCGGCGCACCTAACTGGCCGATCGCCGCCGGCGACGAAGTCGCTGCCACCGCCAACGCCGTGCTCTCCTTCCCCGATGGCTCGCTGATCACCTTGCGCCCCGGAGCCAAAATCGTCGCCCGCACCTGCAATCGCTGTGTAGTGCGCCTGGTCCAGGGCGCCGTCGATTACGCTAAATCCCCCACATCCACGTTCGAAATCTGCGCCCTCGGCCACCCCATTCAACCCGCCCCCGGAGCCAAGGGAGCCGTCGTTATCGAAACCACCCCTGAAAAACAGGTCGTCTGGAAAGTCGGCACCGAAGATCGCGTCGTCTCCAGCGGCAAATGCGCCTGTAACTCCGGCGGCTTCCCCACCGGTAAGATCGTCATCGCAGGCGCAGCCGCCGCCGGTGCCGGAGCCGCCGTCGTCGAAGTAACCCGCCCCGATAACCGAAGCCGGCCGTAGTATTGGCCCGGTCTTTCACTTCATCCTGCACGCCTGATATCCGATCTAAGTAATGTAATACGCACCATGTAATGTAATACGCACCATTCCCGCTTTTGGGGAATAACCCTCCAGATGTAAGACTGGCTCGCTTTGGCCCATAAGCTGGAGGCCGCACTGCCCGGATAGCCGGACCTGAACCAAGCTTCGGCCGGCACCGAACCGGACCGCCTGGCCCCCACAGTGAAGTCCGCGGCTTCCGCTCCGCTCCCCCGCCGGTCCAGCCGCACCGCGGGAAGAAGAACGAGCCGCGGTCCGGGTCGCAGGCGTGCGCTGCAAGCAATCGCGCGAGGCTGGCCCGGCCCATGGGGGTAACCAGTTCCGGCGGCGTTTGCAGTTGGACGCGATTTTGGAGAAGGTGGGGTTGAGCGAAGGGGCCCGCCGCCTGAGCCTGGCGATGACCCTGAACCGGCTGATCCATCCGGCTAGTTGGCCAAGCCTGGTTCGATCCGCGCCACCGCGCTGGCGGATCGGAAACGGGATCTGTTCGGACTGGATCAAACCGTATTCCTGTATGACTTCACTTCGACCTACTTCGAAGGGCGTGCGAGGAGCAATGGCAAGGCCCAGCGAAGCTACCCGCGGGATCATCGCGGCGGCTGCGAACAGGTATTGGTAGGACTGGCGGGGTTTGCACTAACTGGTAGCCGCGCCGTACGCCGAGCGCAAGGACCGGGCGATTCGGGAACTGCGCGAAAAGCGGCTGCCGGCGATCGGGAGAAGCTGAAGAAGCGGGTAGCGAAAGGCCAAGGCAGAGGCACGAAACCGGTGGAGGTTCGCGAATCCATGGGACGGCTCAAGGAGCGCTACTTGGGTGTGCCGCGCTATTACTATATGGGGTACGACGACCTGCAAGAGACGTTCACTTACCTACTGGAGGCGAGCAAGCGTACCGTCGGCCGGCGGCGGGATGGAACTGCGCATCCGCAAGGCAACCACCCCCGAGCCGATTCCCCAGCAACTCCACCGGCAACTCGGCATCCCCACCGAAATCATGCGTCCGCAGAGGAGTTTGGCTCCCGCGAACGCGGTTCCGAAATCGTGACCAAAAAAATCAATGAGACCTTATTTATCGAGGGATTTTTTCAAAAAGCGCGGGAGTTGGGTTAGATCCCAACCGTTTCCGTATCGGCACTATCAGACAAAAAATGTAATATGTTCTTCTTGACTGTTCGCTCCCGCAGATGGTAGTTTAGAACCTAACTCAAGCTACTCAAATATCGTAGCCTGAATGGTGTGCCGGACCCCGAATCGCAAGGCTCATTTTGGGGCTCTAGGGGCGGTAGCTTGCCCCCGATAGGCGCATAACCACCCTCCGCCATCCCGTACTCCCACGGATATTACGAGCTCGTCCCCCTCGTGCTCGCCCGGCGGCGCTGGTCCGATTGCATCAAACAACTTCACGTCCTCTCCGTCCTGACTGTGTCTTCTGCCGCTTCGATACGAACCGGCGCCTCCATCCGTCACCGCGCCCTCGCCATCCTCAATGGACTACCTAAGCCATGAAATACACTGCCGCGTTCATCCTGTTCGCCTCCCTGGCCGCCGCCGCGCCCCCGCAGGCGGCCCCTGCCACCTCCGCCGTCACCTCACTCCGCTCCACCTACGTCCTCGGCCCCGACGACCAAATCGCCCTCCGCGCCCTCGATGCGCCCGAAATCAGCGATAAACCCGTCCGCGTCGATATGAGCGGCCACATCCGCATGCCCATGGTCGGCCGCATCAAGGCCTCCGGCTTGACCGTCGAACAGCTCGAAACCGAAATCGCCGCGCGCCTCGCCGAATACCTCAAGGAGCCCGAAGTCGCCGTCTCCATCGTCGAATTCCGCAGTCAGCCCGTCTCCATCATCGGCGCCGTCAAAAATCCCGGCGTTCACCAGTTGCAGGGGCGCAAGACCCTCGTCGAAATCCTCTCCATGGCCGGCGGCCTCTCCGACGACGCCGGCCACAGCATCAAGATCACTCGCCGCCACGAATGGGGTCCCATCCCCCTCAAATCCGCCCAGGACGATCCCACCGGCAAATTCAGCCTCGCCGATGTCGACCTCAAGGCCATCATGGAGGCCCGCAATCCCGAAGAAAACATCATCATCTGCCCGCAGGACGTCATCTCCGTCCCCAGGGCCGACATGATCTATGTCATCGGCCAGGTCCAGCGCTCCGGCGGCTTCGTCCTCAAGGAACGTGAAACCATCTCGGTCCTCCAGGCCCTGTCCCTCGCCGGCGGCCTCGATCGCGCCGCCTCCCCGCAAAACGCCCGCATCCTCCGTCCCGCCGCCGGTACGGCCGCCCGCGATGAGATCCCCGTCAACGTGCGGAAAATCATGTCCGGCCAACTCTCCGATGTCCCCCTGAAATCCGAGGACATCCTCTTCATCCCCGATAACCTCCCCAAAAAGGCTATCGCCCGCGCCGCCGAAGCCGCCATCCAAATCGGCACCGGCGTCGTCATCTGGCGCCGCTAACTACCATGAGACAACTTCCACCCCCCGATCGCGATCCCAATTCCGCAACCGGATCCGAAATCCCGCGCGACGGAAATCCGTTGCCTGACTTGCCCCCGCGCCCCTCCCCCCTCTCCCGCGCCCCCTATATCGACGCCGCGGCCGACCCCCAATTCACAGACGACCCCGCCGGCGCCAGCCTTCTCGAATACTGGCGCATCATTCAGCGCCGCAAAGGCACGGTCTGCTTAATCGCTTTTCTCGGCACCCTCGCCGGTCTGCTCTTCACCCTCCCCCAAACCCCCGTCTACCAGGCGAGCACCACCCTCGAAATCCTCGGCATTAACGAAGACTTCATGCGCCTCCGCGAAGTCAACCCCACCTCCACCTCCGCCTCCTATCAGGGCGAATCCGACGTGCAGACCCAGGTGGGCATCATTCAGAGCCCCGCCCTTGTCGCGCGTACGGTCAATAGAATCGCTCTGAAAACACAACCTCCCGCCCCCACTCAGAACCGCCTCGAGAGCTGGCGCAAAGCCCTCAACCTCACCCCCGCCGCCCCTCCCGATGCCGCCGCTGCGCCGCTGCGCGCCACCGCCGACAGCCTCAAGGCCCGCGCCCGGGTGAACACTCGCCTTGTTGATCTCACCTGCGACTCTACCGACCCGCGCCTCGCCGCCCAATTCCTCAACACCCTCACTTCCGAATTCATCGAACAGAACCTGGAATCCCGCTGGCAAACCACCCAACACACCGGCGAATGGCTCTCCCGCCAGATGGAAGAGTTCAAAATCAAGCTCGAAAAATCAGAAGACGCCCTCCAGGCCTATAGCCGCCAGACCGGCCTCGTCTTCACCCAGGAAAAGGACAACGTCGCCGAAGAGAAGCTCAAACAGGTGCAGGAAGAGCTCAGCCGCGCCCAGGCCGACCGCATCGCCAAGCAGTCCCGTTATGAACTCGCCCGCGGAGCGCCCGCCGAAACCCTCGGCGAGGTCCTCGATAGCCAGGGCATGAAAGACCTCCAGGTCCGCCTGGTCGATCTCCGCCGCGAGTTCGCCGAGTTATCCTCCGCCTTCACCGCCAAACATCCCAAAGTCAGAAATGTGCGGGCCCAACTGGCGGCCCTTGAGGCCGGCATGGTCCGCGAACGCTCCAACATCGTCACCCGCATCCGGAACGATTTCGAATCCGCCCAGCGCCGGGAAAAACTCCTCGCCGCCGATTACGCCGCCCACGTCAAGCTCATTTCCGCCCAGGCCGATAAAGTCGCCCACTACGGCATTCTCCGCCGCGAAGTGGACATGAACCGCCAGCTCTACGAGAACATGTTGCAGCGCTTGAAAGAGGCCGGCATCGCTTCCGCTCTCCGCGCCTCCAACATTCGCATCGTCGATCCCGCACAGCGACCCAAGGAACCCTATAAGCCCCGCCTCATCCTCAACACCCTGCTCGGCCTCTTTGCCGGCCTGTTCCTCGGCATCGGCTTCGTCGTCTTCCGCGAGCGCGCCGACCGCACCGTTCAGAACCCCGGCGATACCAGCCTCTACCTTGGCCTCCCCGAGCTGGGCGTGGTCCCCAGCGCGGCTATGAGCCGCCATCAGGGGCTGCTCCCCCGCCGCCGCGCGGTTACCCCGGATGCCGGCAGCAGCAGGGAGCTTGTCACGCTGAACCGCCGCCATTCCGCCGTGGCCGAATCCTTCCATGTCACACTGATCTCGATCCTCTTTTCCACCCCGAACGGCTCGCACCCGAAGGTGCTGGTGGTTTCGAGCGCCGCCCCCAAGGAGGGCAAGACCACTGTTTGCGCCAATCTCGCTGTGACCCTGGCGGAGATTCATCACCGCGTGCTGGTGATCGATGCCGACGTGCGCAAGCCCAGGATGCATCGTATCT
>JADZGD010000023.1 GCA_020854055.1 Bryobacterales bacterium | reverse complement strand
TAAAGATGTTGCGAGAGCAGGACTGCAACTGCGGCTGCGCCCGCAAGATCGCCCAGTGCCGGATCACCGACTCCGAGTGCAGCTACAGCCGCGCCCTGGCAGTGGCGGTGGTCCGGGAATTCCGTGCCGGCAGGAGCACGGACCAGGTTCTTTCCACTCTTCGTGAAAAGCAGAAGGAAGGCGCGGTCAAACCGCGAATCCTTGAAGATCCCGTCGCAATCCCCATCGATGGCGCGCCCTTCCGCGGGTTAGGGACGGCGCCCATCACGGTGGTGGAATTCTCCGATTTCCAGTGCCCCTACTGCGCGCTGGCGGCGCCCAAGGCGCTGGCCATCGTGGCGGCATATCCGGAGACGGTGCGGTTGGTTTTCAAGCAATTTCCCCTCGACATGCACTCACAGGCCAACCTGGCGGCTCAGGCGGCGCTGGCCGCGCACGCGCAGGGACGCTTCTGGCCGTTACATGACCGGATGTTTGCCAATTTCCGCCAGATTTCGCGGCCGAATATCCTCAAGTGGGCCGCTGAGTGTGGAATGGACACGATTCGTTTCGAGCGTGACCTGAATAGCGGCCGATTCCGCGCGGAGGTGGAAAAAGAAGTCAGGGAAGGTGAGAATGCCGGCGTGATGGGTACGCCCACCTTCTTCATCAACGGGAAACGTTACAACGGGCCGCTCGACCTGGAGGCGCTGCGGCCGATCTTCGAGGCCGAACTCAACGCCCGCCGGCAGGCTGTTCAGATACGCCGCCGGTGAGTTGATGCACAATACGTTATATGGTGGTGGAACTGGAGGGAGTACGGCTGCACCTGGCTCACCCCGATGAGTTGCCGTGAAGTGGGTGGGGCAGGACGAAGTGATGCGGCAGGTGCTGGCTGCCTGGATGATTGTCGATCCGGCGGACCTTCCGATGAATCCCCGCTTGCTGGGCAAGCCCGGCGTTGGCAAGACAACGTTGGCCTATGCCGCCGCCAGGCGGCTCCAGCGCGAGGCGTACATCTTTCAGGCGACGGTCGACACTCGCCCGGAAGACCTGCTGGTCACTCCGGTGATTGAAGGGGAGGGCCGCCTTCGCTACGTCGCTTCTCCGCTGGTGACGGCGATGATCCGCGGCGGCGTGTGCATATTGGACGAGGGCAACCGGATGAGCGAGAAGAGCTGGGCCAGCCTGGCTCCCCTGCTCGACAGCCGCCGTTATGTGGAGTCGATTGTGGCTGGCATCAAGATCAAAGCGCACGCCGGCTTCCGCATTGTCGCCACGATGAACGACGACGCTTCCACCTTCGATCTGCCCGAATACATTCACTCCCGCCTTCAGCCTCAGATCTTCATCGACTTTCCGGAGCGCGATGAGGAACTCGCCATTCTGCGCGAGAACCTGCCCTTTAGCGACGAGCAGATTCTGAGTTATGTGACCGATTTCCTCCAGTTAGCGCACTCGGCCGACGAACGCTACACCGTACGCGACGGTATCAACATCGCCCGGTTCGCGTTGAAATTGGGAGAGCCGCACGGCGAATCTCTGCGCGCCTCCATCCTCCAGACGCTGGGTGAGGAAGCGATGCGGTATGTCGCTCGAATCTGACGCCTCCAGCCTGCGCCGCGGCCGCCTCACCTATTTTCCGGTGGTTCCCGGGCGAGGCGAGTTTGCCGCCGCCGTGCGCGCCTATATCCTGGTGCACCGGCCGGCCATCGTGGCGGTGGAACTTCCAGCCAGCCTGGAGCCTGCCTACCGGGTCGCGATCGACCGGCTTCCGCGGATCAGCGTGATCGTCTACCCCCACGATTCCAATGACGAAGAGGCGGTCTTTGTACCCGTCGAGCCGGCCGATCCGTTCACCGAAGCGGTTCGGACGGCACTGGAGACGGCGGCCGAACCTCTGTTGCTCGAACCCGACGACCTTCCTCGCCCGCACCTGGCCGGCCGTTATCCGGATCCGGCTGCGATTCCCCATATCGGCCTGGAAAAATACATCGAAGCCTATCGGGTTTACCCGCAACCACGGGATGAGGAGCTTGAACGCCACGCCGCCGGCATGGCCTGGAAGTTGCAAGGATGCGATCCGGAGGCCGACGTGCTAGTGGTGGTATCGCTGAACCTGCTCCATCCTCTGCTGGACGCAATGGAGGTTCCGCAGGATCCACCCCGCTTCGAGCGCCGTGATCCGGTTCTAATCAACCCCCACCCGGATTGCCTGAACGAGATCACGGTCGAGTATCCCTACTTCCAGGAGCGCTACGAACTGTACCGGAAAGAGTTCACCGAAAAGCACCTGATCGACCGCGGGCGCTGCCAGTTCGATCTGTTCCGCGACGCCGGGCAATCCTACGAAAAGAACACCGGTGACCGCGTTGCGCACTGGCAGCGCAGGCTGCTGGCCCGCTACACGCGCAACCTGGCGGCGATTAACGGCCAGCTCGTGGCGGACCTTTTTGACCTGGTGCTGGCGGCGCGATCGATTGTTGACGACAATTACGGCTGGGAGGTTTGGGAAACCGCCGGACGCTACCGCTGGCAGCAGGCCGAGGCGGAACTGGAGACCCAGAATCTCTCGGGCAACCAGGTCTTCCTGAATACCCGCCGCCTGCGGCTCAGGAGGCGCCTGCCACGCCCCAAGCAGCGCTTGCGGCCGCGCGGGCTGAAGGAGCGTAAGAAAGAGACACGGCCGGGCGAGTGGGCCGCCGAACTCGATGGCAACTCGATTTGCAGCTATCCGCCCGAAGACATCGTGGTGGAGAACTACGGCCGCTTCCTGAAACAGAAGGCTCGCAGCATGCTTTCCAGCGAGAGATCCCGCGTGGAACCCTTCAGCGCATCCATGCTCGACGGTATCGACCTGCGGGAGACCATCCGCAACTGGCACCGGAAGAAGATCTTCGTGCGCAGCGTGGAGCGGATTTCCGGCGAGGTGGGCGCCGTGGTGGTGATTTTCGACGAGGATCGCGACAGGCGCTACGAATATCTCACCACCTGGTTGGGCGAGAACCAAAACGAATCCGACATGGCGTTCTATTCCACCGATCCGTTCGGCCACATGGTGGGTCCGGGCATCGGCCGCGCCGAGTACGGGGGTTTTCTGATGACCCTGCCGCCGCGGAGGATGTTCGATGTGTGGGGCGATTCCGACTACGACTTCGCCACAACCAAGGCCGAGCGCCTGTTACTGGCGGCGATCGACTACTCCGTACATCGCAACATCGTTTATGTGGCCGCCAAGCCCCCGCGTTCGATGTTCCGTTCCCTTGCCGCGCGAATGGGCCGAACCATTCTTTACGTCCCCGTGGGCCAATTGTCGCCCGCGAAACTGAAGAAAATCCGCGTGGTCCATGTGCTGGACAGCCGCGCCCGCCGCGCCGAGGCGAAAGAGTACCTCTGGTAAGATTTCGCCGAATCATCACCACCGGGTTACCCGAAGATCGTACGGCCATTGACGCTTGCCCGCGGACCGTCGTCCCGGCCGTAAACCGGATTGAAAGACAACCTCTCCCGCCCCGGGAGGCGCAACCGGCGGCAGCCAACCGGCAAGGCCCCTTTGTGAGAGAATGATCGGCATCATTACCTTAATCACACCGGAAGGAGTTTTATGCAGAAGATCAAGACTGCCGTGATCGGCGCCGGGTTCATGGGGCGCGTACATTCGGAAGCGATCCGCCGTCTGGGCAACGTTGAGATCGTAGCCGTTGCCGCCGTTTCGAAACAGGAAGCAGCGGCCTTCGGCAAAGCGATCGGCGTGGAACGAACCACCGACGATTACAAGGAGATAACCGGCGATCCCGAAATCCAGGCAGTTCACGTCTGTACGCCGAACTCGCTGCACTGTCCGGTTTCGATGGCCGCCATGCAGGCCGGCAAGGCCGTGCTCTGTGAAAAACCACTGGCACTTTCCGCGGCCGAGGCCAAGCAGATGGCGGATCTGGCAAAGGCGAAAAACGTTGCCAACTGCGTCAACCACAATCTACGCTACTATCCGGCCGTCCAACAGGTCCGGCAAATGGTGGCTAAAGGCGACCTGGGCGATATCATTTCCGTACAGGGTACTTACTCGCAGGACTGGCTGCTCTACGACACCGATTACAACTGGCGCATCGACCGCAAGGACAACGGCGACCTGCGCGCCATGGGCGACATCGGCTCGCACTGGATGGACATGATCCAGCACGTGACGGGCTTGCGCATCACCGCGCTTTCGGCCGATCTGCAGACGTTTCATAAGACCCGCAAACGGCCGAAAACCGCCATTGAAACCTTCGCCGGCAAGATGCTGAAACCGGAAGATTACGAGGAAGTCGCCATCGACACGGAAGACTACGGCGCGGTGCTGCTCCACCTGGGCGATCGCGCCCGCGGCGCCTTCACCGTCACCCAGATGGGAGCCGGCCGCAAGAACCGGCTGCACTTTGAGGTGTTTGGAACCAAAATGGGCGTGGCCTGGGACCAGGAAAAGCCCGACGAACTCTGGGTGGGCTTCCGCAACCAGCCGAACCAGTTGATTGTCAAGGATCCCTCTCTGTTCTACAAGGAAGCCGCTACCTTCGCCGACCTGCCCGGCGGCCACAGCGAAGGCTACGATGACTCGCACAAGCAGGTCTATCGCCGCTTCTACCGCCGGGTGGCCGATCCTTCGGCTGCCATCGACTACCCTACCTTCGAGGAGGGTTTCCGCGGCATGCAGTTACTGGAGAAAGTACTTCAGAGCGCCCGCGGCAGGTCCTGGGTTGAGACGGGTATTTAGCCGCACCGCTCGCCGAAAACCCGGCGGCATCCACGTTTTTCGCGGCGCCGCCGGATTTTCTCATTCTTCGTCTTCCCACTCGTCGTACCAGGCCATCTGAATCGCCTCCAATATGGCCTCATTGGATGCCGACGGCTCGCCGGCGAACTCTTCCAACCCGGTTACCCACTTGTGCAGGTCGGTGAACCGTACTTCGAGCGGATCTACATCCGGGTACTTGCCGTAAAGTGCGTACGCGATATCCTGCGCGTCGCTCCAGTCGAGTTTCTTCATTCGATCTTCGCTCCTTTCAACGCGCTCTCGAGAGTGGTAGCCATCATCGATCCGGCCAGGTGGAGAGTGGCCTGGTTCAACTTGCCGATATGTGCCTTGATCAACCGATGATCGTCGGAATGATACGCCATCAACAGTTCGCTGGCGGCGAGGTCGATGGCTTGCCGTTCGTGTCCGGCCAGTTTCCCGTAGGCTTCGTGGGAACGGGCTTTGCCGGTGGCGGCGAGAACGGTATCAGCCTCCAGGCGGGCCTCCCGGACCAGCCGCGCGCGAAGGTCCTCGTCGGCAAAGTCGATCGAGTCGCGGATCATCGCCTCGACCTGCGCCTCCTGTAGGCCGTAAGAAGGCTTAACCTCCACTGCCTGCTCGCGGCCGGTGTGCAGATCCCGCGCGGTAACGCTCAGAATCCCGTTGGCATCGATCAGAAACCGCACCTGGACTCGCGCCATGCCCGCCGGCTGAGGATCGATTCCCTTCAGGTCGAATCGCGCCAGGCTGCGGCAGTCGGTGGCCAGTTCGCGCTCGCCCTGTAAGACGTGAATCAACACATTGGTCTGCCCGTCTACCGCGGTGGTGAATGTCTCGGTGGCGCTGGCCGGGATGGTTGAATTGCGCCGGATGAGCCTGGACACGACGCCGCCCATGGTCTCAATCCCCAGCGAGAGCGGGGTGACGTCAAGCAACAGTTGATCCTCCACGTCGCCCGAGAGAATCGCCGCCTGCACTGCCGCTCCCAGCGCCACCACCTCATCGGGATTAAGCTCGGTGTGCGGGCGGGCGCGGAACAATCGCTCCACCGCCTCCCGCACCAGGGGAATCCGGGTGGAGCCGCCTACCAGCACTACTTCGTCAATCTGTTCCACAATCGCGCCGGCATCACGAATACACTGGCGGCACGAGTCGAGCGTTCGCTCGACAATGTCCGTGATGAGCCGTTCGAACAGCGGCCGCCGGATTTCCCGTTCATACTTCCGGCTGCGCCATTCAAAATGTAGCGAAACGGCGGGGACCCGGGAGAGTTCCTCCTTGGCCGCCACCACGCGCTGCCGCAGCAACTGCACTGCTTCCGCCGAGCCCGCAAGATCCTCCCCCCACTCCTGGGCGATGTCTTCGAGGGCAATCCGCAACAGCAGGTTATCGATGTCATCTCCCCCCAGGTGGGTATCGCCGTGTGTCGCCAGCACTTCGAAGATGCCATCCTGCAACTTCAGAATCGAGATGTCGAACGTGCCGCCACCAAAATCGTAGACCGCCACGATACCGTTCCGCCGCTTGTCCAGTCCGTAGGCCAATGCGGCTGCGGTTGGTTCGTTCACCAGCCGCAGCACGTCGAGTCCGGCGATGCGGCCGGCGTCCCGGGTGGCTTGACGCTGGGCATCGTTGAAATACGCCGGAACGGTGACCACGGCCTGCTCCACCGGTTCGCCCAGCCACCGCTCGGCGTTCCGCTTTAGCTCATTCAGCACAAAGGCCGAAATCTGGGGCGGCGTGAAGCGCCGCGGGCCCAGTTCCAGTTCAATTATCGAGTCGCTGTCTTCCGCTATATGAAACGGGAATAGAGCCAATTCATCGGCCACGTCCGCCCTCGCCCGCCCCATCAGCCGCTTCACCGAGTAGACGGTTCGCCGGGGCTCGCTCCGCAAAAGTTCGGAAGCCGCGTTGCCGGTACGGATACGGCCATCTTCGGCATAGGACACCACGCTCGGTAGCAGATTTCGTCCATCCTCACCGGGAATCACCTGGGGCGCGGCGCCCTTCATGCATGCCACCAGGCTGTTGGTGGTTCCCAGGTCGATACCCACCACGCAGGGTCGCTTCGTCGTTAGGTGATCAATCTGCACCAGCGGCATAGTCGTTTAACGAGCCAGCTCTTTCTCCACGTCACGAATCAGGTTCTCTATAAAACGCCGCCGGCCGAGTAGAAGCCGGATCCGGCTGCATACGGCGTCATCGTGCGTCCGGTCAAATTCATCAAATAACTCTTCCAGCGCCTGGCCGGCTTCGCGCCGCATCGACAGGAAACGTTCCTGGGCCGCCGCCAGTTGCGGCCGCGCGCCCTGGTCTCCGCCACGCAGAGACTCAATCGCCATGTTCATCTCGAAGATCTCCTCGAGCAATTCGGCCGGCACGGGCGGACGGTCTCCGGCGGCGGCCGGAACCTCGTTCAGCAGGTACTCGGCCCTTCGCGCCGGATCGCGCAGCACCCGGTAGGCGTCATTGAGAATAGCCGCCGCATCGAGCGAATACTGGCGCTCCACCGCGGGCCGGCGCGCGAACCGGTCAGGATGCAACTGGCGGCTCAGTTGATAGAAACGGCGCTCCAGGTCTTCGCGCGCGATCTCCAGCCGCGGTTCCATTCCGAAGATTTCGAAGTAGCCGCCGGGCGGGCATAGCAACGCATTGCAGTGAGGGCAGAACAATGGCGCCTCCCGTGGCTCTCCGCACTGCCAACATCTCTCGCGATCCATCACGTGGCCGGCAGGGAACGGCGGCTGCGGCCTGCCCGGGTCTTCACTTACCGGCCCTCCGCGCCCGGCGCAGTCTTCCGTTTGTAATCGTTGATCGCCGCGCGGATCGCATCCTCGGCCAGCACCGAGCAATGGATCTTCACCGGAGGCAGGCTCAATTCACTGACGATGTCGGTGTTCTTGATGGCCAGCGCCTGCTCGATGGTCCTGCCCTTCAGCCATTCGGTGGCCAGCGACGAACTGGCGATTGCGCTGCCACAACCAAAGGTCTTAAAACGGGCCTCCTCAATCACGCCCGATTCGGGATTCACCTTTAGCTGCAACTTCATCACGTCGCCGCATTCGGGCGCGCCCACCATCCCGGTACCCACGTTGGGATCGTTCCGGTCGAGCGATCCCGCGTTGCGCGGATTGTTATAGTGATCGAGCACCTTGTCGGAATACGCCATCTCTCATTGCCCTTCCGCCGTCCACTGGTAGTTCTTCAGGTTCACGCCTTCCCTGGCCATCTCGTAAAGCGGCGACAACTCGCGCAGTTTGCGCACCACCTCGGTCACCCGGCCGGCCACGTAATCAACCTCCTCTTCGGTGGTAAACCGCCCCAGGCCGAAACGAATGGACGAATGAGCCAGGTCGTCTCCGGCGCCCATCGCCTTCAGTACATAACTCGGCTCCAGCGTGGCCGACGTGCAGGCCGAGCCGCTCGACACCGCTACATCGTTGATCCCCATCAGCAGCGATTCACCTTCCACGTAGGCGAAGCTCATGCTCAGGTTGTTCGGCAAGCGGTGTTCCATGGTGCCGTTGACATACACCTCGTCGAGCGACGCTTCCAGCCGTGCCTTGAGCCGGTCCCGCAAGCCCTTCAGCCGGATCGTCTCTTCGGCCATCTCCCGCTGGCAGATGCCGCAGGCTTCGCCCAGTCCCACAATGCCGGGGACATTCAGCGTGCCGCTGCGCATGCCGCGCTCGTGCCCGCCACCGTCCATTTGTGCCGTCAATTGCACGCGGGGATTCCGCCGCCGCACGTAAAGCGCGCCCACTCCCTTGGGTCCATAGATCTTGTGAGCGCTGATCGACAGCAGGTCGATATTCTCGTCGATGACATTCACCGGAACCCTGCCCACCGCCTGCACCGCATCGCAGTGGAATAGCACGCCGCGCTCGTGGGCGATCCGTCCGATCTCGCTCACCGGGTGCAGCACGCCGGTCTCATTGTTGGCATACATCAGCGTGATCAGGATGGTCTCACCGGTGATGGCCGCCTGGAGGCGCTCCAGATCGATGCGCCCGGAAGGCTCCACCGGCAGCCAGGTGACACGGTATCCCTGCTTCTCCAACTTCTTGCAGCAATCGAGCACCGCCTTGTGCTCTGTGAGGCAGGTGATGATGTGTTTACCCCGTTCGGAATACATTTCGGCCACGCCCTTGATGGCCAGGTTGTCGGACTCGGTGGCTCCGGAGGTGAATATGATCTCCTTGGGCTGGGCGCCGATCAGCGCGGCAACCTGCTTACGCGACTTCTCTACCGCCTCTTCCGCCTTCCAGCCAAAAACGTGATTGCGGCTGGCCGCATTGCCGAATTCTTCCCGAAAATACGGCAGCATGGCATCCAGCACCCTCGGATCCACCTGGGTGGTGGCGTGGTTATCCATGTAGACGGCGAGTTTCATCGTGGTAGCAGATTGCCTCTTAATCCTATTTTCTCCCGTCCGGCCGGGTGTGGTGGCAATTCTACGCCCGGATCCACAAGGTCGGACAAGGTGATGGTTTCCAGCAATTCGCTGATCCGCTGGTTAAAGTGCCGGATCGGATTGCGGATGGTGCAGGTCGCACGTCGCGCGCAGGCGAGGGAGCCGGCTTCGCACCGGGTAGTAAGCACCGGACCCTCGAGCGACCGGACCACCTCCAGCGCATTAATCTGTCCCGGATCACGCGCCAGGCGGTAGCCTCCGGCAGCGCCCGGCGCGGCCGCCAGCAGCCCGCTTCGCGCCAACCTTTGAAGTATCTTCGATAGCAATGGCAGCGGGATCGAGTACAGACGGGCGATCTTTTTCGCGCTGGCGCTTTCCTCCCGCGAGTGGCGGATAAGATGCTGAAGGGCGATCAATCCGTAATCGGACTTTCTGGTCAGCTTCAGCATAGCGGCTTACGCCCTGGCGGCAAATTAGGACTAAAACAGTCCAAGATCCAATATAGGACCGTCCACCGGCACGGTCAACAGGTATGCCGGGCGATCCAGTCCTGCATCGGTTCCCAACCGAGCACACCGGTCACCGCGCCCAGTTTTTCCACCGCCAGCGCTCCGGCGGCGTTCGCCTGCCGGCCCGCTTCGACATCATCGGCGCCGCGCCACAATGCAGCGAGGTATGCCCCGGCGAATACGTCCCCGGCGCCGGTCGAATCAACGCACTCCACCGGGAATGCCGGAACTGCCGATTCGCGCCCGTCAGCGAAGATCAGACACCCGGCAGCACCGGTCTTGACTACGACGCCGCCCGTGCCGCGCGATTGGAAATACCGCGCGGCGGCGGCGGGGCCGGCTTCGCCACTCAATCGCCGCGCCTCATCCTCGTTGACGAACAACAGGTCGATGTAGGAGAGGCACGGGTCCGTCACCTTACCCCACTCCCCCATCGCATCCCAGGCGGCGTCGAGCGAAGTGGTCAATCCTCGATCCTTGGCCCGCCGCAGCGTCTCGGCCGCATGGCGCCGCATTCGGGGAAGCGAAAAGGGATTGGCAAGGTGAAAATGGGTCGCTTCACCTACAAACGAGTCGTTGAACTCGATCGGTTCTGGAAATGCCAACCGGCTGACGCCCGGCTGATGCAGGAATGCGCGCGCTCCGGAGGGATCGACCAGTACCACCGAAGTTGCCGTCGGAGCGTCCAGGCGGCGGATAAAGCTCGTTTCAACGCCCGCCTGGCGCAGTTTCTCCGCGGTGAGTTCGCCGAACCGGTCATTTCCAAGGTAAGCTGCAAGACGCGCTGGCGCGCCGAGCATGGCCAGCGTATAGGACGTGTTGGAGCCGTTGCCGCCCATCTGGTAGCTGATCGACTCCACGTGTACCGACCCGTTCCACTTCACTTCGGATACCGGTTGGACGAGGATGTCGAGCACCACGTTGCCCGCCACCAGGAAGCCTTCCGGTCTGCCGCCCAACACCTACCCTGCGCCTCCCAGCGAGTCAATGAAGGACCAGTCAAGCGGCCACCGCCCGCGTACGATATTGCCCTTCCGGGAGAAGGAGCCTCCCGTCAACACGCCGCTTAAATCGGCCGGATTCGGCTTCTGTCCCAGGCGCGCTATGTAGTTGCGCACCAGATCGGTCAACCCGGTCATCTGGTTCAACAGGCTTTGGGCGGCCAGCGGCGAGTGGGCGTGAGCCTCTAACTGCGCGACCAGGCGGCCGCCTTCGGGCCCGATGGAGATTGTCACCTTGTCGGCGTCCGCCAGTGCCCTGGCGAAGAGCCGCGTTCCCGCCGGGAACTTCTCATTGGAGCGGAGCGCCGAAGGAGTGAAACTCACCCAGAAAGGATCGGAAGACAGCGTTCCGGCCTGTTCGGGGTGCTTCTGTGCCAGGTCGAACGCGGATCCGGGAGTGGCGCTGACCGCCAACCCCAGCGTACGGCGGTTCACCGCCAGGAACGAGATCTTCCGATCCGGCTCGCTGCCGCTCATCTGGCAGTAGCCGCCATGGCATTGGCCGCCCGAACTGGTGACGTAACGGGTCAGATCGTCCCAACGAAAACGGCCGGTCAAAAGGATGTAACTTACCTTCGGCGTAAAGCGTGCCAGCACGGTGTCCAGATCCTGCCGGTAATCAAAGCCGGTCTGTTGAACAAAGGCCCGGTACTCCGGTTCCTGGCTGACGGGCGCGCCGCTGATGCGATCGAGGATCCCTGAATCGCGCACCGCGCGCAGATTCAGATACACCGTAATCCCGTCTCTGGGAGGCAGGTACCGCATGAGTTCCGGAAGTTTCTTTTCGCGGCTCTGGTAGAAGTAGAAGGACCCGATGGTGACAATGCACAGGATCACCGCGAAGGCAACAAACTGCCACGGGCGGGGTCGTAAGGTTCTCACAGATTCTCAGGGTAACGCGATCCGCGAAAGGCTGCGCGCAGAAACAAAAAACCGGAACCCCGGCAAGGGGTCCCGGTTCATGCGAATCGCCGGCAGCGGCGGTTCAATCACCAAACGAGCCGACTTCTTCCCGCTCCTCGGCGGCCGGTTTCGCAGCCGGAGCAGAAGAGAGGCCGCCGATTTGCACCAGCGGTTCAGTCTTTTCGCCCAACACCACTTCCCGATAGAGCTTGGCCATCTGCGCGTCGCGCTCGGCGTCTTCTTTGAGCTTCTTGTCACGCATCCGCCGCTTCTCTTCGCGCGCGGTCTTGGCAATGCCCAGCTTGTCGAGATCATGCTGCACTTCGTTGGTAATGATCTCCTGGCGCACCATCAGGTTGTGCTCGGTTGACTCGAGATTCACGCTCTTGCCGCCGGCGTAGATCTCGTGGCGCCCGCGCTCGTCATACCACTTGGTGAGCGTGGCGGTCTGGTGCATCTTCTCGATGATGTTGCGCCAGCCCACGCCAGTGTTATAGGCGCAGAAGGAGATCTCTCCCTCCTGTGTGGCGTAGGGGATGATGCACTGCTCGGTACGGCGGAAATCGTAGTTAAACAGATCCTGGAACCACATGGCCGCGATCAGCAGGAAGTTCCAGCGATCGCTGCGCCGGCGCTCGATGTCCTCGCGGGTGCGGGTGCTCGAAACGTTGCCATAGCTCTTGCCGGTGGCGCCGAACGTCTTGTCGAACTTCGTCAAAAGATCCTTAATCTTGAAGTGCTTAGGCGCCATGAAGGGATCGTAGTTGCGCAACAGGGCAAGCGCCATTCCCGCGATCGAGAGCCATTTCCCTCTAGCCGCGTCGTTGACACTAGCCACGTCGCTGGCAAGCCGTTCGGCCTTGAGGAATGCCGATACCGGCACCGCCTCCCGGGTCTCCTTGTCCACCATGACGGCCATGCCCATGCCGCAGTTGGGATGACAGCCGCAGCTCAACTGGCCCCAATCGGCCTGGGGTCCGTGAACCAGGTCGCTCCAGTCGGAGAACGTGCTGACGAAAGAGATGGGGAAACAATCGCGCGTCGGTTCGCCAAGCCCGGTCTGTTCCTTGATGTCGTGCGCCAGGTGGGAGAGCGTATAACGCTGGGCCTTGCGGCGCTCGTCGGAGATGCCTTCGTCGCGGCCCGTAAAGGATACGGGCTGGAAAGAAATGAACGGGATGCGTTTCGGGTTGTCGAGGGCGAACTGGATGACACGGCCCACCTGCTCGTTATTGATGCCGTTGATGATGGTGATCACCGGCACAATGTCCACACCGTTGGCGTACAGGTTTTCAATCGCCCGGAGCTTTACGTCGAACAGGTTCCCAACCGCGCGGTGCGCGTTGGCGGCATTGCCGATGCCGTCAAACTGCAGATAGGCATAGCGCAGGCCGGCGTCGGCGGCGGCCCGGCAGAACTCGGGGTTCTTGGCAAATTCGATTCCGTTGGTTGCCGCCTGCACGCTGGAGTAACCTACCTTGCGCGCGTAGTGGATGGCATCCAAAAAATGAGGCGACAGCGTCGGCTCGCCACCGGAGAACTGCACCGACATCTGGCGGCGCGGCTTGATGGTAATGGCGTTGTCCAGCAACTGCTTGATGTCGTCCCAAGTCAGTTCATGCACAAAACCGACCTGGTTGGCGTCCATGAAGCACGGATCGCACATCATGTTGCAACGGTTGGTGAGGTCGATTGTCAACACCGAACCGCGGCCATGCTGAATGGTGCTGGAGCCGTGGTGGTGTAGCTTTTCGTCGTTGTGGGCACGGATGTCGCGTCCGGGGAAGACGTCTTCCATGTGCTTGAAGAAGGCCGGGTCAATGGACATCACGTCTTCGAAGTGACCATGAATGGGGCAATCCTTCTCCATCATGATCTTGCCGTCACGCTCGACAATCGTGGCTTTGATTTCGCCGGGCCGTTCGTCGTTGAGCAGTGATTCGAGCGGACGGGTGCCGTTCAACACTTCCTTACGGATTTCCGGAATGCACTTTGGACAAAGCGAATCGGTCTGGCGCGGCCAGCCCAGCTTTGGCTTTGTTTTTTCCCAGGACTTCAGCAAGGGTTTGTCCGACCAAGCCGGCGTGAACGAAGGATTCCGACTGATCGAATTCAGTTTTTCGAAGGCAACCCATGCGCCACGCGCCGCGTAGGTAAGGGCCTTCTCCGCATACTTGATCGGTTTGTGCATAATTAATTCGCTCCTCGACAAAACTTCCCGGGTTTTCCCAGTGTAGGTTCACTCCGCCCCTGCAGTGCCCGGCACTGTAAGGTAAGTCTAAGTTTAGGAGAGTAGATCGACTCCATCCAGACGAAAGTGTTAAATCGGTCTATTCTCCAGTTGGATGGGGATATCCGGCGTTGAATGGAACAGGCTGCGGACAAAGTGCAACCCACTCGTTATCATGGGATTAGCGGATGATCCAGCTATCCCGAGTACGCGAACTGGCCGCGCAGTGCGGCTTGGAACTCGCCGGAGCCGTCCCGGCCGGCCCCGTACGGGACTTTACCCGTTACCAAAGCTGGGTTGCGGCGGGCTTCGCCGGCCGGATGGGCTACCTGACAGACCATCGCGGCGCGCTGCGCCAGGACCCTCGAAACCTCTTGCCTTCGGCCCGCAGCGTGATTGTCGCCGGTAAGCTCTACCAGACCGATTTTCCTGATTCCAAGGCATTTACGGCCGAGTACGGCTGGATTTCACGCTACGCCTGGGGCGAAGACTACCACGACCTGTTGCGCCACGACCTGGAGCGGTTGCGCGATCGTCTTCGGGAGGAAACCGGTGAGCAGTTCGATGCCCGCATCGCCGTTGACACGGCCCCGCTGCTCGAACGATCGCTGGCGCACCTCGCTGGACTGGGCTGGATCGGCAAGAATACCTGCCTGATTAACGAGCAGACCGGCTCCTGGTATTTTCTGGGCGAACTGCTGACATCGCTGGAAATCGAACCGGGCTCCGCGCCGCCGGATCGTTGCGGCACCTGCACCCGCTGCATCGACGCCTGCCCCACCTCGGCACTGGTTCCATACGAATTGGACGCCCGCCGCTGCATCTCCTACCTCACCATCGAATTGCGCGGCCCGATCGACGAGCAACTGCGCCACGGCGTGGGCAGCCACGTGTTCGGCTGTGACATCTGCCAGCAGGTGTGCCCGTGGAACCGGCGCGCCCCGTCGACGGACGAAGCGGCATTTCAGCCCGAAATTGCGGCCCCGCCGCTGGAGGAACTCGCCGCGCTGAGCGAAGACGAATTCCGGGCTAAGTTCCGCCACACCGCCTTGTGGCGTGCCCGCTACCGGGGCATGCTGCGGAACGTGGCGGTTGCCATGGGCAATTCCCGGCTGGAGCGATTCCGTGAACCGCTCACGCGCCTGGCCGCCCATTCCGATCCGGACGTAGCCGGGCATGCCAAATGGGCGTTGGCCAGGCTCAACGACCGCTACCATGAGTGTTGATGATGCTGCCGGTTGCGCTCCTGCTGTTGGCCGTACCACAATCCCCGCTGGATAGCCGGGGTTTCGATCACTTTTACAACCTCGAATACGATGCCGCGATTGCCGACTTTCGAAAGGCCATCGCCGAAGACCCGAACGACCCCTACCGTTGGAACGATCTGGCCGAAGGCTATCTGTTCCAGCAAATGTTCAAATCCGGGGCGCTCGAAAGCGAATGGGTCACCGGGCAGGACGCTTTCCTGCGGCGGCCGCGGATGGACGCCTCCCCGGAAGAACAGAAGCAATTTGACGGGGCAATCGCCAAAGCCATTGCGCTAGCCGACGCCGCTCTCTCCAAGAACCCCCAAAATACCCGGGCGCTCTACGCAAAAGGAGTGGCGCTGGGGCTGAAGGCCAACTATGACTTCCTGGTGAGACGCATGTGGATCGGCGCGCTGCGGGAAGCCACCGCCGCGCGGCGCCTGCACACCGAGGTGACCGATATTGACCCGTCATTTGTCGATGCCATGCTGATTCAGGGCGTGCACGATTACGTGGTCGGGAGCCTGCCTTTTTTCTACCGGATGCTGGGATTTGTCGCCGGTTTTCGAGGCGACCGGGAGAGGGGCATCCAGGAGCTTCAGAAGGTTGCCGCTCACGGTACCCGCAACCGCCAGGACGCCGAGATCCTGCTCGCGGCCATCTACCGGCGCGACCGCAACCCCAATGCGGCCATACCCCTGGTGGACCGGCTGATTGCTCAGTTCCCGCGCAATTACCTGTTCCGCTTCGAGTTGGTGCAGATGTATTCCGACGCCGGCGATGGGAAAAAAGCGCTCGCCGAAGTGGACGAGATTGAGCGCCTGAAGCGGACCGGAGCCCCCGGGTATGCCGGCCTGCAACAGGAAAAGATCGATTTTGCCCGCGGCACGGTGCAATTCTGGTACCGCGATTACGACGACGCGCTCCAAAACATGCTTCGCGTCAGCGCCGCCGCCGCGACGCTTGACCTGAACACCGGAGTCACCGCCTGGCTGCGCGTGGGCCAGATTTACGATCTGAAAGGCGATCGCGCCGCGGCGAAAAAGGCATATCAAGCGGCGATTCGTTATGCGCCCCTGGCCGCCCAGGCCCGCGACGCCAAACGGTATCTGAGTTCGCCTTACAAGCGTTGACAGATGGGATAACGGAGGACGGACGACATGATCGATCGACGCAGTTTCATTACCGGATTGAGCGCGGGCGGAGCCTTTGCCGCCGGCGCCCGGGATGCGCCGCGGAAACGTTTCGCCGAAGAGCGCGTGGAGCGCATTACGGCCCCGCCGAAACCGGCGCTGGCCATCAACCATCTCGGCTTCACGCCGCCGGGCCGGAAGAGTGTTGTTTTCCGGCTCACCGGCGGCATGCCCGCTGAGTTCACTTTTCGCGATATCGGCTCGTCGCCGAAGCCGCCGGAGTTGACGCGCCGCTTCACCCGTTTCACATCCGATCTCGGCGATTGCCTTGTGGGGGATTTGAGCGATATTGTGCGGCCGGGCATGTACCAGGTCGAGGCCGGAGGAGAACGATCGGTGCCGTTTTTCATCGGCGAAGACGTGTGGCGGCGTACCCTGGTGAAAGCCGTCAGTTACATTCACGCCCAGCGTTGCGGTACGGCAGTACCGAATGTCCACCCGGTATGCCACCTGGACGACGCCCGGCGGCGCGACAATGGCGGGCACGTGGACACCACAGGCGGCTGGCACGACGCCGGTGATCTGCGCAAATGGATGAGCGCAACGGTACTCAATGGCATCGCGCTGATGGGCCTGCTGCGGAACCTGGGCGACGATTGGGATGCCGCCGGATCCGGCGCGAAAGCGCTGCTGGACGAGGCGCGCTGGGGCAACACCTACTTTCTGAAGATGCAGGATGGCGACGGACTGGTGTGGGACGACGTGGCCGGCGGCGTCAACGGAGACAACAGCGACAACCACTGGACCGACAACCGGACCGGCACCGGCGACGACCGCTACATCAACACAAATAAATCCGGAAGCGTGCAGGCGCTGTTCACGCTTTTTGAAGCGATGATGGCCACTGCGTTTCGCGCCGCAGATCCGGCTTACTCGGAGCGATGCCTGCGGGCCGCCGTGCGCTGCTGGGACGCCGCCACGCGTTCCGGCGGAACCGGTGAAGTATCCTGGTGGGCGCTGGCGGCAATGGAACTGGGCCGCGCCACCGGCGCCGCCGGGTACCGCGACCACGCGCTGAAATTCGGGTCGCTGATCCTCTCCGCTCAGAACACCGCATTCACCTTCGGACAGAAGTTCGTGCGCGGCTGGTTCCGCGTTTCGAGCAACAGTCCGGATCCCTACGCTGACGTGGTGCATGGGGCGCTGCCGGTGATCACGCTGCTCCTGCTGGCCCAAGCCTATCCCGATGCCGCCCAGGCCGGCCAATGGGGCGACGCCGTCAAACTGCACCTGGACGGTTATGTGCTGCCCATGGCGGCACGGTCACCCTACGGGATCGTGCCGTTTGGCATCTTTCATGGGACGCCTTCGGCTGAACTGTACCGCCCGCTGGCGGGCGAGTTGACCTACCGCTTCTTCATGCCGGTGCAGCGCGGCGATTGGTGGATCGGCTCCACCAGCCACCTGGAAAGCTACGCGCTCGCCGGCATTCTCGCCGCTTCCGAGTTTGGCAACTCCGC
Organism: Bryobacterales bacterium; assembly: GCA_020854055.1. Lineage (GTDB taxonomy): Bacteria > Acidobacteriota > Terriglobia > Bryobacterales > Bryobacteraceae > JADZGD01. The sequence continues at coordinate 21,950 of JADZGD010000023.1, read as the reverse complement.
ATACCGGGACCTGGCAATGCGGCAACTGGAATGGGTGATGGGCGCCAACCCCTTCGGCGCCTGCCTGATGACCGGCGAAGGGATGCGCAATCCCTACCCGCACTCACGTTTTGTGGGGCTGATTCCCGGCGGGATTATGAACGGAATTGCCGGCAACGCCAACGACGAGCCGATCCTGGACATCGAGAACGGCTTTGACTGGCGAACCACCGAATACTGGACGCCGCACAACGCATATTACATCCTGGCCGTCTCGGCGCTGCACCGCCGGGCTTAAACAATCAGCACAGGCGCAGTCTGCTTTTCGCCGGTTACTTGCGGACCGTCCTGGCCCATGAAGACGTTCACCTCGCTGCGTACGCCGAAGGCAGGCAGGTAAATGCCCGGCTCGATCGAGAAGCAGACACCGGGAATCAGCGTCCGCTCGTCGTGTGTTTCGAGGTTATCGATGTTGACCCCGGCTCCGTGCACGTCGGCTCCGATCGAATGTCCGGTGCGGTGAATGAAGAAGTCGCCGTAACCGCGTTCGGTGATGAATCCCCGGGCCACGTCGTCCACCTCCCAGCCCTCCAGCGCGCGTCCGGAATCGAACGCGTGACGGATGCTACTGATCGCGGCGTCCCTGGCGCCGGCGACGATGTCGAACACCTGGCGCATCGTGGCGGGAACATCACTGCCGCAGTAGCCGGTCCAGGTGATGTCGTAATAGACCGCATGCGGCTTACGCAGCTTCGCCCACATATCCAACAGCACCCAGTCGCCGGCTTCGATCGCGGAACTGTCACTGGAGCCAGGCTCGTAATGAGGGTTGGAGCAATTGGCGTTCACCGCCACGATCGGACCATGATCGGTTTCGAGCCCGGCGCGATCGAACGATTCCAGGATGAATTGTTTGATCTCGAATTCATCCACCCGCCCGCCGGCGCGCAGGCGATCGGCGATGCGCCCGAAGGCCGCCCGGCGAATGCTGTCCACCATCCGCCCGGCAGCCAGGTGCATCTGGAACTGTTCCGCGCTCCAGCGCGCTTCGAATAGCTGCACCAGGTTGGCCGAGCTGGCGACTTCCAAGCCCAGCGCCCGCACCATCTCGATGGTTCCCGCATCCACCAGCGAAACGTAGGGAATCGCGCAACCGGGTGAGTACTGCATGGCGATCTTCCGGCAGCCGCTGAGCAGTGTCGCCAGCCCCTCCCGCTGCCGGGCCCAGCTCGAATAGGTAATCTTGGCTCCGGGCAACGCGTCCAAAACGAACGGCTCGACCTTGTGGACCAGTCCCCGTGGTTCGCCCTTCGCCGGAATCAGGTAGTACCAGCGGCGCGTTGGCGCGGCATCGGGTTCGAATCCCAACACCCGGTAGGCCAGTGGATCGCGCGCGTGGTGGTCAAAAAACAGCCACCCGTCCAACTGCTGCTCCCCCAGCGCCCTCTGAATTTCAGCTACGTTCATGCTTTAACCTCTTGTTCCTCGAAAAACGGTTTCCATTTGCCGGCCGGCGGCGGCGGCGTCAGCAGGCTGACTAGAACCAGGCTGATCAGGGAAGCCGCCAGCGCCGGATAAATGGCATCCAGACGGAAGATCCCAGCCGCATTCCAGCCGATGGTGATCACCGTGCCAAGCAGAATGGAGACGATCGCCGCCGGCGTCGTCGTCCTTTTCCAGAAAAATACGGCCAGCACGCTCGGCGTCACTGCGGCACCGTAAACCGTGTAGGCATAGAGGGCGGCCTTCAGGATCGACTCGAAAGTGGTGGCCTGCAACAGCGCGAAGATGCCGAGCAGCACCACCACCAGACGCGAGATCACCAGACTGCGCCGTTCGGAGGCATGCCGGTTGATGAAGCGCTCGTAGACGTCGTGGATCAGGTTGGTTGCCGGCGAGAAAAGGTAGTTGTTCGCCGTCGAGATCACCTTGGCGAAAATACCGCCAAGCAGGATGGCGCCCACCAGCGGAGGCAATCCCAACCGCGCCGTGAGCGGCGTAATTTCACGTGGATTGGCGGTATGGAACAGCGAGCTGCCAATCACCGCGAACATCACCAGCAGCGTCTCGAGCAGTACCGTTCCCACAATCCATCCATAGACCGCCAGCCGCGCATCCCGTTCCGAACGGGCGGAGAAGAACTTCTGGTACATCGGCTGGTTGCCGATCAGCAACAGCATCGTGGGCAGCGTGAAGCCCAGCGCCTGGGTCAACGTCAGATCGCCCAACAGCTCGAAGTGCGCCGGCGGCAGCCGCGACATCACCTGCCCCCAGCCGCCGGCGCGCGCCAGCAGCAGCGGCACGGAGACCAGCACAATGGAGGTGACCAGAATTCCTATTACCAGGTCCAGGTAGGCTACCGAAGCCATGCCGGCGGCCGCCGTGAAAACAATGACGAACACGCCGATGATGAACATGCCGGTGGTACGGTCCACATCGGGAAAAATGAGGTGCAGCACGTCGCCGCCGCCTTTGAACTGATAGCTGGCGATCACGGTATAGGAAACCACCGTGGCAACGGTACCCAGGATGCGCGCCAGCGGATTGTAACGCGCTTCGAGCAGGTCCGGCACGGTGAATTGCGCGAAGCGCCGCGCGCGGCCGGCAATCAGCGCGATCACGATTAATCCCAGCCATCCGCCCGCCGGTTGCCACAACGCGGCGAATCCGTTGCGGTACGCATTTTCCGCTCCGGCAAACAGGCTGCCGGCGCCAATCCAGGACGAAAGCAGCGTGAAAACCAGCACGCCCCAGGGAAGTTTGCGGCCCGCCACCAGGTAATCGGCGCGGCTGCGGACCTGAAGGGTCTTCGCTATGGTGACACCCAGCAGCGTGACCACCACCAGGCCCAGCACAATCGCGTAGGTCAAAGTATCCTCAAAAGGTACACCCGAGCAGTTCCCCCAAGCCAGTGTAGCCACCCGCGGAGCGGACGGGCAAATGGCGGCGCCGCCGCAGGGGGAGCGGGCCCGAAAACTGAGACAGCGGGTTAAGCGGGGGCGCATGCATTGGTGGCTGGAAGCTCCGGAACAGGTCCTGCCATAAGCTGGTAGACTGAGAACACCAAGGGGAACTGATGGTTATCCGGCTCCGCTTCAGGCGCGGCCCGAAAGTGGCGAAAAAGCGGAACTCCAATCGCCAGGTTGCTCTGGCGATGGCGTCATTGCTGACTCCGGCCGCCCTGATGGCGCTGGCCTTGGCGTTGTGGCGCTTGGGCATGGACCTTCAAATCACCGGACCATTCGCCATCAAGTCGGGATTCTTTTCGCACTGGCAGGTCTGGATCGGCGCTTCGATCGCGCTTCTTGCCGCGGCCGCCTTGCTGAACCGCTATGGCCGCGCTCTCGATCGCCACCAGCAGAAACCCGTCCAGCCGAGCCTGTTTGAAACCGCGCCGACCGAGAAGTAGTTCCCGTGGACGGCCGGTCAAGGGTTCCGCTGAAGATTTCGTCCGCTAGAGGAGCATAGTCGGGATGGACCACAACCAGGCCGAAGCACCGGCCATTGAGCAGCTTCCCGCAGTTCCGCTTACGCTGGAAGGCTCGAGCGTGCTGCATCAGATGTTTCGTTTTCGCCGCGCTGCCTGGAGGACGCTCGATGACACGGAGCGCGCCGGCATCCTGGCCGAGGCGTCCGCGTTTCTGAGTGTGCTCGAGCAGCGCGAGGACGGACAAAGCGCCTGCTATTCGATGCTGGGCCACAAGGGCGACCTGTTGGTCCTGCACTTCCGCGGCAGCTTTGAGGAACTGCGCGACGCCGAACTGGCGCTGGCGGCGCTGCGGCTGTCCGATTATCTGGAAACCGCGCATTCTTATCTTTCCGTGGTCGAACTGGGGCTTTATGAATCGAGCCTGAAAACCTATGCCACGCTGGCGGATCGCGGTTTAACGCCGTTCTCCGAGGACTGGAACGCCGGTGTAGAAGAGACGCTCGCCATCCAGCGCAAGGCCATGGCTCCACGGCTTTGGCCGGGTATTCCACCGGCCAAGTACCTCTGTTTCTATCCGATGGACCGCCGCCGGGGCGAAGCGATGAACTGGTACCAGCTACCGATGGCCGAACGCCAGCGGCAGATGCGCGAGCACGGTATGATCGGCCGCCGCTACCACGGCGCGGTGCGGCAGATCATCTCGGGTTCAATGGGCCTGGATGACTGGGAGTGGGGCGTGGACTTGTTCGCCGAAGATCCGGTTACATTCAAAAAGCTGATCTACGAGATGCGCTTTGACAAAGTGAGCGCCATTTACGCCCTGTTCGGTCCATTCTATATCGGCATCCGCACGCCGGCGGCGGAGTTGGGCAGCCTGTTCGCGGTTGAGCCGCCACGTTGAATTTCGATCGAAAAATAAGTCAGTGCGCGCCTTTGGAGGTCAGCATGGTCTTCAGCGTGTGGAAAATTACATACATGTCGAGCGACCAGGACATGTTCTTGATGTAATAGAGATCATACTCCAGTTTGACCATCGTATCTTCGAGTGAGTTACTGTACTGGAAGTTAATCTGCGCCCATCCGGTAATTCCCGGTTTGACGCAATGGCGTTGGTGGTAAAAGCGAATCTTACTGGCGAGTATGCTGACGAATTCGGGCCGTTCGGGTCGCGGCCCGACAATTGCCATCTCCCCTCGCAGCACGTTGAAGAGCTGGGGGATTTCATCCAACCGCAATGACCGCAGCCACCTGCCGAGCGGGGTGATGCGCGGGTCGTCCTTCCGCGCCCAGACGGCCCCGGTGTCTGCTTCCGCGTCAGCGGCCATGGAGCGGAATTTATAGAGGACGAAGGGCTTCCCGTTGAGTCCAACCCGCACCTGGCGGTACAGCACGGAGCCCTTGGAGGTAAGCCGCACCAGCAACGCAACCACCGCCATCACCGGCAGTAAGGGAATCAACGCCAATGAAGCGATGAGGTACGATTGCACGTTCTGAAACAGCAGCGTGTTCGGGCGAGGTCCCAATTGAGCGGAAAATATTAGTTGCGATGGCCGCAATTCGGGGACGCACACCCGGCCGAACGCCGTCTCATATACCTGCGCGGCCTCTTCCACCAGGATTCCCGAGAGCCGGTAGTCCAACAATTCGGCTACCGGCATCCGCGCCCGGCGTTCCGATAAAGCGACCACGATCCGGCTGGGCCGTAACCGGTCCACCACCGTGCATAAGTCATCCAGGGTGCCGACGCACTTGCAATGTTCGAATGGCGGCGCGGCGCCGGTTTCGGAGAGAAATCCGATGGGGCGGATTCCGATCTCCCGGCGCTCCTCCAGCCGCGCGCAGATCCTGTCGACGATCGGTGAACTGCCAACGAACAGCATCGAAGGCGTGCCGGCGGCATCCAGCACCATGGAAGAGAAGACGATACGCTCCAATGGCAGGATCAACATAACCATCGCCGAACCGGTAATCATGGTCCAACGCGGCAGCAGCCATTGGTCCCCCAGGTAGCTGAGAAATGCCTGGGCGATGAATGCCACTCCCAGCACCAGCGAGAAACGCTGCACCATCAACAGCGTGGAGCGGCTCCGCAGGTCGCTGTAGAGATCGTTGAAGTAAGCGCCACCCAGTATACTCAATACCACGATCGTGATACGGACCAGCCCCCCTTCGTAAAACAGGAAGATGTCCGCCCCGACATCAAACATCAGATAAGTGGCCAGCAGATAGCAGAAGTAGAGTAGTACCACTTCAGAGAGCAGCAGCGCGAGGACACTGGCCGGAATATAGACTTGAAAAAGCCTAGCCATTACTCTCTGGGTGATTCGTAATACACGACATACAGATAAAGCATCGAGTGTATCATGCCGCCGCGTGCTGTTTGCGGCGCTGGACTATCCCGGGCGCAGGGGGGCGGCAGTCAATCGTTAGCGGTAGATCCCGTGGCAGGCGGCCTCCTCCAGCATCGCCTCGATGTTGCGCGGCGGAACATCCGCCATGATGTTGTGAATCGGGGCCCAGACAAATCCGCCGCCGGGCGCGAAAATCTCTATACGGCGGCGGACATCGTCGCGCACCTCCTCCGGAGTGCCGAACGGCAGCACCTGCTGTGTATCGCAGCCGCCGCCCCAAAAGGTGATGTCGCGGCCGAATTCCCGCTTCAACCGGACGGGATCCATATTCCGCGCGCTGGTCTGCACGGGATTGAGAATTTCGACGCCGGCCTCGATCAGGTCGGGGATCAATTCGTAGATGCCACCGCAGGAATGAAGAAAGATGTGCGCTCCGCTCAACTCCCTGGCCGCCTGGTAGATCTTCCGGTGCCGCGGGAAAAACAATTCGCGGTACATCTTGCGGGAGATCTGCGGGCCCCGCTGCATGCCCAGGTCATCGCCCACCACCAGCACGTCCACCAGGCCGCGCAAGGAGGGCAGGAGCCGGTGGAGCGATGCCAGGTGATGATCGGTGAGGCGGTCGAGAAAGTGGGCAAAAGCCTCCTTCTCGCCGGCCATGTGCAGATAGGCGTTGGCCATGCCGAACAGGAACTGGGACCATTCCATGAGGTTGCAGCCCACCGAAAGTGAGATCGCAAACGAGGATTGCTCCCGCAACTCCCTCGCCACTTCGGCGAATTGGGCGATCCGTCCGGCGGTCAGCGGTTCCTCCCACGGGGAAGAGGGCAGCGCCGCCCAGGTGACCTGGTCCATCTTCTCGTTGAGGGGCTCAAACCCGGTGAGGCCATTCTCGCCCGACAATGGCCAGCAGATCTGATCAACCACGTTACCGGCCGATGGCATCTTGCCGATGGGCTGTCCGGCGGCATTGTGGTAGAGGCGGCTGCCGTCGGGCTCGGTACTGGTGTGGAGCCACTCGGGCGCCACCGCGGGCGAACCATCGGGCAGCGTCCACGGCTTCCACCGGCGTCCCGGGAAGGCGCGCCCCAGATCGACTGCGTCGACCTGAAAACGTGCCAGGTACCACGGTTCTGGTTCCGCCAGTTGCTGCACCACGTCATAGAGGCGGGTCTCGCCATCCTCAATCCCCAGGTATTGCTTCAGGCGGTTATAGGCGATGGCCATGATTCCGCTGGAGCGCATGGAGCCCTGGTCGACCGGCACGCGGTCGGGTTCGCGATGGGCAATGGAAGTTAAGACTCTCTCTCTCGATTTCATGATCGGACCCGCAAAAACGAAGATTCAGTGTACACGATTGTGTTGGCGAGACAGTTACTGCAAAATCCGCAGCCCCGCGCAATCGGCTTTGGCATAGCCTTCCTGGACCGAGTAGTGAAACTTGCGCTCCAGTTCGGGATTGAAATACGGCGCATAGAAGAGCGTATAGGGAGACTTGCCCAACACGCAGACGCGCTCGCCCGGAGCCAGGTTCGCCTGCTCCAGTTGGCGCCGGATCCCGAGCACGGCCGAAACCGGTTGGTCCGGCGGGTAGCTCACGCGAAGATAGGCCCAACCGGTTGCGTTTGCGGCAAAGAACAGGCAAGCCAATGCTCCACCGGCGTAGAGAGAACGCTGTGCCCTTGCTCCGGGTTCGGCCAACCGCTGCCCCAGCAGGACAAGGTTGATCGCAATCAGGCACAACATCCAGTACATGTAGTAGCGCAGCTCATGGGAGGCCGGCAACAGGGAAGTAAAGACCGAGAGCGCTCCGGCGAAGATCGCGGGCGTCCAGCCCAATCGCCGCCGGAGACTCCACTGCAGGTAACAGAACCAGGCGATATTCAGCCCCACCCAGGCCGAGAGGTACCCGCCAATCCGCAAGCCGGGCGAGTTCGGTCCAAGCGACCCCTGATCGATTGTCCACAGCGGGTTGCGGCCTTCAAAGGCACGGAACTCGGCGAGCGAAATGATCCACCGGAGTGGTTGCGGCCAGGTGGCGAGGTACGCCGGCTCCACTCCTAGTTCGTGGATGGTGCCCGGAAAATGAATGGGGCCGTGATCCACCGCAACCGGGTAGAACGGATTCCCGAAGCGCGCCCAGTTCTGCCCGTAGCGCAGCGGGCAAATGGCCAGGTACAGCAGCACTCCCGCTACCGCCAGGGTTCGCCAGGCGCGGTTGAGCCGCTGCCAGAATCCGGCTAACAACAAAAATTTCCGCCTGCCCGACGCGATAACCGCACCCAGCGCCAGGACGCCCGCGCCGGCCGGAATTACAAACTGGAACTTCGAGTTGAGCGCCAACCCAAAGGCCGCCACCGCCACCGCCAGATGTGGCAGGCCGAACCTCTCCGGCCACAGCAGCGCCATGAAAATCATCATCAGCAGCAGGCTCATGGCGCAATTGGCGAACAGGTCGCTATAAGAACTCGAGGCCTGGATGAGAACGATCGGTGTGGCCAGAAAGGCGATGGTGGAGATTGCAGCGGGAATGCGAAAAAAATACCGCAGCGCGCCGATTGTCCCCACCAGCGCCATCAGCGAGAGTAGATTGGGCGCCGATGCGCGCGATGTCACCTTCCACAACAGCCCCTTGAGGTAGTCCGGCAGGACCGGAAACGTCTCATAGAACGTATGAATCCAGTTGGAGAGGCGAAACTCACTGCTCTTGATAATTCCCAGCCGCAGCCCCGCAAATGGCAGATGATAGGCCACCGCATCCCAACTCAGATCGGCATTGAGCCAGGCTTTGCGCGCGATGGCGATGAGCAGACCGGCGGCGATGAGGGAGAAGACCGCCATCAACCAGTCGCGCGGGGCGGCTTCGGCGGAAGCCGGGCTCTGGCGCGAAGGCCGCTTCGCCCGGCTCTGACGGTCCCGGAGCATCAGTGGTGTTCCGCGCCGTGGTCCTCGGCGGTCAACAGGGCCAGTTGGCGGGTGATCTGCGTCAACTGCTGCTCTAACTCGCGGAGTTTCGAAAATCCCACCAGCAGAAAAAATCCGCTGCCGAGCAGGCTCAGGTAGATGACCAGGTCCACGCCCCGGCCGACACCGAGAGTGTGCGCCACCTCGGTGCTCGTCTGCGGGCTCACCACCAGTGCCGTGCCGGTTACGGCGAATGCCACCACGATCAGGCGGTCCATCAATTTACTTCGCATCCGCAGCAGAAATATGGCCGCGGCGCAGAGCAATATCAAAATAAGAACCGGCTGAATCAGAGTCATGAGAACATTTTGCGGATAATCAGATCGATCACGATATTAAACGCGTTGGAAATCGGCTGGCCTTTGGCCCGCGAGTAGCGCGTATACTCGACCGTCACCGGAACTTCAGTATATCGGAGATTGGCGCGCCGCACCTCGTCCAGAATCTCGGTCGCATGGGCAAAACCGTTTTCGCGCAACCGGATCGACCGGGCAGCCCGCCGCGAGAGGGCGCGCAATCCGTTGTGAGTGTCGGAAAGCCAGATACCGGTGAGTAGTCCCGAAACCTGGCGTCCTGCGCGGAGCAGCAGACGCTTGGCCGGAGGCACGCGGGCAATATCGTCCGCACGCAGGAACCGGGAGCCAAAGACGACATCGCATTGGCCGCTGGCAATGGGCGCCGTGAGCGTGCTGATCTGGCCGGCGTCGTGCTGCCCATCGGCGTCAAAATGGACGATGATTGCGGCCCCGTGCGCAAGCGCCCATTCGGTTCCGGTTTCGAGCGCGGCGCCCTGGCCGAGATTGATCGCGTGGCGGAGCAGTACCACGGGGTGACGGGCGGCAACCTGCGCCGTGGCATCCTGGGAAGCGTCATCCACCACCACCAACCGGTAGCCCAGCGGCCGCAGGGAATTCAGCGTCCCGGCCAAGACCTGGGCCTCGTTGTAGGCGGGAATCACAACGAAGACCACCGATGGATCGAATTGGGTCAATGCACAGCCGCCGGCGATACGATGGTCGCGGCCATGGCGGTCCCCCGGAGGAACCACATCACTCCGGCTGCGCCGCCAGTCGGGCCGGTACCACGTAATTGTAGATCATGCGGCCGCCCGATTTCTCGCCGCATATCCCGGCGGCCAAGCGCCGATTTAGTAGGTGACCATCCAAACGCCTACCGGTATCCAACTGTTCCGGTGATAGAGATAAACATTTTTCGGTCCCTGAAATGTGGACTTAAAGGTGATATCCAAGTTCAAATTGACGACGGTCGCCGAGACGGCGGCCTGCGACTGGGCTCCATTCAGCACGCACTGGCTGTTTTGCACGCTGCCTCCGGTGCCGGGAAATACCGGACCAATCCAGGCCGTGGCGCTGTCGTTCAGCAGGTACAGCCCGCGGTTTACCAGGTTGTAATCCACCTGGCAGGCATTCAGACTGCTGGCGCCCTTCTGGACAAGCATCGAGACATCGCTGATACCGTTCAATCCCGTGCTGAAATTCCACGTGCCGGCGAACTTGCGCGCCATTCCCGCGCCTGCATTCGGGGTCAGCACGGCATCGGTATTGGCATCGGGGACCGTCCAGGTTCCCACCTGCGACCAGCGCTCGCGGAAATAAAGGTAGGTATTCTTGTTGCCGGCAAACTCCGGTTTGAAAACCACCGCATAGGTGAGAACCAGCACGTCGCCCGACGACTCGAATTTCGAGGCTGCGGCAACCAGGGAACACTGGCTGTTTTCAAGAATCGACATTGAGCCTGGCGCGACCGGTCCCAGCCAGGTGTGACCGGCGTCGTCGAGCAGATACAGGCCCTTGGTCCCCAGCCAGTAATCCACCATGCAGGAGTGCGGGCTGCCGGTACCGGCCTGCACCAGCAGCGGCGCTTCGAAAACGTCGGCGAAACCTTCCGGATAGATGAACTTGCCGGTGAATACCTGCAAAACGCCGCTTCCCGAACTGGGAGCCGTCAGCGTTCCCGACACGGGTTTGGGCACCGTCCAGTCGCCCACCGCCGTCCAGCCATCCTTGATATACAGATACGATTTCTTGTCACCGAAGAAAAATGGTTCGAAGGTAATTGCGTACTTCACCGTCAGCGTGGATCCGTTCGTCACCGCGCTCGAACCGGTTCCGGTGAGGCTGCACTGGCTGTTCTTGACGGTGGTCGTGGAACCGGGCGCCACCGGTCCCAGCCACGATGTCGCGCCGTCGTTCAGCAAATAAAGCGCCTGGGTCGAAAATAGGTAAGTCGCCTGGCAGGCATTGGCCGATGACTGGCTGCCGCCCTGGATCAGCAGCGCCGCCTCCGAGATGCCGCTGAACCCTCCCGGTGGCGTGATGGTGGCGGTGAATACCTGGCTCATGCCGCTACCCGCACTGGGAGAGATCAGCATTGCGGCGCCCGGCGCCGGCGGCGTGTAGACCACGCTGAGGGTTGCGGTCACCGAATTGCCCGCCGTGTCTTTCATTACGATCGAGATCACGTTGGTCCCCGTTTGAAGGGCGATGCCGGCCGCGGTCCAGGCGGTGGTTCCGCTGGCGGCGCCGCTGCCACCCCGGTCGTTGGACCAACTTACCTGGGCGATTCCCAGGCTGGCCGCGGCGGTACCTGCCAGCGTCACCGCGGGCGCGCTGGTCGCATAGGTCGCGCCCGTCGTCGGGCTGGCGATGGTGAGTGTCAGCGAGTAGGACTGGGCCAGCAGGCTGACCAAGCCGTCCAGGGCGCCGGCCAGGCGTGTGTAGGGGCCATTTCTGGCCATCGTGGTGGAACCGGTCTGCCCACCGGCGTAGACCACGGCGCCGCGCACGGCCAGCGCGTTAACGGTATCGGCGCCACCCCCGCCCAACAGCCAGGTGGTCCCGCTCGTTCCGCTGCGATCCATCATCATCACGAAGCCGTCGTACACTCCTCCGCCGTGGACCTGATTCGCCGATAGCCAGATCAGATCGGTGGAAGCCGTGTAACCGCCGATCCAGAGCCGCCCGCTGGCGTCGAGTGCGATGGCGGTGGGGTAATCCAGGCTGCTGCCGCCCAGATAGGTGGAAAACAACAGGCTGGCGCCATTGGCGGCTACCTTGGAGACGAAGATGTCCAGGCCTCCCTTGAGCATGGGCTGAATGGCGGATTTTACCGGAAAATCCTCCGACCCCGTAACACCAGTCACGTAGGCCACTCCATCGGCGTCCACGGCAATGGCCGTCACGGACTCCGGAATCCCGCGGGACCCGCCCATGAAACTGCTGTAGGCGAGCGCCGTGCCGCCGGCGTTGATCTTGGCGACGAAACCGTCCTGTCCGTCGCCGCGCTTGGCCGCCTGAAAGGCGCTTGCCACCGGAAAATCCGGGGATTCCGTGCTTCCAGCCACATAAACGGAGCCGGAAGCGTCCAGCGCGATGGCTGTCGCCCGGTCGCTCAGGTACCCTCCCAAATAGGTGGCGTACACCTCGGTGAACCCGTCGGCCGCCAGTTTCACCACAAACGCATCGGCGACACCCCCCGGACGGAGCTGAAGCGCGTTTCTCAACGGGAAGTTGGAGGAATCCGTCTCGCCGGCCACGTAGACGTTTCCACCCGCGTCAACGGCGATGGCGTTTCCCGAATCGTAGCCGCTGCCGCCCAGATAGGTGCTGTAGGTCAACAGCCCGGCGCTGTCGATCTTGGAAACGAACGCGTCTTTGACACCCATGAACCTCGACTGAAAAGCCGCCGTTACGGGAAAATTGGAAGAGGTCGTCCAGCCGGTCACATAGGCGTTGCCGGCCGAATCGACCGCGATGGCAAACGCCCGGTCGTCACCGGATCCGCCAAGATAAGTGCAGTAGAGAACCGACTTCCCGTCGGCGCTCAATTTGGCGACGAACGCATCGACACCGCCGCCGGATCCCGGCTGGCCTGCATTTACCATGGGCAGATCGGTCGAATCCGTCCACCCCGCAAGATAGATGAAGCCAGCGGCGTCCACTGCCGTGGCCGTAACCGTGTCGGTTCGCGATCCCCCGAGATAAGACGCGACCGAGACGGAGACTTGTGCCTGCGCCAGGCAACCCGATATCAGAAGGCTGGAGAACAGAAGGCGGCCTGTCATTTCGCTCACTGGAGAGCTTATCGGTGGGGGGACGGTGATATTTAGTAAAGCTTGCCGGTGAGGGAGGATACCTCCGGACATGCCGCGGAGAGTGCGGCGGCGCGCGGCGGGTATCGCGGAAGCCGGTTAGTTACCGGCCCCCTGGATGAAAACGGGCATGGACCAACTCAGACCCCGGAGACCTGGACGGCGAGCGAGCGTGATCGGGGACCGTCAAATTCGGCCAGGATGATGCTCTGCCAGGTTCCCAACAGCACATTCGCATTGCGCACCTGAAGACACAGCGTCTGCCCCATCATCATGCCGCGCAAGTGGGAATCGGCATTCTTGCGCTCGCAGTCGGAATATTCGGGGTCATTGTGGCGGTAGTAGCCATGGCGATCGACCGCATTATCGAAGAAACCGCGCACGTCGTGGAGCAGCGCGTCCTGCCACTCATTAATAAACACGGCCGTCGTGGTGTGCAGCGACTGAAGGTGTACCAGTCCGTCGCGAACGCCACTTTTGCGGACAATCTCGTTGATCCGCTCGGTAATGTTCAGCAGTTGCATGCGATCATTGGTGATCCAATCCAGGATGCGGCTGAAGATCTTATAGCCACCCGGCGTGGGGACTTCCATGCCGGCGGGTTCCGGAATGATCACTTCTGCAACAGACAGATTGCTCGGGTTTGTCACGTTTTTTCCTCGTCCAGCAGTTTGGCGCGAAGGCCGCTAACATGCAGAAAGCAAAAGACTCGGTTAATTGTAACAGCGTGTTGTAGAACACACTCGGCTCGGATCCGCTCACCTTCGAATTGGGTCCGCTGACCGGCGGAAAATATACGAAATATCTCCGAAGACCCTGATTAATCATCGGTTTGGCGGGCTACACCCCAAATCCAGCGGCCGCTATATTGGGGTGTCGCCTGAATGACGAGGGTCCCATTTTCATAGCGGTGAGGCACCCGCGCGCCGCGGCTTCCGGGCCGTTCCGCTTCGACGAAAAGCTCCAGATCGGCCCAAGGAGAGGGAATACGGACAGTTCCCGTACCGGCGAGACGAATTTGGAAAACCGCGCCGTGGCGGATGCGCCGGGCGGCTGCGACCGGCGCCCAGGCGATGGCGTCCATCGGCGAATCGGCGAAGACGTGCCGCACTCCGTCCACCGTGATTTCCCGGCACGTCTCGCCGGCGAAGGCAACCAGGCGCTTTCGGGCGTCGACGCGAAAGGCCATGGCATGGGAGCCGTCGTAATCCACCCGATGGCCGCTCACCTTGAAATCGCGTAACCGAAGCAGGCCGGGTGGGAGCGGGTGCCGCTCCATGTAGATCCGGTCGGCCTTGGGATCGCGGGCAAATCCGCCCTGCCAGCCCTCCTCCACTTCGCGTAAATGCGGCGCCACGGCGATGCTCCCGTTGGGGAAGCGGCAGGCCATGTACTCGCCCAGCCGCGAGATCCGGTCCGGGTTGTCTGCTCCGGGGTAGGCTCCGATGGCGTCCAGGATCTCGAACCAGGTGCGAACGTCGTAGCCCAGGCTGCGCGACTGGTCGTCGCGCGGCCGGAAACCCAGATAGACGGCGTTGCCGCGGCGCGTGCCCACCAGCAGATTCTTTACCCTGGCAACGGTCCCGGTACCCTCGCTCGGAGTCACCGGATAGATGCGATCGACCAGGAAGCTGGACAGGATCATCTGCGGCTGGACGGTGGAGAGACTTCCCTCGAATCGCACCATCGCCGCGGGTATACGCATGCCTGCCGTGGCCGCCGGCGCCAGCGACACGCCGAAGATTTCGCTCCACAGTGGTAGCGCCGGCCGGCCATCGAACGTAATGAGGGGCGGCGGACCGGACCACACCACACGCCCTCCGCCACGGATCAAATCACGCATCATTTCGAGCAGACCCGGGCGCGGGAAGGGTTCAAACAGCGTTACCAGCGTGGTGAACCGCCGTCCCGCCATCTCGATGGCGCCGCCGCGCACCCGCCCCAACTCCAGCAGTTTGGCGGCGGTGATGTAGTTGGCATAGCCATACTGCGCCATCCAGCTTCCGAAGCGCTCTTCCACCGCCACCAGGTCCAGGGGGTAAAGCATCAACACTCCGGTATCGCGGTGCACGCTCTCCTGGACGGCGGCAAACGCCGGTTCGGCCACATCGCCGTAGACGTCCACCAATGCCGTGCGCCGGCGCATCACGGGTTCAGGATGTCCCCAATGGGCGGCGTAGGAATATGGGACCTCGTTGATGATGCCGGTGGAGGCGGCCAGCGCCAGGCCGAAGTAGTCGCGGTCAATCCAGCCGCCTTCGGCATGATCGTTGCCGTTACCGGTGAGAAACTCGCCCCACTTGAAGTAGTCGTCGCAGGCCGAGGCCGACTGCTGCACGGTGTCGGACCAGATGAAGTCCGGCGTGTACTCGTACTTGGCGCGCCAGTGGTTGGATTCGCCGGCGCCCCAGTAGTCGACGGTGGGACTCTCGGCCCAGGTGGCATGGGCGCGGGTCTCCAACCGGCGACCCATCTTCTGCTCGGCATACTTTTTGGCCTTGACGAACAGATCCACCACGCCGTCCTGGAGAAGGCGGTAGTAGCGGGCGCGGAACAGGGCCGTTTGCTGAATGGCGTCAGGCGAAGCGCCGAAAACATGCTGCACGCCCCGCTTCGCGGTGAGGTCGATGGCCGTGTCGTGCTGGCCGTGCAGAAAGTAGACCATGTACCGCGCCAGGTCCGCGTATTGGGCGCCGTAGCGGGCCGCATATTCGCGAGCGAGCCCTGGGCTGACATAGCGCATGGCGAACTCGCCGTGATCGTGGTGGCTGAAGTAGTTCCAGTCCTGCTGGATGTGCATCTCGTCGGCATAGAGGGCATTCAGGCGGATGCCGGCGGCGGCGTAGCGGTCAATCAGCGTGGTGAGAAACGGCAGCGCGCGCGGACTGAAGTAATCCATCTCCGGGGTGCGGTAAAGTTGCAGCACCACAACCCGGTCCAGGTCCTGGCGGCCCAGCGGAACCCGGCCATGGACGCGCACCCGGATGGCGTGAAAGGCGCCGCTTTTCCTCACCAGGTGATCGAAGCGCTGCACTTCGATCGCGCCGCGCAGCTCTACAATGTCAGCCGGATCCACCACCGAAAGCGTCGATCCGCCGATGGGCTTCTCCTTAAACGCGAACACGCGAACACCGGCATCGGCGACGTCGATTGGGCCTTTGTTGTTGACCCAGCGGGTATGGCGCCAGAGTTCCACGCTGAACGCGCCGGTCACCGGGTCGCGCACGCCCTCGCGGTAGTGCATCCAGAGGCCACTCTCGCCGGTGCGGGCGGCATAGGCTTTGCCGATTTCAAGCGGCGAGAGCAGACTCAGTTCCAGGCCGAGCCCGTAACGGCCGGCGAACCTGCCGATGGCGGCAATGTAGCGGATGTACTCATCCATATCGGGCATCAGCCGCCGGGGGGTATCCTGCCCCGGGCGGTACTGCGCGAAGAATTGATCGAAGGCCAACGACAGGGTGCGCTGGCCGAGCGCCTGCCCGCGTTCGCAGATCTGGCGCAGGCTTTCATAGCGCGCGCGGCGTCCGGTGGAGAGATTCAGCGGCTGGTCCGGATGTTCGGCCAGCGTCACCAGTTCGTCGTCGCGAACCACGATGATTCCCTGTTTGCCGAGGGAAAAGCTCCAGGCGCCCGGATACGCCACCAGCTCCCCGCGATAGACATCTTCGGGCGGGGCCGCCAATGAGAGCGCTGCAGCCAACAGGGCAATGCCCAGGCACCGCATGATGGCACCTCCTGGCTTATTTTAGTTGCAGATGCCCGGTGGCTGGATCGGGCGCGGCCACCAGCGGCGTCCAGACAACCGTGGTGCGGCCGGCCAGATCGACAGTGGCGGCGCGCAGGCGGTAGCTGCCCGGGCGCGTGATCGGAAATTGCATATCCACATCGGCCTGCGCACCCTGCCGGCGAACGGTTGGGCGCAGTTGCGGCGGCGAAAGGAAGCGCTGGTCCCACGGCTCGGGTCCGTAAAGTTCAAAGGCGACCATCTCGTTATGGTATATGCCGGTGAGATCGGGTCCCATGGTGTAGTAAACCGGCGCGGTGGTTTCGGTAACGCGCGCGCGCGCGGTGACCAGCAGTTCCCGCGTCTGGGGGACGGCCGAAAGGGCGACGCTGAGGCGCGGCGCGTCGCCGCCCGGACGCACGGGTTTACGAGCGCCGTCGAAGACATTGGTACGGCCGTTTTCGGTCACCTCCACCTTGCCGTTCTCCCTCACGCGAACCACCTCGCGATAGTCCTTGGGCTGGGTGGCCGGCAGGTCCCAAAGCAGGTCAAACGCTACCCCCAGGCGCAGGCAGCGCTCGATCTCCACAAAGAAGTTGCTCATCACCGTGCGATACTTCACGCCGTCGCGGTTGGTGCGTTCCAGGTTCAATTCCCCAAGGCCCCACATCGGTCCCTTGCCGATGTAGACGTGGCCCAGGTTGTAGCCGGGTGGAAGAAGAATGGCCACCTCGGCGCTTCTGCGCAGGCGGGGCAGGTCCCGGTGGGGGTTGTTGTGGGCGTGCTCGCGCAGCAGGCGGGAGAGCGCCAGTACCTCGCCGAACGGAACGCAGGCCAGCCGCGCATTATCCCAGAAGTGGAACCGCGTGGCGCCCAGGTCGTAGGCATGGGTGAACCAGTAGCCGGAATCGGCCCGTGGCACGCTGCCGTAGATGCTGACGCCCCAGTCCTTGCCGGTGGCGCGGGCGGCTCCACGAAGAAAACCGAACAGGATGTCGGCCAGCGCATGAGGGTCTCCCACCGGGATCTGGGTGCCGTAGGTCATGTTCATCTCGGGGATGGTTCGCGCGGTGCCGATGTGTCCGGGCGGCTCGAACACCACGGCCGCGGGCACGTGGGGATCCTGCGATAGTTGCCAGGCGTAAGTGGAGACCATGGTCTCCCAGGTGTAGAGATCGCGCTGGGCGAACTTCATGTCACCCGGATCCACGTCCTTGCGCGCGGCCAGACCGCGCATCATCGCCAGCGGTGCGCCCCGCTCCATCGATTCGCGAAACCGTTTCCGGAAGGCATCAAACGCGGCTTGCGGGCTGATAGCCCGGCGGAACGCCTCATCCTTGTTCAAACGGGGACGGAGCACATAGTCGCGGGTGCCCACTCCCGGCTCGTCGAAAAACAAGACCGGACCGAGATAGAGCGGGCGGTACAGAAATTCGGGAAACGGCAACTGGCCTTCGGCATTCCAGTAGAAGACGCCAAGATCCTCGGCCCAGGCGGCCTGCTCAAGGTTGACGTTGACACAGTTGATGCCGGCGGCCGCCATCGTGCGATAGTCATCGCGAGTCAGTGTCTGGTACTCGTACTCAGAATCGTCATAGCGGCGGGTCTCATCCTTCTGGCGGCGGTTGGAGGGCGGCCCGACCAGCATATCGGGCCGCAGTTTCAAGACCGCTGCGTTGGCCGGCGGCGCGGCCGGAATGCCGGGGTGAAGGCTGATTCGGGTATAGCTGTGGCCAAGGTAGCGCACCGAGGCGGGAAACGGTTCGCCGGCGCCGCCGCCGCGCGGCAGCAGATAAGACCAGCCGCCGATGGACGGCAGCACCGGGGCGCCGTCGAGCGCGCCACGAAAATCGCGCGCCGCCGATCCGGCTTCCTGGAACACGTAACGGGCCAGCGACGCGCGCGCCTGCTCAATCGTGGCGGCGGGATAACCGTCGCTCAGCAGCCAAACGCGAAAATTCCGGCCGTCGGCCTTGGTCGCGTCCAGGCCAAACCACTGGTATTCGCGGCCGGAGCGCGTCTCGGTGGCGCCCAGCGAGAGCGTCACCCGTTTGACTACCGAAGGGCGTATTTCGCCGGAAATCTCCACCTGGTACTCGGCGGTGAGACCAGCCTGCCCGATGGGGCGGCACCAGGCCGGACCCCAGACGGCGCCGGCGGTCAGCAGGACGGCAGCAGAGGCGCGAATTCGCATTTGGAGGATCATGCTACCACATATGGGAATTTTGTGGCGAATCAATACAATTTAGCGGGCGACGCGCACCGCAACCTGTTTGCGAAGTGCCTCCAGGTGGGACGCTTTGGCGCCGGCGTCGGTGATGAGCAGGTCGCAACTGTTCAGGGTGGTGAAGCGATAGAGCGCGTGTTGTCCCAGTTTACTGCTGTCGGCCAGCAGGATTCGCTGCCGGGCCGCGCCCACCAGCGCCCGTGGCGCTTCGGGGTCGTTCACCATGACTACGCCGTCCAGCGAGACCGCGGCGGCGCCAAAGAAGACCTTATCGGCGCGGATGGTCCGGAGCGAGTCGGAAACGGCGGGCCCCACCAGGTCGTGGCTGCTGATGCGGTAGACGCCGCCGGTCAACTCGACCCGGACATCCGGGGCGCCGGCCAGTTCTTCAAGGACAGCGATAGAAAACGTGATCACGGTGGAGACACGCTGCCGGAGGCTGCGGGCCACGTGCAGGGTGGTGGTGCCCGAATCGATGACCAGCGAATCTCCGTCCGTGGCCAGGGAGGCGGCGAAGCGCCCGATGGCCGCCTTGGCATCGCTCATCCGCTCCAGGCGGTCGAGAAAGGAGCGCTCCGGCCCAAGTCCCCGGGTGGCGCGTACGCCGCCCGGAATCCGGATCGCCTGGCCGGTGCCGCAGAGCCGCTCGATGTCGCGGCGGATGGTCATCTCCGAAACGTGGAACCGGTGCGCCAGCTCGGCAATCGTAGCCGAGGTTCGCTTGCGCAGCAGGCTGAGAATCTCGGTTGCGCGGTCATGCTTTGTAGGGCTCGAATTGGACACTAGATTAACCGGGTAGCACACCGCGGCAAGGGGGTGCAATCGAATCTTCGGGCCGTGGATCTGGAGAAACGGCTCCCAAATAGTATAAAATCAATCTGAAGAGGGGATGTTGAGGTTTCCGCTTGCAAGCGGCGGAACCTTGCAATTAAGATAAAAGCGTATTTTAATCGACCGACGTCCCTGTGTTAAGGATAGAGGGGTAATCAGATGATCTACTCACGTTCAGCCGAGTACGCGATTCGTGCGTTTGTCCAACTGGCGGAAGTCCCTGGGGGGAAATACGCCATGGTGAAGCAGATCGCGGAGAAGGCGGACATCCCATCGCATTTCCTGGCCAAGATTCTCCAGCAACTTGCGCGCAAAGGATTCCTCCGCTCGAGCAAAGGTCCCACGGGCGGGTTCGCGCTGCGCATCCCGGCCGAAGAGATCAGCATCCTGCAAATTGTCGAGGCCGTCGATGGCCTGGCCGACTATGAGCGATGCCTGGGCGGAATGGCGGAGTGCAACGACCAGCAACCCTGCGGCATGCACGATAGCTGGAAGGCCCTGCGTGCGAGTATCATAGAGTATCTGGAGGGGAATTCGATCGCCGATCTGGCCCGTGCCCAAGAGCAGAAGCGAAAAGCGATGGAAAGATCCCGAAAGACGAAGAAGACCGCCGTAGCCCGCAAGGCCTGACCGGGTTCGGCGAGCGGCGCAGGCGCTGCCGGTTCTTCAACTCAGATTTGACGGCTGAGGCGGCTCTTTGAGCAGCCCGGAGGGAAATTCATGTTGGTTCCGATGGTGGTCGAGCAGACCTCCCGGGGTGAACGCGCGTACGACATCTATTCGCGGTTGCTCAAAGAGAACATTATTTTTCTCGGTACGCCGATCGATGACGGCGTCGCGAACCTGATCATCGCCCAGATGCTGTTTCTGGCCGCCGAGGATCCGGAGCGGGACATCGCTTTGTACATCAACTCGCCCGGTGGATCGATTACCGCCGGCCTGGCGATTCTCGACACGATGCGCCTGGTGGAGCCCGACATCGTCACCTACTGCGTCGGCCAGGCTGCCTCCATGGCCGCGGTGCTGCTGGCCTGCGGCACGAAGGGCAAACGCTACTCCCTGCCTCACTCCCGTATTCTGATCCATCAACCCTCGATGAGCGGGCTGGCCGGACAGGCTGCCGACATCGACATCTACGCCAAGGAGATCCTGCGCATGCGGCAGATTCTGAACCAGATTCTGGCCGATGCGACCGGCCAGACCGAGGATCGCATCGCCCGTGACGTCGATCGCGACTACATCATGGAGGCGCAGCAGGCGCTCGATTACGGCATGCTCGACCGGATCATCACCAGCCGCGAGACACCTAACCTCTCCAAATAGCCCGCGCGCGGGCATTGGCGGTCCATGCGGGCGGGCAGTTCGTTATACTAGCGCTTCATGCGCTCGATTCAGCTTGTCGCCCCAAGAACGCTCGAGGAGCGTTCACTTCCACAGATTCCCGATCCCGGACCCGGCGAGGTGCTGGTTCGTATCCGGGCCGTGGGCATTTGCGGCAGTGACCTGCACTGGTATCTGGAAGGCGGCATCGGTTCGCACCGGACGGTGTATCCGCAGGTGCTGGGCCATGAGCCGACCGGTGAGATTATCGCCGTTGGTCCCGGCGTGGAACACCGCAAGCCGGGTGAACGGGTAACGCTGGAGCCGGCCGTACACTGCCTGCGGTGTGAGCCCTGCCGGGCCGGAAATTACAATATCTGCCTCAATTCGCAGTTCCTCGGCTCTCCCGGTTTTCATGGGGCGTTGCGCGAATACGTCATACTGCCGGAGCACAATGTCCTTCCCCTGCCCGCCAATCTGAGTTTTGAAGAGGGCACCATCGTTGAGCCGCTGGCGGTGATCGTGCACGTCTTCCAGAAAATTCATCTCGAAGTCGGAGCAACCGTGGCCGTGATCGGCTCGGGACCGATCGGAATGTTGCATGCCGCCGTGGCGCGCGCCTCCGGGGCCTCGACTGTGTTCTGCGCCGACAAGGTGCCGCACCGCCTGGAGTTGGCGCGCAAAATGGGCGCCACTTGCACCATCAACAAGCAGAGCGAGTCGGTGGTGGAGGTGATCATGGACTCCACCGGCGGCCGGGGCGTCGATCTGGTAATCGACGCCTGCGCCAAGCCGGATTCGATCAACGAGTCGATCGGCGCGGCCCGGGCCGGCGGCACGGTGGCGCTGGTTGGAATCGCCAGCGCCAGCCAACTGCCGGTGGATATCCACGCTGCGATGGGCAAGGAGCTGAATATCCAGGTCATCCGCCGCTCCAACCGCAACGACGAGACCGCCATCGAGCTCTTGAGCAGCGGCAAGGTGCCTACCGCCATGTTGACCCATCGCATGGC
>JADZGD010000022.1 GCA_020854055.1 Bryobacterales bacterium | reverse complement strand
TCTTGCTGGCCGATGACTTCCGTCACGCGAACGCCGTAATTGCCTTCCACGATCACTACTTCGCCGCGGGCGATCACGTGATTGTTCACAACCACGTCCACTGGTTCGGCGGGCGTGCGGTTCAGCTCGACAATCGAACCCACACTGAGTTTCAGAACTTCCTTAAGCGGCAGTGTCGCCTTGCCGAACGACACGCTGATCGGCATGTCTACGCCAGCCAGCGCTTTGATCCGCTCCACCGGAGTAGCCGTAGGCGGTGCGGCGGCCGGGTCCGGCTGCGGAGGTGCAGGAGGTGCAGGTGCGGGCGGAGGTGCGGGTTGCAACAAGGCGTGGATGGCGGTGAGGAACGAAGACGGACACCCAATCCACAAGGGCGCTACAGTTGCACCGCCGAAGCGGCACGACAACTTCAGCCGCAGCGGCAGGGGCGGGGGCTCGGCGGTCTCTTCGCCTTCGGCGCAGGTGAAAGCCTGATTGGTTTCTGCGGCCAGAATCTGCGCCAGGCTCGAAACGAGCTGCTGTACAAGCGCCAGGTAGCGTTGCCGTACATCTTCTGTTGCGCCGTCCTCTGAGACCCGCGCGCCGAGTTCGCGCCATACTTCTTCCGGCGCGCCTATCAGCACCCACAGGTTTGGATCCGGCGTGAAACGTTGGCTCCACCACAGCGTGTCCTCTTCCTCGCCAAGGCCCAGGCCCGTTTCCACCACCCACTCGACATTTGGCCGCTCTGTCACCATCGCGCAGGAGTCGGCCAGCAATTCCGCAACGTACTGAGCGAACAATTCGATAGGTTGCGCCATGGTCACGCCTTCCCTGGTTTCTTTGACAAGCGTCTGTCAAGATGCGCTCGTAACCGCAATACCGCCTGCGTCCGCAACTGGCACACACGGGCGGCCTTGATGCTCATGATATGGGCGATTTCACGCGGTGCCAGATCATCCTGGTAATACAGGCCAAGCACGGTCTGTTCATGTGGCGGCAACCTCTCGATCAGTTCCGTCAGCAGATCGGCCAACTGGTTCCGTTCTAGGATCTGAAGCGGCTGTTTCTGTTCATCGTCAGCGATGTACTCCAGCAGATTGACGGTGGACCCGCTACTGGAAACAGCCGCCTCCAGGCTGCCTAGGCTGAGCCGTTGCACATCGGCCAGCCATTCCCAATAAGTCTGGAGGGGGATGTTCAACTCGGCGGCGATTTCCTCTTCCGTCGGTGCGCGCAGCAGACGCTGCTGTGCGCTGGCCACAGCCGCTTCAATCGCTTTCGCCTTTCTGCGCTGCAAGCGCGGCGCCCAGTCCATGCCGCGCAAGCTATCCAAAATGGCGCCGCGAATCTTATATTCCGCGTACGTGCGGAACTTGACGTTAAGTTGCGGATCGAAATTATCCACGGCCTGGATCAGGCCGATTATCCCCACCGAGATGAGGTCCTCCAACGTTACATGCGGGGGCAGGTGTTCACGAATGCGGTGGGCTATGGCGCGGACTTTGCCGAGATGCTCGACGATCAACGCCTCGCGTTCAACGGTGGTGAAGGGGCCGGTAGTGGTTGCCATGGCGGACAAAACTCAGCGTTCCTCCCGGGCTGTCTCAGTCCGCAGCAGCATTTGTGCGATACGGGCGGGGTCCGCAGGTTCGATGTCGTCGGGAATCTGGCGGCCGGTGGACAGGAACGATATGGGTTTGCCCGTTCGTGCTGACTCTGTGACCAGCGCCCCCCGTGACGCGGTTTCGTCCAACTTGGTAAACAGTAGCTTGTGCGGAGAGAACAAAGCGAAACGGTCTATGATTCGACTGAGGTCCCGGTCTCGCATCGAGGCTGGCAGCACCAGGTGTACGTCGATTTCCGGCTTGCCGGATAGCCAGTTGGCCAATTCCTCGCCGGCGTCCCAACCGCTTCCGTCCGAGCCTGCGGTGTCCACAAACACCATTTCCGATCCGGCAGCCGCCATTGCCTTCTCTAAACCTTCCACCGTCGCCAGGCTGGTAAACCGCGCTCCCAGGATGGCCGCATACGCCTCCAGTTGCCGGGAGGCGGCTATGCGCTGTTGATCGAGGCAAATCAGCCGGACGGGACGCCGCTTCATCAATCCTTGTTGGACGGCGAGCTTGACCAGTGTGGTAGTCTTGCCGGCGCCCGGGGGCCCGATCAGGATGGCACTGGCCGGCCGTCCCGGCAGCCCTATGGAGGCGTCCACCGTGAAGCGGCGTTTCAACTCTGCGGCGATCGCCTCCTGCCAGGCCGCGTCATTGGCTGCCGGATCGTCCGCTAAGCGCTGGTCGGCCTGCCGCAAGACGTCCCAGATCAAGTCTTTATCGAGGCCGCTTTCGAGCAGCCGCCCGCAATAGATGTCCCAGTATGCCGTGGTGGCGGGAGCGGACTCCGCAGGGTGGGCGTTGTTGGCGGCCAACATTCTCTGAATGGCGTGCAACTGGCGTCGTACGTCCGTCAAATGCGATGTGAGCCCTTCCCAGTCCGCATCGTCACGTCGGGAGTGGATCTGCGGCTCTGTCGGCCCGGCGGAAGCCGCTGGCGGCCGCGAGGCGGGATTCGCGCCCTGGACGGCGGCGGGAGAGGGGCGCTTTTTTGGCACCGGCTCCGAAGACGGGGCGGAATTTGGCACCAGCCCGAAAACTGCTTCAATTTCACCAAGATGGCGGCGCTCTGGCGGGGCGGGACGCGAACTGATTATAGTGGCGTCCGGACCAAGTTCGTCACGAGCCTGGAGCATCGCCGCTTGCATGTTGGGTGCGTAATAGGTCTTGATACGCCACTCACGGCTCTGCTCTTCGCCAGAAGCCTGCGTTGCCGCCGGAGTGGGCTTCCATAAGCGTACGGCGGCGGGAGCCGGCTTCCTGGCGGGTTCGTTCCCGGTTCCCGTCTCAAATTTCGGTGTGGGCGGCATGGGCGCCTCTTCCCTCCTGGACCGTTACTGGATCACCCCCAGGGACACCACCTTGGTGACTGGAGGCACTTCGTTATGCGAAAGGAAATGCACATTAGGCACCATCGGCTCCGCCATCTGCTGGAGAAAATAGCGGATGCCGGAATGGGTGAGGATGACTGCCGGTATGTCCGGAGAGGGGATGGACTGCCGAATCTTCTCCACGATCTCTCGCGCGTGTTGGGGCGAGAGATTCACATGGCTGTGATGCTCGCCGTGTTCAACCGCGGCGTTTACCGCGTCCTCGATGGCGGGGTCCAAAAAGAGAGCGGGTAGAGCGCCGCTCGCGTTCAGGTAGGGATTCACCACCGCCCGGCGGATCGCCTGGCGCACGTATTCGGTCAACAGCACTGGGTTCCGGGTAGTGATGGCGGCTTCCCCCAGCGCTTCAAGAATCGAGACCGCATCCCGGATGGAAACCCGCTCCCGCAGCAAGTGCTGAAACACTTTATGCACAATGGCGAGCGGGAGCAGTTTGGGAACAAGATCCTCTACCACTTTGGGGTGTTCCGCCGCCACCCGGTCCAGCAGTTTTTTGGTGTCTTGCCGCGAGAATAAATCGTGTGCGTACCGGCGTAGCGTTTCCATCAGATGCGTGCCCACGACGCTTACCGGGTCCACCACGGTATAGCCGGCCGCGCGGGCCTCTGCCGCCTGATCGCTGGAGATCCAGAAGGCCGGCATGCCGAAGGCCGGCTCCCGGGTGGGCCTGCCATCAATAGGAGCCGGTTTCTGAGGGCCGGGAATAGCCAGGTCGCAATCGGCGGGCATTTCATGCCGGGATAGTTCAATGCCCTTCATCGATACTACGTACTCGCGGTTGCGCAGCCCCATGTCGTCCGCAAACCGGATGGTGGGGACAAGAAAGCCTAGCTCGGTGGCCAGTTGGCGGCGGATGCCCGCCAGACGCTTCAGCAGCGGTGCGTTCGGCCCCCCCTGAACCATGCGGATGAGCCCCAGCCCAAAAGCCACCGACAGGGGCTCCACTTTCAGAAGCTTCTCCAAGTTCTCTTTGGTGTCCGCTTGTGTGGGAGCGGGTGGGGCCGCTTCCGCCACGGCATTTTTCCGCTGCAACCGCCACCCAACTATGGCGAGGACTCCGCCCACCAGCAGGAAGGGGAGTTTGGGCAGTCCAGGAATGGCGGCGAGGACCACCAGGACCGAACTGGACAGCAGCAGGGGTTGCGCGTGGCTGAAAATCTGGTTCTGGAAATTCCGCCCCAGGCGGTCGTCGGAGCTGGCGCGGGTGACGATCAAGCCGCCGGAAATGGAGACCATCAGCGCCGGCATAACCGTGACCAAGCCGTCGCCAATGGTGAGCACGGTGTAAGTCTCCAGCGCCTGCCGCAGGGGCATGCCGTGCTGGAGAACGCCAATCAGCAAGCCGCCCACAATGTTGATGCCGGTGATGAGAATGCTGGCGATCGCATCGCGCTGCGTGAAGCGCGATGCGCCGTCCATGGCCCCATAGAATTCCGCTTCGCTGGCCAGTTGTTTCCGCCGCGCCCTCGCTTCCGCTTCGTCGATCAGCCCCGAGCTGAGGTCCGAGTCGATCGACATCTGTTTGCCCGGCATGGCGTCCAGAGTGAAACGCGCCGTCACTTCGGAGATGCGCACAGCACCGTGGTTGATCACCACGTACTGAATGGCGATCAGCGTGAGGAAGATCACCGCCCCGATAACATAATTTCCGCCCACCACAAACTGCCCGAACGCCTCGATCATTTCCCCCGCCGCCCGCGTCCCGGTGCTGCCGTTCATGAGAATCAGCCGCGTGGCCGAGACGTTCAGGGTCAGCCGGTAGAGCGTGAGCAACAGCAGCGCCGTCGGAAACACGCTGAAATCCACCGGACGCCGGATGTACATCGCGACCATCAGGACAATGACCGAGGTCATGATATCGATCACCAGCAGGAAGTCCAGCAGCGCCGCTGGCATGGGCACGATCAGGGCGATCACGATCGCCAGTACGGCGATGGGAATCCCCAATTCCG
>JADZGD010000021.1 GCA_020854055.1 Bryobacterales bacterium | reverse complement strand
GTGCGCCCAACCAAATACCTGTGGATGGAACACGCCGAACGCAATGCCATCTGCAACGCCGCCCGGGCCGGAACGGCCACCGAAGGCTGTACGATTTACGTCGAGATCATGCCGTGTATGGATTGCGCGCGGGCGATCGTGCAAGCTGGCATTTCCGCGGTCGTCGTTTCCAGGGAACGTATGCAGCAGTATTCCAGCGCGTATTACGATGAACACTTCGGCCTGGTGGAGGTTCTTTTTTCCGAGGCAGGGATTTCCGTTCGTCGAGTTTAGTCTTTTATTATCAACCGAATGCAAAGTTACCGCCACAAGCTGCAAATTCTGCTCTTGACACGACCCGCCGCTTCAGTACAATCTCGAAAGGCGGACGTATCGACCAGGAACGGAAGCGCTTGCCCATGTTCAAAACAAAGAAGAGCCGGTCTGAAAGCCTTACCCCTCCGGAACGAACCTACCCATCGAGCGAAGTTTCGCGGATTGCTGGCGTAAGCCTCCGTCAACTGCAATGGTGGGACGAGCGGAAAGTAGTTTCGCCGCGCCATGAAGGACACCGCCGGGTGTACTCGCTGGAAGAAGTAGTCGAGATTACAGTGATCGCTGAACTGAGGCGAAAGGGATTTTCGCTTCAGAAGATCCGCCGCGTACTCCGCTTCCTGCAACGAGAGATGGGTAAGCGGCTGGTCAATGTCTTTTCCTCGGATTCCGATCTCAATCTGGTGACCGATGGCAAGTCGATCTATCTCGAAGAGAATCAGAGCCGGGTGATCGACATCCTCAAGAACGCCCGCCAGCCGATGTTCCTGGTTTCGGTCACCGATCAGGCACGGCGGCTGGCGCCAGGAACGCCTAAAAAACCGGTGCGCTCGGAGACACCGGCATTGCGCCGCGCTCGCGCCGTTTAAGTGACCACTGCCGCGATCCGGTTTGCCGCAACGCGCGAGCGGCGAACTCCGCCTTTGATCCAACTGATTCTTTTGGCAGGCGTTTCGAGCAACCGCCGGTGAGACCTACTCGTCTGTAAGATATACTGAAACTAGCCTGGGAGGTTTTCATGGCGACGCGTTGGCGGACTTTCCTCTTCATTCCGGCGGTGGTACTGGCCTGTTCGATCCTTGGCGGCATCTACGCCCCGGTGGTGCCGGAGTTGTCCGCCGCCACGGCAAGCGCCGGGGACGACGACGTGCGGGCCAGCCTGCGCACGTTCACCAGTGTCTACCGGACGGTCGAGGATAACTTCGCCGATAGCCTCAACCCGGACCGCACCATTTACAAGGGCGCCATTCCCGGCATGCTGCGGACGCTCGATCCGCACTCCAGTTTCTTCGACCCGCGCGATTTCCAAGCCATGAAAGACGATCAACGCGGGCGATACTTCGGAGTCGGAATGAGTGTCCAGGAGCGCAACCGCAAGACGATCGTCATCCAGCCCTTCCCCGGTTCCCCTGCCTACCGCGCCGGCATACGTCCAGGCGACACCATCCTCGAGGTAAACGACAAGAAGACCGACGGGCTGAACACCACCGAGGTGGCCGACCTGCTCAAGGGACCCCGAGGCACCAAGGTGCAGGTAGTGGTAGCGCGCGATGGCAACGACAAGCCGCTTGTTTTCAATATTATTCGCGATGAGATCCCGCGTAAGAGCGTGCAGGATGCATTCTTCGTAAAGCCCGGTATCGCGTTTCTGGAAATCGATTCATTCAGCGATGAGAACACCAGCCGCGAAGTGGACGACAACCTGCGCCGGTTAGGTGAACAGAACATCAAGGGCCTCATTCTGGACCTTCGCGAAAATCCCGGCGGTCTTCTGAATGAGGGTGTGGCCGTCGCCGGACGCTTTCTGCAGAAGGGGCAAGTGGTGGTTTCCCACCGCGGGCGCGCCTCGGCCGAAAAGCCCTACTTCGCTACGCGAGGCAACGGCGGCTTCGACTACCCGATTGTCGTGCTGGTAAACCGTTATTCGGCCTCGGCGGCGGAGATTGTCGCCGGAGCGCTGCAGGATCATGACCGCGCCTGGATTCTCGGCGAGAACACGTTCGGCAAGGGCCTGGTGCAGACCGTCTATCCACTGGATGGAAATACCGGACTGGCGCTGACCACGGCCAAATACTACACCCCAAGTAACCGCCTGATTCAACGCGATTACAGCAACATCTCGTTCCTTGATTACTACTATCACAAGGATATCGACCAGAAGAATCTGCAGGACGTGAAGATGACTGACAGCGGCCGCACCGTTTACGGCGGCGGCGGCATCGCTCCCGACGAACGGTTTGAAACCGCCAAACTGGACCGCTTCCAGTCCGAACTGATCCGCAAGTACGCGATTTTCAACTATTCTGCCCGTTACTTTGGCGCACGAAGTTCCACCAAGCTACCCAAGGGCTGGGCGCCCGATAACGACGTCATGAACGACTTCCATTCGTTCCTGCTCAAGGATGGCGGCGTTCAGTTCACCGAGGCCGAATGGGCCCAGGATCACGAGTGGATCAAGCAGCAGCTTCAGGCCGAAATGTACGTCACCGCTTTCGGCGCCGACGACTCGCGGCGGCTCAGGGTGGAGACGGATCCGGAAGTACAGAAAGCGATTGAGGCGATGCCTAAAGCCAAGTCCCTGCTGGAAAATGCCAGGAAGATGCTGGTTCAGCGAACCGAACGATCGTCCGGCAATTAGGAAATTCGGAACTGCGTAAAGTTGACCGCTCCGCCCGGGTGAACCCTGCGCCTTGACAGCGTGCCCCATGCGCGGCTCTACACTGGTTCATGGAATCTTCGTCTCCCCAAGTCAGCGTTCTTGACGCCGGCGGCCAGTACTGCCACCTGATTGCCCGTAAAGTGCGCGAGTTAGGCGTTTATGCCGAGGTTCGGGCAAGCGAAACGCCGGCGGCGGAACTGGCTGACCGCAAGGCGCTGATCATCTCCGGCGGACCGGCCAGTGTCTATGAGGAGGCCAGCCCCAAGGTCGACCCCGCGGTTTTTTCTTGCGGTCCGGCCGTGCTCGGAATCTGCTACGGCTTCCAACTGATGGTGTTCAACCTGGGAGGCGAGGTGGAGCGCGGAGAGCGGGGAGAATACGGGATGGCCACGCTGGCTGTAATGGATCCGGGCGAACTGCTGGTGAGTGGCGAACAACAGGTCTGGATGAGCCATCGGGACACGGTGAGCGCCATTCCCGCCGGGTTTCGCCTGATGGCCCGAACCGACACCTGCGCCTTTGCCGCCGTTGGCGATGCCGCGCGCAGGCTTTACGGCGTGCAGTTCCATCCCGAGGTTGTCCATACCCGTCACGGCGCGGGAATTCTCAAGAACTTCCTGTTTGAGGTGGCAGGCTGCACGAAGGATTGGGATCCCAAGAACCGCGTGCCCCTTATTGAGCAGCAGATCAGGGAGACCGTCGGCAACCGGAAAGTGTTCTTCTTCGTGAGCGGCGGCGTGGATTCCACCGTCGCCTATACGCTCTGCCTCCGCTCGCTGGGGCCGGATCGGGTGCGTGGCGTTTACGTCGATTCCGGCCTGATGCGGGAGGGAGAGACGGACTTTGTCCGCGATGTTTTCCAGTCCATGGGCGCGAGCGGATTCTCCGTGGAATCCCAGGAACCAATCTTCCTCGCAGCATTGCAAGGCGTTTGCGACCCGGAGCAGAAGCGCCACATTATCGGTGAGAAATTCGTCGAGGTGCAGGAGCGGATTCTGGCGGGACTCCACGGTGAGGATTGGATCCTCGGCCAGGGAACGATCTACCCCGACACCATCGAATCCGGTGGCAGCGCCAAGGCGGATGTCATTAAGACTCACCACAATCGCGTGGCCGGCATCCAGCGATTGATCGCCGGCGGCCGTATTGTGGAGCCGCTCACCTCGTTCTACAAGGACGAAGTCCGCGAGATTGGAGCCGAACTCGGGCTGCCTGCCGAATTGCTCGGGCGCCACCCTTTTCCCGGCCCTGGGTTGGCGATTCGCTGCATCTGCTCCACGGCCGAGGGATACGTGGAGAACACCCCCGATGGCTGGCTGATCCCCATTCATACCGTGGGCGTTCAGGGCGATTCCCGGACCTACAACCCGATGATCGCCATCGAAGGCAGGCCCATCCCCGGTTCCGGCCTGCATCACCAGGCCACCGTACTGATCAATCGCCTGACGGGGATCAACCGCGTGGTGGCTTCGATTGCCTCCATTTGTCCACTCGAAACGCTGCGGGTCTTCGCCGCCTCACTCACCCCGGACCGCCTGGCTCGCCTGCGCCGCGCCGATGCCATCGTCCGCCGCATGGCCGAAGAAAGCGGCTTCGACCGCGAAGTGTGGCAGTTTCCGGTGGTGCTGATACCGGTGGGGCAGGGCAAGCGGCGCGATGCCGTCGTGTTGCGTCCGATTCACTCGGTGGACGGCATGACGGCCCAGTCCGTACCCATGACCGAGGCGCTGCTTTCGCGCATCAGCGGGGAGTTGATGAAGGTGCATGGCGTCAGCGCGGTCTTCTACGACCTGACCAACAAACCGCCGGCCACCATCGAGTGGGAGTAGTCCCGCGCCGTCCATCCCGTGAAAGGGCCGCGATCCCCCCTGCCGCGGCCCTCCCCACCAGCGGACCAGGCGCCGGTTAAGGCGCTTTGTCCCTACTGCTCCAGAAGAACCCGCTGGTGGTTGCCGTAACGCCGCCGGCCGGCGGGAGATTATTGATCACCTGGAAGGTCACCGCTCCGCGGTAGCGGTAACGCAGATAAATGCCCGCCGTGTAGTTGAGCAGTCCCTGCACATCCAACACGGCGCCCGTGGCGGTATCGATGGCCTTCACGGTCACCGAGCGCCTGGAGTTGGTGTAGTCGCAGAAGTAGATGCCGATGCTGTGCGCCTGGTTATCGGTCGTGTTCACCTGGAAGCCCATGGAGCCGAGCGAATCCCAGTGAGACTGGATACGCTGCGTAAGACTTCCTACGATGTGCAGCGCCCGGACATCGGTGGTTGTGTAGTTCAGCAACCGTTCATTGGCGTTGACAATCCGGAGGTTGCTGTATGGTGGTGTTCCATAGTAATGGGCTGGAATGTACTTGCCGTCCAGGGCGGCTCCGGCCGGCCAGTCGCCCCGGGTCGTTGTATCGATCCCGTTAGGGGCGGCGAAGACCGCTTGCGGAACATCGGTCCAGGCCCAGGTATCGGCGAGCGGTGCGCCGTCCCCGTTGTTTCCGCCAAACAGCAGCACCTGCATGTGCGATGGATCATACGCCATCGAAGGCACACCACGCGCGCCGGGATTGGTGGTGAACTTCTGTGCCCAGGTGGTTCCGTCCCAGATCCATGTGGTGTTGTCAAAACCCGTGAACAGGACGATCACGCGCGCGGCGGCGTGATACGCCATGGTGGGGTTACTGGTTGGCGGGGGACTCGCCGCGGGCGTCTTTTTCGACCAGTTGGTTCCGTTCCAGGCCCAGGTTTGGTTCAGGCCCGGAATCCCACCACCGCCAAACAGGATGACCTCGGACCGAACCTGGTCGTACGCCATGGCATGGAGCCAGGCCTCGGTAGGCACGGTGGCAGGGAATTTCTGAGACCAGTTGACGCCGTCCCACACCCAGGTGTCGTTCATCACGGTGGTTATTCCATCGGCGTGGAACCCGCCGAACAGCACCACCTGGCCTCGCGCCGCGTCAAACGCCATGGCGTGATAGGAGCGCGGTGGCGGAGAGTTGGCCGGCGAAAGTTGAGTCCACTCGGTGCCGTTCCAGACCCAGGTCTGGCTTCCGGCGCCGAAGAATACAATCTGCCGGCGGATCGAATCGTAGACCATCGCGCCGTTGCCCGATGGTGATTTTACGGAATTTCTCTGGATCCAGTGGAAGCCGTCAAAGACCCAGGTTTCGCTATTGGCAGGCATACCGCCGAACAGGACCATCTCGCCGCGATTT
>JADZGD010000020.1 GCA_020854055.1 Bryobacterales bacterium | reverse complement strand
TCCCTTTCTCCACCACCGCCGCCTGCAAATAGAACTGCATCCAGGGAGCTACCGAAGTCCCCACCATGCCGATAATCATGGTGAGATAGCCGGGTTCCAGCATCAGCACCGGCCGCACGCTGTAGAACGCCGCCTCCTTCCAATCCGGCTTCACCATGATTCCGGCGGCAATGTATGCGACGTAAAGCGTGCAGGCGAAGAGAAAGACCTTTTCAATACTGCGGTAGTTCCCCTTCAAAACCAGCAGCCAGACGGCAACCGCGCCCAAGGGAACCGAGATGTACGGGCGGACGTGGAACAGCTCGAGCGAACTGGCGATCCCGGCGAAATTGGCCATGACGTTGGTCAGGTTGGCCATGACCAGCGCAGCCATGATGAAGAACGTTTGCCGCAGGCCGAACTCTTCCCGAATCAGGTCAGAGAGCCCCTTGCCGGTAACGGCCCCCATTCGCGAGCACATCTCCTGCGCCACTACCAGCAGCAGCGTGATCGGCATCAGCGTCCATAAAGGAAGATAGCCGTACTTGGCCCCGGCCTGCGAGTAGGTGTAGATGCCGCCGGCGTCGTTGTCCACCACCGCCGTGATGAAACCCGGCCCGATCACGGCGAAGAAGATCAGGATATGCTGGCGAAGGCGTCTCAGCATTTTGTTCGATCACCTACCGGCGCCGGAGGACGCTAATGATATCGTCCGCCGTAATGACTCCACTTAAATGGCCGTGTTCATCGACAACCGGCAAGGCCAGCAGATTGTACTTGTCGAACAACTCGGTCACGCGATTCCTGCGCTCATCCACCGGAGCCGAGATGAGGGGATCGGCCGCCAGTTTCATCAGCCGGGTGGTGGGAAGGGCGATGAACAGCCGGGCGATCGGCACCGCGCCGCGCAGTTTCTCTTCGGCATCGATCAGAAATACCGTGTTCAGAGTTTCGAGCAGTTCCTCGTTGCCCCGTATGGCCTCCAACGCATCGGCTACCGTGGCATCGGTGTGCAGCGCCACGTACTCGGTGTTCATCAGACCGCCGGCGGTGTTCTCCTCGAATTCCATCAATTCCCGCACTTCGGACTTGGGCTCGGTCTCCATCTCATTCAGAATCTCTTTGGAAGCATCCTCGTCCATTTCCGCCAGGATGTCGGCGGCCTCGTCGGGCGACATCTCCTCAACGATGTCGGCGGCTTTGTCAGCCTCTAGGGATTCGAGAATGCTGGTCTGGATCTCCGGATCCACTTCGCTCAGCGCTTCGGCCGCCACCTCGCTGTCGATAGTCTCGAAGATCGCCTCGCGATCCTCCGGGCTCAACTCTTCCACAATGTCGGCAAGATCAGCCGGATGCATCTTTTCGAGCAGCGTGTTGGAGATGTTCAGCCGCAGGCGCCGCTGGGGATCGCTCTCAACGATGTTGCAGAATTCCCAGCGAATCGATCTCTGTGGAATCGGATGCGACAGACGCCGGATCCACTTGGGGGGAAGCGCTCCCTCGAGCAGGCGCCGGATGATGCTGCGCAACCCGATGTCGACGTCCAGCATCCAGAGCACGTCGTAGGAATGTTCTTTCTTTACTTCAAAGGTCAAATCGGTAACGCGGACCACCTTGCGCCCGTGGACATCGATGATCTGCTGATCCATCAGGTCACGGGCGATGCGCAGCATGTATTCGTCGGAATGATAGGGTGTGAGGTGCTCATCCCGCAGGAAAATTCCGTCCAGCGAGATCGAGCGCACCTGGTCGTGCCTGACCGTCAGCCAGGAGTACCCCGCCCCGAGCAGATAGCGGTCCACGCGAACGGGGTCAATCAGCGGGACAATGGCGGCATCTTTTACCCGGCCGAGCAGCCGGCGCTGAACGTCGAAGACCCTGAGGCCTAGCAGTTCGGTGAAGTAAAGCCGGTTCTCCGCCATCATTGCCCATCCGCGTTCGTACTCCCGATCAAAGGATAAAACAAGGGCGTCCACGGATCGCCGGCCGCCGCTCCGAACCGCGCTACATCGCTACGCGTCGAACTCTACTATGCCGCAGCACCGGTGAACGAGGCAAGCTGTGCTTCAACCCAGCTTGGTCTTTAGCAGTTCGTTCACGGCCGCCGGGTTGGCCTGGCCTTTGGTAGCTTTCATCACCTGTCCCACGAAGAACCCCAGCACGGTGGTTTTCCCGCCGCGGTACTGTTCAACCTGTTTCAGGTTGCGGGCGATTATTTCATCCACAATCGCCGAAAGAGCGTCCGCGTCGCTGATCTCGCGCAATCCCTCGCGCTCGATGACGGTTCGGGCTGCTTCTCCGGTGGCAAACATCCTGGCGAAGATCTCCTTGGCCAGTTTTCCCGAGATTTCGCCGCCAATAAGACCCACCAGCTCACCCAGCCGCTCTGCCGCGATCGGGGACTCGCTAATCGGCTTGCCCTCGGCCTTCAGCGCCCCGGCCAGATCGCCCATCACCCAGTTAGCCGCCGCCTTGGGCGCCTTCGAAACCGCCGCCACGGTTTCGAAATATTCGGCCAGCGCGCGGGATGCGGTCAGCACCTCGGTATCATAGACGCTCAACCCCCACTGCTCGCGGAATCGGGTTCGTTTTGCCGCGGGCAGCTCCGGCATACGAGAGCGGATCGCACTCAACCATTCATCGCTGATGCGCAACGGCACCAGGTCCGGTTCCGGGAAGTAGCGGTAATCATGCGCCTCTTCCTTGCTGCGCATGCTCACGGTCTCTTCCGTGTCCGGATTGAACAGCCGGGTCTCCTGCACCACGTTCCCACCCGATTCGACGAGCGCGATCTGTCGCGCGATCTCGTGATCCAGCGCCAATTTCACAAAACGGAAGGAATTCACGTTCTTGATCTCGGCCTTGGTGCCAAGCGCCCGCTCGCCCTTCAACCGTACGGAGACGTTGGCGTCGCAACGCAGATGGCCCTTCTCCATATCGCAGGTAGAGACCGCGACGTACTCCAGCGTCTGCTTCAACCCGGTCAACAGGGCGTGAGCCTCATCCGAACTGCGCATGTCGGGCTCGGTGACGATCTCGATCAACGGCGTGCCGGCGCGGTTCAGATCCACATAGGAGTAGCGGTCCGAGTCGGCAAATCCATCATGGACGCTCTTGCCGGCGTCATCTTCCATGTGGACGCGGGTGATGCCCAGCCGCTTCTTCACACCGTCGATCTCGATCTCGAGCCAACCATGTTCGGCCAGCGGCAACTCATACATCGAGATTTGATACCCCTTTGGAAGGTCGGGATAGAAGTAGTTCTTGCGCGCAAACCGGGAGTAGCTCCGCAGCTCGCAGTTCAACGCCAGCGAGGCCTCCACCGCCAACTCGACCGCGCGGCGGTTCAGCACCGGCAGCGCTCCGGGCAGAGCCAGATCCACCGGGCAGACATTCGAGTTCGGCTCGGCGCCGAAGCTGGTTGGGCAACTACAGAAAATCTTCGTTTCGGTGGCCAATTGGACGTGTACTTCCAGCCCGATCACGGCCTCATAGCGGGCCAGCACCTCGGGCGGAAGCGAAACGGCGGAAAGCGACGGCATACAGCCCATTATGCCCTGTCCGGAAGAGCCGGCGGCCGGCGAAGAGCTTCCAGAATGCGCACCGCGGTCTGCTTTCCGCCATCGCCGGTCTCCCCGGCCGGTCCGACGCAACTGGGGCAACCGTTCTCGCACGGACAGGCGGCGATCAGTTCGGCGGCGGCGGCAATCAACCGGTCCCGCGCCTCAAATAACGGCTCGCTCTGTCCGATGCCGCCGGGGTAGTTGTCGTACAGGTAAAGATCGGGCTCAAACAGTTTGAGACCGCCGGAGATGTCCTCGCTGAATGCCACACCCAAATCGCGCGGATCGCACATCACGTGCAGCGCCGCCACGGCGCGCAGCGCATTGCCAAGCGCGACCAGCCCGCTCTGCCTTGCAGCCGGCATGAGATCGGGAAACCGGGCCAGAAACGACGCGGTAAAGTGCAGCCAGAAGGAGGTGGTGTGGATCTCCTGCTCCGGCATGGAGAGGTTGCCCGCGCCGACGTTTTCGAGCGTATAAAACTTCACTTTCTTGAAACCGACCACCTGGCGGTTCACCCGCACTTCACCATGCGCCGCGCGAGCCTCGGCCAGCGGAGCGGCGGCGAACTCCTCGAGTACCTTTACCTGGGTGTAATCGATGGCATCGGTAAAGTAGTCGCACTCCACCGCGCGGACATAAGCCTTGCGCTGATCGTAGTCGAATCGCTCCACCTGGTACTGGCGGGCCTCATGAAGATAGATGGCCTTTTCGTGCAGTGAGGTCAACGCCGTGGGAAAAGAGACCTCGGCGATCACCGTGGGCTCCCTGGTGATGTCCACCACAACGAAATTGTCACTGGTCACCGCCCGCAAGCTGATTGCGTCGGCCGGGTACGTATCCGAGGTCCAGTGCCAGGCGCCGGCGGAATGGTACAGGAAGCCGAGTTCCGCGAGGAACCGGCACATCTCGTCAACCGGATGCGGACCGAACTTTTCTCCGTCCCGCAAGGGGAGCTCAAATGCGGCGCATTTCAGGTGGTTGACCAGAATTTCGAGATTGTCCGGATTGATGCGCGCCTGCTCGGGCGAACGTTCGAAGAAGTACTCCGGATGCTCGATGATGTACTGATCGAGCGGGGCGCTGGAGGCTACCAGCACCGCCAACGCCGTGGTCTGCCGCCGCCCGGCGCGCCCGGCGCGCTGCCAGGTGGAGGCGATCGCGCCCGGATATCCGGCCATTACCACCGCATCCAGCGAACCAATGTCGATCCCCAACTCGAGCGCATTGGTAGAGACGAGGGCCCGGATCTCGCCTTCCCGCAAACGGCGCTCAATCTCCCGCCGCTCGCGCGGCAGATAGCCGCCGCGATAGCCGCGAACCGTACCCGCCGGCGCCGGACCGCGCTCCAACGCGTCTTTCAGATAGGTCAGTAGCACTTCGGTGGCCAGCCGATTGTTGCAGAAGACCAGCGTCTGCTGGCCGCGGTCCACCAGTTCGATCGTCAACCGCCGTGCTTCGTGCAAATAGCTGCGCCGTATGCCCAACTGCCGGTTGACCACCGGCGGATTGTAAAAAATGAAGTACTTCTCGCCGGCCGGCGAACCGTTGCGATCCACCAGTTCAAAGCGAGATTCGGTCAGCGCCTCGGCCAGTTCCTTCGGGTTGGCGATGGTGGCCGAAGAGCAGATGAACTGCGGCGTTGACCCATAAAACACGCAGATCCGGCGCAACCGGCGAAGCAGGTTCGCCAGGTGGCTGCCATAGACGCCGCGATAGTAGTGCAGTTCATCGATCACCAGGTAGTGGAGGTTTTCAAAACATTTCGCCCAGCGCGTGTGGTGCGGAAGAATGCCGCTGTGCAGCATATCCGGATTGGTGAACACCACGTTGGCCCTTTCCCGAATCGCCCGCCGCGCATCCTGCGGCGTGTCGCCATCATAGGTGAATGCCCTGATGGGCGAGCCAGCGCGGTCAACCGCGGCCTGAAACTCGTGCAACTGGTCCATTGCCAGCGCCTTGGTGGGAAACAGGTAAAGCGCCCTGGCATCCGGGTGCCGCAACAGGTGATTGAGCACCGGAAGGTTGTAGCAGAGCGTCTTGCCGCTGGCGGTGGGCGTCACCACCACCACGTTGCGCCCCGCCTCCACGTGCTGAAACACATCGGCCTGGTGGGTATACAGACGTTCGATTCCACGATCTTTCAACGTCTGCGCCAGCACCGGGTCTACACTCCCGGGGATGGGCACGAATTCGCCTTCCCGCGCGGGTTGGCGCCGGATGGCGCGAATTGGCGAGTCCGGATCGGCCATGGCCTGCTCAAAGCGCGCCAGGGCCGATTCAAGACCGCTCCGCCGCGTCAGCGACACTGCTTCGGGCGGATCGGGAAAACCAAAGGAAAGGTTCATATTTCGCCTTTTCTTTGCTAGGTTAGCGTGAGCCGGGGAGAAAAACAAGTGCGGTGCGAACAGACTATCGCCAGGCGGTTCGATCAGGCGCTGCGAATGAATTCGTAGCGATCCATCGTCATCGCCCAGGCGTTTTGTTCACGCCGGACTACTTTGCCAACGCAACGCAAATGAAGTTCATTCGCCATGCTGCCAGTGGGCAAACCGATCGTGTACTCAACCGGTTGTCCGATGGCTACGTCCGCCGCGCCGCTGAACAGGACGCCCGAGGAGCTGAGATTGCGCGTCTCGCCGGCGCCCGACAGCGGGCGGGATCCGCTGCGGACCAGTTGAACCGGCAGGCGGAGATCGAATCGTTGGTTTCGGCGTTGATCGTTCACAGTTACCCTTAAATCTTGCCGTAGTCCGGATGCCGGGTCAAGTGATTTCTTACGTTAAAGTTAGGTGAAAAAGTCCTAGCAGTAAGGCTAGCCAGCCTCCCAAACTAAGTGAACCATCTCTAAGGAGGCAGCCATGGCAGCGGTTCCGGGAAAGCGGCACAATGGGAAATACCCGCGCGCCCGGCACGTGACCGCAAAACGAAAGCTCATGCGTTATATCTGCATACACAGCCATTTTTATCAGCCGCCTCGAGAGAACCCGTGGCTCGAAGCCATCGAGCTTCAGGATTCGGCCTATCCGTATCACGATTGGAATGAACGAATCGCCGCCGAATGTTATGCTCCCAACTCCGCCACGCGGATACTTGATCCCAATGGCCAAATTCGCCGGATCATCAACAACTACTCCTGGATCAGCTTCAACTTCGGGCCGACACTGCTGTCGTGGATGGAGGCCAAGGCGCCCGGCGTATACCAGGCGGTTCTCGCAGCGGACCGGGAAAGCCGCAAGCGCTTTCGTGGCCACGGGTCGGCCCTGGCCCAGGCTTACAATCACATGATCATGCCGCTGGCCAGCCGGCGGGACAAGGTCACCCAGATTCGCTGGGGATTGGCGGACTTCCGCCGTCATTTCGGCCGTGAGGCCGAAGGGATGTGGCTACCCGAGACGGCTGTCGATTTGGAGACGCTGGGCATCATGGCCGCCGAAGGAGTGCGCTTCACGATCCTGGCGCAGAACCAGGCGTCCCGCGTTCGCCATTCCGGAATTCGAACCTGGAGGGATGTCAGCGGCTCGCACATCGACCCGTCCCGCCCTTACCGCATTCGCCTGCCCGGCCGCCGCCACATCGACGTGTTCTTCTATGACGGCCCCGTCTCCCGGGCCGTCGCATTCGAGCGCCTGCTGGAGAACGGAGAACGGTTCGCCGCCCGCCTGCTCGGCATCTTCGACGATAGCCGTACCTGGCCCCAACTGGCTCACATCGCCACCGACGGAGAGACCTACGGCCACCATCACCGTCACGGGGAGATGGCTCTGGCCTATGCGCTGAATTACATCGAATCGAACGGCCTGGCGCGTGTAACCAACTACGCCGAGTTTCTCAAGCTGCACCCGCCGACGCATGAAGTAGAGATATTTGAAAACTCTGCCTGGAGTTGCGTCCACGGCGTTGCCCGCTGGCGCGAGCACTGTGGTTGCAACAGCGGTTCGCGTCCGAGTTGGAATCAACATTGGCGCACGCCACTGCGCAATGCGATGGACTGGCTTCGCGACGCGATCGCCCCGCGCTACGAGCAAGCCGCGGCGGAATTGCTCGACGACCCCTGGGCGTCGCGCGACGACTACATCCAGGTGATGCTTGAACGCGGCGCCCGGACCCGCGCAGCATTCCTGGGGGCACACGCCAAAGGGGATCCGTCACCGGAAGGGCAGGTGACCATCTGGAAGCTGATGGAATTGCAGCGCCACGCCATGCTGATGTACACCAGTTGCGGCTGGTTCTTCGACGAGTTGAGCGGCATTGAAACCGTGCAGGTGCTTCAGTATGCCGGCCGCGTGATCCAGTTGGCGGAGAAGTTGTTCTCGCACCCTTTTGAAGCGGACTTCGTCGACCGGCTTCGCGAGGCCCGCAGCAACATCTCCGAGTATGGCGATGGCGCCGGCGTTTGGAATAAGTTCGTCAAACCCGGCATGGTGGATCTGATCGAAGTCGGCGCGCACTATGCCATCAGCGCAATGTTCAAACCCTATCCGGACGAAGCCCAGATCTACTGTTACCGGAGCGAGCGCCAGGACCATCAGGCAATCGACTCCGGCCGCCTGAAGCTCAACCTGGGCCGAGTCAAACTCACCTCGGACATCACCGGCGAGGCCGGCACGCTGGCTTACGGCGTGCTCCACTTTGGCGATCACAACGTGAGCGGCGGGGTACGCCCGTTCCGCGGGGAGCAGGCCTACCAGACGCTTGCCCGCTCCATCACCGAGGCGTTTTCACGCGCCGACGCGCCCGGCGTCATTCGTCTGCTCGATGGCGGCTTCGGCAGCAACATCTACTCATTACATTCGCTGTTTCACGACGAGCAGCGATCCATCATCGATATGATTCTGGACGACACGCTGGGGGAGGCGGAAAACGCCTTTCGCCAACTCTACGAACACCATGCCCCGTTCATGCGCTTCCTGGCGGGTCTGGGCACGCCTCTTCCGAAGGTCTTTCGCACCACCGCTGAGTTTGCCTTAAACGGCTACCTCCGGCGGGCTTTTTCAGCGGACAAGATCGACCTGACCCGGGTGCGCAGCCTGCTCGAGCAGGTGTCGGTGGGCAGCGTGGAACTGGATGCGACGACACTCGAATTCACGCTTCGGCGCAGCATGGAGCGGATGGCCAGGCAACTGGCCGCCGATCCGGCCAATGACGAAGCGCTTCGAACTCTTGCCGGCGCCGCCGGCCTGCTTCCGTTCCTGCCCTTTTCGGTCAGTTTGTGGACCGTTCAGAACGTCTGCTATCGCCTGCTGAACGATGTTTACCCTGCCAGGCTCGGCCAGGCGCAGGCCGGAGACCAGGCCGCCCAACAGTGGGTGAGCCGGTTTCTTGAGCTGAGCGAACGGCTTTCGCTACGGGTTGACGCCAATCAGTAACCCACCACCGGATGAGTCCGAACTCCAAGCGGGTGCGCCGGGTGACTACGCTATCATCGAAAAAGCGTGATCGATCCCTCGTTTCCTAACGGTCCGGTAGCGGCCGCCAAGCGGGACCTCTTCCTGGCCAGCCTGCTGTTTTTGTTCATGGAACTGGCGTTTATCCGCTGGTTTCCGGCGCAGGTCTTATTTCTTACGTTCTTCACCAATACCGTCCTGCTGGCCTCCTTTCTTGGTCTCTCACTCGGCTGCCTGGCGGCGCGCGGCGCCCGCGATTACCTCGTCTCTACCCCCGTGCTGCTGGCCGTCTCGATGATTGCCGCCGCGGCCATGGAGACGGTCCGCCTGGCATTGCAGGACATTCTCGATGTCGGCAAGAATGCCTTCTCTCCGCAGGTCGTCTTCTTCGGGACTGAAGTGAAGCTCCATGATGTCGCCTCCTTCATCGTCCCCATGGAACTGGTGGCCGGGGTATTTTTCGTCCTGATCGCGGCCGTGATGATCGGACCTGGGCAGGTAATCGGGCGCCGTTTCGCCGCCATTCCCAACGCCGTCCAGGCATACATGGTGAACATTGCCGGTAGCCTGGCCGGGATTCTGATCTTCAATGCTTTCTCCTGGTGGCTCTCACCGGTCTGGTGGTTCGCCTTCATCGCCGCCGGGCTCGCCTACCTGCTCTTGGGCCAGTCGCCGCGGCGCTGGTGGGCGGTGGGCCTGGCGCTAGCTGCGCCGGTGCTGCTGGAGTTGCCCCAGTACTACTCGCTGGGTGTTATTCGCTCGAATTATGCCGAGGAGTTCTGGTCGCCCTACTACCGGATCAACTACTCGCCCCTCAGCCGCACTATCGTCGTGAACCTGTTGGGGCACCAGAATATGATCAGCCGCTCGGACCCTTCACCGGCGTACGCGCTTCCTTATCTGCTGAACCGTGACAGTGGCGGCAGGGCTTTTCGCGACATTCTCATCATCGGCGCCGGCTCGGGGAACGACGTGAGCCGGGCGATCCAGTGGGGCGCGCCGGATGCCCAAATTGACGCCGTGGAAATAGATCCGGTGATTCGGGATATCGGCCGGCGCGAGAATCCCGACCTTCCCTACCAGGACCCGCGTGTCACGGTTCATCTCGGTGACGGCCGTAACTTCTTGCGCGCGACCAGCCGCAAGTACGACCTGGTGGTCTTTGCCTTGATTGACTCGCTGGTGCTGCATTCCAGCGTCAGCAATATCCGGCTGGAGAGCTTCCTGTTCACCCGGGAGTCGATGGCCGATGTCCACCGGGTGTTGAAGCCGGACGGGATGTTCGTCATGTACAACTACTTCCGCCAGGGCTGGATCGTCTCACGGCTATCAAAAACGCTGGCCGGCGTCTTCGGACAGCCTCCGCTGGTGTTGACCATGCCATATCGCGACCGGGTGAGCGCCAACCAGAAGGCCGAAGGATTTACCGCCTTGTTCGCCGGCCGCCGCGCCACCGTCATCGACGGCGAATTCCAGCGCCACCCGGCCTATCTGCTGCGCTCCGACACGGCGCCGTCTCCCGCGACCCCGGACGGCTTTACGCTGCCGCCCGCCGCCCGGCAGGTACGGTTCAGTCCGGCGAAGGTGGAGATACCGGCCGATCTGAAGGCCGCCAGCGACTCCTGGCCGTTCCTGTATCTGCGTAAGCCGATGATTCCGTCACTTTCCTGGCGTGGCATGCTGGTCCTCGCACTGGCTTCCCTGGCGATGCTCTGGCTATTTGGCTGGCGCACCACGCCCCACACCGCCACCCGGCTGAATCTGAGCATGCTGCTGCTGGGAGCCGGGTTCATGCTGCTCGAAACCAAAGCCGTGGTCCACATGGCGCTCATCTTCGGCAGCACGTGGACGGTGAACGCGGTGGTGTTCTGCGCGGTGCTGGTGATGATTCTGGGAGCCAACTATTGGGTACTCCGCCGGCGGCCGCCAAGCCTCACCCCGTACTACCTGGTTCTGCTGG
Source organism: Bryobacterales bacterium (assembly GCA_020854055.1). Classification (GTDB taxonomy): domain Bacteria; phylum Acidobacteriota; class Terriglobia; order Bryobacterales; family Bryobacteraceae; genus JADZGD01. The sequence goes on along the minus strand of JADZGD010000020.1, from coordinate 147,095 downwards.
CGGCGCTGGTAGCGAACATGGTCACGCCGCTCGATGTCTTCCTGGGGTTGCCTATTGCCGTCCAGGGAGTGGCCGCCGGAACCTTGGTGACGCTACCCATCCTGTCGGCCGGGGTGATCTTCGCGCGGTTGTTCAGCCGGGCGCCGCGGCCCGAACAGTCACTCGCCTATAATACCGCCGGTGCAATTCTGGGCGGGCTTTCCGAGGCGACTTCCATGCTGATCGGCTTTCAGTGGCTGCTGGGTGTGGCTGCGTTGGTCTACATCGCGTCCTGGCTCGCGGCCGGCAGGCAATCAGCCGGTGGGATTGTAACCCGCGTCAAAGGTCTCACCTAGATAGATCCGTTTCACCTCGGGATCGCGGCGCAGCGCCTCGGGACTGCCGGCGCGGAAGATGCGCCCGTTATTGATGATATAGGCGCGGTCGGTCACCGCCAGCGTTTCGCGCACGTTGTGGTCGGTCACCAGGATGCCGATGCCGGAGCGCTTCAGGTCAAAGATGATGCGCTGCAGCTCCATTACCTGGATCGGGTCAATGCCGGAAAACGGCTCATCCAGCAGCAGGAAACTGGGCTCAATCACCAGTGAGCGGGCAATCTCCACCCGCCGGCGTTCGCCACCGGAAAGCATGTAACCGCGGCTCTTGCGGACCTTTTCCAGGCCCAACTGCTCCAGCAGGCGGTTCATGCGCGTCCGGCGTTCGTCTCCACGCAGCGGACGCGTCTCGAGGATCGCCATCAGGTTGTCTTCCACCGACAGCTTGCGAAAGATCGAGGGCTCCTGCGGCAGATAGCTAATCCCGATACGCGCCCGCTTGTACATGGGAAGCAGCGTAATATCGTCGCCGTCCATCATCACACGCCCGGAATCCGGGCTGATAAGGCCGACAATCATGTAAAACGACGTGGTCTTGCCGGCGCCGTTAGGGCCGAGCAGACCCACTACCTCGCCCTGCTCCACCGAGAGCGAAATATCATCGACCACCTTGCGACGGTTGTAGGACTTGGAGATTTCCGATGTCTGGAGTACGCGCATCAGCGGCTATTTGCCTTTTTTTTCCTATGCAGCGTGCTGACCGAAGGCGCGGTGGGCGGACTCTCCACCAACAGGCGCTCATTGCTGGCGAAGTAGGTCAGACGGTTGCCCTCGGTCCGGCCGCGAACACTGTCTACCAACAGCGGACGCCCCCCCTCGAGAATCACCTTGTCCTCCGCCACGTAATACTCGGCATGTTGTGCGGTTCCAGTCCGCGTCCGGTCCGAGAGGCTCTGTACAATCCGTACATCACCGTCTCCAATGGCCTTATCAAGGCTGGAGCCCTTGTCATCCTGCTTGAGATATGCCGTCAGTTCTTGGGAACGGATGTTCATGCCGGGCCGCACCAGTATGACGCCGCCTGTATAGTGAGCCGTCTTCTGCTTGTCGCTGTATTCCATGTCCGGCGCCTGCGCCACGGTGAACACGGCCGTCTCCGGTTTCTTTCCCGCCGGCGCGCGCGAGTTGTCCACCAGCCGCGTAATGACATGCCCGTGGGCGATCAGGGCCGCCGATGAACGGTCGATCTCAACGCGATCGGCCTGGATGCGGTTGCTCTCCTGCCACAGGATGGCATTGCCGTCGTAGGTAATCAAGGTGTGATCGCGCCGTGACGTCATCCGGTCGGCCTGAGCCTGCATCACCTTCCCGCGGTCGAGCATCGGCGTGCCGGCGCCACCGGAGGCCTCCGGTTGCCGTGTCGAGGTGACTTTCCCAACCGCCACGAAGTCGCCGCTTTTCTGATCCAGCTCAATGCGGTCGGCAGTGGTGGAACCGGATGGATCCCACAGGCGCGCGGCGGTTACCAGCGTGATCAGGTTGCGGGGCGAATCCAGCGTGGCGCTATGTGCCGTAGCGTGACGAGTTCCTGCCTGGTAACGGAAATTACCCGTCTGGTCGATGGTGTCGAGTTGCCCGGTCTCCGGGCGAACCCGCGCCAGGAATTCGTCGCTCCAGGTCAACACCGGCGGCTCCGGCGGCTGGCCGGGTTTGAGCGGCTTGGCGGGCGGCGCCGGATCGGTGCGGGTTGAGGCCTTGGTGGCATGGAACTTCTCGATGCGGTTTCTGGCCGCATAGTCGAGCGTCAACCGCTCGCCGCGTATCAGCCGGCGCCGCTGCCCGGGCGCGTTCGGAACGAACTCGACATCGCCAGGACGCATGGTGGCGGCACGTAACAACTCATGTCCCCCAGGGCGCATCGCGAGGAAGATGGCTTCGCTGCGCATGATGCGTGTCTCCGGCGCGGCTTTCCCTTTTGATGCCACCGGTTTGGAATTCACTACGGCATGCCCTTGAGCCAGCGCCTGGGTCAACTCGCTCTCTCCCGAATCGGTCTTGAAATCGAGGTCAACCTTGTCTCCCTCGACCGAGGTATCGCCGGATACGCTGTGGGAGACGATGTGCGCTTCCCGTTCGGCCGTCAACTGCCTGGCTACGCCATCGTCGTCCATGGTGAGAAAGATCCGTTGGGCTCGAAAATCCACCGAACGGGTGGGATAGGTATCGGTGCCGCTGGCATTGCTGGCATCAACGGTGCGAATGGTGTCTCCTTCCAGAGTCACCACCGCATTGCCTCCTTCCACATTGAGCGTGCCCCTGTTCAACCGCGACCACGGGGCAAGGAAGATCCTCGACTCCACTTCCCGGTAGTACAATTCTCCGGTTTCGACCTTCATCACCTTGGCCCGCGGACCCACCGGACGCCAGTTCAGCTCCACCGCGCTTTTCAGGTGCAAAACGTGCTGGGTAGGGTCATATTCCGCGCCGACGCCCTTGCCGTCGCCACCCTCAAAGGTGAAACTCGCCGGCCGATCGGTAGAGGCCTTCCCGGAGCCGGTGTCAAACGTCACCCCGGAAGACTGGATGGCCAACAAACGGCCGCTGACGGGCCCTTCGGCCGGAATCCGCATCCGGATCTCGACGTCCCCCTCCGAGTAGAGCCGTTTGTCGGTGTCCCGGAAGACGGCCTTGGCGCATTTGACCTCATTGAACCTGGCGGCGTCTTTATCATACAGGCGCAGTTCCACCTGTTCCAACCGCGTTTCGGGTGGATCCTGAATCTGCTCAAAGCTGCGCGCCTTGACTTCAACGATGGGTTTTCCCGTTTGGCTATCCGTTCGCGAATACTGCCAGCCTTCCTCGGCGGTAGCCAGAACGCCGGCGGGCAAGGTCTTCGGCCGGACAACCTGGTGTGCCCTCAAGTACTGCCTGCGGATGTGATAAGAGGCTCCGACGGCAACCAGCAACAGTAGGATTGCAGCGAGCAGGAGCCGGCGAGTTCGCCGCATCTCGTCTCCCAGTTTAGCCAATGCGCGCAGCCGGTGGGAGGCAGGCGCGGCGGTCATCGTCAATACTTGTTTTCATTGATTAATAATTTTTAATGTTAAAGAAACGTCGTGATGTTATCGACTTACGCCGTTCCCTTGTCACTCTTCGAGCAAGTGTGCTAATAATGGACAGCGGGTTTGGAAACAGCGCCGCCGACAGTCCGCGCGCCGGGTTCGGTGAGATGAAGTGGACGGCGGGCTCGTTTGAGAGCCAAATCTCAAGTTCTAGCATCGACAACTCAGAATTCATTGGAGGTAGGTACGCTCATGAACATTCGACCACTTTATGACCGGATCGTCGTAAAGAGAATCGAAGATCAGGAACAGAAAGTCGGAAGCATCATCGTTCCCGACTCGGCAAAGGAAAAGCCCCAGGAAGGCGAAGTTGTGGCCGTGGGCAAGGGCAAACGGGGCGACGACGGGAAACTGATCCCGCTCGATGTGCAACCGGGTGACCGCATCCTGTTCGGCAAGTACTCGGGCAGTGATATCAAGCTGGACAACGAAGAATATCTGATCATGCGCGAGGATGAAGTGCTGGCCGTCCTCGAGAGCAAGAAGTAACCAGGAGGAATTGAGAACATGGCAGCAAAGCAAATTGTTTACAGTGAGAATTCGCGTCAGGCGATCCTGCGCGGCGTGAACCAGCTTGCCGACGCGGTAAAGGTCACCCTCGGCCCCAAGGGCCGCAACGTCGTACTGGAAAAGAAGTTTGGCGGCCCGACGATCACCAAGGACGGAGTCACGGTAGCCAAGGAAATCGAGCTGAAGGACCCGCTCGAAAACATGGGCGCGCAGATGGTTCGCGAGGTTGCATCGAAGACCAGCGACATCGCCGGTGACGGCACCACCACGGCTACCATCCTGGCCCAGTCGATTTATCGGGAAGGCGTAAAGTCAGTTGCCGCCGGCGCCAATCCGATGGCCCTCAAGCGCGGTATCGAACGCGCGGTAGAGACCGTGGTTGCCGAAGTGCAGAAGTTCTCAAAGCCGGTCTCCGGTGACATGATCGCCCAGGTTGGCACCATCTCGGCCAACGGCGATGAGACGATTGGCAAGACGATCGCCGAAGCGATGGCGAAGGTGGGCAAGGACGGCGTTATCACCGTCGAAGAGTCCAAGACGATGGCTACCGAACTGCAGACCGTCGAAGGCATGCAGTTTGATCGCGGCTATCTCTCCCCCTACTTCATCACCGACCCGGACCGGATGGAGACGGTTCTCGAAGATCCCTACATCCTGATCCACGAGAAGAAGATCAGCAACATGAAGGACCTGCTGCCGCTGCTCGAGCAGATTGCCCGCGCCGGCCGCCCGCTGCTGATCATCGCCGAGGAAGTGGAAGGCGAGGCCCTGGCCACCCTGGTGGTGAACAAGTTGCGCGGCACTCTCAACGCCGCTGCCGTGAAGGCTCCCGGCTTCGGCGACCGCCGCAAGGCAATGCTCGAGGATATCGGTATCCTCACCGGCGGCAAGGCCATCATGGAAGAGACCGGCATCAAGCTGGAAGGCGTTCGCCTGGACGACCTCGGCCGTGCCAAGCGTGTGGTGATTGACAAAGACAACACCACCATCATCGACGGATCGGGAACTCAGAAGTCCATCGAAGGCCGGATCAAGCAACTCCGCGCGCAGATCGAAGAAACCACCTCGGATTACGATCGCGAGAAACTGCAGGAGCGGCTGGCGAAACTGGCCGGCGGTGTCGCGGTAATCAAGGTGGGCGCTGCTACCGAGACCGAAATGAAGGAGAAGAAGGCTCGCGTCGAGGATGCGCTGCACGCTACCCGCGCCGCGGTGGAAGAGGGCATCGTTCCCGGCGGTGGCGTGGCCATGCTGCGCGCCGGCCTGGCGCTGTCCGGCCTGAAGCTGGGCGGTGACGAGCAGATCGGTGTCGATATCGTGAAGCGTGCCTCCGAAGAGCCGCTGCGCCAGATCGTCGGCAACGCCGGCTTCGAAGGCGCCATCGTGACCGAGAAGGTCCGCACGAACGAGAACACAAACTTCGGCTTCAACGCCGCCACCTCCGAGTACGGCGACCTGGTTGCCCAGGGCGTCATCGACCCGGCCAAGGTGACCCGCTCGGCCCTGCAGAACGCCGCTTCGATCAGCGCCCTGATGCTGACCACCGAAGCGATGATCGCCGAGATCCCCGAGAAGAAGCCGGCCGCCCCGGCTCCGGGCGGTCACGGCCCCGAGATGGACTACTAATCGTCCACGAACAGAACGAAGCCAATGCGGCCGCTTCCGGGAAACCGGGAGCGGCCGCATTGGCTTTACGCTCCGGTTATTCTGGAACTCGGACGAACACTATGCCGAGCCGAACGTTACTCCTGCTGGCGGCCGCGAGCTTCCTGCTTCCGGCCGCCGATCTCACTCTGGCCGCCCGCGATACAGTATCCGGGTTCGAGATGAACCGCGGGGACACGGTTCGCTTCCGGCTCCGCAACGGCCAGGTGCGCACGCTGGTGCTCGAAGAGACCTCGGCCCGCGTTTTGTTGACGAATCTTCGGCAACTTCGCGCCAAGCAGCGGGATGGCGGCACCCTTTACGAAATGCGCGCCCGTGTGCGCGTCGACGGGCATCCGCTCGACCTGGTGCGATATGTCGGCTCCCAGGAAACCTTTGCCGTCCCCTACGTGATCAACGGTATGCGCCTCTGGTTGGACGCGGTCCGGGACGCACTGTCGCTGATGAGCGATGACCATGGAGGTGTAGCCGGATGCGCCATGTCCAACCAGGCGCGCTTTGCGGCCAACGATCTTCTCGATGCGGTGACTCCCCGGCCGCTGCACCCGTGGTATCCGATGAAACAGCCGTTCCTCGATATTGCCTCCTGTTACAACGGGGACGATCCCTACTTTGGAGCGTTTGAGGGCGCCGAGTGCCACGCCGGCCTCGATCTGAACATGCCGATGGGAAGCCCGCTCTGGGCGCCGGTCGATATTGAAGACCACTACCTGTTCAACAGCCTTGCAGCGGGTGACAACAACAATCGCTGGCGCGGCTTTCACACCTGGCCGGACGGCGGGCAATGGACACTGCAGGTTCACCACATCGCATCGCTGCTGGTTCCCGAACATCGGCCCATCCCCGCCGGCGCCCATTACGCTGCCGCGGCCGGTGTCTGGGTGGGCAGCCATGAGCATTCGCACTTCGTTTTCAAGGTTCGCGCGCCCGGCGCATCCAACGCCATGCTGCTCGATCCGTGGATCCTCTTCTGGCAACTTTGCGAGCAGGAACGCGCCACCGCCGGAGAGATTCGCGCGGCCATGGCTCCGTTGAGTCCGGCGCGGACCGGAGATACGGTTCACTTCTCAAGCGGCGGCTCGCGCCAGGGCCGCTGGGGCGTTCGTTTGGTCACCTCCTGGACCTTTGGAGACGGCGGCTTCTCGCTCGAGCCGAATCCGGCGCATACCTTTGCGCGGCCTGGAATCTATCCCGTCACCTTGACCATCTGGGACGGTGTCGACCGGACGGCTTCCACACAGTTGATTACCATTGACGGCGCGCCGCTCACCCGGCCTTCCCTGGCGCTTCAAGCGCGGGAGGAGCCGGGATTTGTCGAGCGTACCGTGGAAGCGCGCGACTCTTACGGAATTCCTCCATCTCTCGACCCGCACACCATCCGGATGGTAGCCCGCCTGGGGGAAGACGTGGCCCGGATACGAGAAATTCTGGCGGTGAACGCGGGAGGCGGCGCCCTGGCCACGCTCGACGCTCCCAGGATTCGATACGAAGGCGGTTCGGGATGGCTGGATGCCGCTCTCGAAGAGAAGGCCCCCCGGCAACGTATCGCGATTCGTGCCAACCCGAAGCGTCTTACCCCCGGCTATTACCCTGCGACCGTGACGGTGGGCTGCGCAGGTTGCCTCAACTCGCCTCAACAGTTCCGTGTGGTGCTCGAAGTCAAACAATCACGCCCACCCGCTGACATCACCGTGGATGACGGCGGCTCCCAATTCTATGCCACACCCGGCTTCTGGCTGACGCCTCGTTTCTACCGGTGGACACAGAAAGGGTTCGGCGGCGGCTACCGCACCAACGGCGGACGCGCCGAAAGCGGTCAGTTTGCCCGCTTCACGCCGGATCTGCGAGCCGGAACGTACGAGGTTTCTCTGGCCGCGGAGACGCCCTTTCAACCCGGCGCCGCTTTCCTGGTAAAGGTTCGCAGCCGCGCCGGCCTTCAGACGATTCGGATGAATCCGGACCGGTCCCGAGTGCTTGGCACGTTCAGCTTCTCCGAGGGCGGCGACGGGTACGTCGAAATCCTCGCTGATGGATCGAAAGGCCAGGTGTTTGCCGACGCCGTCCATTTCCACCGCGTTTCCGATTGACCGGCGGCGCCGGGCTAAGCTGAAGAGTCGTGAAGACTTCAGTTTTCGAGCTGTTCAAGATCGGCATTGGGCCATCCAGTTCCCATACGGTTGGCCCCATGCGCGCCGCGCGAGATCACGTTGTCCGGCTTCAGGACGACGGTTTACTCCCACAGGTGGCTTTCGTGCGCGTGGAACTCTACGGCTCTCTGGCGTTAACCGGCAGGGGCCACGCCACGGATCAGGCCGTTCTCGCCGGATTGAGTGGAGAAGATCCCGAAACGATCGTACCCGGTTACCTTCAAGCGCTAGCCGGCAGCGTCCGCTCCTCTGGCCGGTTGGTTCTGCGCGGACCTCACGAGGTCCCGTTTGTCGAGGAGCGCGACCTCATCTTTCACGCGGATCTCACTCTCCCGGCGCACCCCAACGGCATGCGGTTCGGCGCCTTTGACTCGTCGATGAATCCTTTGCGGAGCGAGGTTTATTACTCCATCGGCGGAGGCTTCATCCGGCGCGCCGAGCAGACTTCGGCCCCATCCGAGCGCGCCTCCGTTGCCTATCCATTCAGTAGTTGCGCCGAACTGCTTGAGCAGGGATGCCGCCACCAACTCCCCATCTGGCGCCTGATGATCGAAAACGAGAAGAGCTGGCGCGGCGAACCGGAGATCTTCGATCGACTACGAAAGATCTGGGGCGTCATGGAGGCTTCCGCCGAGCGCGGCCTGCACACCGGGGGTATCCTGCCGGGAGGACTGAACGTCCGCCGCCGCGCGAGCGGACTCCGGGAAAAGCTGGAACAATCCAAGGTTCACGATCCGCTGGCCGTGGTGGACTGGGTCAACACTTTCGCCATGGCCGTAAATGAGGAGAACGCCGCCGGCGGACGCGTGGTCACGGCGCCCACCAATGGCGCGGCGGGCATTATCCCGGCCGTCGGGCTTTACTATCTGCGATTTCTTTTCGGAAGCGCCGAAGGCATCATCCGGTATCTGCTGACGGCCGGAGCGATCGGCGTCTTGTACAAAGAAAACGCTTCTATTTCAGGAGCCGAGGTCGGCTGCCAGGGAGAAGTCGGGGTAGCCTGTTCGATGGCCGCCGCCGGACTGGTGGCGGCGCTCGAAGGCACCAACGAACAGTGTGAGCACGCGGCTGAGATCGCCATGGAACACAACCTCGGCATGACGTGCGATCCCATTGGCGGCCTGGTGCAGATTCCCTGTATCGAACGCAACGCCATTGGCGCGGTAAAGGCCATCAACGCCTGCCGTATCGCCATGCGAGAAACCGGCGGCCACATCGTTCATCTTGACCAGGTAATCAAGACGATGTATCAGACCGGCCTGGACATGCAGCGGCGCTACAAGGAGACTTCCCTCGGTGGCCTGGCGGTAAACGTTGTCGAGTGCTGATGGCTGATGCCTGTGATGGAAAAAGCGGCCGGTGGCGCCGGCCGCCCCGCAAACGCCCCGGAGTTTCAACTGTTGGGCGGACTCGGCACCCCTCGGTGCTGGCGATTGGGCCGCATTTGGCGCATTCCCATCGGCAACTGGTCGGCCTTGACGCGCTGCTCCGGCGTCAGTACGGTGTTGTAGACCTTGGCAAACGCCGTGGAACGAATGGCGGCTAACTGCCCGAATACCTGGCCTTCGGTGGTGGAAAGCGTCTGGATGCGCCCGATGTCATTGGCTTTGACGGCCTCGTGAATCTGCTGGCGATCCTGGCGAAGTTGGGCCCGCAGCGGTTTGGCCGATTGTGCAGCCTCCTGCATGATGGAGCGCATCTGTTGTTTCTGGGCGTCGGTCAGCCCAAGATATTGGGCCATCCGGCCGCCCCGGAAACCGCGCTTGTGCGCAAAATGTCCGCGGCCCATTCCGGCTTCCGGGTTCACCGGAGCAGGCGATGTCTGAGCAAACGCCATGCCGGCTGCGAGCGCCGGGATGGCAGCGAGTTTGAACCATTGAAAACGCATGGTTTCGTGTCCCTCCACTCCCAGCGTAAGAAGGGAATGTAAATCGCGTTTGGAGAATTCGTAAATTCTCGTAACAGTAGTTGCCAGGCCGGTGCGGTCAGAAATGACGCGACAGGTCGCGAAACTGTTCCAACTGGAGCAACTGTCCGCGGCCCGAATGGACGATCTCCTGACGCTCCAGCACCCAGGTATGCGCGTGGGGGACGAACACGGCATTGAGGCCGGCGGCCAGCGCCGGATTGATATCGGACTTGGGTGAGTTGCCGATCATCCAACTGCGGCGCGGATCGAACCGATGTTCGGCGGCCAGCGCCCGGTAGGCGTCCGCATCCTTCTCCTTGACGATAGCGGTGTGGGCGAAAAACGCGCCAAGCCCGGATTGATTGATCTTGTCCTGCTGCTCCTGGCGGCTGCCCTTGGTAAACAGCACCAGGTGATGCCGGGCAGCCAGGTAGCGGAGCGTTTCGGCCACACCTTCGATGAGCACCACCGGCTGCTCCAGGATCCTGGTGGCGAACGACATCACGTCGTCCATGTCGCCGGGAGCGATCTCACGCTCCACCAGGCGGCGATAGCATTGCTGCAAATTGCGGCCGAAGTTCAGCGAACCATAGCCGTTAACGTGATTATTCGCCAATTCGATCGCATCGAGCACGTCGCGGATTTCCTGGGGAACCAGGGTGGAGTGGTTCAGAAATCCGCAGAACTCCTCGAACGCCCGCTCGAAGTAGATATTGTTTTCCCAAAGCGTGTCATCGGCATCGATGATCAGGTGCTGTCGCTCGCGCAAAACCCGCCTGTCCCCCCCTTCCATTTTCGCCTGATTCAGACAGCATGTGGCGGCATGCCGGTAGACTGGTTCCATGAGAGGAAATCGTAAGGGGGTGTTGTGGGATGAGAAACCGGTTGAATTCAGGGACAAGCTGACCGGAGCGCAGATATGGCAGATGACGTCGTATCCCTCGATCAGCCATCCTACCTACTTTCTGCAAAGCTCTTTTACACCGGATAACCGGCAACTGCTGTTCACCTCCTACCGCAGCGGCAGCCCGCAACTGTTCATGGCCGATTTCCCGCCGGGAAGGGTGCGGCAACTAACCGATGGTGCTCCGATTCACCCGTTTTCGCCCGCCATTGCACTGGACGGCGAGCGGGTCTTCTTCGTCCGCGGCGGCTCGATTTGGGAGATGTCGCTAAAGACGCTGGAAGAGAGGCGCATCGTGGAATTTGAGAACGCGCAACTGGGCGAGTGCTCACCCGGCGCCGGAGGCGAGTGGCTGGCGGCTGCCATCAAACAGGGAGACACGCGAGGCATTGCCGTTGGCAGAGCGGATGGCCGGGAGTGGAGGATCATTCCCTTTCCGCGCACCGTGATCCACCCGCAGTTTCATCCGCTGGAGCCGGAGTGGTTAGAGTTTTCCGGCGATCCGGCGCCGCGGATGCACCGCGTACGCCGTGACGGCACCGGCATGGAGTGCCTGCTCGAAAACACCAACGACGAGTTCATTGTGCATGAGACGTTCCTCGGGCGGACCGGCAAACTCGTCTACACGATCTGGCCCGGCCAGTTGTGGAGCATGGACTGGCAAACACGGGAGCGCCGTTTGATCGCTTCGTTCAATGCCTGGCACATTACGCCGGATCGGGCCGGGAAGCGGATTCTGTGCGATACCAACCACCCGGACAGGGGCATCTTTCTGGTGGATGCGGACAGCGGCGAGCCGGCACTGGTCTGCCTGTCGGAGGCCAGCAACCAGGGGAGCCAGTGGAAAAACTCCCGCTATGCGCTGGCTGAGGATTTCGCCGCCGCCCGAAGCGAAGGCGGATCGACCGCGCTCAGTTGGATGGAAACCGTGGATACGGTCTATGGCCCGCAGTGGACTCATCCGCATCCCTCGTTCTCCAGCAACGAGCGTTATATCGCCTTCGCCAGTGACCGGACCGGACGAACCCAGGTCTACGTAGCCGGGTTGCCGGCTTAAGCCGGCACGGTGGCTCGAACGGGCTCGGACATACCGCTGCGAAGAGCCGAGTATTCCTGTTCAAACCCGGCGATGATTTCACCGGCGCGGTCAGCGATGCCCAAAGCCTCGAAGACCGCCGCCTCGTCACCGGCTGATTGATCGGCAGTGACCGGCGACAATTCGGGTTGGAGGCGGTAGGTGAGGCGATCGGCAAAGTGAACGATGGCCGAGAGAGCGTGCTCGCCATGCCCGGAGAGTGCCAGATCCGGCTGATGATGGTCGCGCACAGCCTGCTGGACCTCTCCCGGAAGATTCCAGCGAGCCAGGGCTGCGGCCGAAAGCTCGGCGTGATCCAATCCCAGGATCTCCCGCTCGCGGGCGACGAAATCGGGTTCGCTGATTACCAGGCGGTCGATACGCGCGAACTCAGCGGGCAATGCGACGGCGATCAACAGTTTGCCGATGTCGTGCAGCAGGCCGGCGACAAAGGCCCCTTCGGGGTACGTTGCCGGAACCGTAGTCGCTAACTGGTCGGCCAGGATCGCGGTGGCCACGCTGTGCTGGTTAAACGCCCGCCCGTTCCAACCCCTGGCGGCGCGTACACTCAGCCACATGCGTGACATCGAGAGGCCAAACACCGTATTGCGCAGCTTGTTGAGCCCCATCAGAGTAAGCGCATGCCGGATGGAACCTACCGTGCGGACGTGTCCATAGGCAGCCGAATTCACAATTCGCAGCAGGTGCGCGGCGATTACCGTATCGTGCTCAATCAGTCCCGCAAGCTGGGCGAAAGACACATCTTCGCGGGCCATCGCCGCCAACAGGCGCGACAACATCGGCGAGAAGGGCGGCAGGCGATCAAGCGCTTGTAATGCCCGCTCCCGGTAGCCGGTGTTTGAGGCACTGAAGACGTTCACTCATTCTATATCGACTGGAGCGAATAAAAGTCTTAGCACCACATTTCCCACCAGCTTACGGTGGAGTTGGGGCATTATAGTGGGGAGCATGCAGCCGCCAGCCATCGAACTTTGCGACCTGCGAAAAGTCTACGGCGCCAGGGCGGCGGTGGATGGCTTGAATCTGAGAGTGCTGCCGGGTTCGTTTTTCGGCTTTCTCGGACCTAACGGCGCCGGCAAAACCACCACCATCCGGATGCTGATGGGGCTGGCTACGCCCACCTCCGGTTCCATCTCTCTGCTGGGACTTCCCATGCCGGACCATGCGGTGGAGATCAAGCGGCGCATCGGCCTGGTTCCCGACGAAAGCTTGCTGTTCGACCACCTGACCGGACTGGAATTTCTGGAATTCGTGGGCCGGATGTACGGCTTGGAGCGGCCGATCGCGCGCGAACGCGCCAGTGAACTGATCGCCCTGTTCGAGTTGGACGCCGAACCAAAGAAGCTGATTGCCGGCTACTCCAAGGGCATGCGAAAGAGAGTGGCAATGGCGGCGGCGCTGATTCACAGGCCGCAGTTATTCCTGATGGACGAGCCGTTCGAAGGAGTCGATGCGGTGGGCGCACGGCTGATGAAGGAACTGCTGCTTGAACAGGTGCGTCACGGCGCTACCGTCTTTCTGACATCGCACGTGCTCGAAGTGGTGGAGCGGTTATGCGACCGGGTCGCGATCCTCAATGCAGGCAAGGTGGTGCTGGAGGGTTCGATGCAGGAGTTGCGCGCCGGATCGGCCAGCCTGGAGGATACCTTTGTACGCGTGATCGGCGGCGACCGTTCGGCCGAAGTGCTGGACTGGCTGTGACGGGCGGACCGGTGGGCACCATCCTGTGGGCGCAGTGGCGGACCCTTCTCAACCACTCTCCGAGGATGGGCGGCCCCGGCCGGGTGATTGGACTGGTATTGACCGCCTGCTGGTATTTGGCCTGGACCTGGGCGGCAACGGCGGTGGCTTTCATCACCGCCAATCCGGAGAGCGTACCGTGGATCAAACAGTACCTGGGATACGGCCTGCTCGGAATAATCGGCTACTGGCAACTGATGCCGTTGATGCTGGCCAGCACCGGAGCATCTCTCGACCTCAAACGCCTGCTGGTCTACCCGATTCCGCGCAACGCGCTCTATCGTATCGAGCTGCTGCTCCGTGTGACCACCGGCGTTGAGACTATCCTGCTGCTTGCCGGTTTGAGCGCTGGAACGCTGATCAACCCGGCGCTGTCCAAATTTGGCTTGGCCGGTGTTGGCCTCTTCACGGTGTTCAACCTTTGCCTGGCCGCCGGGCTGCGCGGCGTTCTCCAGCGGCTGTTCCGCAAGCGCGGCGCGCGGGAACTGGGTGTGCTGATTCTGGTCACGATCGCCGTGTTGCCGCAACTGGTGCTATCGCTAGGGCTTCCGCCCGGGGCAGCAAAGGTGGCGCACCAGATTGCCGGCGCGCCCTGGCCGTGGACCCTGACCGCCTGGACGGTGGCAGGCGACCGGATGGCGTTCAGCCTGCTGGGGCTGGGGCTGTGGACCGGCGCGGCCTGGCTGTTCGGGCGCAGACAGTTCGAGCGGAGCCTCCAGTTTGACGCCGAAGGGCCCGGAGTCCCGCTACAGCATGGAACCGCGGGTGAGCGCTGGGTAGAGAGCCTCTACCGCCTGCCGTCACGGGTGTTCGCCGACCCGCTCGGCGCGCTGATCGAAAAAGAACTGCGATTCCTGTCGAGAGCGCCACGCTTTCGCCTGGTGTTTCTAATGGGTTTCACCTTCGGGCTGATCATCTGGCTGCCGGCGGCTTATCACCGGGGTCATTCGCAAGGCAACTTCCTGGCGCAAAACTATCTGGTTTCAGTGAGCGCTTACTCCCTGCTGCTACTGGGAGAGGTCTGCTTCTGGAACGCATTTGGCTTCGACCGCGGCGCGGCCCAACTTTACTTCGTGGCGCCGCTGGAGTTCCGCACCGTGCTGCGCGCCAAGAACATCACCGCGGCGTTTTTCGTGATGGCCGAAATCACCATCATCATTATTGTCTGCCAAGTGGCCGGATTGCCGGCCGGTTGGATGCGGATTGCCGAAGCCTACTCGGTGGCTATTGTGCTGGCGTTGCTGCTGTTGGCGATGGGAAATCTAGGTAGCGTCTACTATCCCCGGCCGGTGAATCCGGTGCAATCGTGGCGCACTTCCGCCCCCGGGCGGGTTCAGGCGTACCTGTTGTTGTTACTGCCGGTTATGGGAACTCCGGTGGCGCTGGCATTTCTGGCGCGCTATGCGTTTGATTCCGAGGCGGCGTTTTTCGTGGTGATGGCGATCGATGCGGCGATCGCCACGGCGGTCTATTCGATCGCTACCGAGTCGGCTGTTAACGCCGCGCTCCGCCGCCGCGAACTGCTGATTGCCGCCTTATCGCAAACCGAAGGCCCCATCTCGGGGTAGTATGTGCCGGATCTTCAGCCAGTCCTCCAGCCGGGCAGGCCAGGTTCCCAGAATCGGATTCCCAGGCGCCAGCCCCACCCCGTGCGGACCCTGTTCGTATATATGAAGTTCGGCCGGCACTTTGTGCGCCCGCAGGGCGAGATAAAACAGGACGCTATTTTCCGCCGGAACTCCGGTGTCGCTGTCGGTGTGGAACAGGAAGGTGGGCGGCGTCCGGTTCGTAACCTGCTTTTCACTGGAAAGGAACTCCACCAGCTTCGGGTCCGGGTGCTCGCCGAGCAGATGCCTCATGGAGCCCTTGTGCGTGTAGGGCGTGGTGAAGGAGATGACCGGATAGCAGAGCACCAGAAAGTCCGGCCGCGAACCGGCGCGGTTGACCGGGTCGGCGGCGGAGGGTTCGCCTTCATCGAAGTGTGTTCCGGCTGAAGAGGCCAGATGCCCGCCGGCCGAGAAGCCCATGATGCCGATCCTGTCCGCCGAAATGCCAAGCTCCGCGGCGTGTGCGCGGACCCAGCGAATGGCACGCTGGGCGTCGTTCAACATGGCCGGGTGATGGTAGCGGGGTCCGAGGCGGTACTTCAGGATGAATGCCGCCATGCCGCGCCGGTTATACCAATCGGCCACCTGGAAGCCCTCGTGATCCATGGCCAGGACGGAGTAACCCCCTCCCGGACAGATGATCACTCCCGATCCGGCAGCCTTCGCCTTATCCGGCAGGTAAATGGTGAGTGTCGGTTTATCGGCCGCCTGGTCGCCCACGGCGCCCGGAGCGCCATTGGGCCACAACAAAACGGTACGCGGCTCGGAAGCCGCTACCAGCAACGCTGGCACAAGTGCAATAAGCAGGATACGCATATCAGATCTCAATACCGGCGCTCGCCGCCCTATCGTAAACCGGACGGCTCATCGACGGGTAGTATCCGGTGAACCCTCAACCAGTCTTGCAAACGGGCAGGCCAGGAACCGAGCACCGGATCGTCTTCCGCCAACCCCACGCCATGGCGGCCCTGTTCGTAGATGTGAAGTTCGGCCGGCACCTTGTGCGCTCGTAAAGCAAGATAGAACAGGACGCTATGTTCGGCTGAGACTCGGGGATCGCTATCGGTGTGAAACAGAAACGTGGGCGGTGTTCGGGCAGTAACGTGCCTTTCGCTCGAAAGCAATTCCATGAGCCTTGGATCCGGATTTTCGCCAAGCAGATATTTTAGGTCACCCCGGTCCGAGTAGGGCGTGAGGAAAGAGATGCCCGGATAGCAAAGCACCAAAAAGTCGGGCCGCGAACTGGCGCGGCGGATCGGGCCGGCGGCGGAGGGATCTCCTTCATCGAAGTGCGTTCCGGCCACGGAGGCCAGGTGCGCTCCCGCGGAGAAGCCCATCATGCCGATCTTATCCGGGGAGATGCCGAATTCCGCAGCGTGCGCGCGGACCCAGCGAATGGAACGCTGAGCATCGTCCAGCATGGCGGGGTGATGGTAGCGGGGCCCCAGCCGGTACTTCAGGACGAACGCCGCCACGCCGCGCCGGCGATACCACCCGGCCACCCGGACGCCTTCATGGTCCATAGCCAGGGCGTGGTAGCCTCCCCCCGGGCAGATGATCACACCGGATCCTGCCGCCTTCGCCTGGTCCGGCAGATAAATGGTGAGCGTAGGTTTATCCGCCGCCTGGCCGCCCACTGCGCCCGGAGCGCCATTGGGCCACAACAAAACGGTACGCGGCTCGGAAGCCGCCATCGCACAGGCGGCGAGGAGTGCCAGCAGCGGGATACGCATTTCAGATCCGGATGAACATCTTCCTTCGATACAGCAGCCAGGCGGCTACGTAGACCGCCCCGGCAATCGTGAGAGCGAATGCGAACGACGCCCACTGCGCACTTGGAACAATCGACTGGAACAGGCGGAAGATCGCGTCATGGGCGGTGGAAACGCCGTTGCCGTGGCCGAGTTGGATCATGTCGAGCGGCCCGGCAATAAAATCCGCCAGCACGTAACTGGCAATGGCGTTCATGCCGAAGACGACCGCCGGCTTTGAGCCCCGCTTGAATCCGTTGACGTCGATCAGCCAGTAGCAGAGGCCGAAACCGCTGGCTGATATGCCGGCCATGAAGACGGCGAAAGACACCGTCCACAGGTTCTTGTTGATGGGCATGAACCAGTTATCCAGGAACGCGCCGATGGCCAACCCCACTACACCGGAACTGAGCAGCCAGGCAGCCTTCTCCTGTTTGGAGCGCCCGCTGGCCAGCAGGTGGCCGGTGAAGATTCCGAACAACATGCTGCAAATCGCCGGCAGAGTGCTGACGATCCCTTCCGGATCCCAGTAGCGGGTGTGACTCCACATGTGGCCCGTAAGCAGGAGCCCGTCGATGTAGCGCTCCATGTTCGCCTCCCGGGTGAGGCTGCCCGCGCCCACACCCGGCACCGGAACGAGCAGCATCACCACCGAGTAGATACCAAGCAGGGCGGCACACCACAGAATCTGTCCGCGCAACTTCGCCGTCAGGAAGATGGCGGATGCCGCCAGGTAGCAGATAGCGATCCGCTGCAGCACGCCGAGCACGCGAACGGTGGCGAAATGGAACTCCGGGGCCAGGCCGAGGAAAACGCCAATGAGATAGAGAATCACCGAGCGCTTCAGCACGTGCAGGAAGAGCTTCCGGCGGCTGTCGCCGCGTTCCAGCCGGCGGCCGAAGGAGATGGTCATGGCTACGCCGGCGATCCAGAGAAACGAGGGAAAGATGGTGTCGGTGAACGTCCAGCCGCTCCACGCTGCGTGCAGCAGGGGAGCGAAGGTGCGGCTCTCGTCGCCAGGGTTGTTCACCAGGATCATCGCCGCGATGGTCGCTCCACGGAAGACGTCGAGCGAGGTCAGACGTTCCGGCTTGGCGTCGGGCGGCGAACAGGCACTTACCATCAGAGCGATTCTATCGCAGCGCGATTGTGAGATGATTGTGGCAAATTGCGGAGGAGACACAGATGAAATTGGTATCCGTTGTTGGATTGGCGCTGATGAGCGGCAGTATTGCGCTACTGGCGCAGTCCAACCGGCCCGCGGCGCCGAAGAAGGTGCTCGCCATCGGAGAGGTAAAGGGCTTCCAGCACGATTCGACATCGCACGCGCTGGCAACCATCGAGCGCATGGGACACGAGACCGGCCTCTATGAAACCTACATTCGTACGGACTCGCAACTGCTTACCAAGAAGAAGCTCAATGCCAACGCCAAGAACCTGAACTACTTCGACGCGGTAGTGTTTTATACCACCGGCGAACTGGATATGGATGACTCGCAAAAAGCCGATCTGCTCTCTTTCATCCACGACGACGGCAAGGGCTTCATCGGTATTCACAGCGCGCTCGACACGTTCTACAAGTGGCCCGAATATGGCGAGATGATCGGCGGCTACTTCGACGGACACCCCTGGGGCATCTTCAACGCGCCGGTTATCACGGAGGATCGAACGTTTCCCGCCACTTCGCATTTCCCGGCCGAAATCACCCTGCGCGACGAGATCTACCAGCCACGCAATTTCTCGCGCAGCCGGGTGAGGGTGCTGCAACGACTGGATGAGAACAAGATCGATTTGACCAAGAAGAACGTTAAGCGCACCGACAAGGATTTCGCCGTAACCTGGGTACGCGATTACGGAAACGGACGTGTGTTCTACTCAACGTTCGGCCACACCATGGAGGCCTGGGACAATCCTACGGTACAGCGCATGTATCTGGAAGCGCTCAAGTGGGCCTTGAAGTTGACCAACGGCGATGCCACTCCCCGGCCGAGGCCGTAGCGGTGGGACCCGCGCCCAGCGAATAAAGTGAACAGACGGAGCTTCGTTCAATGTGCGGCCGGAGCCGCGGCGGGAATGCTGGCCGGCGCGGGGCCGCCGCCCAAGCCGCTGAATCTTGTCTTCGTCCTGGCCGATGATTTCGGGTGGTCAGACCTGAACTGCTACGGCGGAGACCTGGTGGAGACGCCAAACATCGATCGTTTGGCCCGCGAAAGCGTGCGCTTCACCGATGCCTACGCCGCTTCGCCGGTGTGCAGTCCCACGCGGGCGGCGCTGATGACGGGCAAACATCCGGCGCGCCTGCACATGACCACCTGGCTGGAAAGCGCGGCTCACCCTCCCAACACCAATAAAGTCATTCCGCCGGCCACGGTGGAAGACCTGCCGCTCGAAGAGGTAACCGTGGCGGACGCGCTGCGCGCGCGCGGCTACCTGAATGCGCTGATCGGCAAGTGGCACCTGGGCACGGCCGGTTATTACCCCGAGGCGCAGGGATTCGATGTCAACATCGGTGGAACCTTCTGGGGCGCTCCGCAGACCTACTTTTACCCCTATACCGGCACTCGCAACTATGGCGGCGAGTTTCGCTACGTACCGCACCTGGAGTTCGGCCATCCCGGCGAGTATTTGACCGACCGGTTGACGACCGAGGCGCTGAAGGTGATGGACAAGGCCGGCCGCCAGCCCTATTTTCTCTACCTGGCGCACTACGCAGTGCACACGCCGGTGGAGGGCAAACCGGCACTGGTGGAGCGTTACAAGCTTCGCCTGAAGCCGGGCATGCATCACACCAACTTCAAGTACGCCGCCATGGTGGCCAGCTTGGACGAGAGTGTGGGCCGGGTACTGCGCAAAATCGACGAAGATGGCATGACGGATCGCACGGTGGTGATCTTTGCCTCGGACAATGGCGGCGTCGTCAATCCATGGCGCAACGAGCCGGTTACCGACAACTCGCCGCTACGGTCAGGCAAGGGCTCGCTCTACGAAGGCGGCGTGCGGGTACCGCTGATGGTGCGCTGGCCGGGAGTAACCACGCCAGGCTCGGTATCGAAGGAGCCGGTCGTCACGATGGACCTGTTCCGGACGCTGCTTGACGCAGCCCGTATGAGGGGAACTCCCGAGTACACAGGCGGGCTGGACGGGCTTACGTTGACGGATCTGCTGCGGCGGCCGCAAACCAGGTTGAACCGCGATGCGCTGTTCTTCCATTTTCCGCACTACTACCCCACCACCACGCCGGTAAGCGCGATTCGGGCCGGTGATTTTAAACTGCTCGAGTTCCTGGAAGACGGCCGAACCGAACTCTACAATCTGGCCGAAGACCTTGGCGAGAAGCAGGACCTTTCGGCCGCGCTTCCAGCCAAGAACCGCGAGTTGCGGGCCCGGCTCGCCGGGTGGAGACGCTCCGTGGGGGCGCAGATGCCCGTGCCAAACCCCAATTACCGCAGCGGAACGAGCGCGGTGTCCCCCGACATCCGCTTCAGTTGACCGCAGGCGGCATAGATATCGCGTCCGCGCGGCTTGCGCACAAAACAGGGCACGGCGCGGCGTACAATCTGCTGAAAAGAGTGGATGCGCTCCGGCTCCGGCGTATCGAATGCGATGCCAGGACCGGGGTTCAGCGCGATCAGGTTGACCGTCGCCCTGAGGTTCGCAAGCAGTTGCACGACGCGTTTGGCATCGGCCGCCGAATCGTTGACATCCTTCAGCAGGACATACTCGAAGGTTAGCCGTTCCCACGGGCGCAGGGGATAGCGGTGGCAGGCCTCGATCAACTCCTTCAGATGATACTTGCGGGTAATCGGCATCAACTCCCTGCGCTGCTCTTCGTTGGAAGCGTTCAGCGAGATGGCCAGTTTCGGCCGCACCTCGGCTTCGCCAAGTTCGATGATTTTCGGAATCACACCGGAGGTGGAGACGGTAATGCGCCGCGGCGAGAGCGCGATGCCTTCGGGATCGGTAAGCAGCCGGGTGGCCTTGAGCACATTCGCCAGGTTCAACAACGGCTCCCCCATACCCATCACCACGACGTTGACGCGTCCATCCTCGGGCCGCAAACCGTTGTCGCGCAGTACATAAAGCACCTGGCCAAGAATCTCGCCAGCGGTAAGGTTCCGCTCCAACCCCATCAGCGCCGTGAGGCAGAAGCGGCAATTCACCGGACATCCCACCTGGCTGGAAATGCAGATGGTGTCGCGCCGTAGTTCGGGCATCAGCACCGATTCGATCGTGCGGCCATCGGAGAGTCCGAGCAGATAGCGCCGCGTGCCATCCACCGATTCGAAACGGGACTGGCACTGCGGGTGGCCCACCGGATGGGCCGCCAGACTCTGGCGTAAAGCCATGGGCAGGCCGGAGATCTCCAGGGGAGAAACGGCCCGCTGGCGGTAGATTCCCTCAAAGAGCTGGCGGGCGCGAAAACGAGGCTCTCCGGCGCCGAGAAGATCCTCCAGTTCGGCCAGATCCAGACCCACTAACTCCGGTGCCATCTTCCTCGATTTTATCAGCCGCGCCGCCACCGCCTTGTCCTGTGGGCCTCCGGAACCGGGCCCAATGGTAAAATTAAAGGGTCTGCCGTTCACTCCCCATGCTGGAAACTGCAACGATACCACGCGAGATCGCTCTTACAAGGCTTGCCAACGGAATTCCGGTACTCACCGAAACGATGCCCCACGTGCGCTCGGTTTCCGTGGGTATCTGGATCGGCACCGGCTCCCGCCAGGAGCGGCCGGAGGAAAGCGGCATCTCGCACTTCATCGAGCACATGCTGTTCAAGGGAACAACGGCACGCTCGGCCGAGGAGATTGCCCGCTCCGTGGATTCGATCGGCGGCAACCTGGACGCCTTCACCTCCAAGGAACTGGTCAGTTATAACACCAAGGTGCTGGACGAACACCTGCCCGTAGCCTTTGACGTGCTATCGGACCTGGTGCTCAATCCCATGTTCCAGGCGGAGGATATCGAGAAGGAAAAGGGCGTCATTCTCGAAGAACTGAAAATGGAGCAGGATAACCCCGAGTACCTGGCGCATGAGACCTTCACCAGCAACTTCTGGAAGGGCCAACCGCTGGGACGCCCCATTCTCGGGACCCGGCACACGATCCGCAGCTTCAATGCGGACCGGCTGCGCGAGTTTTTTTCCCGGATCTACGCCCCGGGCAACATCTCGATCACCGCCGCGGGCCACCTGGAGCACGAGTCCCTGGTAAAGCTTGCCCGCGAACGGTTTGATACGCTGCCGGTGAATGGCTTTGTCCGCGAGCGCGGGCAGACGGTATCCCACCCCGCCATCGTTCTGAAGAACAAGAAGTCGCTGGAGCAGGTGCACTTGTGCCTGGGGGTACCCTCCTACGAGATGGCGCACCATCTGCGTTTCGCCTGCTATGCGCTGAATACGCTGCTCGGCGGCGGTATGAGTTCACGGCTATTCCAGAACATCCGGGAAAAGCGTGGCCTGGCCTACTCCGTCTTTTCGGAATTGAGCCTCTTCCGGGATACGGGCTGCCTGTTGATCTATGCCGGAACGTCGATCGAGTCGGTTCGTAAAGTGGTGGACCTGGTGATGGGGGAGTTGCGCATCCTCAAGAACGAACTGATCCCGGAAGACGAGTTGCGGCGCGCCAAGGACTATCTGAAAGGCTCGCTGATGCTCGGCTTGGAATCGACATCAAGCCGCATGGGCAACCTTGCCCGGCAGGAGATGTTCTTCGACCGTTTCTTCAGTCTGGACGAACTGGTGGAGAGCATTGAAGCCGTAACCGCCGGCCAAATCCAACAGATCGCCCAGAGTTTCTTCCGGCCCGAGTGTGTGGCGGCCACCGTGCTTGGTAACCTGGAAGGCCTGACGCTGGAGCGCGAGGATCTGGCCTGCTGAATGGCTCTACCCCTGCCGGGCGTGGTGCTCTCCGGTGCCTCAAAGAGCCCGCGTAGTACACTGAAATTGCCAATCTGATGAAGACTGTTATGCGGTCCTTGCTGGCGCTTGCGGCGCTGGCGGGGGTCGCTGTTGCATTCGATCTCACGAATCTGAAGCCGCAGGGATACGTGAGTGATTTTTCCGGTGTTGTCGACGCGGCCTCGCGTAGCCAGTTGGAGCGTTACGGCGCCGAACTGGAGCAGGCAACTGGCGCACAGATTGCGCTGGTGACGGTTCCCACGCTCGATGGCGAACCGGTGGAAGACGTAGCCAACTCGCTGTTTCGCAAGTGGGGGGTTGGTAAGAAGGGGCAAGACACCGGCATCATGCTTTTGCTGGTGACCGGGGATCGCCGGAGCCGTCTTGAAGTGGGATATGGCCTGGAGCCGATCATACCGGACGGCTATGCGGGCGAACTGCTCCGCGATATGCGCCCGGCACTGCGGGAGAACCGCTACGGTGAGGCGCTGATGGTGGCTGCGCAGGCCATCGGCGACCGCATCGCCAAAGAAAAGGGCGTGCGAATCGAGCCGCTGGCGGGACGGCGAAGAGCGCCCTCGGGCAGTAGCAGCTTGCCTTGGCCGGTGATCCTGGGCGGGATTGCCCTGCTGGTCTTCTTCGGGCTTTCCGGCGGCCGGGGAGGCGGTGGGTATCGAGGAGGCGGCGGAGGCTTCCTGCCGGGTCTGATCCTCGGCGGGTTACTGGGCCGTGGCGGCCGCGGCTGGGGTGGCGGCGGCGGTGGTTTCGGCGGCTACGACTCGGGTGGCGGCTTTGGAGGATTCGGCGGCGGGGATTCGGGAGGCGGAGGCGCATCGAGCGACTGGTAGGCTCCATATGGCAGACATCCTTGACGAACTGGTCGGACGGCTGAAGAAGTCTTATCAGGAACGGTTGGTTTCGGCCATTCTCTACGGGTCGGCGGCCAGCGGCGACCACCACGGGAAGTTCTCCGACCTGAACGTCCTTTGCGTTCTGCGCGAGATCACCACCCGCGAGATCGCCGAATCGGAACCCATCTTCCGCTGGTGGCGGGAGCGCAACAACCCCGCTCCGCTGCTGCTGAGCGCCGAGGAGGTACGTACCGCCACCGACTGCTTCCCCATCGAGTTTCACGACATGCGCGAACAGCGCCGCGTGCTGTACGGCGAAGACGTGGTGGCCGGCCTGGCGATCGACAACGCCTACTACCGCGCGCGAGTAGAGTACGAGTTGCGAGCGAAACTGATCCGGCTGCGGCAGAAGGCCGGCGGCGTTCTTTCCGACAAGGAATTGCTGCTGCGGCTGATGATGGATTCGATCTCGACGTTTTGCGTACTCATTCGCCATTCCCTGCTGCTGGCGAACCAACCGGGAAGCCTCAAGAAACGGGAACTGATTGAGCAGGCGCACGCTGTCTGCGGCCTGGACGCCGCTCCGTTCGGCGTTTTGCTGGACTTGAGGGAAGGCAGGCTGAAGCTGAAGCAGGTGGATGCAGTTCCGCTGTTTGAAAATTATCTAAAGCAGATTCACGTTGCCGTTGATTTTGTGGATCGCATGGAGAGGTAGGTCCTTGAGATGAAAGTTGCCCTGATCGTAATTGGAGTTCTGGTCCTCATCGCGCTGATTTTCGGCGGTTGGATGATGGGAATGCGCAACGACCTGGTGGTGGCGCGCGAAGACATCAACGGCAAGTGGGCACAGGTGGACGTCGCCATGCAACGGCGCGCCGACCTGATTCCGAACCTGGTGGAAACGGTGAAGGGCTTCGCCAAGCACGAGGAAGGCGCCATTCAGGCGGTGGCCAACGCGCGCGCGGCATTGGTGGGCGCCCGCAACCCGCAGGAAAAAATCGCGGCGAACAACCAATTGGACGGCGCTTTGGGACGCCTGCTGGTGGTGGTGGAAAACTACCCGAACCTGAAGGCCAACGAAAACTTCCTGCACCTGCAGGACGAACTTGCCGGGACTGAAAATCGCATCGCCGTTGAGCGCCGCAAGTACAATGAGGCGGTGCAGAAGTACAACACCAGCATCGAGCTGTTCCCGGCCAACCTGGCGGCAGGGCTGTTCGGCTTCCAGCGCAACGATGCTTATTTCAAGGCCGATGCCGGCGCGCGCACCGCGCCTCAGGTAAAATTCTAGCTGCCGCGCTGGATGGAAGAATCCCGATGGTGGAGACATTTCACAACTACATCAACGGCGAGTGGGTGGGCGGAGAAACGTTTGAAAACCGCAACCCGGCGCGCATCAGCGAACTAGCCGGGCTTCACGTCAAAGGCTCGCCGGCCGACGTGACAAGGGCCGCCACCGCCGCCGCGGCAGCCTTTCCGGAGTGGTCCGCCATGCCGGCGCCGGCGCGCGGCAATCTGCTGTTCAAAGTGGCAGATCTGCTCGAAGCGCGGCTGGAGCAACTCGCGGCCGACATGACGCGCGAAGAGGGCAAGACGCTGGCCGAATCGCGCGGCGAGGTGCGCCGGTCTATCAACATCTTCCGCTACTTCGCCGGCGAAGGCTCCCGGATGAGTGGTGTTTTGACGCCATCCGAGCGCGTTCGCGTGCACACGTTCGCCTTCCGCAAGCCGCTGGGCGTGGTGGGACTGGTAACGCCATGGAACTTCCCCAGCGCGATTCCGGCCTGGAAGCTCGCCCCCGCGCTGATCGCCGGAAACACCGTAATTTTGAAACCCGCATCGGCCGCGCCGTTGAGCGCCTGGCGCATTGTGGAAGCCTGCCACCAGGCGGGAATTCCCAAGGGCGTGGTGAACTTCATCGCCGGTTCGGGCGCCGCGTTGGGCGAGGCGCTGGTGGACGTCCCTGAGCTAAAAGCCATTTCGTTCACTGGTTCCTGTTCGGTGGGGCACTGGCTGCATGAGCGGGCGTCGCGCCGGCGGTTGCGTATTCAACTGGAAATGGGCGGCAAGAACCCCACCATTGTGCTGGCCGATGCCGACTTCAACCTGGCGGTGGAAAATACCGTCAACGCGGCGTTCTTTTCCACCGGACAGAAGTGCACCGCCACCAGCCGGGTGATTGTCGAAGATACCATCCACGACCGGTTTGTCGAGGCGCTGGTGGAGCGGACCCGAAATCTTCGCGTCGGCGACGGGATGAAGCCGGGCGTCGAGATCGGACCGGCGATCGACGCCGCCCAGCTCCAAACAGACCTTGATTACATCCACATCGCGAAACAGGAGTGCGGCGCGCCGCTGTGTGGAGGGAACCGGCTGGCGGGCGGAGAGTACGACCAAGGCTACTTCGTGGAGCCCACCGTGTTTGCCGGCGTCACCAGCAACATGCGGCTGGCGCAGGAAGAAGTGTTCGGGCCGGTGCTGGCGGTGATGCGCGCCCGCGATTTCGAAGATGCCCTTAAGATTGCCAATGAAGTTCCATTAGGGTTGGCGGCATCAATCCAGACGACCAACGTCTCCCGGGTCTTCGACTATCTTCAGAAGATCGACGCCGGCCTGGTGACAGTGAACCTGCCGAGCGCCGGCGTCGAGTATCAGCTTCCGTTCGGTGGAACCAAGGATTCCAGTTTTGGCCCCAAGGAGCAGGGTCCGGCGGCGCTGGAATTTTACACGGACTACAAGACCGTCTATCTCAAGTACTGATTGGCGAGGACTATCAGGTTGCATCATGCGGCTGGGACAAATTCGTTGGAATCAAGAGACGACTGCGGCGATCTTCGAGGGTAATTCGGTGCGCCCGATACCGGGCCACACCCTGTACGATTTGATCCGGCGCTCCGAAGTGGAGGCCGCGGAGCTGAGCGAGATGGCCCGCGCCCATGCCAGTACGCATGGCGAGGATCTGGCGCCGGTTATTCCCCTGCAACCCCGCGAAGTCTGGGCGTGCGGTTGCACTTACGAATCGAGCGCTACGTTCCGCGACTCCGAACACGGCACGCGCGAAGGATTCTATGCGGCGGTTAACCGCGGCAACCGGCCGGAGATCTTCTTCAAAGGAACGTCACGCGTGTGCGTGGGGCCGAATCAGAAGATCGGGATCCGGTCCGATTCGGCGTTCACCGCACCGGAGCCCGAGTTGGCGGTAGTGCTTGGCTCTAAGGGCAAGGTGATTGGCTACACCATCGCCAACGACGTCTCGGCTTGGGACATCGAGCGGGAGAATCCGCTCTATCTGCCGCAGTCGAAAATATACGCGGCCTGCTGCGCGCTGGGGCCGGTGATGGTAACCGCCGAAGAAATTCCGGATCTCTACAACCTGGAAGTGAGCTGTACCATCACCCGCGGCAGCCTCAAGACCTTTAGCGGCAGTGTCAACACGTCGCGAATGTGCTGGCAACTGGATCGTTTGATCGAGTTTCTGCTGCGCTCCAACCCCGTGCCTTCGGGTTCGGTCCTGCTCACCGGAACCGGCATCATCGTCACCGCGGAGGCAGCCCTTCAACCGGGTGATGAGGTTAGCATCGGGATCCCTGGAATCGGCGAACTGCGTAATACGGCGGCAGCGGTCTAACCCTGTTCAGGCTCTGAATCTTCCAGTTCGCCGGCTCGCTCGGAGAATCGCTTCAGAACACGGATTGCGTTGCCGCTGGTGAATCCGGCGGACCGCAGGCGGCGATAGGCGGAAGCGAGATGCTTGTCCTCGCTCAGCCAAACCGCCAGATCTTTACCCCGAAACTTGCGCTCCAGATACTTGCCGATCAGTTCGACCTCGTCGACGCCGGCGTAGACCGCGTTCACCGTCCGCGCAGCGAGGGCTGGGGCAACACGCCGCTGGCCAAGATCGCGCAACACGCGCCCGCGGCCATGGCCCTGATTTTCCAACCTCGCCGCGGCATAGGATTCGGCGAATCTACCGTCGTCCAGATAGCCATATTCTTTGCAGCGGGCGAGCACCGGGTCGACGTCAGCCGGTTCGGCCGCCCGGCGTTCCAACCGCAGCCTCAGCTCGGCGCTGGAAAATCCGCGTCCACCCAACAGACGAAGTGCGTACTCGAGTAGCCCGCCGGCGTCGAGGCGTTTACTAGCCGGCCTGCGCATCAATTCCGATTGTACGCCCCCTGCCGCCGGTGGCCCGCAACCCGTTGTTTTTGTGTTGCCGAGCCGCGCCGGGGTGTATCCTAGAGAGAGCGATCGAGCAAGATCAGAAGCGTGCCGTTGATAAGGAGCGAACACCATGAGCGAAGGTAAAGGACTCTCCTATTTTTTCCTCGGATTGGGAGTCGGAGTGGCGGTCGGAATCATTTTTGCTCCCAAATCAGGCGAGGAAACTCGAAACCTGATTCGAACCAAGGCCGGAGAAGGCAAGGATTATTTGCGCAAACGCAGTGACGACCTGCGTGAGACCGCCGGCGACGTCATCGAACGGGGCCGGGATATTGTGAACCGCCAGCGGGACACCCTGAACCGGGCCGTGGAGGCCGGAAAACAGGCCTACCGCGATGTCGTCGGAGAGGCGCCAGGCGCCTCCGAGGCCCCATCGGCCGACGGTTCCGGAATCTGACAACGACTGAGTGGCGGAAACTCGATGCCTCCGGAATCTTTGCTACTGGTACTGACCGTGTTCGTGGTGGTCGCGGCACTTGCGTTGCTGCTAGAGGTGCTTCTGCTGCTCGGCGTCTATCGTTCAACCAGACAGTTGCGGGAACGGGTGGAGTTGTTTGTTCCGCGAGCGGAGGAACTGATCCGGACGGCTCAGCAAACCGTGGAAGAGACCAGGCGGGAGGTTTCCGTGGTAATCGGGAAGGCCAACCAGTCTCTCGACCTGGTCCGTACACAGCTCACCCGGGTCGATGAAGTACTTTCCGACGCAACCACCCGGGCAAAGATCCAGATGGAACGAGCTGAGTTGATTCTGGACGATACAATGACACGCGTGCAGGAGACCGTTGCCGTGCTGCAGAGCGGCATTCTGCGACCCCTGCGCGAAGTGAGCGGAGTTGTGGCCGGATTTCGCGCTGCCTTCGGGCGGCTGCTCCAGGGAGGACGCCCGACTGTTGCCGAAGTCACGCAGGACGACGAGATGTTCATCTGAACGGAGCCCCGCTAGCGGCCGCGCGCGGTTCTTCCAAGGTCCGAAGAGCCCTCTGCTTCCTGCATGATAGATATCCACTCCCACGTTCTGTATGGGCTGGACGATGGTGCCGCGACGCTTGCCGACAGCATCGCGATGGTGGAGATGGCGGCCGCAGCCGGCACCACCGATATTGTTGCCACCCCGCACGCGGACCTCAATTTCCGTTTTCAACCTGAGCTAAACCGGCAACGTTGTGACGAGCTCCAGGCGGCCGCCGGCGAGAAAATTCGCATTCACCTGGGATGCGATTTCCACCTGTCCTACGAAAACATTCAAGACGCGCTGGCCCTTCCGTCCAAGTACACCATTAACGGGCTGAATTACCTGTTGGTAGAGTTCTCCGACCTGCTCATACCGAAAACCACGGGTGCAGTCTTTACCAGGATGATCGAGTCCGGGATCATCCCGATCATTACCCATCCGGAAAGAAACTGGCTGCTGACGCTGCGAATGGCGGAACTTGAAAACTGGGTGGCAGAGGGCGCTCTGACGCAGGTGACCAGCCAGTCGCTGGCCGGGCTGTTCGGATCCAAGGCCAGGAAATTCGCCGAGGAACTGATGCGGCGGGACATGGTACATTTCATCGCCAGCGATGCTCACTCGGTGGAGGAGCGGCATCCGCGGCTGGATGAAACCTACGCGCTCATCGCCGGCCGCTATGGCAAGGAACGGGCGGAACGGCTGCTGACGACGCATCCCAGGTGTGTCATTGAGGGCCGGCCTCTGCCCGAAAAGGAAGCGAGCGCGCCGGCCGCCCCCCGCAAGTGGTACCAGTTTTATCGCCGCGGCTGAGCCGCTCAATTCCTGGGTCTAGACTAGAGATGTGAAAGTAGTACCGCTGGCTCTGACACTGCTCGGGCTTGCCGCGTGGGGCCAGACGGCAGCCGAGGCCGGGCGCCAGTTGCGCGAGCTTACGCTCGATCCCCAGCAGTGTTACCGCGTCCGTGAACTGAGCCTGCCGCACGAGGATCTGAAACTCTACTTTACCGAGGGCTACCTGATCTTTTCACGGCCCGTGGCGGGGCGCGTTGTGGCGGCGGTTTTCTCCGGAGAGATCGAAGGCGGCGATGCCGAAGTTCTGCTGATGCCGCCGGACCGGGGGGAGCGAATGTCGCTGGCAAGTTTCCTCAACACCCCCAACCTGAACGAGCATTTCAACTCCGCGCTGCTGCTATTTACCGACGATAGCGGCGACGAACTGCTGCGCCAGATTGAGGCCGGCTCCCGCGAGAAAAGCGAGCAGCATGGTCAGCTCCTGGCCGGCGCCTGGAACCCGGTACTTCAAAACCTGGCCGGCAGTTTTCAGGTACGCATGGTGCGGGATCTGCTGGTTGCGGGCGCCCGCCGGGACGGTGTATTCTTTGCCGCCGTCAAAGGACGACGTTATGGCAACTTCGACCTGGTCTATGACCCGGCATCCCCCGAGCAGATCACCGCTGGCCAGGTAGTCTATCGCCAGGATCATGCGTACTTCGATGTTTGGACCAGTTTCAAATCGCGTGCCTTCCGGATGGGACAGCGCGCGCCCGCCGAACAGCCCGCCCAACTGGCCGATTTCCGCATCGACGCCACCATCGGCCCCGATCTGGGGATGGAGGCGGTAACCCGCTTTAAGCTCACCGCGCGCGCTGCCGGCCTGCGGGCGGTCCTGCTGCAGATCTCCCGAAAGATGGCCGTGACGGCGGCGTCGATCGACGGCGATAAGGTGGAGATCTTCGAGCGCGAATCGGTGAGAGATGATCTGCTGAGGCACGATCAGAATCACACGTTTCTGCTGGTGACAGCGCGGTCATTCGAACCGGGACGCCAGTACGAGGTCGAGATCCGGCACCAGGGCGCGGTAATTGCGGATGCCGGCAACGGGGTCTACTTCGTTGGCGACCAGGGAGGGTGGTATCCGCGGATCGGATTCGAGTTGACAACGTTCGACATGCTGTTCCGCTATCCCAAGTCCCTGAACCTGGTGGCAACCGGAGAGGTCGCCGAAGACCGCACGGAGGCGGATACCAGGGTAACCCGCGTGCGCTCGGGCGTTCGCATCCGGATGGCCGGCTTCAATCTGGGCCGCTTCGACAACGTGGAGGTGCGACGCGGTGAATACACGGTAGAACTCCACGGCAGCCGGTTTCTCGATCGAGCACTCGATCGCCGGCCGGAAATCGTGGTAATCCCCCCTCGGCCGCCCTCCAGGCGCATGCCGCAGATTCTGGCGCCCGCCATCCCGGCGCCGGTTGCAGTTCACAATTCTCGCTTGCGGCAGATGGCTGAGGAAATCGCCGATGCCTTCCAGTTCATGGCCGAACGGCTCGGTCCTCCACCGCTCAGGCGGCTTACCGGATCACCGATCCCCGGCAGTTACGGACAGGGGTATCCCGGGTTACTCTACCTCCCCACGCTCTACTACCTCGATCCGGGTGACCGGCCTGCCGGGATGCGGCAAAACCCGGATGCCACACTGTTTCTCCAACTGTTGGGCCCTCACGAGACCGCGCACCAATGGTGGGGCAACGCCGTTTCGGTGGCCGGCTATCACGATGGATGGTTGATGGAGGCGCTTGCCAACTATACGGCGCTGCTCTATGCGGAGAAAACGAAAGGCAAGGGGTTCATCGATGCGGCGCTCGACCTCTACCGGCAACACCTGCTCCGGAAGACGGGCGACGGACGGACGGTGGAGTCCATCGGTCCAATCACCGCCGGGAGGCGGCTGGAAATCGGATCCGCTCCGGATGCCTGGAGAATTATCACTTACGAGAAAGGCTCATGGATTCTCCACATGCTGCGCCACAGAATGGGGGACAACGGATTCCGGCAGATGCTGGCGGCGCTGGTGAAAAAGTACCAGTTGGAACCGCTCACAACCGAAGCGCTGCGGCAGCAAGCCGAAGCTCACCTGCCGCCGGAATCCCGCAATGGCGGTCTGGACGATTTCTTCGATTCGTGGGTGCACGGTACCGGCATCCCGATGCTCCAACTCGACAGCAGCATCCAGGGGAAGGCCGGAGCCTACCAGGTAACCGGGAGCGTCCGTCAATCCGGAGTGAACGCCGATTTCAGTACCGCCGTGCCGGTTGAGATCCAGTTTTTGAAGGCCAAACCCGTGACCCGCTGGGTGGAAACCTCGTCCGAACCCGCCCGGTTCAAGATCACCGTGCGGCAGCAGCCCACACGGGTTCTGCTCGATCCCGGCAACAGCGTTTTGGCAATCAGGAAATAGGGACGCCGCGGCAGCCGGGAAATCGGACTACCCTGTCCAGTGCCGTGGCTGCTATCATCTTGATCGCGGATGCCTGACGATTCTGCTGTCACCGAACAGCCGTCGAAGAAAGTGACACTGCTCATCTTGTCGCACAATTGCCTGGGGGCGCTGCGGCGTTCGATCCAGGCGGCTCGAAACCCATCCGGTGACGACACGCCAGAGATCCTGGTAGTGGACAAAGGATCGCGGGACGGCAGCGCGCAGGTCGATTCGGAGATCCCCGAGGCAACCGTGCTGCGGCTGCCGCGCAATTTCGGCCAGACAAAGGCGTTGAACATCGGCGTGCGAACGGCGGCAGGCGAGTTCGTCTTGATTCTCACTCCCGAGTTCGAACTCTCTTCGGACGCCGTTGCAGCGATGCGCACCTACCTGGAACAGCATGCCGACACAATCGCGGTGGCGGCAGTGCCGGTGGACGAGAGCGGGCATGTGTATTCGCCGCTGCGGCCGCTTCCCGACCCCGGCTCGCTGTGGCGGTCCTGGCGTAGCGGTTCCACGCTGCCGTTGCTCGAGCTGCCCGCGGGCGCGGAGGTGGTACCCGGCGAAGCGTTCGAGGCCGCTCCGGTGATGGTGCGGAAACAGTTCATTCGTGGAATGAACTTCTTCGATGAGCATTACGGGGAGTTCGGATGGGAGATGGAACTGTCCTGGCAAATTCAACGGGCTTCGCGGCGGCTGATGGTGCTGACCGCCGTCCGCGCGCTTCATCATGAAGACGCGCGGCCCGTGCTGCCCCCGGGGGCGCAAGCGCAACTGGCAGCCGACCGCGGCCTCGGCATGGCCACTTATCTAGGTAAGCACAGCGGCGTGGCGGCGGGCATCGCCTTTCGCTTCAAGGCCTCGTTCATCGCCCTCGGCCGGGCGCTGGTAGCCCTGTTTCATGCCCGCGACGTGGGGTACCACTTTTCGCTGCTGACGTCGTTAGTGAGCGGCCAGAGGATTGATGGCTCTCAGTCTTCCATCTGATATCTCCGCTACCCGGAGCCTTACCTACCCCGGCGAACTTCCTAGTCCTATAGTTTTTTGAAATCGGTGCCGATAATAGTGCAGGATATCGGTATGGATGCGTATCTTTGGATGTTCCTGCCACTCTTTGTCGCAGCCGGCTCAGCGCTTCTGGCGTTCTACATCATGCAGTCACGTTTAGAGGTCGCCGTCTCGCGGGAGCGCGAAACGCTGGCGGAAATCAAAGCCGCGCTTCATGCCAAGGACAAGATCATGGAGGAAACCATTCGCGCAACCGAGGAATCGGTTCAGCGAAAGGCGCTCAATGAGTTCCTGGCGGACTTCCGGGTTGAGGAGCGGCATTACGTGCGGGAAAGCAAGTCGCTGTTTGTTAATAAGAAGGCGATGGTGCTCCAGGAGAGACTTTTCTTTCGCAACATTCCGCTCTCCAATTGGGTGGAGCACGAAATGATCGTGGAAGAGGGCGGCGACATCCAACAACTTGCCAAGGCCTGCTCGATCTTTTCGGGAAAGGCGGCGTCGAGCGAACTGAGTGGTCTGTTGGAGGGGCAGCTCGACGCGGCCGGCGCCGCCGATCGAGGCAAGCTGATCCGCTAGTATCACTTCGCCGTAATCAACATTCGCACCGCGGCGGCAATAAGAAATCCGGCGTAGACGCGCTTTACCATTCCCGGCGGCAGGCTGATCATGATGCGAGCGCCGAACAGTGTACCGATGAACAAGCCGGCCCCGATCAGCGCGGCGTACTTGATGTTGATATATCCGTTCCGGTAGTACTCGATGGCGCCAAGCAGACCCACCGGAGGAATCAGAGCGGCGAGGCTGGTTCCCATCGCCTCCAGGTCTTTCATCTTCACTAAGAACAACAGTCCCGGTACGATGATCAGCCCTCCGCCAACGCCAAACATTCCGGCGAACACTCCCGCCAGAAGCCCGATAGCCAGCAAGATCAGGTAAATCATTCTGTACGGATCTTAGCAGAGCCCTCCCTGCCGCCTGCTCGCGAAACCGGCCGGAGGCACACGGCGTGGCCTGAAGGAGAATCACGACCACGACGCCGGCGCCAAGCATGGTTCAAAGCGCGCCGATAATTGCGCCTGCCATGCGATCGAGCGGAACCACGCGTTCGGCAGCCCCCATCCGGATGGCCTCCCTGGGCATGCCGAAAACCACGCAGGAGTCCTCATTTTGGGCGATCGTCCGCGCGCCTGCCTGGCGCATTTTGAGCAGGCCGAGCGCCCCGTCCGAACCCATGCCGGTGAGTACGACCCCTACTGCGCGCCGGGGCGCGAGTTCGGCCACCGAATGAAAGAGCACGTCCACCGCCGGGCGCTGGTAGCAGACGAGCGGGCCGCTCTTGATCTGGACACGGTAGCCGGTCCCGGCACGCCGCAGCACCATGTGGAAGTTGCCCGGTGCAATCAGGGCGAGGCCGGGCTCCAGGGCATCGCCGTCTTCAGCCTCCTTCACTCGCATCGGGCAGGTGTCGTTCAGGCGGTTGGCAAAGGCGCGCGAGAAGCCGGCCGGGATGTGCTGAACGATGACCGTGCCTGGAATGTCCCCGGGCAGGCGATGCAGTACCTGTTGAATGGCCTCGGTACCGCCGGTGGAAGCGCCAATGGCGATGATGGCATTGCCGGCGTTGGTTTGTGCCGCCACGGTGGAGAGCGTGGAGGGCCGACTCGGTGGCGGGACGGGGACAGGCGGCGCCGGCTGCGGCCGGCGGCGCATTCCGGCCGCCGCGGCAGCGCGCAACTTAGCGGCCAGCGTGTTCTTCAGATCGCCGACCGAGTAGGGACCGCCGGGTTTGGCCAGCACTTCCACCGCACCGGCGGCCAGGGCCTGGATGGCGGCACGGCAGGAGGCTTGTCCCAAGGAACTGATGACAATGACCGGCATGGGGTGCGATTGCATCAACTTCTCAAGGAAGCTGACGCCATCCATGCGTGGCATTTCGATGTCGAGCGTCAACACATCCGGGTTCAGCGAGAGAATTTTATCGCGGGCCACAAAAGGATCCGGAGCCGTACCCACAACCTCGATGTCCGGTTCGGAGGCCAACGCTTCAGTGAGCATCTTGCGGACGATGGCGGAATCATCAACGATCAGGACGCGGATTTTGCGGGCCGGGTTCATTCGTTGTGCCAGAATTCCAACTGCATTTGCACTCGCCCACAGTCACAAACCAGCGCGTCACGGTAGACTTCGCCGCGCGCCACGACGCCGGTCCCGGCGCAGGGGTACGACAGGTTCAGCGTGGCGTGAGGCGCCACTACGCTCAGCGTTGCGCCACAGACCATGTTGGCGAATTCGCTCACCACCTGGGAGGCCTCCGGTTCATCTACCTCCTGCTCGTCTTTAGCCAGGAAGTTGGCGGCCATGCTACAACTCATGGAGCCGGAAACGCGAATGGTAAAAGCGCCCTGGCAGCCGCCTTGAAATTCAACCCGGACCGGCTGGCCAAACTCGGGCGCGGCCTCGGAAGGCTCTTCCGTTTCACCGGCCAGTGAGACGAAGAACATCGTCTCCAGCACCGAGACCGCCGCCCTGCGCAGGGCTGCCTGCACCTGGTCAGGCCGGCACTCAACCCCTACACCGTCTGTCATCAGCAGCCTCCATCACTTTTTCCAGGTCCGCGCGCAGTGTCTCCGGGTGAAACGGCTTGGTGACGTAACCGCGCGCTCCCAGACGGAGTAGCGCCGCGACACGCTGTTCGGTCGCATCGGTGGAAACCACCACCACCGGAATGGAATTCAATTGCTCATCGGCGTGGATCAGTTTTACCAGTTCCTCACCGTTGATCCCCGGCATGTTGATATCGGTGAGAACCAGATCGACCGGCGAGCGCCGCAGCACAGCCAGCGCCTCACCGCCATCGGCGGCCTGATAGCATTCGCTCATCACCACGCCGGATAATTCCAGTACCCGCCGGATGAAGGCGCGCATGGCCGGTGAATCATCGACAATCAGAACGGACGGCTTCATCACATCTCCTATCTCCGCCGGCTCGCTGGCGGCATCTCGCCTCATAACGTCCTTTCCTGCTGTGCCGGGGAGCGGATCAGAAATCGCCCGTCAGACAGCCGCAGGCTCACCGTGCGCGATCCGGTGCCGCCCACGTCTTCACCCTTCACCAGCAATCCGGCCTTCCACAGCAATTTACGGGCGGCCAGATAATTCCGCTTGCCGATCTCGAAAAAATTGCTGCTGTCCAGCACCTGCGCGCCTCCCGCCAGAAACACCCGCATCCGTCGCCGCGTGGCGCCGGCGCGCTTCAACTCGTCAAGCAGAATGGGAATCCCCGTGTCGGCGAACATCCACGGCCGCGCCTGGGCTTTTCCCGGATCGAGCGAGGAATCGGGCAGCATGTAGTGGATCATTCCGCCGATCATCGCCTGCGGATCGTGCAGGGCCACTGCCACGCACGATCCCAAAGCGTAAGTAATCAGCGTCGAGTCCTGCTCTTCGGATACTCTGGCGTCGGCCATACCGACGATCACTGTTTTCAAAACCACGTTCCCTTCTTTGCAACCCTCGCAGGGTCCGCTCAGCGCCCGGCCGGCTTGCGGTAGATCGCCGGATGGACGTATTCAAGCGAGTGAGAGATCCCGGTCAGACTCTCGGCGTGTCCCACCAACAGGTACCCTCCAGGCTCCAGATATCCGGCAAGCTGGGAGACGACCTTTTCCTGCGTCGGCTTGTCGAAATAGATCATTACGTTGCGGCAGAAGATCACCTGGAAGCGGCGGTCAAGCGTCAGTTTCTCGATCAGGTTGAGGCGGCGGAACTCGACCAGCCGCGCCACCGCCGGCTTGATGCGGTATGAGCCGGCCTGCGGACCGTGCCCGCGCAACAAATACCGGCGTTTCCATTCCTCGTCCAGACCCTGAACACGCTCCTCGGCATAAATACCCTGGCGGGCCGTTGACAGCACCCGGGTAGAGATATCGCTGGCCAGAACCCGGACCGCTCCCTCCGCGCTTTGGAACGGCTGTTTGCGCGCCTCCTCCAGCAGGTGAAAACAGATCGAGTACGGCTCCTCGCCGGTCGAACAGGCGGCGCTCCATATATCCAGCCGCTCCCGTGCCGACATGCGCTCCAGCGCGACTTTGCGCAGAAAGTCGAAATGCCTCGGCTCGCGCAGAAAACTGGTGTGATTGGTGGTCAAAGCGTCGATCAGGTTGACCAGCGCCTGACCGCTCGGATCCCGCGAGACGTACCGGAAGTACTCCTGGAAAGACTTACAGTTGGCCTCGCGCATCTTCTTGCCGAGGCGTGCTGAAACCAGGGACTCCTTGCCACGGCGCAAATCGAGCCCGAACTGCCGGCGGGCCAGCGCGCAGACGTGCTCGAATTCCCGCTCGCTGAGGGTTTCCACAAAGGGGATGTCCAAGCTAGCCACGCTTCATCCTTTCACCCGGCGCGCCCCATCCTTAGCCCGAAAGACGCCGTCAAGATCGAGAATCAAACCCACCCGTCCGTCTCCGAGGATGGCCCCGCCCGCAATCCCGGGAATGTCGCTCAGCATCTCGCCCAGGCTCTTGATCACCACTTCCTGCTTGCCAATCAACACGTCCACATGGAGACAGAAGGCACGTTCCGAGGACTCGGCGACAATCAGCAGGCCCTCCCGGTCCCCGGCACCGGCGGTCCGCACGCCGAAACGCTCCCCCAGCCGCACCACGGGCAACAGATGGCCGCGAACCAGCGCCATCTCGGCCCGGTTCTCAACCGTGGAAATCATATCCGCCGAGGGACGAAGCATCTCCCGCACGGCGAACAGCGGAATGATGTAGCGTTCCGCTCCCACCCCCACCACTAACCCGTCAATGATGGCCAGCGTCAGCGGCAGGCGCAGCGAGAACACCGTACCGGCTCCGGGAGTGCTTTGAATGTCGATCCGCCCCCGCAGTTTGGCGATCTTCTTGCGGACAACGTCCATCCCGACACCCCGGCCGGAGATGTCGGTAATCTGCTCGGCGGTGGAGAAACCGGGCTGGAAAATCAGGTTGTAGATTTCGCTCTCACTGAGCGTGTCTTCAGCCGCGATCAGACCGCGCTCCATCGCTTTGCGGCGAATCCTTTCACGATCCAACCCGCGACCGTCGTCCGCCACTTCAATGACGATGTGGCCGGCCTGGTGACAGGCCCCAAGCCGCAGCCGCCCGGCCTCCGGTTTGCCCGCCTTGACCCGCTCGGCCGGATGCTCGATACCGTGGTCGAGGGAATTGCGGATCATGTGCATCAGCGGATCGGCCAACTCCTCCACCAGGTGGCGGTCGAGTTCCGTCTCTTCGCCGCGAGTCTCAAACGCCACCTGTTTGTTCGATTTGCGCGAGAGGTCGCGAACCAGCCGCGCCATCTTTTGGAACAGGCTGCCGATGTGGATCATTCGCATCGACATGGCGGTCTTCTGTAACTCCTGGGTGATCCGCGCCAACTGGGACAGGTTGCGGGCTAGCGGCGGCCGGTTGAGCGAGGCCAGGCCGGGATCGTGGCGGACCAGGGACTGCGCGATCATCATCTCGCCGACCATGTCCACCAGATGGTCCAGCTTGGATGTTTCCACCCGGACCGCATTGGCCCCGGACTTCTGCCCGGAGGAGCCGGAGGACGCCTTGGATTCGGCGCCGGACTCCTCACCGCCAGCGGCGGCTTCGGCGCCGGCCGCTGCTTCCGTTTTGCAGACGGCGGGGGCCGGCTCGACCGGCTGCCCGGCCGCCAGGGCGCGTACGCGGACCAGCAGCGTACCGGCCGAATCGGGCGGAGGGACCGGCTGCCCGTTCAGCCGGCCGGCCACCGCCTCCAGCCATTGCTTCAGGTGATCGGCCGCCGCCAGCACCACATCGATGACGTGAGGCGTGATTGCCAGTTGGTGGTTCCGGGCAAGATCGAGCGCGGTCTCCACCTCATGGGAAACCTCCTGCATCTCGCCCAGATTCAGGAATCCGGCCAACCCTTTGATGGTGTGAAAGCTGCGAAAGACACTGTGAATGACGTCAGCCTGTTGCGGATCCCGTTCGAGAACCAGCAGGTTCTCCTCGATCGACGACAGATGTTCCCGCGCTTCGAGCACGAAGTCGTTGAGCAGTTCCGGATCCTCGGCAATGGAGACCGGCATCGGAACGGCCGGCGGCGGTTCGCGCAGCTCGTCGCGGATCATCTCGATCACCCGCTCTATGTCGGGTAATAATTCGGTTTCCCGCGCGCTGCGATCAGCCAGCCCGGCAGCGATGCTTGCAACACCCGGACGTTCAATCGCTGCCGCCTCGCCGGAAACCGCCGCCAGCAGCGATCCGATCGACTGCATCCACTCCGCTGACGGGGTTTCATCGGGCCAACCGATCACCTGCGCTGCCAGTGCATCCACGGCGCGTTCAATCCCGCATTTAACTTCGTCCCACGTTGCTGCCATGATTCTTAACCCCCGCCCCCGGGTATCGGCGGACCCGGCCTGTCAGTTGCCCACCACGGTGGGGCTAACGAATCCAGGCCGAACATGCAACTGGGTCTTGGCGGGCGTCAGGCAGATGTTCACCTCGAGCTTTTCGCTGCCGCACAGGAACGGAACGATCGTCCAATCGGAGGTACCCGCGGTCAGCGTGGTGAAATTCCGTCCAAACACCACGGTCGGAATACTCAATCCGAGCGGCCCCAGTTCATCCTCGATCAACGTCTTCACATTGCCGATGATCATGTTGGTCACCTCGGCGACGGCGTCGAGGACTTCCTCGTTCACCGCCTCGTATTCCGACATCAGAAGCTGTGCCGAGAGTTTGCAGGCAAGCTCAGCCGAACAGGCAATCGATCCGGTGCCCACCCAGTTTCCCGCCAGGCCGATGAGACCGACCACACCGTCGGTGGGCCGGGATGCCTTGTGGTCGGCGTAGGATGGCTGCGCAGTAATTTCAGTGCCCAGCATGGTGGCAAATACTTCCTCGGTTGCCGTCCTGATGGCAGCCGAAAGTTTGTCGTGCAGAAGTTGATCTTTCATCGTCGTCGCTCCGTCTGGCGGCGGCGGACTGCAAAGCCCGCGGCTTCAGATGATCCCCGTCAGTTTCTCCTTGATCTGGTCCGCGGTGAAGGGTTTGCGGACGTACCCGGAGGCGCCCAACTGTACCGCCTCCATCACCTTTGCCTGCCCGCCTTCGGTGGTGATCATCATCACCGGCACCGATTTCCATGCGTCATTGGCGCGAACCTGGCTCAGAAACTGCAGCCCGTCCATGTTCGGCATATTGATGTCGGATAGGATCAGGCCGACCGCCTGGGTCTTTAGCATCTCCAATGCCTCCAACCCATCCCCAGCCTCATAAACATGCCCTACGGGCACTTCAGCCTGCCGCAGTACCCGCTGCAGGATTTTTCGGATCGCCGCCGAATCATCAACAATCAAGACATCAAGGGACATCCACTCTCCTTCCAGCTACCAGCTGACCTGTCTATCTCATCGGCGGGGCGGTAGGCGTCTTTAAGCGTATGCGCCGCCTGTGCCCGGAGAGAAAACAGGTTGCATCATCAAAGAACGCGGAGTACATTTATGAGCAGCCAGAGGCTAGGAGGATTTCATGGCATTTTGTCCCAATTGCGGCTCGCAAACCAGCGGCAGTTTCTGCACCTCGTGCGGCCGGCCGGTTGGAGGCGGAACGGCCGCCGTTCCACCGGCGGCCGTACCCGGCCAGACGGCGGTTCCCCCATCACCCCAAAAGAAGAAGTCGCACCTGCTCATGTGGGTGCTGGTGGGCATTGCCGGCCTGGTTCTGCTGGTGGGTATCACGGTTGTTGGCGCGGGAATATTCCTGGTTCACAAGGCCAAGCAGGCGGGCCTCGATCCGGATCTGCTCAAATCCAATCCGGCGCTGGCGGTGGGCAAGATGGTTACGGCGATGAATCCCGATTACGAGGTTCTGCGGGTTGACGAGGCTAGCGGCGTAATCGCAGTCCGCGACAAGCGCAGCGGGAAAATGATGAGAATGAACTTCGAAGATGCCAAGCAGGGCAAGTTCGTCTTCGAAGAGGAGGGCAAAGCTCCGGTAACCATCGAAACGGACTCCAGTGGCGGCGGAGGCATCCATATGCGCTCGGGCGAGGGCTCGATGGATTTTGGCGGCAGCGCCAAGGTGCCCGGCTGGATCCCGGCGTATCCCGGCGCCCAATCGCAGGCTGTGCTCGCCTCTTCCACCTCCGAGGGAGAGAGCGGCACAGTAAGCTTTCTCACCACTGATCCGGTCGAGACCGCGGGTCCGCAATACGTGTCACTGCTCACCTCGAATGGATATCAGATCGAGAGCCAGACGAAACTGCCTCAGGGATTCATCATATCCGCCAAGAACGGCAATCGCACGCTCGGCGTGATCATCGGCACGGACTCCGGCAAAACGACCATCGGCGTCACTTATTCGAACAAGAATTAAAGCGGGGGAGTCCGCTTATCCGGCTCAGCCACCGTGATCTGCCTGGTCCGGAACCAGATCCAGAAACCGATCAGCCCCACCGCCAGCACAAAGAAGATGACGCACAGCAGCATCCATGCGCTATGCAGCCATGCGCCCCAACCGAGTTGACCAGCCGCGTCCATTCGGCTTCCATGATAGCGCTGTGATGCTGCTGTTCACTTTGATGGCGCGGCTTCGGCCCGCAGGCGCTGATAGAAGCTGCGCGCTGTTGCGATTGACTCCCGCACACGTTCCCGCCCTGCCCGCCAGGCCTCCGGGCTCTCCCACGCGCCCCGCCATCCCTGTCCGGTAGCATTGTCCCGGTCCAACAAAGCCTCGATTTCGCCCAGCTGTTTCTCGCGGGTGGCGATCAATTCAGCCGCGCGCTCGCGGGCCCAGTGGCGCTCTCCGGCAATGGTTACGTACACCGGCGTCGTGTGCGCTCCCCCGGTGCGCGCCGCGACCCACGCGCTGTGCTCGAGCGGCAGGTCGAAGTCCAGCCCGGCGCGGCCGGATTCGACCGGCCGGCTGCGCACAACCGTTCCATTCACCACGATCTCCAGCGTCCCCATGGGCTGATTCAGATAGCCGGCCGAGGCGGCGGAGTGAACGCGAAGTTTGCGGCCGGCGGCAAGGCGAATCTCATCCCCAGGCAACTTCCCGTCCACGGTGAGCTCCAGCATCGGGCCGGTGGTAACAAAGGTCCGGCCGCGGCGCAGGCCGCTGAACCAATCGTCGGCGCTAAAGGCCCGCCCGGTGTAGACGTAGACTCGCGAATCGCCCACCGTACCGCCCCAGGGTGCGTCGCTTCCGGCGGCGGCGGCGAGCTTGAAGCCGAGGTTCAGAAACTCGTACCAGAGTCCGGTCTTGATGTATCCGAACTCGCAGATTTCAGCAAAGTCGACGTTGCCCAGCGGAACATTGAGCGTCATGTCCCGGTGTACGTTGAACAGGTCCGCGTTCACGTGCGCGTAACCAGCCAGCCCGCCCTGGCGGCGCGTCTGCTCGAAGATGTTCTCGTAGAGATAGTAGTGCGACGGATCGCGCACCGGCGCCTGGAGATTCAGTTGGATGGTGTGGCCCATCACCGCGGTGCGCGGGTCTTCCTGCCCCGGCACAAATGCGGTGCCTGGCGCCAGGAAGCGGCCGCGGGAGCCAAAGGCGTACTGTTCGAAGTAGGTTTCCCGGGCATCTCCCATGCGGAGGATATTATTCATCCGCAGGTCTTCGGCGCGGGACCACAACAGCAGGCGCTGGTTCGCTTCCCTGCTCGAACGCTGGTAGTGGATGTGGCAGTCGCCCGACTGCCAGCCCTTGGCCGGCATATCCACCCAGCGTTTCAACTGTACCCGCTGCCGCGTCTCATCGCCCGGCTTCACCTCAAGCGTCATATCGGCCGGTAGAAACTCGGGACCCTTGGTGACGATGAGCCGGTAACCGCCCGCCGGCAGCGGAATCGAGAACCCGCCCCGGACGAAAAAGCAGCGCGTGAGATGGGCCGCGGCCCCAGGCCAGAACCGCGTGTTGTTGTGCTCCCGCCAGTTCACCGGACGGTAAGCAAAACCGCCCGCGCCGAAATCAAGCGCGTTGTCTGGAGTCAACAGTTGCCCGCCGGCGGCGTAAAGGCCCACGGCAGCCTCGGTTGGCGCGCCATCGGGCCCGAGAAGGGTCACGCGCACCCGGTAGCGCTCAGGCGCGGTGACTTTCAGCTTCACGGTATCGGCGCCCAGGTGGAACGTGTAATCGTTCGAACCGGGGATGGCGTTTACCAGTTCGAGCACGGCGTAATAATTTGCCTGCGGCGGCGGCTCTACACTTCGCTCACGTTCGCCCGAAGCGAGATCGATGTGACGCCAGGCAAAGGCCGGAGGCGCGTCCCGCTCCCCTTGACGGTGAACGATTACCGCCGTCGAGCCAACGGCGGCATCGACGTTCCGCTCCGTCGTCTGCCCGCTCAACCGGATCACGGACCGATCGTCCGCCAGTGCCGGGTCGAGCCGGCGGGCCAGTTCACCCGACTGCTGACGGACCTTCTCCAGCCCTGTGTCCAATTCGGCCGCGGCCAAGGTATCGCGGTGGTTGAGCAAGCCGGCTCGTTTGTCGGAGAGCTGTTTCGCTTCCGCCAGAAAGGAATCGACAAGCTTGCGGGCCGCCGGCTGAACGGAGCCGGGATACATGCCAATCATCCTCCCGAGTACTTCGCGGGCGCCGGTGGCGGCGTTCTCCCAATCCGCCGGCCAGTCTTCGGCCGGTAAACGGGAACCGGGAAAACAGGCGGCAAACAGCGCGGCGAGGGCCAGCGCGAGCGACAGACGGGTGAGCCAGAGTCGCACCATGGCGGAATTCTATCACCAGCCGATAAGAACCGAGGGTGTAATCAAGCGATTCGTGCGAATCTGAGAACTGAGTTTATGCAGCGAGTTCCACTTGTTCTGACGGCTGGCCTGCTACTAGGTACCGTCACTGCCGCAGCCGATGCCACTTTCGGGTTGCCTTCCTGGTTGACCGCCGGCGCCGAGATCCGAGGGCGCATGGAGGGCTTCAACCACATCCGCTTCGATCCGAGTCGCAGCGATGATTACTATCTTCACCGGCTTCGCCTCAACCTTGGAATCCAAGCGGCGCCCTGGCTCCGGTTTTTCGTTCAGGGGCAGGACGCGCGGGCACTGGGCTACGACAATCCGGTCCCATCCACGGTCGCCGACAGCTTCGATCTCCGGCAGGGTTATTTCGAATTGGGCGATACCGGCAAGGGCCGGGTAGGCCTGCGCGCCGGACGGCAGGAACTGGCCTTCGGCGAAGAGCGTCTGGTGGGCGCCACCGACTGGGGCAACGTGGCCCGCACCTTCGATGCCGTGCGGCTGTCCTGGCAGCAGCCGGGCATGCGGCTCGACGGTTTCGCTTCCTCCGTAGTCGTCCCGGTACAGGGCAAATTCGACCGTCCTCATTTCAACAACAAGTTCCACGGCGTTTACTCGTCGTTTGACCGGATGGTGCCGGAGGGCGTATGGCAATCTTATCTGTTCCTCAAGACGACCAGCCACGCGATTGGCGAACTGGGGCATGGGGGAAATGCCCGCGTCTATACGTTCGGCTTGCACGGCAAGGGGAAACTTCCACGCCGCTTCGATTACAACCTGGAAACGGCCGCACAGGCCGGACAC
The DNA here is from genome assembly GCA_020854055.1 of Bryobacterales bacterium. Lineage (GTDB taxonomy): Bacteria > Acidobacteriota > Terriglobia > Bryobacterales > Bryobacteraceae > JADZGD01. Next base: position 102,568 of record JADZGD010000020.1, on the reverse strand, counting down.
GTTTCCGGGGACCCGGTGCACGCCTGGGCCTCGTTTGCGCGCCTGGGCTACACCACCGGCACCGCCGCACGAGCGCCGAGAGTAGTCATCGAATACAACCACGCAACCGGCGATAAGAATCCCAAGGACGGCCGTGCCGGCACGTTTGACCAACTCTATCCGACCAACCACTACCGCTACGGCATCGCCGATCAGGTCGGCTGGCGCAACATGCACGACGCCACCGGCGGCATCGAATGGAATCTTCAGCCCAAGTGGAGGCTGAATGCGGACTACCATTCCTTCTGGCTGGACTCGAGGGCCGACGCCCTTTATGCCGCCGGCGGCGCGCCGGTAGTTCGCAATCCGGCCGCCACCAGCAGCCACGTCGGCAACGAGTTGGACACGTATGTGAATTACATCCATTCCAAGCGGCTGAAATTCACCGGCGGTGTCGGATACCTTTTTGCCGGGGAGTATCTGAAGCAGTCCACCAAGGGCGCTAACCTGCTGGCTCCCTATCTGATGTGGACCTATACTCTGTAGCGCGCAGGCGTAATCCCATCGTAGCCGTTATAATGGCTGAGGCGTTCGCGTTGCCGCCAGACGGCAGCGGGCGGTGCTTACAAAAAGAGTTTTGATATGCGAAAAAAAGTTACTGTTGTTGGCGCGGGCAATGTCGGCGCCAATTGCGCGCTGCGCATCGCCGACAAGGAATTGGCCGACGTGGTTTTGGTGGACGTGGTTGATGGAGTCCCGCAGGGGAAAGGCCTGGACCTGCTCGAGTCCGGCCCCATTCAAGGTTATGACGTCAGTATTACCGGCGCCAATGACTACGAACCGACGGCCAACTCCGACATCGTCGTGGTTACCGCCGGATTCCCGCGCAAGCCGGGCATGAGCCGCGACGACCTGTTAATGGCCAATTACGAGGTGGTGAAGACGGCTACCGAGCAGGCGGTGAAATACTCGCCCAATGCGATCCTGATCCTGGTGACCAACCCGCTGGACGCCATGTGCTGGACCGCCTACCAGGTATCGAAGTTTTCCAAGAACCGCGTCATCGGCATGGCCGGGGTGCTGGACACCGCCCGCTTCCGGACGTTCATATCCGCCGAACTCGGTGTCTCGGTGGAGAACGTAACGGCGGTGGTGATGGGCGGACACGGCGACACCATGGTGCCGATCGTACGGCTGTCCAACGTATCGGGAATCCCGCTCACCGAGTTGATGGATCAGGCCACCATCGACCGCCTGGTGCAGCGCACGCGTGACGGCGGCGCTGAGATTGTGAAATATCTGAAGACCGGCAGCGCCTATTACGCGCCATCGGCCGCTACCGTGGAGATGGTCGAATCGATTCTCAAAGATAAGAAGAAGGTTCTGCCGTGCGCCGCGCTGCTGGAAGGCGAGTATGGCATCCATGGACTCTTTGCCGGTGTACCGGTGAAATTGGGCGCCAACGGAATCGAAAAAATTTACCAGATCCAGCTCAACGCCGGCGAAAAGGCTCAACTGGACAAGAGCGCAGCCGCCGTTCAGGAACTGGTAAACGTGATTCAATCTAAGATGAATGCCTGAATTACGGCCAAAAGTCTTTCGTCAGGATTCGATTTCGAGTAGAATCTTGCGAAGGAGTTCGAATCGGTGTCGACGGAAACCGTAATGCTGGTGAGCAGCATTCTTGCCCTGCTGTGTGTGGCGGCAATGCTACTACGCCGGAAATCGAAGAAAAGAGCCGTTCAGGATAAGAAGTTTTGAGTGCTTGGATTGCCGCGCCTTCCCCGCTGGAAGGCGCGGCGCCACCCGATCTGCCCGGATGCCAACGCAAACCTCTGCCAACAATGGCGCGGCCGGCGCAACCAGCGCCGCGCCACCATCGATCGATTCTCGTTTTTGTAATTTCCATCTCCGCTTGAAACCATCCAAAATTCACCGTTGGGGAGTATTTGCCGCCGAGGATATCCCCGCGAATCGCAAGGTGGTTGAATACACCGGTGAGAAGATCAGCCGCATGGAGACCAAGCGCCGCTCCAACGCCAAGCTGACCTATCTTTTCGCACTGAACGACTACTGGTGCCTGGATGGATCGGTGGGTGGAAGCGGAGCCGAATACATTAACCATTGCTGCGAGCCCAACCTGGTAACCCGAATTTTCAAGGGGCACATTCTCTACATGACGCTTCGTTCCATCCGGAAGGGCGAGGAGCTGACCGTGGATTACCACTTTGCCCGGAACGTCGAGCGGGTTCCGTGTAAATGTGGCGCAAGAAAGTGCCGGGGAACGATCAATCTGGCTGATTAGCGGTTGAGGAACGAAAACAGCCCGAAGATCCCACTTGGTTTCTTCTGCGGCAAAGCGTCTTCGTGCTTCCCGTTCAGACGATCGGCCAGGGCCGCAAGACTCCTGCCAAACCCGCTGGTCGAGGGAACCTGCCTGCCTTCCATCAACGCCCGTTGTACCGCTTCATAGTCGCTGGGGAGCAACTGAAAGACCTCCGAGTGCAGGGCTGTCTCGATCATTTCCTTGTTCAAGCCTACTTCGCGGTTATAACGGTTGATCAGCAGCTTGATCTTGGAGCGGTCGATGCGGTTGCGCTCAAGATAGGCGAGTGTTCGCTGCGCCGCCTGCAATGCCGGAAGTTCGTTGGTGGTCACCAGCAACAGGTCGTCGCAGTTTGCCGCCAGCGTGAGGCTCCAGTCACCGTAGGCGCCGCTGGTATCGACGATCACTGCATCGTAATTGCCGCGGGCGTATTCGATGAGGGGCGTGGCATCCTGCAACTCGTTGATGCCGTCTACCGGAGATTCCGGACTGAGCATGACGTCGATGTCTCCCGACGACGCCACCATTCCGCGCCATAGATCGGGATCGAGGGCCGAGCCGCGGGCGAGCGCATCGATAAAGCTGTAGTTGGACCTGATCTTCAGCAGAAAGGATACCGTACCGGTCAGCGGATCGAGGTCGGCGAGCAGAATCCGCTTCACACCAAATCGCTTCCACTGGAAGGCCAGGTTGCAGGCGATGGTACTGGCGCCGCAGGCCCCCTTCGCCGGGATGACACAGATAATCCGGGCCGAGGCATCCGCCGCCGCTCCGCCGCCATACATCTTAGATACCCGTTCAAGCGCCGGTTCAATCTGATCGACGGTGAACGGCCTGATCAGGAACTCACTGGAGCCCTGCCGCAGGCAACGCAGGATCAGGTCGGGATTCTTTTCACCGATCATCGCTACGACCTGAATTCCCGGCCGCAAGGCCGTAAGCTCCGTGATTACACCGAAAGCCCGCTCCTGGTCACTGGTGACATCGAGAAAACAAAGATCCGGGGTTCGCGCCGCCGCAATTTCCTTGAGAGTTCGCAGTGGAGGATATGCCCCGAGATCGATTACCGGAACCAACGGCAGCCGATCCAACAGGATCGGTGTCAATTCCGCTACCATATCTCGATTCGGGCTGATCAGAAGAGCATTCCAGCTCTTTGCCGTCTTGTTGACACTTGCCGTCGACATTCTACTGAGGGTCGTTTGCCGCCCAAACCTTCATCGGCAAAATGAATCCAAAACATGAGGAGAAGCGGAAACGCGGACGGTGGCTCAAACAATCTCCACTATCTTGACGGGAATAATGGAGATTCATACAATAGGAGCAGCGTTACCTGGGTTGATGTCTACCGTGTATTCAGCTCCATCTTCGGGTTTGGATGCGGCCCACGATCTGGTGTCCAGAATCGGCCGGACACCCTTACTCCGCCTGGGGCGCGTCGCTGCACATCTCCCCGGCATCGAAATTTATGCCAAGGCGGAATATTTCAATCCCGGTGGCTCGGTCAAGGACCGGCCCGCGCTAAATATGATTCTGGACGGGGAGCGCACCGGGCGGCTGGATTCCACGAAAATTATTCTGGACGCCACCAGCGGCAACACCGGAATAGCTTACGCAATGATCGCCGCGGTACGCCGGTACCGGGTAACTATCTGCCTGCCGATGAACGCCTCCCTGGAACGCCGCCAGACCTTACGGGCCTACGGCGTCGAACTGGTATTGACCGATCCGGCCGAAGGAACCGACGGCGCCATCCGGCAGTGCCGCCAGATTTTCGAGCAGGATCCCGAACGGTATTTCTACCCCGATCAGTTCAACAACCCCGCTAACTGGAAGGCCCATTACGAGACAACGGCGGTGGAAATTCTGGAACAAACCGGCGGCCGCATCACCCACCTTGTGACCGGATTAGGCACCAGCGGCACCTTCATGGGCGTGGGCCGCCGCCTGAGGCGGGAAATACCCGGCGTGCGCCTGATCTCCATGCAACCAGCATCGGACTTTCATGGCCTGGAGGGCTTGAAGCACATGCCGACGGCGGTGGTTCCATCCATTTACGACCCCTCACTCGCCGACGATAACATTTGGATCGAGACCGAGCATGCCTACCGCATGTGCCGGCGCCTGGCGCGCGAAGAGGGCATCCTGGCAGGCATCTCATCGGGTGGCAACGTCGCCGCCGCGCTGAAGGTGGCCGAGACAATGGCGGAGCAAGGCCAGAGCGGTACCGTGGTTACCGTGCTGTGCGACAGCGCGTCCAGATATCTGACGGCGAGTTTCTGGGATGATTAGAATACAGAGCCGGGCATGGCAACAGATGATCGACCATGCCAAGGCTACCTATCCGAATGAATGCTGTGGCGCCATGCTGGGCACGAGCGATGGTGAGATCAAACACGTTGACATCGTCATCAGCCTGCCTAATTCTTATCAGGGCGAACAGGGCTCCTACTACGAACTCCATCCCGAGGACCTGCTCGCGGCCGAACGCGAAGCCCGCTCCCGGGAGCATGATCTCATCGGCATCTACCACTCCCATCCGGATTGTGGCGCCTACTTTTCACAGACCGACCTCAAAAACTCCTGCCCGTGGTATTCGTTCGTGGTGCTTTCCATCCGGAATGGCGAATTCGACCACGCCAACAGCTGGCTGCCCGACGCCGACCAGACCCGGGCGGACCGTGAAGAACTGGTCATTGAGGGACATCCCTGATTTATGCCTAAGATTCTGATTCCAACTCCGCTACGGCAGTACGCCGAAAAGAACAATGCCGTGGACGTGACGGCCTCCACCGTGGGAGAAGCGCTGAACGCCCTCACCGGCCGGCACCAGGACCTGCGCCGCCATCTCTACAACGACGAAGGCAAGTTGCGCAGCTTCGTTAACGTGTATCTCAACGACGAAGATATCCGTTATCTGAACAAGGAGGCGACTCCGGTGAGCGAAGCAGATACCATCTCCATCGTTCCGAGCATCGCCGGCGGGGGCCGCCATGCTGGTTGAAACCGAAACCCCGGCAGCCTCTCTCTCCAAAGACGAGATCCTCCGCTATAGCCGCCATCTGATCATGCCCGAAGTGGGCATGGACGGCCAGCTCAAGCTGAAAGCCGCCAAGGTGTTGCTGATTGGCGCCGGCGGGCTCGGCGCCCCGCTGGGCCTCTATCTGGCGGCGGCCGGAGTGGGCCGTATCGGGCTGGTCGATTTCGACGTTGTCGACTTTACCAACCTCCAGCGCCAGGTGATTCACGGCACCAAGGATGTGGGCAAGAAGAAGCTCGATTCGGCTGCCGAGTCGATGCTTGATATCAACCCATTGCTGCGAATCGACAAGTACGAAACCGCCCTCACCAGCGAGAATGCCCTGGAGATCCTGGCCGATTACGACATCGTGATCGACGGGACAGATAATTTCCCCACGCGCTACCTGGTGAATGATGCCTGCGTACTTTTGGGCAAGCCCAACGTTTTCGGCTCCATTTTCCGGTTCGAGGGCCAAGCCACCGTGTTTGCCACCGAGGATGGTCCATGTTACCGCTGCCTGTTTCCCGAGCCGCCGCCGCCGGGCCTGGTTCCCAGTTGCGCCGAGGGTGGCGTGCTGGGCATCCTTCCCGGCACCATCGGACTGATTCAGGCCACCGAGGCGGTCAAATTGATCCTGGGCGTGGGGGAGCCGTTGGTGGGCCGGCTGCTGCTTTACGATGCACTGGCCATGCGCTTTCGCGAGTTGAAGCTACGCAAGAATCCGGAGTGCCCGGCCTGCGGTGAGAATCGGACGATTACCAGACTGATCGATTATCACGAGTTCTGCGGAGTGCCGCGGCAGGCGCCGGCGGACCAGCCCCAGCAATCTACGCTCGGTCCGGACGAGATCGACCCGGTCGAAGTGAAGGCGAGGCTCGATCGCGGCGACGGCTTCGTGCTGGTGGACGTGCGCGAGCCGCACGAATTCCGAATCGGCAACATTCCCACCGCCAGGCTGATTCCACTGGGCGAATTGCCCCGGCGGGTCAAAGAACTCAATCCCGGCGACGACATCGTCTGCTATTGCAAGATGGGCGGCCGCAGCGCAAAAGCGGTGGCGTTGCTAAAGCAGTCGGGATTCGGGAATGTCCGTAACATGGTGGGCGGGATTCTCTCCTGGAGCGACAAGGTCGACCCCAACGTGCCCAAGTATTAGCCTTCCGGCTGTCCCTCCCGGCGCCGTGGCCGCCGCGTCAGGCGGGACAGCCCACCAACACCAGCATCACATCCATCACGTTCGTGCCTGTAGGCCCGGTGCAAACCAGATCCCCCAGGGCGTCGAAAAACGGGTAGGCGTTGTTCTCGGCCAGGTGGCGGACCGCTTCAAGATCCAGCTTGCGCGCGCGCGCCAGGGTTTCGCCATCGGCGATGGCTCCGGCGGCATCCGTTGGTCCGTCGGTGCCGTCGGTTCCCGCGCTGAGCACGGTCACGGCGTCCACGCCCGCCAGTTCGATGGCCGCGGCCAACGCGAACTCCTGATTGCGGCCTCCTTTGCCGTCGCCTTTCACCGTCACGGTGGTTTCGCCGCCCGACAGAATGCAGGCCGGTGGTTTAACCGGGCGTCCGCTGAGTTTCACTTCCCGGGCGATCGCGGCGTGCATGCGCGCGATCTCGCGCGTCTCCCCTTCCACCAAAGTGGAAAGCACCAGCGGCCGGTAGCCCAATTGCCTCGCTTGCAGCGCCGCGGCATTCACTGCCAGCCGGTTGCTGCCCACCACAACGTTCTGAACACGGTGAAATAGCGCCTCGCCCGCCTTCGGCGTCTCCGGAATCAGGCCGGCCTCGCCAGCGCGCAGGCGCTCAATCACTGCCGCCGGCGCCTGATCCATCAGCGCGTACTTCGCCAGGATTGACCGCGCCCGCTGGAACGTCGACGCGTCGGGCGCCGTCGGCCCCGAGCCGATCACGTCCAAATCGTCGCCAATCACATCGGAAAGCATCAGCGCTACCACCGTCGCCGGCGCCGCAAGCCGGGCCAGTTGGCCGCCTTTGATGGCCGACAGGTGCTTGCGCACGGCGTTTATCTCGTGAATGTTGGCACCCGACCGCAGCAGCAGCCGGGTTACCTGCTGTTTCTCCTCCAGCGTGATGGGCCCGGCCGGCAGCGGCATAAGGGCCGAAGCGCCTCCCGAAATGAGGCACAACACCAAGTCGTGCGGGCCAGCGCCGCGGGCTAACTCGGCGATGCGCCGGGCGCCAGCCACACCGTTTTCGTCCGGCACGGGGTGGCCACATTCGTTCAACTCGATGCGCCGCAGCCGGGCGGTGTGTTGGTACTTGGTATTGATAAGGCCCGCGGTGATCCTCCGCCCAAGCACGTGCTCCACGGCGCTGGCCATGGTGGCGCCGGCCTTGCCGGCCCCTACCACCAGAATCCGCTCAAAGGATCCCAGGTAGTAGCGGCGCGCCCCCACCATCAATGTATTCCCGTGCAGGCGCAGGCTGCGGCGGACGGCCTCTACCGGATCGGCCGCCTTGAGCGCGGTGCGGAAGATGCGCAGTGCGTGGCGATGTTGGCGTGTCATTGCCGGAACAGGGGCAGACGGAGAATACGATCCACCGTCTCGCTGCACTCGTCGGTTTCAATCGGAACACGGTAATCGGCGCGGCGGTATGTCTCAAGCCGTTCCTCGTAAAGCTGGCGGAAGCGTACCGGATCTCGCGCCAACGGACGGTGTGAAGTTCTCGCCACCCGTTCCTGAACCTTGTCAAACGGGCAATCAAGCCAGATGGTGGCTCCGTGATCTTCGAGGAGCGCGGCAGTGCGCGGTTCGGCGAAGGCTCCTCCACCGAGCGCCAGCACCGTCGCCGAACCCGCGGAAATGGCCTGCACACGTTTCTTCAGCGCTTCATGCTCCAACTCCCGGAACCTGGCTTCCCCCTGCTGTTCAAAAATTTCAGAGATCCGTTGGGCCGCGCAGCATTCAATGTCGAGGTCCAGGTCCACGAAGCTCCAGCCGAGCCGCGCTGCCAGCCGGCGGCCGATGGTGGTCTTACCGGCGCCCATGAAGCCGACCAGGTAGATTCCCGGCGTGCGCTTGAGCAGCAGGTTCATGATCCCGGCGTCCCTTGCCCGTAGGCGCGCACAAGCAATGAATCCACCAGCCGGGGAAACAGACGTGCGGCGGCGATCAGCAACCAGCCGGCTCGCGGAACAACAAGAGTCCGCCGATTCTTCTCAACGCCACGGGCAATGGCGCGCGCGCACGCTTCGGCCGTGATAGCCATATGCTGGTGGCTCTTGACCGATTCCGGCACCTCGCCGGCGAGAACATTCTCCTGAAACGCCGTGCGGACATAGCCCGGACACACCGTCATGACATGGACACCGTCCCGCTTTAACTCCATGCGCAGACCGTCGCTCACAGACCCGACCGCAAACTTCGACGCCGAGTAAAGCGCAAACCACGGCAAGGTCACTTTACCGGCGAGCGAGCTGATATTGACGATCATACCGCTACGTTGCCGGCGCATGACAGGCGCGATCAGCCCGATCAGGCCGATCGGCGCCAGCAGATTCAGATCGAACAGAGCTCGCAGCCGGTCTTGATCCACCTGCCAGACCGGCGCGTAGAGCCCCGCTCCGGCGCAGTTAACCAGAATATCGATGTGGCCAAACCGCTCGATCGTCTTCCGGGCCAGTTCGGCGCGGAATTCACTGCTGGTGATATCTCCCGAAACGGTCAGGTCGCCAGTACGGGCAACATTCTCCAGGCGTTCCCGCGAGCGGCCGGTGAGCGCCAGCAGCGCCCCTCGCCGCCCGAATTCGGCGGCGCAAGCGGCCCCAATTCCTTGCGACGCGCCAGTAATCAGAACAACCTTCCCATCAATACGCATGGCCAATAGCGTCACAATGGTAGCATGCAGGCCGAGGCTCAGCGGCCCAAGCCAAGCCGTACGGCCAGCGGTTCGGGCAGCCCGGCGCGCCGGATTGCAGCCTGGGCTCCGGCGATGTCGTACTCGACGCGGAGCATTCGAACCTGACGCGATTCGGTAGACAACAGCGCATACGCCGCCCGCCGGTCAAAGTCCCGCGGTTGCCCCGCGCTGCCCGGGTTCACCATATACCAGGCTGAATCGTCGAGATCGACGATCACCTCGGTCTCGGCCCCGGCCGGTTTACTGATCTCCCGCGTGACGGTGCGGCGGCTTTCAAACGTCCCCTGCAAGTGCGTGTGGCCAAAGAAGGCCAGGCTTCGATCGAGATACGGTATCATCATGCCGATCTCGCGTGGGTTGGTTAAGTACTCATCCTCGTCTACGGGCGAGCCGTGAAGGACCTCAAAACCATTTTCACAAATCGGGCCCTTTGGCAGGAGCCGTAGATACTCGAGGTTGCCGGCGCTAAGCTCGCCGGCTGTCCATTTCATCGCATCGCGCGCCGCGGCGTTGAACCACTCCATGTTCTCGATGTCTACCGCGGTCCTGTCGTGGTTGCCGCGCACAATGGTCCGCACATTGGCGCGAACCCAGTCCACCACCTCGTTGGGCGCAGCTCCGTAGCCGACAATGTCGCCGCAACAGACGATAGAGTCCCAATCGCCGCTGGCGGCGTTCAGCACGGCCTGGAGGGCGTGCCAGTTCGCGTGCAAGTCGCTAATGATCAGATAGCGCACAGGCGAATCAGTGAAACTTCCGGCGGCGCGCCCACGCGAGTGGGCACTCCTACGGTGCCGATTCCACGGGAAACAAAGGCGACGGAATTATCGAGATGATACACCCCCCGAATGTAGGGCGTAAACAACCGGACCAGAGTGATCGGGCTACCGAGGATTTCCACGGTGATCTGACCGCCGTGCGTGTGGCCGCTAAGCATCAGATCCCACTGCTGTTGGGCGGCCACCGGGAAGACGTCCGGGTTGTGCGAGAGCAGCAGATTGAAAGCGTTATTCGCTTTGAGCGATCCGGCGCCCACCAGGTACTGGTGTGACGAGCGCTGGTAATCGACACCGGCCAGATTCAGAGTTGCATTGCCGAAACGCAACAGGCGAGCCTGCTGGCGCAGGAAATGCACTCCCGCGGCCAGCCCCAGTCTGGTTGCCTCATCTTCACAATCGGCGTAAATCTCGTGATTGCCCAGGCAGCCCCAAATGCCCGCATCGCTCTTTAGCCGCGCCACTTGCCGGATCGCCGCCGCGAGCGGATCTCCCGCCGCCGTGATCAGGTCGCCGGTGACCAGCGCTACATGGGCCCGTGTCTCGTTGGCCATATCCACCACCCGCGCCAGATCCCTCTCGCTCAAGAACGGGCTCAAATGGATGTCGGTGAGTTGTACCAGCCGAAGACCGTCCAGATCCTTGGGCAGTCCTGGAATCCGGATCGGTGTCTCATGCACGGAAAAGGCCGTCCGCTCGACAAAGGTTCCATAGCCGGTGGCGAGCGACGGTGCCGCTACCACGGCCGCCCTGACCGTCAATAGCAGCCGCCGCCTTTGCGGATTGTGAGGCGGAAACAGATGCAGCAGCCCCAGCGCCAGCACGATGCCCAGGCTCATGATCCCCCAGGCGATGCCGGCGCCTCGCAACATGGTAATAAAAGGACGGTTCGGAAGAATTGTCCCCAGCGCCGGGCCGCCAAGACTCAGGCTGAGTATCACCCAGGCGAAGGACACCAAAGCCAGAATTTTCGCCGCCCGATGCAGCGCCGGATACCCACTCAAAGTGATCGATCGCCAGACCAGCCGGCACAGGAGATATTGGATCAACGCACCCAACAGAATCGCCGCCAGATCGACACCAATCCGGTGCGTGCGCAGTATGAACAGACCCACGCCCTATTGTAGCTTGGGGTATCTGGAACGCCCGCCGTCAGAGCGTTCGAGTCACTTTGCTCAATGTTCGCGGCCGATCCGGATCAAGGCCCTTTTCCTCCGCCAGGCAGGCGGCGAAAAGCTGAGCGGGAATAATGTATGGAATCGGCGTGTACAGGTCTTCGGGCACGGTTTCGGCCGACGAGATCAGACGCGGAATCACCACCGAACGGGTTGCCTTGCCAACCGCCCCGGTGTTGCCCTGGTCGGTAATTACCATGGTTTCCGCCTTCAGCGCCGCCAGGCGGTCGAGCATTTCGCTGATCGACGGCCAGGTGACACCCCCAGGGGCAAACAGGAAGAGCGGAAACGACTGTTCCACCATCGCAATCGGACCATGCAGGAAATCGGCCGAAGAGAACCGCTCCGCCACAATGTAGGAAGTCTCCATCATCTTCAGCGCAAACTCGAAGGTATTGGAGTAGTTCAGGCCGCGGCCAACTACCACCGCCCGTTCCATGAAACGGTAGCGCCCCGCCCGCGCGCGGATCAGCGGTTCCAGTTCCAATGCCGCCCCGGCGACTTCCGGAATCCGGCGCACGTCGTCCAGGCTCACCGCGGCCCCCAGCGCATAAGCAATCAGATACAGGGCCAGCAACTGGCCGGTGTAGGTCTTGGTGGCGGCGACGCTTTGCTCCCGCTCGGCGCGAACCAGAAAGACGTGTTCAGCCAGCTTTGCCAGCGTGCTCCCCGGTTCATTCGTGATACCCACAGTCGATGCGCCCTGCTCCCGGGCGCGCTCCAGCACCATGTTGGTATCGGTGGATTCGCCGGATTGCGAGATGGCGACCGCCAGCACATCGCGCAGATCAAGCGACGCCTGATAGAGAGTAAAAATGGACGGCGCCGAGAGCGAAACCGGGATTCCGGTCAGAATCTCGAGCAGGTAACGGCCGAACTGCGCGGCATTGTCGGAAGTTCCCCTCGCCGCTAGAACAATCAGGCGCGGGCGGCGCCCGGCAAGCCTGGCCTTCAGCTCTTCGATGCCGGGCAGTTCTTCACGGAGAGTCCGCTCCAAGGCGGCGGGCTGCTGGCGGATCTCCTCCAACATCTTGGACATAAGCCTTTAGCGTAGCAAAGCCCGCCCGAAGCGCTTACAGTCCGGTCAGCGGACGCCCTTCCGAACCGGTCCAGATAGCCCGGGTAGCGTAGTCTGACGGCGCAATGCCCAGAATCTGCGGCTTGAGAACCACCAGCACGTCGGTGTTGCTGGTATCGCTGGTGTTCGACCGCAGTAGCGGCCCGAGCAGCGGAACCTGGGCGAGACCCGCCAGACCGGCGATGGTCCGCGCGTCGTTGGAACTCATCAATCCGGCGACAATTCCCCACTCGTTGGATCTCAAGCGAATACGGCTCTGGATCTTGCGGTTCGAAATCACAGGAATCCCGTTCAGCGACTGCCCTCCGAGAACCTTGAACTCGGCCTCGATGTCGAGCGAAACCTCGTCGGAACCGTGTACCTGTGGCGTGAGCTTGATCGACAGGCCCAGGTCCTCGAAGTTGAAACTTGGCGGCGGGGCATAGATGGTTCCCGCGGCACTCGACGTATCTCCGAAGTATCCCGCCGTCATAACCGGGTAGCGGTCACCGGCATGGAATGTGGCAGGCTGGCCGTCGGCCGCGCGAATCCGTGCCTTCAGCAGCGTACGGGAGAACCCGCGGCTCATCGTGGCCATCAGTTGCGCTGGCATGACACCGAGCCCCACCAGAGACTTGCCTCCGAAAAACGTATAAATCCGGTCGTAACCGGGCGGGATCGCGGGTGTGTAGTTGGGAATGTCGCCCACCGCCACAAACGGAACGGTTTGGGGCAGGTTCAGCCCCGCGCTCCAGGATGCGCTCCGGTCCACTTCCACAAAGTCCACCTCCACCATCACATCGGGCCGGGGGTGGAGCAACTGCTCATAGAGCGCCTCCGCCGGGCGAACCTTCGAGATGCGATCACGAAACAGAGCCAGGCGCTGGGCGCCATCAAACTGGAACTTATTGATTTCCATGATCTGGCGCACGGCCATCGCCAGTTCCTGCGCCTCCTGGAGGCTGACCGGATCTGGAATTGGAACCACCACCGCGACGTGCGGCTCCAGTTCGGTTCGCTTCTGCGGCACATCCTTGGCTACCAGGAACACCTTGGTGCTGATCGGGATCAGGAACGAGTCCGTGGCGGCATTCAGTTGCAGCAGCGCATCGCGGCAATCGGCATCTTCAATCGTCAGCTTGATAGGCTGGCCCGCCTGGTAGTCGCCATCGAAGACGACATCGAGGCCAAAGGCCTTGGCTACCTTTTCATACAGTGCTTTGAAGTCGCCCTTGAGTTGAAAAGTCTGTCTGCCGGAGCGCCCCCGGAGTTCGAACGGAGCCTGCGGCTTTCGCGCCTCCTCGAGATCCTTTTTCGAGATCGAGGATTCGCCGGGCGGCAACGGCTTCAGTTGCTCCGTGCCGGGAGCGGCTTTCGTGCGAATTTTAGGGGGCGATTCAAGAATCGCCTGTACGCGGACCGATTGAGCCCGCAGCCAGTACTTGGCATTGTAAGGATCCTGTGCCGCCGCCTCGGAATACAGGAGGTAGGCCCGGGCCATTTTATGGGCCTTCTCGGCCTGCTCACCCTTCTTGAAAAGTTTCAACGCGCCATCGTCGGCCACCAGCACGCAGCAGGCGGCGGCAAGTTGGAGGCCGGCGAGTAGACGCGCGAATCCCACTGAGAGATTTAGACGTTGCCGGTTGCCGGGACGTTGAGAACAAATCTGCTTTGGGCCGTAAACCAACCGCCTTACTCCGCCGATAGAAAGCGAGGAACGGTATGTCGACAATCCCCGCAATTCATCCGGCGTTCTCTCCAGCTATCCCCGAGACAATTGCCGACCTGGGCATTTCGCAGTCCCTGGTCACCGACCTGGTGTTGCGACGGCTGCTGCTGGAAGGCTTCAGCACACTACAATCGCTCAGCAAGACACTGCGTCTGTCCTTGCCGATCATTGAAGCAACCTTCCGCCAACTTCGCCAGCAGCAGTTGCTGGAGGTCAAGGGGATGCTCGGCAACGATTACCACTTCGTGCTGACCACCGCCGGGCGGACGCTGGCAGCCGAACGGTTCACGATTACCCAATATGCCGGCGCGGCGCCCGTCTCGCTAGCCGAGTACCATGCCGCCACCAAAGCGCAGTCAGCCAAGGTGCAGATCGACCGCCGGGCGCTGCGAAAGGCCTTCTCGGACCTGGTGGTGACGGACCGGCTTCTGGACCAACTCGGACCGGCGTTGATCTCACAGAACTCGATCTTCGTCTACGGGCCGACCGGAAACGGCAAGACCAGCCTGGCCGAACGTATGTTGCGCGTTTATCAGGACGGAATCCTGATTCCCTACGCGGTAGAGGTGGATGGTCAGGTGATTTCGCTTTACGACCCGGTAGTCCACCAGCGTATCGAGTTCGAGGATCCGGAGATTGATCCGCGCTGGGTTCTCTGCCGGCGCCCCTGTATCGTGGTCGGCGGCGAACTGATTCCCAGCATGTTGGAGTTACGGCTGGACGAGGCATCGGGAATTTACGCCGCGCCCATGCAGATGAAGGCCAACAACGGCATCTTCATCATCGACGATTTCGGCCGGCAGTTGATGTCTCCCCGCGATCTGCTGAACCGGTGGATCGTCCCGCTCGATCGCCGCGTGGACTACCTCAGCCTTCGCTATGGCGTGAAGTTCCAGATTCCGTTTGAGCTGATGGTCGTGTTTTCGACCAACCTCGACCCGGCGGACCTGGCGGACGAAGCGTTCCTGCGCCGCATCCACAACAAGATCTTCGTGGAGGCAGTGGACGCCGCGGTATTCGACCAGATATTCCATCGCGTCGTTGCCGCGCGAAACATTCCCGCCGAACCCGAGAGCGCCGAGCACCTGCGCGCCCTCTGCCTGCGGGACGGACGCGTGGAACTGCGCGCCTGTTACCCCAACGACATCTGCCAGATTCTGGCTTCCATAGGCCGGTACGAAGGCCGCCCGGTGACCATGAACCGCATGGACATGGAACGCGCAGCCGCGCTCTATTTCGCCAAGAGCTAACAGCAACCACGTCAAGTCCAGTAGTTGCGATCGAGACTGCGATACTGGACCGCCTCGGCGACGTGCTTGGCCGCAACCGTTTCCGACCGGTCGAGATCGGCTATCGTTCGGGCCACTTTGAGCAACCGGTCGTGGCCACGGGCCGACAGACTCAGCCGCCGCACGGCAAGTTCGAGCGTCCTTTCTCCGGCGTCATCCAGCGCACAAAGCGAGCGGAGTGTCCGGTTCGGGATCTCCGCGTTGTGGAACCCGCGGCGCTGCTGTATCGCCCGGGTTGCCAGCACCCGTTCACGCATCGCTGCCGAAGACTCCCCATCGTTTCTGGTCCGCAGTTCCTTATAGGCGACGGCCGGCACTTCGATATGCAGGTCGATCCGGTCCAGTAAAGGACCGCTGATCTTTCCCAGATAGCGCTGGATCTCGGCGCCCGTACAGCGGCACTCCCTGGTGGCGTCACCGTGGAATCCGCAACGGCACGGATTCATCGCCGCGATCAGCATGAAACTGGCGGGAAAAACCAACGTCATGTTCGCGCGGGCGATGGTCACCGAGCGATCCTCCAGCGGCTGTCGCAATAACTCCAGCACGTTGCGGGGAAATTCAGGCAGTTCGTCCAGGAATAACACCCCGTGATGCGCCATGCTGACCTCGCCCGGACGCGGTGTTCCGCTACCGCCGCCAATCAGTCCCGCATCGGAGATGGTGTGATGCGGGGCTCGAAACGGCCGTAAGCCCAGCAAGCCCCCGCCTTGCTGCAATAATCCTGCGACACTGTGTATCTGTGTGGTTTCCACCGACTCGGCAAACGTCAGCGGCGGCAGGATTCCCGCCATCCGCCGGGCCAGCATGGTCTTGCCCGATCCCGGTGGCCCGATCATCAGCACGTTGTGCGAACCGGCGGCAGCCACTTCGAGCGCGCGTTTGGCAGTGGTCTGCCCGCGAACCTCCGAAAAGTCCGGGGCGGCATCGACTTTGGCGCCGGAACCCGGAGAGTTCGCCCTTACCGGTTGAAAACGCTCCGGCGCGGCCAGCAGTCCCACCACCTCCCGCAAATGGTGAAGTCCATAAACATTCAAGCCTTCCACTACCGCGGCTTCGGCTGAGTTTTCAACAGGCACCACCAGGTTCCGGATGCCGCGCGTCCGTGCGCAAACGGCAATCGACAGTACGCCGCGTACCGGACGAAGCGAGCCGTCCAATGACAACTCGCCGACCATCATGTGCTGATCCGTTCCGGAGACGGCCCCGGCGGCGCCCAATATGCCGACCGTCATCGGGAGGTCGAACCCGGCCCCCTCCTTGCGCAGATTCGCGGGAGCCAGGTTGATGGTGACGCCTTTGTTGGGGAACCCGAAGCCGGAATTGGCCAAGGCCGATCTGATGCGTTCACGGCTCTCCCGAACCGCCGTGTCGGGCATGCCGACAGTAACGAAATCACGGCCGGAGCCGGAAGCGGACAGATCCACCTCAACGTCGATGGGGTGCGCGTCGATTCCGTAGACGGCCGCCGTGCGGGTGCGAAACAGAGCCACTGGAGATAGTGGCGGGCGCGGTGAAAACTCTCACTCTACCCGGAAACTGCTTTTCGTCTCGCAGTTCTGGCCACCGATGCCGTCGTGCACGCTCAGCACGATCGTGTACTCGCCCGTGGCGAGATCCGGTGTCAGGTTAAGACTAATCACGCCGGGCACAACGCGCCGGGGATAGAACGAATGGTCCTGCTCCCGGGCTGCATCAGGTTGATTGTAGAGCACTTGACCGGAAGGCCGGAGCACGGAAATACCGTAGCCGACATCGATGCGGTTGCCCTCGCCAAATTTGTAACCCGTAATCTCGAAGCGCGCCCAGACGGCATCACCCGGCCGGTAGGCGACAACCGACAGCGGCGTCTGATCGTCCTCCCGGCGCAGAAATCGAAGGTTGCGGACTACCAGCATTTCGCTGGACGCTACCATGCGGCCGCGCACGTTAAACGAATATGTGGCATCGGCTACGCTACCGTTGAGGGCATCTTTGACGTGCAGAATGAGCCGGTACATGCCTGGCTCGATAAAGGAGGGCAGAAGAACGGACTGGCGCTCCTTGGGAAGCCAGTTCTTATCCTCGTCGGAAAGCGTGGTCTCGATAACACCCCTGATCGGCGCCACCAGCGGAACGTCCCGGGAGTCCTTCGCCTCCAGAGTGTATTCGATGTGGATCTTTCGCGCTTCGTCGGCCTGATAGCCGCCCACCTGAAATCCTAGAAAAACCGTCTCGCCCGGGACAAACTGGTGCCCGGAGGCCAGCGGCGGGCCACCTTCAAACTGGTGAAGCGCGGCGCTGGCGATGGCAATCCTCTTCGCTGGCGCGGACCACAACAGTGCGCCGGAGACGATCAAACCGGCCAGGCAGGCGCGATACATTTTTGCCCCCATTGTACTTCGGCACGCGTTCAGCGCGGCGGGGTATCCAGAGGCGGAGCCGGCGCCGGCATCGCGGCGGGCGCATATTGAATCGGAATATCGATTAAAGCGGTCTTTTCGTCGATGGCATCAGCGCTGCTGCCCACGCGAAGCCTATAAGCACTCATTGGAACATCAAAAACCACGTTGCCTTGAAGCGTATCGGCGGGCCGAAGCTGCCGCAGAATGCCCACCCAGCCAGCAACGCCAAGCGGCTCGGTAATCTCAGCCGTCGAATTTCCATCGGCGGTCTCAAGCTGCATCGTCGGAATCTGTGTCAACGATCCGCCGCTATTAGTAACCGACAGATGAATAATCAGATAGCGGTTTTTTGGAAAGTGCGCGTTGTCGCCCTCGCCAATCTGTGTCTTCCATTCGGTATCGAAAACCGTATACCGCAGCGGACCGGCAACCACCAGTTCACCCATCCGGGAGACCGGCTCCTGCTCGGCCCGGGAACGGCAGCCGGCCAGGATCAGCAGGCACAACAGAAAACAGACCCCCATCATGGGAAGAGGCGCCGGACGAAGCGAGATTCGATTCATTGTTCCTTTCAAACGTTAAAACACCTCGACAGGAGAGTGCAAATGAAGTTAACTGGTCTTTCTTTCCGCCGAACCCGCATGAAGAGCATCCTTCAGCCGGCGAGTGGTGGCGCGCCCTGCTACGCGCATCAATTCGCTCTCCGGCGCCTGGCGCACACGTTCCATGCTACCGAATTCCCGCAATAGTTTTTCCACGGTTTTCGGCCCAATGCCTGGAATCCGGACTAATTCCGAAGTTAACCGCGACGTATTCCGGCGGTTGCGGTGGAATGTGACGGCAAAACGGTGCGCCTCGTCGCGCACCGTCTGCACCAGGTGTAGCACCGGCGAGAACCGGTCCAACACCACCGGCTCATTCTCCTGGCCGTGAACGTAGATCCACTCTTCGCGTTTGGCGATCGACGCCAGCGGCTGACCGGTGATGCCGATCGCCTCCAGCGCTTCGGCCGCCGCGTGAAGCTGGCCGAGGCCTCCGTCAACCAACACCAGCCCGGGCAGCGGCGTCCCCTCGTCGCGCAGCCTGGAGTAGCGCCGCGTGATCACTTCCCGCATCGAGGCGAAGTCGTCGTTACCCTCCACGGTGCGGATGATGAACTTGCGGTAGTCGGACTTCTTCATCCGCCCGTCTTCCCACACCACCATGCTGGCTACCTTATCGGTGCCCTGAATATGAGAGATGTCGAAACACTCAATACGGCGTGGCGCCTCAGGCAGTTGCAACGCATCCTGCAGGGCTGCCTGGATCGCCTTGGAAGATGGCTTCAGCACCCGGAAACGCTGATCAAAACTGTTTCGGGCATTGGTTTCCACCAGCGCCAGCATGGCTTTCTTTTGTCCCCGCTGCGGCGTGTGGATCTCCACCTTCCGGCCCCGCTTTTCAGAGAGCAACTCTTCCAGCACCGGGCGATCTTCAAAATCCACCGGTACGTGAATCAACCCGGGAATGTACTGTTGGTCGAGGTAAATCTGCATCAACAGGCTGGTGAAGAACTCGGCCGGATCGAACTCCTGCTGATCTTCCCAGAACAACTCACGCCGGTCGACGATTCTGCCGTGCCGCAGGTGGAAGAGGTTTACCGCAACCAGCGGAGGCTCGGCATAGTAGGCGAAAATGTCGGTGTCTTCGCCGTCGGCTGAAGCCATCTTCTGGCGCTGCTCCATCTCCTCCACCGTCGCGATCAGGTCCCGGATGGTGGCGGCCTCTTCGAACCGCATCGCCTCAGAGGCGGCATCCATGCGCTGTTTGAGTTTCGCCACCAGATCATGGTGCCGCCCTTCAAGAAACAGCTTCACGTCGTGTACCGCCGCCGCATATCTCTCTTCCGTGGTCAGCCCCGGCACGCATGGACCCAAACAGCGGCCGATATGGTACTCCAGGCAGGGCTGCTTGTGCGAGCGAGTCAGATCGATGTGGCAGGCCGGCACGCCGAAATAGCGCCGGATAAAGTGAATCAGACGGTGCGCCAGGTTTGCCGGGAAATACGGTCCAAAATAGGTGGAGCCGTCTTTGATCACCCGGCGCGTGACGTACACGCGCGGAAATTTCTCCGCTGTTAATTTGATGTAGGGGTAGGTTTTGTCATCGCGCAGCAGCACATTGAAGCGCGGTTTATAGCGCTTGATGAGGTTGTTTTCAAGCGCGAGCGCTTCCTTCTCGTTATCGACCAGGATGAAGTCGATATCGGCGGCTTCCGCCAGCAGGCTGCCGGTTTTGGGCTCAGCCAGGCGGTCATCGTTGAAGTAGCTGCGGACACGGCTGCGCAGATTTTTCGCCTTGCCCACATAGAGAACCGTACCGTGCGCGTCGCGGTACAGGTAAACACCCGGCGAGGAAGGCAGCGTGGCCGCTTTCGCTCGAAGATCCATCGGTGAGTCTATAATTCTAATTGTGACACGCCTGACGGGCCGGCTGTTGATTTTGCCACTTGCCGGGCTACTGCTGGTTGCCCAGGATGCCAAGCATCCCTCCGCCAAGGACAGCAAAGCCGCCGCGCAGAAGGAAACACCGGATCTCCCTGAAGAAGACGAGACGTTGAAGCCGCCGGAGGCGTACGCCTTCAACCCTATCGAGGCGGCTCGGGACATCGACGTCGGCAACCAGTACTTTAAGAAAAAGAAGTACCGTGCGGCGGCCTTTCGATACCTCGAAGCAACCCGTTACAACCCCACCATGGCCGAGGCGTTTCTGAAGCTCGGAGAGGCTCGCGAGAAGCTCAACGACAAGGCATCGGCCATAGAGGCCTTCAACAAGTACATCGAACTGGCCCCGGACGGTAAGGCAGCCGGCGAGGTACGCAAGAAACTGACCAGGATGGGCACCGCAAGTTCAGCCCGTAAGTAGCAGATCGCGCTGCCGGCCGTGATTGCATCCGGCGTTCGCCTTCTGCCGCATGGCCGAGACCACGCGTCCGAGCCCGCTTTGCCAATCGGGGAACAGATCCACGTATTGAATCGAGTGCCGGATCCGCGCGGGGATTGGACACTCCTCCAGCCTCACCGGAATCAGGAACGTGTCATCCATCGGCAAACGGCGGGCGCAATCGAGCGCATAACGCAGTTCCGACTGAAAATGGCCTTTCTTGAAGACCGCGTGCGTCGAAAAACAGACTACGACGAAATCCGACAGTTCCATCGCCTGTTCGATCGCCCGTGGCCAATTCTGTCCTGCAAGCAGGCGGCGCGTGTCGAGCCACGGCTCGAATCCCTGTCCTTCCAGATAATCGAAGATCCGGTTGGCCGCGCCATGATCTTCTTCCACATAAGCGATGAACACCTTCGGCCGGGAGGCGGGCAAAAACTCGAATCCCCCATCGGGCGTGGGATTGAATATTCCCAGGCCGCTGATTTCTACCGGCACACCCTTTCGCAGGCAGCGCCGCAGAACAGCCGCCAGTTGTTCGGTTGAGGATCTTGCCGCCGGTGGCACTATCGCTCTCCGCCGCCTGATTTCAAAGGCCGGGAGTTCGATTTCAAGAAGCGGAATTGGGGGAGGTCTCCAGGCTCGAAGGTTCCCAGCCCTGGCAGCGCCACCGGGTGGCCCTGTCGCAAGTCTCGAAGAATGTGGTGTACCGCGCGGTCAATCTGGTCGGCGGCGCCGGCCGTCGACAGTTGAGAACCACGCGCAAACTTCCGGGCGAGATCGCGCTTTTTCATTCTGACCAAAGCCTAAACCCGCGCAAGGCGCCAGAGCGGCACTTCGGGCGAGACAAACTCCAGTATGTTGTTGAGACCGTGCCAGATGGCATCCGGCAGGAAAAGCCGAAAATTGCGTGAACGCATATCCGGAAATTCTCAACAGGCGCATTGGCAATTCCAGGCACGGCTTGCATGCGACCCCTACCCTGGATATGCTACCGGAACATGAGCGTTCGTTTGCGAGTGATGCTGCTGCCGATCCTCCTGCTCTCACTCTTTTCACTCCCTTGCGATGCCGTCTCCCGTGATTCGGCCCGATCAGTGTTTGAAGATCCTCCCGCCGACGCCCGGATCATGATGCGCTGGTGGTGGTTCGGTCCCGCGGTCGCCACCCAGGAACTCCAGCGGGAAATGGAGCAGATGAAAGCAGCCGGCATCGGAGGATTTGAGATCCAGCCGGTGTACCCGCTGGTGGTCGATGATCCTTCGAAAGGGTTGATCAACCTGCGGTTTCTCTCGCCTGAATTCCTGCGGATGATCAACTTCGCCGCCACCCACGCACGCCGCCTCGGATTGCGCATGGACGTGACACTCGGCAGCGGATGGCCCTATGGCGGTCCTTACATCACGCCCGAACTCGCGTCCACGCGGTTGGAACCAAGACCATCTCCCCATGGCGTGAAAACCGGCCAGCAGGTGAAGCGCGCCGCCGTCGGCGCCGAAGGACCGGTGCTCGATCATTACAACCGGCAGGCAATCGAACTCCATCTTTCCAGGGTGGGCGACAAACTGACAGAGGCCGCCGGACCGGGCGGAATCTACGCCGTATTCTGTGACAGCCTGGAGGTTTACGGCGGCAACTGGACTGGCGATCTACCCCGGGAGTTTCGCGAGCGGCGAGGCTACGACCTGACGCCGATGCTGCCCCGCCTGCAGGAGCAGTCTGCCGAAGCGGACGCCATCCGGCACGACTACGGCCAGACTCTTTCGGAACTCTACGAAGACCAATTCCTGGTGCCGCTTGCCCAATGGGCGCGACGCCATCACGTCCAGCTTCGCATGCAGAACTATGGCACCCCTCCGGCGACTTTGGCCAGCGCTGCCCGGGTGGATCTTCCGGAAGGAGAGGGATGGCACTGGCGGACCATCACCCCCACCCGCTGGGCCTCGTCGGCCAGTCACCTGTTCGCTCGCCCGGTGACTTCTTCGGAGACCTGGACCTGGGTTCACTCGCCGGTGTTTCGCGCCACTCCGCTCGATCTCAAAGCCGAAGCCGATCAGCATTTTTTGTGCGGCGTCAATCAACTGGTTGGGCACGGCTGGC
Organism: Bryobacterales bacterium; assembly: GCA_020854055.1. GTDB lineage: Bacteria > Acidobacteriota > Terriglobia > Bryobacterales > Bryobacteraceae > JADZGD01. Next base: position 79,930 of record JADZGD010000020.1, on the reverse strand, counting down.
CTTACTCTCCGCCAGAGGCCGGTGAGCCGGGGTGGACCTTCTACGCCGCCGGCGCGCTGAATGCCCACAATCCCTGGTGGCCGGTGATGACGGACCTAAGCCGCTATCTGCGGCGCGTCAGTGCCCTGCTGCGGCTGGGCGAGCCGGTGGTGGATGTAGGGGTTTACCTTTCGAATGATGATGCCTGGGCTGGATTCAGCTCTGCCAATGTCGACCTTGCCCGCAAGCTGTTTGCTCACGCAGAACCGGTTGTGCCACCCATCCTGCACGCCGGGATGAACTTCGACGTCTTCGATGAGGGTAGCGCGGAGCAGGCGCTGCGGCGCTATCGGGTGGTGGTTCTTCCAGCCGTGGCGCGAATGTCACTCGGTATGCTCGGCCGGCTGGAAACATTCCGCGCCTCCGGCGGCACCGTGATTGCCGTCGGCGAGATCCCCTCCCTGGCGCCGGGATGGAAGGATCGCCATCAGAGCCCTGAAGTTGCCCGACGGGCACAGCGATTGATGCGGAACGACTTTGTGGCCAATGCATCCGGCCTGAAGGCGGCATTGCTGACACACCTCCCGGCCGATTTTGCCAGTCCGGATCTCGACGCCACCCTGGGCTTCGTCCACCGCCGCCTGGAAGACGCCGATCTCTACTTTGTCGTGAACACCGGTAACCGGCCGCGCCGGGTCCAGGTACAATTCCGCACTCGCCACACCGCGGCAGAACGTTGGAATCCACTCACAGGAGAACGGCAATCGCTGGCGCCAGGCTCCAGACAGACAGTGGACCTGACCGCCTACGGCTCGACGATTCTCATCTTTTCCGATCACCCGGGCAAAGCGGCGCCTCAACCGGCTCTTGCAACCGTCGACCTCAGTCGCGGCTGGAGCGTAACCGTCGACGACGAACCGTCAAAGCAGCAGCAAGCACTCGGTTGGACCAGGGCCGTCCACGGCGTTGTTTACCGTAAGCCGTTCACACTGGAAGCCGGCAACAAACGGACGCGAGTGCTGCTCGATCTGGGCGCCGCAACCGCCTCACCCCCGGGCAGAATCAGCCTGCGTGAAGACGCAGCGTTTGCCGTTCAACTCGATCCGCCCGTGCGCGAAGCCGCCGAAATCCGTCTGAATGGCCGCCGGGCCGGCTCGGCCTGGTGTCCGCCATACCGCGTGGACCTGACCCCGTTCATTCGTGCCGGCACCAACCAGTTGGAGATCCATGTCTATCCGACCGCCATGAACCGCATGGCTCGCCAGCCCGCGGCCGATTACACGACGCTGAACGCGAAGTACGGCCGGCGCTTCGAGATGCAGAACCTGGACGAAGTACACGCTCTGCCTACCGGGTTACTCGGTCCCGTTCGGCTTCTCATCGAGAGAGAAAACCAATGAAACACACCATGCTGATGATCGCCCTGCTAATGGCTGTGCCTGCTCTGGCCCAAGAGAATACCGCCATCGGCACACTGCGAAAGGCCTTCGACAATCCTCCCGTGGACTGCCGTCCGCATACCCGCTGGTGGTGGATGGGCAACGCCTTATCGAAAGCCGATATCACCCGCGAACTCGAACAGATGAAGCAGCAGGGCATTGGCGGCGTGGAACAGATCACCATGCAGGCGGTCTTCACCAAGGGTAACCACCCGTACCTTTCGCCCGAATACTTCGACCTGCTTAAGCATGCCGTCGCCGAATCGAAGCGCCTGGGGATGGAGGTCTCCATCAACTTCGGCGGTCCGGGATGGATCTGGGGCGGGGACTGGGTTCCCGACGGCGATCGCAACCGCAACCTGCTGGCCAGTTACGTCGAATTGAGCGGCGGCCAACGGTTTAGCGGCCCGCTGCCGCTCAAAGCGCAACTGAACCCGCGCGATATTCCCCGCTCACTGCCGCGGATACCGGAAGGGAATCCGCTGGTGGCGGTGGTGGCCGGAAGAGAGCAGAATGGGCGTCTACTGGCATCGAGCCTGGTGGACCTCACCTCCCGAGTGAAAGAGGGCCAACTCGAATGGCAGGTTCCCGCCGGGCGCTGGCGCCTGATGGCGTTCTGGCTGACCGAGGTCGATAACTCCCACGCCGTCAATCACATCAGCACGCCCGCAATGGAAAGATACACCCGGCACCTGGGTGATATTTACCTCCGGGAACTGAGGCCGGAGTTCGGCAATCCGATCGAGAGCTTTTTTAGTGACAGCTTCGAGGTGCCAATCCACCGTAACGGCATCTACTGGAGCGCCGAGCTGACCCCCCGCTTCCGCGTCGTTAAAGGCTATGACCTTGTTCGCTACCTGCCCGCACTGTGGTGGGAAGTGGACAATCTCTCACCCAAAATCCGATACGACGTAAACGATTTCCTGGCTCGCGAAGGCATGCGGGCATTCTTTCAAACCTTCGTTGGCTGGTGTGAACAACACGGCGTCAAGGCGCGCATTCAGCCCTACGGCTTTGTAACCGATAACCTGGCAGGCGCCGGGGCGTCCGACATCCCGGAGATGGAGATCACCGCCGGAGAGAAAGATGCGGTGCCGTGGTTCGACACGCGGATCGGGCCGAGGGAATACGTGGCCTCGGGCGCGCACCTCTACGGACGCCAGACGGTGAGCGTCGAAGCCTACACTTACCTTCACTGGGAACAGGCCCGGGAGACCATGGAGGAGTTGAAGATCAGTGGCGACATCTTCTTGCGTGCCGGGGCCAACAAATTCTACAACAGCGGCTTTACCGCCACGCCGGAGCGTGAATTTGTTCCCTCGCGCCGCTTCACCGCCGAGGTAATGGTAAGTCCCGCGGTTACCTGGTGGCGTTATTACCACTTGTTGAGCGATTATGTCGCACGCTGCTCGGCCGTCCTCCGCCAAGGCAGGCCGGTGGCCGATATCGCGCTCTATTCGCCGCTGGCTAACCAGTGGACGCTGGACGTGTTCAACGCCCGCCGCTGGACCCGCGATTTCGATTGGGGCATGCTGGGCAAATTGCTGCTGGCCAACGGGTACAACTTCGACCTGATGAACGACGACGTGCTCCAAAACCACAGCCGGATCGATGGCGGCGTATTGCGGGTGCGCGATCTAGAATATCGGATTCTGGTTGTGCCCAATACCGCGGCGCTACCCGTGGAGAGCATGCGGCGGATCGCCGCGTTCGCCCGCGAGGGCGGCGTTGTGATCGCTCTCGAGCAGACGCCTTCAGAATCCACTGGCTTGACCGAACACGCCGCCCGCGATCTCGAAGTGAAGCGCCTGTCGTCCCAAATGTTCCGTCAACCGGCCGGCGAAGGTAGCGCTGGAGAGCGCGCGTATGGCAAGGGCAGAACCCATTTCCTCAAGAAAGTCATGTACCGGACAGACCCCCTTGACCTGCGTGCCAGCGCCATGGATCCGTTCCTCAACATACTGCGCGAGCACGTTACTCCGGATGTGGGCATTGACTTTGTCGCCGAGTCGCGCCGTGAGAATGACGGCCTGCTGTTCTGCCACCGCAAGCTCGCCGGCGCCGATGTTTACTTCCTCACCAACGTCCAGGACCAGCCGATCGATTCCCGCCTTGCCTTCCGGGTAAGCGGGAAGGCGCCCGAACAATGGGACCCCTACAACGGGCGAGCGACGCCGCTTTACGAGTACGATGACAACGGGCACACTACCACGCTCCCCGTTCGCCTGGCGCCTTTCGAATCCACGCTGTTGGTGTTTGACGCCGGGGCGAAGCGCGAGCACGTTGCCCGCTCCCGGTTCGATCGCGTCCTGAAGGTGGAAAACGGCCGTATTGAAGCCTTGGCGGCTGAGAACGGACCGGGTGTGGATGGCATCCCCGCGCCCTGGCAGATCGCGTCCGGCTGGAGCCTGACGCTGGACGGCAGGACGGCTCCGCTCAGCCAGCTCGCCTCCTGGACCGACACTCCGGCCACCCGCCACTTCTCCGGCACCGGGACCTACACGGTCGATTTCGAAATGCCGGCCGAATACCTGGCGCCGGGCATGGAACTGCACCTGGACCTGGGGGCCGTTGGCGATGTGGCCGAGGTACGAATCAACGAGAAGCCGGCCGGTGTCATCTGGATGCGCGGCCGAACGCTGGATGTCACCGGCCTGGTAAGGGCGGGACGCAATCGGATGCGGATCGACGTCACCAATACCCTCATCAACCGTGTCTCAGCGATGTCCAAGGAGCCGCCGCTGGCGCCCGACCTGGCAAAAATCTATGGTTCATCCGCCACCTCAGGCGTGGGCAGACGGGTGTTCGGATTCAAGCCATTACCGCGCTCCGGGCTGCTCGGTCCGGTCCGCATCGTGGCAAGGAAGAAAGTTCAGGCTGTGCTATAAGGAAAAGACCCTTACAATCAGGTGAAGGAGTCTTAATCCCGGCATGAAAACGAAGTTCTACGGCTGGTGGGTGACGGCCGCCGCATTCGTGACATTCGGCTTCGCCGTTGGCATTCCGTACTACAACATCTCGTTCTTTTACGATTATTTCGAGAAGTCTCTGGGCTGGAGCAAGTCCCAGATTACGTTCGGTTTCCCGCTGGCGGCGTTGCTCACGTTGTGGATTGGACCGCTGGTGATCCCCAGATACAGCCCTCGCAAGTTGATTCTGGTGGGCACGGCGATGACCTGCATTGCCCTGGTCGGCTTCGGCAGCATGGGCGGCGTGCTGTGGGTCTACTACGGCATCTGGGTGATCTACATGGTTGGGTACTTCTTCTCGGGACCCATTCCACACCAATTGATGGTTTCCAACTGGTTCCGCAAGAAGCGGGGAACCGCGATGGGGATCGTCTACGTCGGTGTCGGATTAATCGGCTCCCTGGGCTCGCTGATCGTCAAACCGTTGACCGAAAACTTCGGCTGGCAAACAGCTCTGATAATTCTGGGCGCAATGATGTTCCTGGCCTGGCCGCTGGTTCTGTTAGTGCTCAAGGACCGCCCCTCGGATGTGGGCCAGTTCCCGGATGGCGCCCTCGAAGCTGCCCCGGAAGTGGCCGCCGCGCCGGTTTCGTTTGGCCATCTATTGCGGAGTTACCCTTTCTGGCTGCTGATGATCGGCAGTGTGTGCTCCATCGGCTCCATCGGTGCGGTGAACTTCCACATGAAGTTCGTGTTTCGTGACGAAGGTTTCGTCCAACAGGAGATACTGAACTCCACCTGGCGGACTGCGTCGGTGCTGATCCTGTGGTCCAGCATCGGCGGCCGGTTGTCGATCGGCTATATGGCCGACAAGTTCTCGAAAAAGTGGGTGATGTTCGCAACCTACTTCATCGTTGCCGCCACCATTCCCCTGCTGATGCGGGTGCGGCCGGGTGAGGATATGCTGCTCTACGCTTTCGCCGTTCTGTTTGGTTTTGGCATGGGAGCCGACTACATGCTAATCCCGCTGATGGCGGCCGAGCAGTTCGGCGTCAACTCGCTGGCCCGCGCCATGGCGGTGATTCTGCCGATGAACACCATCGGGCAGACCTGGTTCCCCTACTTCGTCTCCATTTTGCGAGACAATTTCGGTAGCTACCGGATCGCGATGGGGACGGTATTGGGCGTAGCCATTCTGGGCGCTATCGCCATTTTCCTATTGCCCCGGCAGAGCAAGTTTGATGAAACACTTCGTTTACAAGACGCTCGACGAACTGCGGCAAGCCGCTGAGGAGTTAGGCACCACCAACGTCCGTTTTGAAACAGACCCGGAGCGCGTGAAAGCGGCGCTGATGCGTAAAGTTCGGGGACGCTCCTTCACGCTGGGAAATTCCATGGCCATTCACCCGATGGAGGGATGCGATGGCACACACGACGGAACCCCCGGCGAGCTCACCTGGCGGCGCTACGGACGCTTTGGCCGCGGCGGTCCCAAGCTGATCTGGTTCGAAGCCACCGCGGTGTGCAAGGAAGGCCGCGCCAACCCCCGGCAGTTGTGGATTCACGATTCCAACGTGGATGAATTCGCCCGGGTTCTCGAAATGGCGCGACAGGAGCACCAGAAGACCTGGGGCTCCACAGGCGATCTGCTGGAGCCGCTTCAGTTGACCCACTCCGGGCGCTACAGCGCTCCCCGGCGGATCATCGCCTATCACAACCCTCTGCTCGATTCCAGCACCAACCTGCCACCGGATTATCCCATCCTCAGCGACGATCAACTGGAGCGGCTGGAAGACGATTATGTGGACGCCGCCCGGTTGGCCGTTCGAGCCGGCTTCAGGGCCGTGGACATCAAGACTACCCACGGCTACCTGTTGAACGAACTGCTGGGCGCCACGACACGCGAAGGGCGCTACGGCGGATCACTCGAAAACCGCACCCGGATGATAAAGAACATCATCGGCAAGATCCGGGCGGCGCTCGGCAACAAACTGATTCTGTGCATGCGGCTGGGCTGCTTCGATGGCATTCCCTACGAGAAAGACGCGCAGACAGGTCTCGGCGTGCCCGTCGAGTACCGGACACCCTACCGCGCAGGCTGGGGCGTGGATGCCGAAAACCCGCTGGAACCCGATCTGACCGAGGTGAAGCAGGCAATCGGTTGGTTCCGCGAGTGGGGCGTCGAATTGATGAACATCTCACTCGGCTGCCCGTACAACAACCCCCACATCGGGCGTCCTTTTGAAAAGCCGGACGACGGCAGCTACGAACAGCCGGAGCACCCCATGTTCGGCGTGGACCGGCACTTTCGCGTTGCCGGGGAGCTGCAGCGCGCGTTTCCCGATCTGCCAATGGTCGGCACAGGCTATAGCTGGTTGCAGATCTATGGCGTCAATGCCGCCGCGGCGAACGTGGAGGATGGCAGGATCTCCCTCTACGGTATTGGCCGCAACGCCCTGGCCTATCCCGATTACGTCCACGATCTACTGGAGAAGGGTCACCTGGAAGAGGGCCGGGTGTGCAAAACGCTGACGTACTGCACTTTTTTGATGCGGCAGAAGAATCATCCGCTCGGCCAGTTCCCCTCCGGTTGTCCGCCGTTCGACAAAGCCGGGTACGGCCAGATCGTCAAAGAAGCCTATCACTCAAGACGGGTCGCAAAGAAATGATCCCCCGGCTGGCGGCGGTACTCGCTTTCGCGGCCACTGCTTTGGCCGCCAATTTCGACGTCGTGGTCTATGGCGGCACATCGGGCGGGGTGATCGCTGCCGTTGCCGCCGGGCGCGAGGGCGCCAGGGTGGTGCTGCTCGAACCCGGCAGGCACCTGGGCGGCATGACCACCGGTGGACTGGGCCGCACCGACCACGGCCGCAAAGAGGTGGTGGGTGGCTACTCACTGGAGTTCTACCAGCGTGTCGGCAAAAAGTACGGCCAGCCGGTTGCGTGGGATTTCGAACCTCACGTCGCCGAACAGGTGATGAACGAAATGGCAGCAGGAGCTAAAGTGGATGTCCGTTTCGGGCGCCGCCTGCGCGAAAACAATGGCGTGGTGAAGAAGGGCGCCCAGGTGGTGGAAATCGTGATGGAGAACGGAGAGCGCTACCGCGGCAAGATCTTCATCGATTCCAGCTACGAAGGCGACCTGATGGCGCAGGCTAAAGTCTCCTACACCTGGGGCCGGGAAGGCATCAGCCAATATGGAGAGTCCCTTGCCGGCGTACGGCCGAAGGACCGCGCCCATCAGTTCGATGTGAAAATCTCCGCCTATGACACCGGCGGCAAATTGCTGCCGGAGATCCAGACAGGGCCGCGCGGAGAACTGGGCCAGGCGGACCGCAAGGTGCAAGCCTACAACTTCCGCATGTGCCTGACCGACGATCCGGCCAACCGGCTGCCCTATCCGAAACCGGCGAACTACAATCCGAAACGTTATGAGTTATTGGCCCGGCTGTTTCCCGCACTTGAAACGCTGAAAGGCCGGCCCCTGGTGATGCGCGACTTCATGATCACCTCGGCCATGCCCAACCGCAAGACCGACATGAACAACTACGGTCCCTTCTCAACCGACTACATCGGCCGGAGCTGGGACTATCCGGAAGCGAGCTACGCCCGGCGCGCCGCCATCTGGCAGGACCACGTGGAATACACCCAAGGTTTCTACTACTTCCTAGCCCACGATCCAAGCGTGCCAAAGGGACTTCAGCAGGAAGTAAACCGCTGGGGACTATCCAAAGACGAGTTCGCTGATAATGCCAACTGGCCCTACCAACTGTACGTCCGCGAGGCCCGGCGCATGGTGGGCGACTTCGTCATGACGCAACAGGACGTGCAGACCGAGCGCACCAAACGGGACGTAATCGGTATGGGGTCCTACAACAGCGACTCGCACAATGTGCAGCGCTTCGTTGAGCCGGATGGCACCGTGCAGAACGAAGGCAACATGGAGGTGCCGGTCGAGCCGTACCAGATCCCCTACCGCATCATGCTACCCAAGCCCACCGAGGCATCCAACCTGCTGGTGCCGGTCTGCGTCTCAGCCAGTCACGTGACCTATTCCACCGTGCGCATGGAACCGGTCTACATGATCATGGGCCAAGCGGCCGGCGTGGCGGCGAAAATGGCCCTGGCCGGAAAAACCACGGTCCAGAAGATCGACACCGGCTCGCTCAGCGCCACCCTGCGCGCGCAGGGCGCCATCTTCCACTGGCATCGCCCCGCCGCTTCAAACCTGGTTCCTCAATCGAGCTTCGCGTTGAGTTTGAGCCAGGCTGCCATCGAGCGTTGAAGATGGTCGCGCGCGTCACCTTTCAGGCCGTAGCACTGTAGCCCGATAGGGCCGGAATACCCGATATTCCTGACGGCCTTCAGAAATCCGTTGATGTCGAACGAACCGCTGTCGAGCGGCTGGATCCATTGCCCCGTTTTTGCCTGGATCTGGTCAGCCCGATCCGCGCCGTTGATCGTGATGGCCGCCAGGTACGGCTTCGCCCTCCGGAGTAGCGGCCCCAGGTTCTTCTCGTTGTCTACCGCCAGCCAGTGGCACAGATTAGGCATCACCCCTACATTCACCGGGCGCATCTTTTCGGCCAGCCGGATGCAGTCCTCCACGCGCTCGAGCCAAAACGTCGAGTGAGGATAAAGAACTAGTTGGACACCCGCCGGTTCGGTAAGCGCCGCAATCCGCCGCAGTATCTTCAATGCCGCCGGATCGAGCGATTTATCCGACGGCCTGGCTCCCTTGATGAGCACCGCCAGTTGAACTCCGCGGCCCTTGAGCAGCGGCAGCACATCCTTCAAGCGGGGGGCGTAGGGCTGTTGGGGTTGGTCCAGGTTCACATTCATGTAAACCTGATAGAGCTTCAGGTGGACAGCGTCCGCGGTGTGAAGCCGCTCGGCCACATTGTCCAGCCACAGATGGCCCATGCCGTCGTAGCCCAGTTCGCTGAGCAGTTCGGCCTGCCCGGCAAGCGTGCGCTTCTCCGAGTCATGGGTATCCATGCACAGCGCGAAGAAGGGTTGAACGCGCCTGAGATCTTCGAGGTAAGCCGCATATAGCTTTTCCACGCCCGCATCATCCACCGCCGTAGTGATCACCATGCGAGAGCGGGCACGCGCCGTTTCCCCCTTCCTGATGGTTCGGCCGAACAGCGAGAGGTACAGCGAGTGATGCTGGTCGGTCTGCGGTGGAGTCGAAACAGCGAAACTATCCCCCGGCGGCGCCATCAAGACGGCGGCAATACCGGACCGCGGATTCTGGCGAACTCCGAGCGGCGCATCGAGTACCGGGCGGATGGCCCAGTCCACTGGGCTGGGTGGAATGGCCCATCGTCCGTCCCGAATCATCTTCACCACGTCAAGGTTGCGCGGGAACATCTGCCAGGCGCCATCGGCCGCGGTGGCCGCAATCAGGCTCGACCTGCTACCCGGACCACTCCGGACCCACACCCTTGAACTGTTGAACGCCCCGGAGAAATACGACGCCAGAAACGATTCAAAATCGGGCAGATCGGCATGCGCGGTGATTCTCGTTTCAATGTCGAGCGTATCCGCGGCGGACCACCGATAGATCACCTCGATCTCAAACGGCCGCTCCGCGGCGGCGGGCCAGTGGGCTTCCAACGACCCGTCCGGACGCACCTTTGCCTCGCTGGGCGCGTCCCAAGCCTCGCTGCCGTAGCGGTGATTCACCGACAGCAGACGGTAGTGGCTGAAAAGGCCGTACGTGGCCGAAATGGTCTCGCCGGTGGGAACATAAACAACCGATGACAGACCGCGCGAAAGACCCTGGGCACGAATGATCCCACGAACGGTCCCGGTATCGAACTGAAACGCTCCCCCTTCACCGGCATGGAAGGAAAGGTTGGCGGCGCCCTGGTTCCCGGCGGCTCCCACAGCCGCCGTCACCATCAAGAGCGACAGGATGCGTAGCGTCACAGTAGTTTGGTCACGCCCGGAACGTACACCGGGTAGATACCTTCGGCATCGGGCATCACCGGAGGCTGCGTATCGGGTGTCATCTCCTCGGCTCCGGGCGGAAAGTAGAAATCGGAATTCATCGCCTGTTCCCAGGTGACTTCCTTGCCCGTATAGCAACTGATCTGCCCCATGATGGCGATCAGCGTGCTTCTCGCCATGTAGTCGCCGTTGTTGATCGTCCGGCCGGCCCTGAGCGCTTTGAATAGCTCGTTGTGTTCGGCCTGGTGACCGTCAACGTCCTGCTGTTCGTAATGCCAGGGGTTGTCACCCTCGAACCGCTTGTCCATCAGCGAACAGGTCCCCTTGGTGCCCAACAGAATGCTGGAATATTCGTTGTAACACTCTGGAATCGTCCGGCAGAGCGCGTAAACACGCACCTTTTCGGGGAATTCGTATACCACCGAGTGGTGATCAAACACGCTGCCGAAGCGCTCACCGTGCAGCGTCGAGCGGCCTCCCAAGCCATGGCACTTGATCGGCGCGGCATCATTGAGCACCCAACTGGCCCGGTCGAGATTATGCACCAGCGACTGGATCACGTCATCGCCCGACAACCAGTGGAAATGGTACTGGTTACTGCCTTGCCAGTCGAGTTCCTTCATGCCCGGGCGGCGATCGTACACCATGTAAGGCGCGCGCAGGAAATTCTCCTCAATCGAAACCACCCGGCCCAACGCGCCCTCGCGAATCCGGCGGACCGTTTCGATGTAGCCGGGCTGATAGCGGCTGTGCAGCCCGGAAACGACACACAGGTTCTTCCGGCGCGCCTTTTCACACGCCGCGCGAACTACTTTGATGCCGGCCGGGTCGATGGCATGCGGCTTTTCAACGAACACGTGCTTGCCGGCGTCGATTGCGGCCGTCATCTGCATTGGATGAAACTTGGCCGCATTGGCGATAATCACAACGTCGGAACTGGCGATCACGTCCTTGTAGCAGTTCCAGCCGCCAAAACAGTGATCGTCGTCAACCATCATCTGCTCCGGGAACTTCAGCTTCAGCATGGTCCGCTTTTCGAGAGCACGGTTGCGCATCAGGTCACCCATGGCCACGACCCGCACACCCTTGTCGGCGATCATGGCGTTAGACGCCGCACTGGGGCCGCGCGCGCCGCAGCCGATCACGCCGACACGAATCGTTTCGCTTCCGGCCGCATAGGCGCCGGCCGCGACGGGTAAAGCCGCCGCGGACATCTTTAGTAAGTCGCGGCGGGATGGGTTGGGTTTGTCCATTGAATTTCTCCTTTTCGCACGGATCTAGGAAGCCGGGTTATTGCCGCGTCTTGTTCAAAATAGCAGATTCATCAAAGACTTCCTCGTAAATCACGGTGCGCTGGTACGAGGTGTGGACCACGTGGATCTTTCCATCCTGGGTCTGGATAGCGATTGGGTATGCGAAGCTATTATCGCCTTCGCGGATGTTACGGCGGTACGGGTAGGTCTTGTCGTTGTCGGTGGAAATCGCCACAGTAAGCGGCGTACGCTCGTGGAAATTGTCGTTATAGACCAACAGCAGGTGTCCGTTGCGCAGCTTGAGAAAATCGACCGCGGAGTTCGGGTTGGGAAACTGGCTTTCCACCCCCTGACTCCAACTGCGCCCTCCGTCGCGGGACTCGGAACGCACCAGATAACCTTTCCATTTCCCGTCGTAGCCGCCGCCGCGGCGGCAGTAGGCAACCAGATAATTGTCGTCTATCTGGACCGGCGCGGGCTGAATATTTCCGATGCGCGAATGAATCTCGTTGGTCTTGCTCCAGACCTTCGTCTTCGGGTCAAAGCGCAGAAACAGAGATGCGCTATCCTTGCCAACTACCTCCGGATCATGACCGGTCTCGCGGTAAACCGGCAGCAGGTAGCTGCCGTCACTGAGAGCGATTGGCCGGTTGCGCACCATCATGCCAGGATCCAGCGCCAGCATGGAGGAATCTGACCAGGTATCGCCATTGTCGCTTGAAACCTTCACCGCGATGCGCGAATCCGACCAGGTGTCACCGAAGCGGACGACATAAAACAGCCAGAGCAACCCATCGGGCGCCTGCCAAATGACGCCGTTACCTACCGAGCGGAACGGGTCATGCGCCAGCACGCGCGGCCGGGGCCACTTCGTCTGGCCTTTCGGCAGGCGGGCGCCAAATACCGAAGTATCATTGGCATATTCGCCTGTCCCGCCGTAGTAAACCAGAAATAAGTCTCCATTCTTCAGCTCGGTGATGCAGGCAGGATGCTTGTACTTTCCGGTGGGAATCTCCGGACCCCAGATGCGATTGATCTGGATATCATCGGCGGCCTGCCCGGCCGAAGCGCACGATAACAGAATAATGCTGATAATCAGACGAACCATGTTGGACATGATACCTTGAGTGGCGGGCTTCGGTCGCCCGCCCTTTGCACAATGCCACACATACTCGTCAAGATAATTCTGCTGACCGCTCTCTGTCATGGCTGGATGTTTGCCGCCGCCCGCGCGCAACTCAATCTCGATGGAGAGTGGAAGTTCCAACTGGATCCAGACAACGCCGGGCTGGCCGGACAATGGGCGGGCAGACCGGAAAACATCACCGCCCGGATTCAGGTTCCAGGTTGCTGGCAGGCGCAGGGTTTCGGCGAGCCAATCGGCGTACTCCGCCACCATTACGAGGGCGCAGCCTGGTATGCCAGGGAAGTGCCGGTACCGGAAACATGGCGCGGGAAGAGCATTTTCCTGCACGTCGGAGCAGCGTTCACCTACACCTCGGCCTTCGTAAACGGCTTGCCGGCCGGTACGCACGAGGGGTTCAGCACGCCATTTCGCTTCGATATCACACCACTGGTGAGACCCGGCCAATCGAATCTGTTGGTGTTCCGCGTGGTGAACGTGCATAACCCGCTTGGAAAGACCCGCCGGGTGCTCACGGAGCGCGATACCTCGGAGGTTACCGGGGCGTTGAATTTTGCCGCGCCCTGGGGCGGCATCACCCGGAGCGTGAAGTTGGAAGCGGTTGAGCCGGCACGAATCGAGCAAACCACCATCACCACGGATATTCACAACCGGATAGCGACGTTTACCGTCGAGGTTCGCAACGGCTCTATCGAAGATCTGAAGCCGGCAGGAATCGAAGTGCGTATATCACCCCTTGGGGGAGGCGAACCCTCGCACGGGACCGCAACAGTATCGATCGGCGCTGGTACCACCGCAAGCGTTGTGATCCGTGTACCGATGCCCGGCGCCAAGCTCTGGTCCCCGGAAAGCCCGAATCTGTACGAGGCCACAATCACGCTCGCCTCCGCCTCGCGGCCGCTCGATCAGACTCGGGAGCGGTACGGATTCCGCGAAATTCGCACCCAAGGCGCAAATCTTCTGTTGAACGGAAAGCCGCTTTACGTGCGTGGATATGGCGACGACAGCGCCGAGGTCCTCACCGGGGCGCCGCCCCACGACAAGGCGGCTTATCTCAAACGGATGCGCATCGCCAGGCAACTTGGCTTCAACGCAGTCCGCTTCCACTCAACCACGCCCGTTGAGGAGTGCTTCGAAGCGGCCGACGAGACGGGCATTCTGGTGGCCGCCGAGCTCCCGGTTATATATCAGGAGTACCTGCTGCCACATAAGGAACTGCTCCGTGGTGAACTGATCCGCATCATGGAGGCCAACCGCAATCACCCCTCCTGGTTCTTCTTTACCTTAGGCAATGAATTCGGCCTGCAACGCTTCACCGAAGAGCGGGCCAAGCAAGCATTCCTCGAAACCGTGCGGGAATTTGCAGCACTGGCCAAGCAACTCTGCCCCCAGCTTCTGGTGTCATCGAACACCGGCTACCTGGTGCCACCCATGGATCTTGCCGTTCCCTACCGCGGCCTGTCGCGCCGGGTGCCCAACATCAAGCACGAATACGGAGCCTACTACTCGACCCTGCCTGATCCAAGCCGGATTCCGCGCTATTCCGGCGTCTTCAAACCACTCTGGCTGGAACAGGAAACAAAATGGATCGATGCGAACTTCAACAGCCACGCCTACTCCCAATACCTCGACAGCTCCTGGCGGCTCTACGCCAACGGCGTCAAGGCCTACATCGAAAGGCTCCGCGCCATGCCGGAGTTTACCGGCTACTTCTACTGGCTGATCAACGACTTTCCAGGCGGAACTCCGGAGGGTCCGGAATGGAACTGGGGCTGGCTGGATCAGTTCTTCGAACCCAAAAGCATTTCCCCCGCCCAGGGCCAGGAATTAAACAGCGCTGTGTTACCGCTGATTGACTGCCCGATCGAGTCGCGCACACTGTGGCTCGAAGACGGAAAAACGGTGAACCTTCTGGTCTCAAACTACGGCGGCGCGGATATCCACACCGGCACGCTCAACTGGGAAGTTGTGAGCCAGGGACAGAGGCTTACCGCCGGCAGGTTGCCTGTTCACGCGGTTCCAATGGGAGCCATCAGCACTCTCGGCCGGATCCGAATCGCGAATCTGCCGCTCAAACAAGCCACCGAGTTGGAACTAGTCGTGACTCTGACGGCCAACGGGCACGATGCCACCAACCGGTGGAAGTTTTGGGCTTTCCCCCGCGCCGGGTTATTACAGCGCGTCTCCGCGCCTGTCACCGAAATGATCCGGTCCGCCGCATTGCAGCGCTACTTCCCGTTCATCAAGGAAGCGCCGGGAACCTGCATCGAAGACGGAGTTCTGATTGCCTCAGACTTCAATCCGCGCGTGGTCGATTGTCTTCACCGCGGCGGCCGGGTGCTGCTACTGGCCGAGTCCGGCCGTTTCGGCGGACGCTTCAGTTACTTTCCCGGTTCTGGAGGAGCGCTTGGCATCCGCATCCCCGCGAACGCTCCCGCGCTAGCCGGCTTTCCTTACAACGGCTTCCCGGACCTTCAATTCTTCAATCTACTGGAAGGCGCCGCTGCCGGCTCACCCGCCGCCGGGATGACACCAATCCTGGGCGGCGTGCGCATGGTGCGCGCTGGCCAGGATCGGAATGCGCTCTCGGCAATCTCGTTTCTGAGCGAAGCCAGGGTAGGCCGGGGTAAACTGCTCTTCACCACCCTCAACCTGCGCGCCAACTTCGACGACGCCTGTCCCGAGGCGATCTACCTCTTCGACCGTCTGCTCCGCTACGCCGCGAGCAGCGAGTTTAATCCGGCGGCGGAGATTTCCGCGGAACAGATTGACGACATCCGGGTTCCCTACACCGAGATGATCCACTAAGGAAACAGGGCCATCAGGCTGTCGGCAAAAATCGTGTGGCCGAAGACGTTCGGGTGATTGATGTTGTTTTCCATCAGCGTGAGGTAAGGGATGCCCTGCCGCCACAACCGTCCGTAACGAAGCGACGCATCGGCCAGCGCAACGCGGTGTTTGGCCGCGAACAGCCGCAGGCCTTTCACGTAAGGACGCGGGTCGTCGTCGATGTGAGTCTGGCTGGTAAGCTTCATCCAGTTCGGCCGCACGTAGTGCGGCGTAAGAATGATCCACTCTGCGCCGATCTGCCGAAAGTCGGCCAGCAGCTGGCTATAGCGCTCCTCCACCGCTTCCTCGCTGAGCCCGGCGTCGTTGACGAACTCGGAAACAATCAGGTCAGGTTTCTTCGCCAGTACCTGTTCGCGATAATTGTGCGGGCTGCCCGGAGGCTCTTTGAGATAGCTGGCCGTGCTGCGGCCGGCCCAGGCTTCCGTAGCCAGTTCGATATTCGCCTTCGGATAGCGCTGCTTGAGCCGGTCAACGAACATCGTCTGATAGCGGTTGAAGGTGGAAACGCTATCGCCCCAGGCGAGAATCTTCAGGCGCTCGCCGCTGCGCAACTTGGCGAGCGTCCGCGGCAGTAGTTGGGCCGCCACGGGAGGGTTGTTATCCGGGTAGGCCGTTTCAAGAATCGGATAGAGATTATCTTCCTCCAATGCGCTGATGCGGCCGTTGATGAAGACGTTCGCCAGGCGGGTTTCACCCGGCTCGAGCGCCGGAATCTCCGGATTCGCCACGTGGGGCAACCCGCCTCTCAGCAGGATCCGTCCATCGGCCGTGCGTACGATGGTATCGATGCGCTCTTTCACATAGCGATAGCTGATCAGCACCGGTTGATCCTCGCCGATGTTCCCGCCCGCCAGCCGCCCAATCGCGCCGGCCTCGAGATCGGCATCGTAGTCTACGCCGCGACGGAAGGTTTCTCCACCCGTTCCACGAACCACCAGCGAATCGGGATCAAGCGCTCCTTCCACCGTACACTCCGCGGCGATTACGCCCTTGAGCCGCGTTCCCTTGGTCCACGCCGCGGCCCTGGGGTTAAACACGGCCAGTTTCGGATAGCGCTCACCGGTAACCGTCACAATATCGGGCCGTGAGACCTTGATTTGAGTCCCCGCTGCCGAAATCTCCCAGGGCCCGGCAAGTTTCACCTCGGCGGAGCTTGCCCACAGTGCCAGGCTACCGAGAATCGCCGCCGGCACGATCACGCTTTTGTACACAGTCACTATCTTCCGCGCCGGCGCGGGCCACTGCAACCGCCTTCCGCGAGACCGTGATGTGTCATACGATTAAATGAACCATGACGATGAGAACCCGAAACTTGAGTTGGCCACGCGCAACCGTTTGTACCTTCGCTTTATTGATCATGCTGCCGGCGCTCAGCCTGCTGCTCACGGCTGCCCCATCCAACACTCCGCCGCCGGCCGGTGAATTACCGAGCCGCATCGCTCTGACCTGGTCCGGCGATACGGCGCGGACCCAGAGCGTCACCTGGCGCACCGATACGCCGTTCGATCACGCCGAAGGTCAGATTGCCCCCTTCGAAGCCGATCCCGCCAATTTGAAAGACGCGCGGAAAGTGGAAGCAACCGTTAACCGCTTCGAGTTGCCGGAGGGAAAAGCCGTTGGCCAGTACGCCGTTACATTCACCGGCCTTGAACCCGATACGGCCTATTGTTACCGCGTTGGCAGCGGCCAGGCGTGGAGCCCCTGGAACGTGTTCCGAACGGCCAAGAGCGAAGCAGCGCCGTTTCGCTTCATCTACCTGGGCGACCCCCAGTCGCAACTTCGCTCCCTTTGCGCGCGCGCTTTCCGTTCGGCCTACCGCGCCGCCCCTGACGCACGTTTCTTCGCCATCGCCGGCGATGTCGTGAACCTTGGCTACGATGATCGCCTCTGGGGCGAACTGTTTGACGCGTTCGGCTTCATCAGCGCCGAAGTTCCCATTGTGCCGGTGACGGGAAACCACGACCTGATTCGCGCCGACCGCCAGTTCACCTACGCCGTAACCCCGTGGTGGAAGCGGCATTTTGTCTTTCCGGACAATGGTCCCAAGGGAATGGGCGAACTGAGCATGCAGAATTACTACATCGACTACCAGGGCCTTCGCCTCGTCGCCCTCGATGCCAACCCGTTCGAACAGTTGCAAAAGAGTCCGGCCGACCGCAAGAGCATTCGCGACCGCCAATATGCCTGGCTTGAAGAGACGCTCAAGAACAACCCAAATCAATGGACCGTGGTGCTCCAACACCACCCCGTTTTCGCTCTCAAAGCCAGCCGCGATTTTCCCGAAATGCGTACCATGCTGGCCCCGCTCTACGAAAAGTACAAGGTGGCGATGGTACTCGAAGGACACGATCACTCCTACGGACGCATGCAAAGGAACGGGGTCACCTACGTGGTTTCGGTCAGTGGACCGAAGCTCTATGAACCGGGTCCAAGCTACTTGGGCCCGAACACCAAAACAGCGTCCCACCTGCAGATGTACCAGATCATCGACGTCAACTCGCAGCGAATGACCATGAAGGCTTACGGCATTGACGGCCGCCTGGTGGATTCGGTGGAAGTGCGCCGCCGGCGTTAGTGTTCAGGCCATTGGCCTGGAGAGTCAGCCGAGCAGAATCACTCCCTCGTGGGTCTGGCCGTCCATGCGTACCGATAGAGGATGAGACAACCGGATGTGCCGTACTCCCGGCGCAACCTCTTCACCCGGCTGCGAAGCCAGAAGATTCCAGCGCAGGAACTCCTTGTGATTGGTTCCACTGAGCGAGAAGTAGCCGATTCCGGCCGAAGTCATATTGTGAAAAAAGTGAGTTCCCTGTGATGGTTCGATCGGCAGATCCGCGGCCGGAACCTCGACAATGACTCGTGCCCCCGAGATCTGGTGCCAAACCACCGGAATGCCAATCCAGGAATCGAACGAGCCCCACCGGCCCGGACCGATCAGCGCATAGGGGCGGCGTTCGCGAAGCAACCGCTCGTTGATGCCCGCAACAATCGATGCCACCTCCGCGCTGCGGCCACGGTCGAACGTCGCCGGATCGACATACACGATATCGCGCACACCCTCGATGCGGCCGTTTCCCAATACTCGGGAGGAGCGGCAGAGCAGCTTTTCCTGGGGAATGGAGTCATAGGCGATGTCACATCGCTCGCGCGAGGCAACCAGTGGCCTCAACTGCAGGAAGCAGAACTCGGGTTCCCGCGACGGATCGGCATCCAGATTGACGGCGAATTCAATCTCCACCGCAAAGCCCAACTCTTTTCGGCAGATCTCGAAAATCCGGTTGAGAATGGCGCACAGTGGAAACAGGTTGTGCTTGAGAATGCGGGCAAAAGTCACCACCCGGCTGCCCTTGCGCGACAGGCTGTCGTAGATCCGATCTTCTTCCATATCGACGACGCTGCCCACCAGGGCCAGCGTGCCATCGGACTCGGCCTGTTCAAGCGGCAGCCGCTTCAGAGTGACATCGGTCCGGCTCAACAGATCAATCTCGCCGGGCTCCAGATCGAGCGCGAAGAACTCCCGCTGGGCGACCTTCATCACCTCGGCCGGCGACCGGAATTGCGGCAGGACCCTCGGGTATTTCGGGCAGAACCGGACCGCGTCGCCGCCCTCCACCACCTGTTTGCCTAAGCCCAGCGCCACCGTGGCCACCCCGTCCTCCGCCTTCATCTTGAAAACCGGGTAATAGTTGTGCGACTGGGCCACGCCGGAAATCACCGGATAGTAGTAGCGTCCGTAGCGGCGCCCGGCCACTTCCTGAACCAGCACCGCCATGCGGGACTCGGCCAGGTCGTAGCCGATTGCCTCCAGGTAGTGCCTGGGCCGCTCCAGATAGGCGGAAGCATAAACCAGCTTCACCGCGGCCTCCAACCGGTGCAGCCTTACCTCCGGATCGGGATGATTGTTCGGCAGCATGTAGGTGGAATACAGCCCGGCCAGCGGTTGGCGGTGTGAGTCTTCCAACAGCCCGGAGGAGCGCACCGCCAGCGGAACGCCTACCCGCCGGACATAAAAATCGAGACGTTCCCGCAGCGGAGAAGCGAATGCGCCTCCGGCAAAGCGGCGCAGGATTGTCGAATCGTCCGCGCCGTTGAAGGAACCAATGCCGATCTCGTTCTCCCGCAGGAAGGCATCCGATTCATCGGCCCCAATCACCAGCGTCCGGGGCAGAAACATCCGCACCCCGTCCATGCGTTCATCCTTCAGCCAACTGCTCAGTTGACGGAAGACGAACGCGAGTCCGCGTCCCTTGCCGCCCAGCGAACCTCGTCCCAACACCAGAAAGGGGTAATCGGGATCGAATTCCGGCGGACGGAAATCGGCGATGGCGCCGCGATATTTCTCACGCCGTGCAATGGAAATCGCGCTGATGAGATATTCCCTCAGTTCCTGGACCGAGGAGAAATCGCCGATCGTCACCGGCCGCAGCACCTCGGCCAGTTTCAGTTCGCCCCGGGCGCGAAACCACTGGGAAAGGTCGTTTCGCGCCGAGTGGAACATCAAACACTCATCGGGAACGCGCTTCAACTCCTGTTCCATCTCCCACATGTTGCCGGCGCG
This sequence comes from Bryobacterales bacterium, assembly GCA_020854055.1. GTDB lineage: Bacteria > Acidobacteriota > Terriglobia > Bryobacterales > Bryobacteraceae > JADZGD01. The sequence goes on along the minus strand of JADZGD010000020.1, from coordinate 59,843 downwards.
CCCAACCGGTGCTCCATCCGGCATGTGGAACTCGAAATCGCCGAAGCCGACATCCTCGTGAATGAACTGCTCCAGACCGGCCCGCAGGTTCGAACTGCGCTTGTTCAGGCAGCGCGCTCCCACGGAATCGGCAATCTGCTGCGCGTTGGGCTCGGAAGAATGGATGAGGATGGGAATCCCCGGCGACCGGGCGGCAACGTTGCGGATGAATCGCACACCCGTTTCCGGATCCACCAGGTCATCGTGGAACGTGTGCAGGTCACAGATAATGCCCACCAGCGAGGATTCGTACTTTTCGAAGAGCGCAGCGGCCTCGCCAAAGGTTCGCGCCAGCAGAACTTTCGGCCGGACGCGCGTTCGAACCTGCCGGTCGCGTTCATTGATTCCCTCCGGCACCAGCAGAAACGTCCGCTGCATCAGTGTGAAGTAGAGATGCGGCAGGATCAGCGAATAATGCTCCACCGCGTCTTCCACCAACAGGATTGTGCCGATGGAGGCGATCCGCAGGTCGCAATCGACATTGTGACTGTCCTCGACCAACTTCATGATGGAGAGCAGCACATCGGCGTTTCCGTGCCAGGCGAACGTCCGGTCAATCCCCGGCGGCTCGCTGCCACGATTGCTCTCGTCAAACCAGGATTCGTCGAACACGATCATCACCACCGGCATGCCGGGATGTTCGGCCTTCACCTTCAGCCCGAACTCCGCCGTGCCCATATCGGGCAGGTTGCCCGATACCAGCACCAGGTCGAATCGCTCCTCCTTTAGTACTCGCAGACCTTCCTCGGCAGAGAAGGCTGTGAAAATCTGCGGAACATTTTGAAGATGCAGAAGCTGGGATGCCCCATAGATATCCTGGGTCAGCGAGTAGTCGCGCGACAGGCTGAACGACTCGTACGGATTGGAAACCATGAGGATGGTTCGAATCCGCCACGCCATCATCCGGTGGAGTCCGCCGAGTTGCGGGTCGTAGGCGTAGCGAAGCTGGTCCCGAAGATCCGGAAGTCGCATGGTATTTGTGTAGCGGGTGGAAGAGATCCTAGACTACTTCTAACACAAAGCGCCGGGCTCCCTCCGGAACCCGGCGCGATTGCAACACCGGCAGGCGATCGAGGACGCGGGCGGCGCGCTAAACCAAGCCCTGCGCCAGCATGGCGTCCGCCACTTTCACAAACCCGGCGATATTGGCCCCCGTCACGTAATCGCCCGGAGCGCCATATTCGAGCGACGTTTCCCAGGCGGCGTCGTGAATGGATGTCATGATCACTTTCAGGCGGTTGTCCACCTCTTCCCGGCTCCAGGGCAGGCGCATCGAGTTCTGCGCCATTTCCAGACCGGAGGTAGCTACACCGCCTGCATTGGCGGCCTTACCGGGGCCGAACAGAATCTTCGCCTCGCGGAAACGCTCCACGCCCTCCGGCGTGGTGGGCATATTGGCGCCTTCGCCGACCACGTAGCACCCGTTTTTAACCAATGTCGCGGCATCCGCACCGCTGATCTCGTTCTGCGTCGCGCTGGGAAGCGCGCAATCGGCCGGAATGTGCCACGGCGTGCGTCCCTCCAGATACTCAGCGGTAGGAAACTTGTTGACGTATTCCCGCATCCGCCCGCGCCGGCTGTTCTTCAGCCCCATCACCCAGGCCAGTTTCTCGCCGTCGATTCCGTCGCGATCATAGACCGTTCCATTGGAATCGGAGAGCGTGATGCACTTGGCCCCCAACTCGTTCAATTTCTCCACCGTGTACTGCGCAACGTTGCCGGAACCAGAGATCAGGCAGGTCTTGCCCTCAAAATCTTCGCCGCGCGTCTTCAGCATCTGTTCGCAGAAGTAGACGCAGCCGTAACCGGTAGCTTCAGGCCGGATCAGCGATCCGCCCCAAGCCAGGCCTTTACCGGTCAGTACCCCGGTAAATTCATTCCGGATGCGCTTGTACTGACCGAACAGATACCCGATCTCGCGCCCGCCCACCCCGATGTCGCCCGCCGGAACGTCGGTGTCCGAACCAACGTGCCGGTACAACTCCGTCATGAAACTCTGACAGAAGCGCATCACCTCCGCGTCCGACTTTCCTTTCGGATCGAAGTCCGACCCGCCCTTTCCACCCCCCATGGGCAGGGTGGTGAGCGAGTTCTTGAAAACCTGCTCAAAGGCCAGAAACTTCAGAATGCCCAGATACACCGTGGGATGGAATCGCAAACCGCCTTTGTAGGGTCCAATGGCGCTGGAAAACTGGATGCGAAATCCCCGGTTCACCTGCACCTGTCCCTCGTCATCCAACCACGGGACGCGAAACATGATAACGCGTTCCGGTTCGACCATCCGCTCGAGCAGACGTGCTTCGACGTATTCCGGACGACGCTCCATTACCGGAACGATGGACCGGAAGACCTCGCCGACGGCTTGCAGAAACTCTGGTTCGCTGGCATTCCGCCGTTGCACTCCTTCAAAAACCTGGTCGATATAAGTGGTGGTATACACCGATGTGCTCACATTCACTCCTTTTTATACAAACAGCAAGCCAGACTACATGCACGTCAGCCGCCACTGCCACCCTGCCCATCACGAGAACTGCATCGCTCAACGGATGTAGTGGAATAGTTAAAGCTAGCGGCTACGAGTGAAAAACCAAGCCGAGCAGGACTGTACGCTGCCGGGTGTACCAGCAGCGCGCGGATGTACGATTTCGTACAGTGTTCCGTTCAGCCCGGATCGCCCGGCGTATCCGATTTACGGCCTTTGAGGCCGTACTTCTCCATACGATAGATGAGTGTTCGCCGGCTGATATTCAGGTATTGCGCGGCGTGTGTCTGGTTCCAGGAGAACTTCTTCAATGCCTGGAGAATGATCTCTTTTTCCAGCGCTTCCAGGCTGAAGTGTTCCGCCGGCAGATCGAGAAGCATCCGTTCAGCGGCGGCCGGTTCGCGCCGCAGGTACTCGGGCAAGTCGTCCCGCGTGATGACGCTGGCGGCAGTGAGCACGACCAGCCGTTCAATCACGTTTTCCAACTCGCGAACATTACCCGGCCAGTGATATCCGGCCAGATAGGGCATCAGAAAGCCGGGGAGCCGCAGTCCGGCGCGGCCGTACTTCCGTTTCAGACGCTCGAAGAAATGATGCACCAGCAAAGGAATATCTTCGGTGCGCGCTCGCAGTGGCGGCAACTCGAGCGGGATCACCGCCAGGCGATAATAGAGGTCTTCACGAAACGAACCCGCCTCCATCATTTCCTTCAAGTTACGGTTGGTGGCCGCGATCATCCGCAGGTTCACTCGCGTGGGACTGGTGGCGCCCACCTTTTCCATTTCACCCTGTTGGATGAGGCGCAGCAGTTTCACCTGAATGCCGGCGGGTAAGTCGCCGATTTCATCCAGAAACAGGGTGCCCCCATCGGCCATCTCGGCGCGCCCCGGCTTGTCGGCGATTGCGCCGGTAAAGCTGCCCCTGGTATGGCCGAACAATTCGGACTCAAGCAGTTCGCCCGGAATTGCGCCACAGTTGATCGTAACCAGGGGCTTCCCTTTACGGCGGCTGTTCTGATGAATCGCGCTAGCCAGCAACTCCTTACCCGTGCCCGACTCCCCGGTTAGCAGCACGATCGAGTCCGTGCGCGCCGCCCGCAGCGCCAGCGTGAGCGTACGCAACAGCGCCTTGGATCTGCCAATGAGGTTCTCAAACCCAGGGTGGGCGTCAATGGCGGCGCGCAGATTGAGCACCGGATCGAGAAGATCCCGCCGTTCGAGAGCCTGCTCCAGGGCCATCGTCAGCCGTTCACCGTCTATGGGCGCCACCAGGTAATCGTACGCGCCGGCGTGCATCGCCTCCACGGCGCCTGGCGCCGTCGAGGCTGGACCAATCGCCACAATGATCGTGTCCGGGTAGCGGAACCGTAACTGGCGGATGAGGTCGACCCCCGTGGCTCCGGCTGCATCCCAGGCGACAAGGACAATCGAAGGGCCGGCGGTGTCGATCCGGTCGAGCCCGCTCGCGGCGTCGGGCGCGCTATCGAGATCCCAGCCCGCCGCCTCGAGGGCGTGCCGTGTGGCAGGGTCTAGAATTTCGTCGCTTCCAATCAGCAACAGGCTCTTCGGACTCATTTCGGTCTGCGGAGTCGAGAGCCAGGGGCCAAGCATGGTGTGGAAAACAGGAGTTTAGCATCTCTTGATGGACCAGCGGCCGGCTCCCTAGGTATTTCAAGCTAGTGTCACGCCGCGCGCCTTCGCCCACTCGATGGCGAGATCCCGCCGCGTGGTGTCCGGCAGGCCGCGGTTGACGAGTCCGAAAATCACGGTCTCCTCGACCTGGAAGTGCTGGCGGGTCTTGGCGATCGCCCCGAGCAGCGCGCGCCGTGCCACCGCCAGGTCGTCCGCCTGCAACACCTCCATCAAACCGGCTTCGATGATCTCATGGTCGGTAGGCCCCTCGGGCGGTTTGGGCAGAAGATCGAGAATCACCGGCCGCAGAATGTCGTCCTCGATGCGCGCGTGCGTACCCAGCGTCGCCCGCAAACAACTCGTCCGCAGCTTCAGTTCTTCGAGAGTATCCGATTCGGCCGATTCCTCGATCAATTGCAACAGCGGGTAGATGGCTCCGTGCTCGCCCAAAAGTCCCTCGATGATGGTCACTCTACATTAGCTCCTTGGCGTGCGGGTCCGGATCCGATAGCCTGCCTCTGGGGATGCCGAAAACCGGCATGAGAACCGCCGTCCGAACACACTCCGCTTCTCTTATTGAATCATAGGACTACCGGTATCGCCGAAGCAGTGACCCCGGTCACTGAGACCAGCCTGCCCGGGGAATTTACGGATGGTCCCAATCGGCATGCCCACGGCCCGGCGCACGGTCCGGTCAAGGCAAGCTCAATGCGTGATCTCGGCTACCGGGATACCCAGATCCGGCGCTCCGGTGCCGGATCTGGTTGCCCAGCCCGAGTGTTCGGCGATAATGGCGGTGGCCAGTTGCGCCCGCCGCACCCGTTCGCGGGAAAGCGCGACGGCGGTTGCCTCCAGGTGGCTTCCGCTGGGGTAGATGTCGGGAGCATTCCGCAGGCCGAACTTCAGGTAGATCGGCGAAGCAACGCGGATCAACTCCGGAATCTCGTAGTGGCGAATGAAACCGCCCAGGTTATCCGGTGCTTCCACGTAGAAGTCGATCGGCACCGTAAGCACCGAACGGATCGCGGCAATCTGGGGAATCGTCAAGTCCGAAGGGATGTTGATAGTATTTGCGCCGAAGTCCTCCAGAATCCGGGCCGATAGCGGATTCGCCGGCGCCATCATCACCGACGTCTTCAGAATCAGTCCCGGCGGAAGATCACCCTTGCGGCGCATATCGCCCATCAGCCGCAGAAAACCGGCATCGGAGACCAGGATGCTGCGAATTCCCAGGCGCAAGGCGCGCTCGACATCGGCCAGAGCATGAATAATCTGCTCTGAGCCGCGCAGGCTCAACCCCAGCGTTTTTCCCGCAGGCGCAAACACCTGCGCGCCGATGTCGAAGGTGGCCCGAGGACCGATGAACAGGTTGACTTCGATACCAGCCTCCCGGCCGATCTGAGCCATCTCCCGGATTTCATCGTCGGTCAGCAGCAGGATTCCGCTACCCTGGCTGACACGTTCGACCACCACCCCACGCTCCACCGCCTCATCCAGCACCGCCCTTAGCGCCCGGGGCCCTTCCGTGCTTGGGATCTCAAAGCGGTAGTGGGTTCCGTCGGCAAATCGCTTGCCCGAAGCCGGGGCGACGGCGCCCGGCAACACCGGAACGCCATAGCGGGAGGCCAGCGCCCGCAGATCGTCGAATGACATCGCCCCCAGTATAGCCAACCCGTGGCGGGAGCCATTCGCGCGCCGCAGCGTTCACTGGCGGCTGTGAAGATAGCCGGCGAAGGTTTTGTCCGCACCGAGGAAATGGCGGTCGAGCCAATCCTCCGCATACGCCAGCAACTCACCCGGATCACTGTGGCGCTCCGATTCGGCAGCACGCCGGAAGTTCTGAATCCTGGTTCGCAGCAGGGTGTGGTCCAGACGATGAGGCGCCATCTGGCCGTAACCGGCGCTCTTCATCAACGCTTCCTCATCGGTGAAGTGCTGAACGGTCTCGCCGATGAAGTCGTCCATCAACGATAGCAGCGTGGGCTGGTCAGCGCCGCGCGCGATTGCGCGATGGATCGAATTGATGCTCGCCACAATCTTATGGTGCTGCTGGTCGATCCCGGCCACGCCGGTATCATAAGCGGACTTCCAGCTAAACTGATGCGCGCGACGGGCCATCCTAACCTCCGCGATTCAGGGTACCAAATCATTCTACCCTGCGGGCTGTTGAGCCGATATGAGATACGTGCAGATCTCTAATTTGGCGTTGGAAGGTATGAACCGTGCCGCCGGCATGCTGAACAATGCGGCGGCAAAGATCGCCCGCGCGCCCCTGGACATCCAGGCGCCCGAAACCGATACACTCGATCTGAGCCAGGAAATGGTAGCCCTTCTGGTTGCCCGGCAGAGCTTCAAAGCGAACGTCAAAGCCGCTGAAGCCGGCGACCAGATGACGCGGACACTGTTAGACGAGTTGGGCTGACGCTCCGCTACCGAACCAGCATCGCCCCGGAGGCCCCGGCGAAGTTCAACACCGCCGAGGGGAAGATCCCCAACGCCAGCGTTCCCAGTGCCGATGCCCACAGCGCGGTCTTCAATCCGCCGCCTAGCGGCGGCAGCTCCTCTTCGCCGTCCACGGCGGGCCGCATATACATCACCACGATCAAACGCAGATAGTAATACGCCGCCACGGCGCTGGTCAGCAGGCCCAAAATCGTCAGCCAGTAAAGTTGCGAATCGATCGCCGCTTTGAAGATGTAGAACTTACCAAAAAAACCGCCGGTTAGCGGAACCCCGATCAGGCTCAGCAGAAAAACCGAGAATAGCGCCGCAGTCAGCGGCTGGCGGCTGGAGAGTCCGGCCAGGTCGTCAATATTCACCTTCCGCTCCCCGCGCCCGGAGATGTGCGAGACCACCACGAAAGCGCCCACATTCATGAACGCATATGCCGCCAGGTAGAACATGGCCGCCGCCGCCCCCGGCGCCGTCCCGGTGGCCACCGCCACCATGATGTACCCGGCATGGGCGATGGAGCTGTAGGCCAGCAGGCGCTTCACATTATTCTGGGCGAGCGCGGCGAAGTTGCCGATGACCATCGTCGCCAGCGCGCAGGTCCAGACAAACGGCACCCAGGATTGGTCGATCGGACCGAACGCCGTCAGGTAGACGCGCAGCAGGATGGCGAAACCAGCGGCCTTAGGTCCGGCCGACATGAAGGCCGCCACCGGCGTTGGAGCGCCCTGGTAAACATCCGGCGCCCAGATCTGGAACGGGGCCGCCGAGACTTTGAAAGCGAATCCGACAAACATCAATGCCGCCGCCGTGCTTACGGCCAGAATCGGGTGGATCACGTCGCGGCTCTCCAGAATCTGGCGAATGTCTACCAGGTTCGTCGTTCCGGTGACGCCATAAATCCAGGCGACCCCGTATAGCAGGAACGCGGTGGCAAACGAGCCGAGCAGGAAATACTTCAGCGCCGCTTCGTTGGCCCGTTTGTCGTCCCGCAGGTAGCCGGCCAGCACATAGGTGGCGATCGAGGAGACCTCCAGCCCGATAAACAACGTGATCAGTTCGTTGGCGCTGACCATCACGCACTGCCCGACCACGCTGAACAGAATCAGCGAATAGAACTCTCCCGATTCGGCCTTATGCCGGGCGAGAAAATCCCAGCAAGACAGTACCGTCAGAATACCGACGACAATTACCAGCACCCGGAAGAAGGTGGCGAAACCATCCACCACGATCAGCCGGTTGAATGCCGGTCCGGGACTGGAATAGGCAACGACCGCCGCCCACAGCGCGGCCAGCAGGCCGGCCAGCGCCAGATGACCAAGAAACCGCTTCCTTCGGTAACCGGTCAGCGGCTCCAGCACCATGATCAGGGTGCCCGCGGCGGTCAGGATCATCTCCGGCAACAGCCGGAAGTACTCAGCCCCGGTAGGCAGGTAGTTAGCGAACATGAATACTCTCCGGCTCCACGGAAGCCTCTGCCCGATTGGGTTCGTTTCGTAATTTCACTTGGAACTCGACGTTGGCCTTGCTTTGTTCGAGAATGCGGGCATTTACCGCGGTGATGCTGGGCAGGAAGGTCTGGGCAGCGGTCCCCATCCAGACCATCATTACGATCAGCGGCACAATGGCCAGCCACTCGCGCGCTTTGAGATCGTAGACGTGGGTCTTCACCGCCTCCGGCATCTTGCCGAAGAACAGGCGCTGATAGAACCAGAGCATGTACACGGCCGACAGGATCACGCCGATAGCGGCCCACACGGCCCAGGGGAAGTAACTGAGCGCGGCGCCTTGCAACACCAGAAACTCACCCACGAAGTTGTTGAGCGACGGCAGGCCGATGCTGGCAAGCGAGGTGATCATGAACGCCACGGCCAGCCAGGGGGCGGCCGTGGCCACGCCGCCGTAGTGCTTGATTTCCAGAGTGTGCCCCCGCTCGTGCAGCAATCCCACCAGGGCGAACAGCGCGCCGGTCGAGATGCCGTGGTTCAGCATCTGATAGACCGCGCCATCGGCGCCCTGCTGGCTGAAGCTGAAGATGCCCAGCACAACGAAGCCCAAATGGCTCACCGAGGAGTAGGCCACCAGACGCTTCATGTTCGGCTGCACCATGGCCACCAGCGCGCCGTAGATGATTCCGATGATCGCCAGCGTAATAATCCAGTTACCCGATTGCCGGGCCGCGTTCGGAAACAGTGGCAGGCAGAAGCGAATCAAGCCGTAGCAGCCCATCTTCAGCATCACCGCGGCCAGCATGATGGAACCGGCGGTCGGCGCTTCACCGTGCGCATCGGGCAGCCAGGTGTGCAGCGGGAAGAGGGGAACCTTGATGGCAAAAGCCAGAAAGAAAGCCAGAAACAGCGGCAACTGCTCGGCTGATCCAAAGCGCAGGCTTCCCGAGTTGAGCATCCCGACAATTGCCGGGTAATCGAACGTGCCCGCGCGACCGTAGATATAGATCATCGCCGCCAGCATCAGTACCGAGCCGGTCATGGTGTAAATAAAGAACTTCACCGCGGCATAGATGCGCCGGTCGTAGCCCCAGATGCCGATCAGGAAGTACATCGGCACCAGCGAAACTTCCCAGAAAACGTAGAACAGGAACAAGTCGAGCGCGCAGAAAACACCCGCCAGCCCGAATTCCAAAAGCAGCAGGAAGATGTAAAACTCCTTGGGCCGCTGCCGGATGTAGTTCCAACTGAGCAGTACGCAGATGGGTGTCAACAGGGTAGTTAGAATCACCAGCCACACGCTGATCCCATCCAGTCCCACGTGATAGTGGATATTGGGAGAGGCGATCCAGGGAACATCGGTCACCCATTGCATGGCCGCGTGATTGGCCATCACCGGGGCAAGCAGTCCCAGTGAAGCGATGAACGTGACCAGCGAGACGATGAGCGCAAAGGTGCGGGCCACGCCGGCGTTGCCCTTGGGCAACAGCAAACCGATTAGAAACCCGGCGGCGGGGAGAGCCAAAACAATGTTCAACAGGTTCATCGCGCGCCTCCCGCCATTCCGATGAAGACCAACACCAGTAACGAGCCGAACACCACCCAGGCGGCGTAGCTTCGGATGTTGCCCGATTGCATGGTTCTCAATCCGCCCCCAACAGACGCCGACAGACGCCCCAGCCCATTTACGATTCCATCCACCAGGCCGACGTCGGTTACCTTCCACAGCAGGGTTTCCGAGCCGCTCTTGATCGGCTGAACCACGGTGTGGTCATAAATCTCGTCGACGTAATACTTGTTGCAGACCAGGCGGTAGAGCCCGCCCAATCCGTTGGCTACCGCGCCGGGCAGTCCCGGCTTCACCACATAGAAGAGGTAGGCAAGGCCGATGCCGATCAAGCCGGCGGCCGCGGCGATGATCGCCAGCGAAGGATCGTGATGGCCCGCGTGCGCCGCTGGCAAGACCGCCGCCAGAATGTGCGGCACCGGGATGAAGCCGCCGCCGGCCGAAAGCGCCGCCAGCACCATCAACGGCACCGTCATCACCAGCGGCGATTCATGCGGGTGGGCTTGGCCGCGATAGCGCCCCAGGAAGGTCATGAACCAGGCGCGGAAGACATAAAAAGCGGTCATTCCGGCGGTGATCACCCCCAGCCAGTAGAGCATGGGCGAGCGGCCATGAGCGGCGATCAAAATTTCGTCCTTGCTGAAGTAGCCGGAAAATCCAGGCACGCCGGCAATCGCCAGGCTGGCGATAAACAGCGTCCAGCAGGCGATGGGCATGTGTTTTCTGAGGCCGCCCATGTTGCGCATATCCTGCTCATCGTGCAGGCCGTGGATCACCGCCCCGGCTCCCAAAAACAGCAGCGCCTTGAAGAAGGCGTGCGTCATCACGTGAAAGATGCCGGCATCGAACGCGCCCACGCCAACGCCCACGAACATGTAACCGAGTTGCGAAACGGTGGAGTAGGCAAAGACCTTCTTAATATCGAACTGCGTCAGGCCGATGGTTGCGGCCATGAAGGCGGTGACAATGCCGATGATGGCGACCGCATCCATCGCCATGGGAGCTTTCAGAAACAAAGCGGCCGACCGCGCGGTCATATACACGCCGGCCGTAACCATGGTGGCCGCGTGGATGAGCGCGGAAACCGGGGTTGGCCCGGCCATGGCATCCGGCAGCCAGACATAGAGCGGAATCTGGGCCGATTTTCCGGTGGCGCCCAGCAGCAACAGAAAGCAAATGAGCGTCAGCGCCCCGCCGGCCGATTCCACCGGCTTGGAGGCTGCCGCGGCAAACACCCGGCCAAAGTCCAGCGAACCGAACATGGCGAAGATCAGGAACATCGCCAGAGAGAAGCCGAAATCACCGATGCGGTTGACGATAAACGCCTTCTTGCCGGCATCGGCCGCATAGTCGCGCACGAAGTAGTAGCCGATCAGCAGGTAACTGCACAGGCCGACACCTTCCCAGCCGACGAACAGCACCAGGAAGTTCGCACCCATCACCAGCGTCAACATGAAGAACATGAACAGGTTGAGGAAGGCGAAGAAGCGGTAATAACCGTCTTCGGCGTGCATGTAGCCGATCGAATAGATGTGGATGAGGGAACCGACGCCGGTCACCACCAGCAGCATCACGGCCGTCAGGCGGTCCACCATCAGGTCGAAGCCGACGTTCAGCGAACCGCTGGAAAACCAGGTGAAGTAGCGTTCCACGTAAGGCTGGTTGAGCGGCTGGAGCGCAAGCAGGGTCTTGACGGCCCAGGCGAACGATAAGAGTACGCTGCCGACAGCCACCAGGGTGATCATGCTTTTCGGCATCTTTCGCCCGAAGAGCCCGTTCACCGCGAAGCCGGCCAGGGGAAGAATCGGTATGAGCCAGAGTAGCTGCATTGGTTTGAACTAGTTTTTCATCGAGTCGACGTCATCGATTTGCAGCGTCGCCCGGTTCTTGAAGACCGTGAGAATGATTGCCAGGCCGACGGCCGCCTCGGCTGCCGCCACCACCATCACGAAAAACGTGTAGACGTGTCCATCAACCTGGCGCCACTGGTAGGAGAAGGCGACAAAGCTCAGATTGACCGCATTGAGCATCAACTCAATCGACATGAACACGGTGATGATGTTACGCCGGAACAGGAAGCCCGCCACGCCCAGCGTGAACAGAACGGCGCTGAGGATCAGGTACCAGGAAAGGGGAACCGAGGTCATCGTCATGTTAGTCGATCTCCTTGCGAGCCAGCACGATGGCGCCCAGGATCGCGATCAGAATCAGCACCGAGGTGATCTCAAAGGGCAGCATGTACTCGGTGAAGATCGCCTTGCCGACGTCATACGGCTTGCCGCCGGTGAATGCGCCGAAGGTGACGCCCGCCGGTTTGGGCAACGCCCGCTGTACCAGGTAGCTGAGCAGGCCAAGCAGCACGGCCATCAGCGGAATCCCCAGCAGTCCTGCCATGCGGGACTTGCCCGGCGTCTTCGGTTCGCCGCCGGCGTTGAGCAGCATAATCACGAATAAGAACAGCACCATGATGGCGCCGGCATAGACAATCACCTGGGCCGCGGCGATGAATTCAGCGCCCAGCAGCAGGTAGAGAACGGCCAGCGAGCCCATCACGCCCACCAGCGACAGGGCGCTGGCTATGGGGTGCTTTTGAACCACCAGGTTGACGCCGCACGCAACGGCGATGGCGGCAAACAGAAGAAACAGGATAACGTCCATTTCCAGTCGTCAGAACAGGGCCACCAGGACGCCGGTGACGAGCAGATTGAGCATCGCTACCGGGAACAGGACGCCCCAGGCAAATCGCATCAGTTGGTCATAACGGAATCGCGGAAGCGTACCGCGAACCCAAATGAAAACAAAAAGCAACCCAAGCACCTTGGCGGCGAACCAGAACAGCGGGATCAGCACCGGCTTGAGCGGCGGGAACAGCAATGCCGCGGCCACCGCCAAAAACACGACTCCGAACACCGGCAGCGTGTAGCGGTCGCGGCGCCGGGCAGGATTCAGGCCGTGGTAAAAACACATCACCGCGCCGCCGGCGAACAGCAGCGGAGCTACATAATCGGAGCCGTAAGCCGCCGGAAACAACGGATGCCACCCGCCCAGAAACAACAGCGCGGCCACCGAGGTCAGCGTAATCATATTGCAGTATTCGGCCATGAAAAAGGCCGCGAACTTCATGCTGCTGTATTCGGTGTGGAAGCCCGCGACCAGTTCGCTCTCGGCTTCAGGCAGATCGAACGGCAGGCGGTTGGTTTCAGCAAAACCGGCAATCAGAAACAGTACAAATCCGAAAATCTGCGGCCAGGGACCCTGAAATATGCTCCAGCGCGGCAGAATGCCGAGGTAGTAGCCTGCCTGGCCATCCACCATCCCCCGCAGGCTCAACGTATTCAACAGCAGCAGCGGCGCGGCCAGCGCCAGCGCCATCGGAAGCTCATAGCTGATCATCTGGGCCGAGGCCCGCAGACCGCCGAGCAACGAATATTTGTTGTTGGACGCCCAGCCCGCCAAGGCCACCGCGTAAACGCCCAGGGAAGAGATCGCCAGGATATAGAGCAGGCCGACATCCAGATCCGTGAGCTGCATGTGGGTGCGGATGCCGAACACGGTAATCTCCGGCCCAAACGGAATCACGGCGATCGCGCTCAGCGAGAGAGCGATGGCAAGAAACGGCGCAAAAAAGTAGAGGAACCCGGAAACGTAGGGAGGGTAGAGGTCTTCCTTGGTGAGCAGTTTGATCACGTCGGCCAGCGGCTGCAACAGGCCGTGCGGGCCCACGCGATACGGTCCCAACCGCAACTGCACGTGCGCCAGCACTTTGCGTTCGATCCACTGCAGGTAGGCCAGCGTGGTGAGCAGCGCGCCCGCCACCACCGCCGCCTTGATCAGGCTCACAATGTAGAAATTCATTTCGATTTCCCCGAGTACAATTCACCCGGGTACTCCATCAGCGAAGTGAGTGCCTTCGAGTAGCGGCTGATCGAGCCGGAAGTGTACATCGTGTCGTTGGCCGAATGAATGGCATCCACCGGCACATCGATCGCCACCGGGCCATTCACCCCGGTCATCGCCGCGCCTCCCGTTGCCAGCACCGCCAGCACAACGTCGTAGCCCTTCACCGTTGTGCGAATCTCGGCAAGCAGCGCATCCGGAGTGGCGGGGCCAAGATCGAGTTTCATCTCCTTGGCCAGCAGCGCGAAAATGTCCAGGTCGGTCTTGGTGCCCATCGCGCCGATGCCTTTCTTCAGCATCTGCACCTGGCCGCACACGTTGGTCACGGTCCCGTTCTTTTCGTAGGCCGAACCGGCCGGCAGGACAATGTCGGCTTGTTCCGCGGTTTCGGTGCGGAACAGATCCTGCACCACCAGGAAGGGCTTACCGGCCAGCGCGGCGCGGTTCTTGAGCGGATTGGCGCCCACCACCCACAGGACATCAAGATCCGTTGAGGCCAGCATCTGGCCGATGCGCATACCGCCGGTGTTCGATGGCGTCATGCCCGGCAGCAGTTCCGGCGTCAGCCCCATTTCGATTGCGCCGCGCGAGTTGGAGTAATCCACCAGCGCGACGTATTTCACCGGGACGCCCAGCGATTCGCCGAAATCCACCAGCTTGCGGACCGCATCGCCCTTGACCGGGTCGCCATAAAGAATCACCACGCCGCCGGCCTGCTTGAGTTCGGCGGCCAGCGAGCCGAGCGCTTCCACTTCGCCGCCCTTATCCACCCGCAGGCTGCGGGTGGCCTGATTATCTTCGCGCACCGGTCCCGGCGTAATGGGATAAATCTGCGCCTGGTGATGGCGGACGTTCGCCCGCAACTGGTAGGCCAGCATCGGATGCTGGTGGGAGAGATCGCAGCCGAGGACCACCACCGCCGGGGCGTTGTATATATCCTCCACCGTGGCCAGTTGGCCGCCTTTGCCTGCCAGCGCATCAATCAGCGTAATGACGTCGCCCGTGCGGTGATGGTCGATGTTGTTGGTGCCCAGCCCCTGGCGGGCAAACTTCTGCAGGTAGTAATTCTCTTCGTTGGTGGTGTGATTGGAGCCGATCACGCCGAACGCGCCGCCGCGCTGCCTCACTTCGCCGAACTTCGCCGCGATGGTCTTCAGCGCCCGGGTCCAGGAGATGGGTTCCAGCTTGCCATCCACGCGCGCGAGCGGCGTCTGAAGCCGCTCTTGGCTGGCGCCGTAGTCGAAGGCGAAGCGGCCCTTGACGCACAGAAAGTCGCCGTTGAGGCCCGAATGGTCACGGTTGTTGGCCCGGATGATGGAGTTGTTCCGTACGCCGAGCGTCGTCTTGCAGCCATCGGCGCAGTGCGCGCAGATGGTCGCGATATGATCCATTTCCCACGGGCGGGTCTTGTAGCGGTAAGGTCCGCTGGTGAGCGCGCCCACCGGGCAGACGTCGATGCACATGCCGCACTCATCGCAGTTGAGGTGATCCGCTTCGTTGGGAATAATCTCGCTGGTGACGGCGCGGTTGGCGATGCCCAGCGCGGCCACGCCCATGCCTTCATTGCAGATGCGGACGCAGCGGTAACAGAGAATACAGCGCGGCCGGTCGAAAAACACCACCGGGCTCCACTGCTTTTCGTCGATATGCTGCTTGGTTTCGTTGAAACGCCCTTCGCCCGCGCCATAGCGGAACGTCATGTCCTGGAGTTCGCACTCGCCGCCCTTGTCGCAAACCGGGCAATCGAGCGGATGGTTGGTGAGCACCAGTTCCAGCATCGCCTTGCGCGCATCGGCCACCACGGGAGTCTCGGTGCGGACCACCATGCCTTCGGCCACCGGTAGGGTACAGGCGGTCTGCAGCTTGGGCATCTTCTCCACTTCAACCAGGCACATGCGGCAGGCCGCCTGAAGCGCCAGCCCTTCGTAGTAGCAGAAGGCGGGAATTTCGATGCCGTACTTGCGAACCGCATCGATCAGCAGCGTTCCCGCCGGTGCTTCGATCGGCTTTCCGTCAATCGTCAGGTGAACCAGGTCAGACATGAATTTCTTTAAACCAGCGCCAGGTGATCGGCATGCTCGTGCGGACAGGGCCGTCCTGCCAGATGCGCCTCAAACTCGCCGCGAAACTTCTCCACAAAGGAAATGGTGGGCATCGCGGCAGCGTCGCCGAGCGGGCAGAAGGTGCGCCCCAGCATGTTGCGGGCTACGTCGCCGATCAGGTCTATATCGCTCCGCGCGCCGCCGCCGTCATGAAACCGGATCAGCAATTTGCGCAGCCAAGCCGTGCCTTCGCGGCAGGGAATGCACCAGCCGCAGCTTTCATGCGCATAAAAGCGCATGATGCGCATGGCGGCCTTCACCATGCAGGTATCCTCGTCCATCACTACTACGCCACCCGAACCGAGCATGGTCTTGGCCTTGGCCAGGGTATCGTAATCCATCGCCAGATCGCACTCGTCGGCCGTTAGCACCGGGCAGGAAGAGCCGCCTGGGATTACCGCCTTCAACTTCTTGCCTCTCCACACTCCGCCGCCGACCTCTTCGATCATGCGGAGCAGGTTGAACCCCATCGGCAGTTCATACACGCCGGGGCGGTTGATGTGCCCGGACAGACAGAACAGCCGGGTGCCGCCGTTGCGCGGCGTGCCCAGGCTGGCGAAGGCCGCTCCGCCATCGCGCAGGATCGACGGCACCGCGGAGTAGGTTTCCACATTATTTAGAACCGTGGGGCACTGAAAGGCTCCCGAGACCGCCGGAAATGGAGGCCGGATGCGTGGCACGCCGCGCTTGCCTTCGAGCGATTCGAGCAACGCCGACTCCTCGCCGCACTCATAAGCGCCCGCACCGGTCTGCGTGTAAACGTCGAAATCGAAGCCCGTGCCCTGAATGTTCTTCCCCAGCCAGCCGCGCGAATACGCCTCGGCGATGGCCTTATCCAGAATGTCAATCAGGTAACGGTACTCGCCGCGAATGTAGACGTAACCGGCATGTGCGTCCACCGCCAGGCCCGCGATCATCATTCCTTCCAGCAACTGGTGCGGGTCGTTCTCAATCAGCAGCCGGTCCTTGCAGGTGCCCGGCTCGCTCTCATCGCCGTTCACCACGATGTATTTCGGCTTCGGCGAGGTACGCGGAACAAAGCCCCACTTCATCCCCGTGGGGAACCCTGCGCCGCCGCGTCCGCGCAGGTTGGAGGTCTTCACTTCCGTGATGATGTCGTCGGGCGTCATCTCACGCGCCTTCAGAAACCCCTGATAGCCATCAGTGGCGAGGTAGGTATCGATGGAGGCCGAGTTCTCCAACCCGAAGCGCCTCGTGAGCACCTTCACTTCCTGCGGATCCGGTTTGTTGTAAAGCATCGCTTACTGTTTCTTTTCCAGTCCGTCGAGCAGCCGGTCCAACTCTTCCCGGGTGACGTTGTGGTGGAAGTCGTAATTCACCTGAACGGCCGGCGCCCAGGAGCAGGCTCCGATGCACTCCACTTCCTCGATCGAGACCTGGCCGTCGGCCGAAACCTCCTTGTTCTTCAGTCCTGTCCTTTCGCACACGTGGTCCCACAGCTTGTCGCCGCCGCGCAGCAGGCAACTGATGTTGGTGCACACCTGGACGTGATGCCTGCCAAGCGGCTTGGTGTGCAGCATGGAGTAGTAGCTGAGCACCTCCTGCACCTGCAGCCGGGTCACGCCGATGCGATTGACGATCTCATCGATCAACTCCGGGGTAATCGACCCTAACTCATCCTGGCCGAACAACAGCATGGGAACCAGCGCCGAGCGTAGCCGCCCGGGCGGGTAGCTCTTCATCAGTTTGTCGAACTTAGCTTCCAATTCCGGTGAAAAAGTCATTCCACGCTCAATCCTCGAGATCCACTACCGGTCCACGTCGCCCAGCACAAAGTCGAGACTGCCGATGGAGGCGACCGAATCGGCGATCAGGGTTCCTTCCACCATGGGCCCCAAAGCCTGCAGGTTGGCGAAACTCGGTGTGCGCATAAACACCCGGTAGGGGTTGGCGCTGCCGTCGCTCACGACATAAAAGCCCAGCTCTCCGCGCGGCGATTCCACACAGGAATAAGCCTCACCGCGAGGCACCAGGATGCCTTCGGTGACCAGCTTGAAGTGGTAGATCAGCGCCTCGATCTGGGTCTTCATCTTCTCCCGGTCGGGCAGCACCACCCGAGGCGCATCGGTCTTCCATGCGCCCAAGGGCATTCCCTCCATCGCCTGCACCACGATGCGCTGGCTCTGCCGCATCTCGTCGATCCTCACCTGGTACCGGGCATACACGTCGCTGGCGGTCCGGGTGGGAATCTCGAAATCGAATCTCTCGTAGCTCGAGTAGGGCTCGCTCTTGCGGATGTCCCACTTCAGCCCCGCAGCGCGCAGCAGCGGTCCGGTGACCCCGATGTCGATCAGATCTTCCAGGCTCATAAACCCGACGCCCTGGGTACGCCTCAGGAAGATCGGGTTTTTCGAAAGCAGGTCTTCATACTCATCCACCTTCGAAGGGAAATCGCGTATGAAGCCGCCGACCGCCTTTTCCCAACCGCGGGGCGGCTCAAGCGCGAGTCCGCCGATGCGGATGTAGCTGGTCATCATCCTTTGGCCGGAGAACATCTCAAACAGCCGCAGAATGTTCTCGCGCTCGCGGAAGCAGTAGAAAAACACCGTCATCGCGCCGGTGTCCATGGCGTGGGTTCCCAGCCAGACCAGGTGGCTGCTGATGCGCTGCAACTCACATAGCATCACCCGCATCCACTGCGCCATGGGCGGAACTTCCACCTGGAGCAGCTTTTCCACCGCCAGCGCGTAGCCGAGATTGTTGATCAGGTTGGAGAGGTAATCGGTGCGGTCGGTAAGGGGCGTAACCTGCGGCCAGTGTTCGTTTTCGGCCTGCTTTTCGATTCCCGTGTGAAGGAAGCCGATATCGGGGTTCGCCTTGACGATGGTCTCTCCTTCCAGCTCGATCAGGATGCGCAACACGCCGTGGGTGGAGGGGTGCTGCGGCCCCATGTTCAGGACCAGGCGGCGCGGACCGCTGGAAGATTCGTGCTGTTCGCCAGTCGCGGCCGGGGCCGGATTCGCCACGTCACTCATAGTTCGATTTCCTATTGATTCCTGTAGCCGTAGCGGCCGCCCTGGAGGTCGTAATCCTTGCGCAGCGGATGCCCTTCCCAGTCTTCGGGCATCATGATCCGTGTGAGATCGGGGTGATTCCGAAACCGCACCCCGAACAGGTCGAACACCTCACGCTCGTAAAAATTCGCCGATCGCCAAACGCCGGTTACCGATTCGACCACCGGCGCATCGCCCTCCAGGCGCACCAACAACCGCAACCGCTCGTTTCGCGAGATGGAGTGAAGCAGGTAGACCACCTGGAAGCGGGGTTCCGATGGATACCAGTCCACGCAGGTAAGCCCACCCAGGCGCTCGAACCCGTGCTCGCGCTTCAGAAATTCGCAAACCGCCACGATGCTTCCGGGACGGATCTCAAGCGCCACTTCCCGATGTTCCAGCGTCCCGCCGCTGACGGCTGACGAATCCCATCTCTCGATCGCCGCGACGATCGGAATTTCCCTCAGTGCTTCAGCAATCATCGAATCTCCCGCCGCCCGCCCACGCGGGCAGCCTTCGATCTGTCTCTTATCGTTGGCCGGGCATGTGAGCTAGTGCCGATTCAGGATGGTTGCAATGGAGGCTTCGGCGGGAAGCGGCTTCGGCTCCGTCTTCTTATCACTCTCCGGAGCCCAGTCCAGCGCGCCCTTCTTCCAGATGTAGAAGAACCCTGACAGGATCAGGACGACAAACACCAGCATCTCGACAAAGGCAAACAACTTTAATTCCCGGTATACCACGGCCCATGGGTATAGGAACATGGCTTCAATATCGAACAGAATGAAAATCATCGCCACCAGGTAAAACTTCACGCTGAAGCGTTCCCGGGCGGAGCCCACCGGCTGCATGCCCGATTCGTACGGGGTGTCCTTGACACGATTGCGGACCTTCTTTCCAAGCAGGAAGGATCCGCCGACCATGCCGGCCGCTACGGCGATTGCAATTATGATCTGAACAACAACGGGGAAGTAAATCTCTGTATAAGGACGCATGACTCAGTGAGCGGTCACAGTTACTGCACTCGGACGCCAGCTTTCTTCATTCCCAGTGCAACTCGCAGCGGAGCAAACGAGAAAGCACACACAACGGCCCGCTCGCCCGGCCGATCCGGCGACGGCTACGGTTGAATCTGGCAAATCGGTAGCTGTTCGAATTATATAATGAGCAGCAAGGAGGAGTGTAGAACACCCTAGCCGATGCAAATTCAGGTCAATGGCGAGAGCCACAAATTTCCGGCGCCGGTAACGGTGCTCGAATTACTGCTCCAACTGGAGATCGAGCCATCGCGCGTGGCGGTCGAACTGGACAAAAAGATCGTCAAACAACGGGATTGGCCCAGAACGATCGTCAACGATGGTTCGCGTCTGGAGATCGTGCGATTTGTCGGTGGCGGATAAATCGGGTACCACCGTAACCAGTACGTCCTAGACCTCGCGCTTCTGCCCACGAGGCTGCCTCCCCAGGTAGGCTGCTGCTAGAGAAGCCATGCGTGATTCTGTTCCACAATCGCGGCCGCCGTTGCCGGTCTGGGCCTGGTTGAGCCTGGGGGTGGCGCTGATTTTCGCCGCCTGTGCCGTGTGGCTGGCGGTGGTGATTCATCAGCCGGCTCCCGGCGAAGCGCGTCGTTTGCTGATGATCGACAAGCTGGACTCGATCGAGCGCGCCCTCAAGGACCTGGAACAAGCCAGCGCCACCTCTCCGCCGGTTTCGCTGATCGGGCAGGATCAGGCGATAAAGCAATGGGCGGAAATCTATTTGAATTACCGGCGCCAGGTGAAAGCGCTCAACGACGATTCCCAGTTTGCCGATTACACGGAGATCCAGGACCAGATGCGCAACGCGTATGCCCTGGAGAACCGCAGCGAGCAGATCCGCAAAGAGATCATTCGCGGGCGGCTGACAGCGGAACAGGCCAAGGGGCCCGAGGCCGAGTTTCGCGCGAGTATCGACCTGGCCATCGCTGAGATCAAGGGCGCCGCGCAGCGGCTTCGCATGCCCGCCGAAGGATCCTCTTCCTTCCCCAAAGCGGCCGTCACCGCTTTCTTGTTCGCTTCGCTTCTGGCAGCCGCCGGCCTGATCGCCTTACTGTTGAGCCAGCCCAAACGCGATGCTGAACGCCGGCGGCTGCAACAAAGCCTTATCGTTTCTCAACGTTCGCTTCAGGAGTGTGAAAACCGGTCGCAGGCGATCTTCCAATCCTCACAGGAAGGCCTGGTGCTGATGGACGACAAAGGCTACATCCAGCAGTTCAGCCCGGCCGCCGAGAAGTTGTTCGGCGTCTCTTCGGTGGACATCATCGGCCAGAGCCTGTCCAAGCTGCTGCCGGCCCTGGACCGCACCCGGTTCGAAGATCAGCTCCGCAAGCTGACGCCTACCCGCGATGTGAGCGGCGTGGAAGTGAACCATCTCCGGCCCGACGGCGGCAAACTCAAGCTGGAAATGAGCATCCGCAAATCAGTGGAAGGGCGCATGTTGATTGCCGCTTTCCGCGATATGACCGCGCGCGCCGCCGGAGACGAGACATTGCGCCACGACCTCGCTTTCCTGGCCGCCGTTCTGGATGCTACCCGCTCCTACGTGGTAATTCTCGATCGCCAGGCGAGAGTGCTGCGCTGCAACCGGGCGTCGGAAATGCTCGCCGGAAGATCTTCGCTGGACTTACAGGGGCGCCATTTTGCCGAAATCTTCACTCCACGGGATGTGGATGCGGTGCGAGCGATTTTCCAGAAGATCGACGCGGGCCAAGTGCCGGCGAACGTCGAACAGACCTGTCCCAGCCAGATGGGTGAGCGGGTGGTGGCCTGGGCCAGCGCCCTGCTGCGAGACGCCGGGGGAAAGCCGGAATTCGTGGTCGTGACCGGATCCGACGTCACCGGCATCCGCCGCGAGGCTCCAGCGAAGGCCGGCCGCGACGAGGTCCACCATATTGCCGGTGAACTGGCATTCAATCTGGGCAACCTGTTGACCAACGTCTCCGGTTACGCCGATCTGGTGCTGGCCGCGATAGCGCCCGATGATCCCAACCACGCCGATGTGCAGCAGATTAAGGACTCCGGAGAACGGGCCGCCACGATCGTTCGTAAACTACTCTCATTTACCGGCCGCAACACGAGCCATCCGAAGGCGCTGGACCTGAACGCCACTGCTTCGGCGGCGGCAAAGATGGCCGCCCGGCTTGGCAAGGACATCAAGCTGCGCCTGGAACTGGCTCCACACCCGCCGCAGGCGCTGGCCGATGCGGCACAGTTGACCCAGATCATTGGCATGTTGTTCGATAACGCCCGTGAAGCCATGCCGGCCGGGGGCCAGGTGGTGGTCAGGACCGGTGTGATCGGAAGCGCCGAAGGCGGCGACCTCGCCAGGCTGAGCGTCTCGGACTCCGGCCGCGGGATGAGCCCGAACGAACTCCGGCGCCTGTTTCAACCTTTCTTCACCACCAAGGATCCTGGGAAGGGCTCCGGATTAAGCCTTGCTGCCGCCCGCGGCATGATCGAACAGGCCGGCGGAATGATCCGCGCATCGGCCGAACCCGGCAAAGGAACAACCATCGAGATTCTGCTGCCGCTGACCGGCGCCGGCCCCGGTCCCCGCCTGGTGGAGAAATCCGCCAACCGGCGTTAGCGCACGCCCACATGCAGGGCGGCAATTCCACCTGTAAGCAGTTCAAAGCCGGCTGCCGAGAACCCGATCTCCTTCATCTGCTCCAGCAGTTCGGTGGCGGTGGGAAACTTCCGGACCGATTCGGGCAGGTAGCTGTAGGCAGTGGCAGATCCCGAGAGCGCGGCGCCGATCCGCGGGAGCACGTGCCGCGAGTAGAAGTTGTAGAACCCGCGGAAGACGGCGTTGGGCGGCCGCGAGAATTCCAGAATGGCCAGTGTTCCGCCCGGCTTGAGTACCCGGTAGAGCTCCTCGAGTCCTCTCCGGTAGCTGGCGAAGTTGCGAAAGCCGAAGGCGATGGTGATCAGATCGAGCGAGCCATCGGCCAGGGGCAACTGCAGGCCGTCAGCTTCAAACAACACCGCCGCCAGACCGCGGTCCGCCGCTTTGCGCTGTGTTGCTGTGAGCATCGGATGGCAGAAGTCGCTGCCCAACACCCGGCAGGCCCCATCTTTTTCCAGCGCAAGCAGCAGATCACCGGTTCCGCAGGCCAGGTCCATCGCCAGGGCTGCGGGCCGTGCCAGCACATGACGGACACGGCGCACCGCGCGGGCCCGCCAGTAGCGGTCGATCTGGAACGACAGCAGGTGGTTGAGAAAATCGTAGCGGCCGGCCACGCCGGCGAACATGTCCCGCACCCAGCGGGCAGCCTGCTGCTCCGACGCCGTTCCCCGCGGCGCGGCGCCTCGGACTTCGTTCATCCCAGCGCCGCCCGGATGGCCGACAACACAAGCTGCTCATCAACGCCGCTCACCACCTTCACGCTACCGATCCTTTGCGGCATGACGAAATGAACCTGCCCGAGCACTGTCTTTTTGTCCTGCGCCAAACGCATCGCCAGGCGTTCGGAACTGATGTCTTCGAGCGATGGGATGGGACCGTACTGGAGGATGGTCTTCAACACATCGGACGCGCTCGATGCGCTGAGATCGCCGGTGAGCAGCGCCAGTTGAACAATCGCCGCCATGCCGAAAGCTACCGCCTCCCCGTGCAGGAAGCGGGTATAGTTGGTTTCGGCCTCCAGTGCATGACCGATGGTGTGGCCAAAGTTCAAGATACGGCGGAGGCCGCCTTCACGCTCGTCGGCGGTAACCACCTCGGCCTTGATGCGTACACATTCGGAGATCATCTCGTCCACCACGGCGGGCGTCTTGGCGAGGACATCCTCCGAATGGCGAAACATGATCTCGAACAGCCGCGGGCTCGCAATGACACCGCACTTGATCACTTCGTACAACCCGGCGCGATATTCACGATCCTGCAGTGTAGTGAGCACCTCGGGGTCGATGAGCACCGCTTCGGGCTGGTGGAACGCGCCAAACAGGTTCTTGCCGCTCACCAGATTCACGCCGGTCTTGCCGCCAATGGAAGCATCCACCTGCGCCAGCAGGGTAGTGGGTACCTGAACCACGGGAATTCCGCGCATGAAAGAGGCTGCCAGGAAACCCGCCATGTCTCCCACAATGCCGCCGCCGAACGCCAGAACCAGGCTGCGCCGGTCCGCTCCACAGGCGACCATTTGCTCGGCCATCTCCTCCACCGCGAACAGGCGCTTGTTGAGTTCTCCGCCGCGGAAGAAGATGATGGAATGCGGGCGAGCAAGCGTGCGCGCCAATCGCGCGCCGTGGAGCCGCCAGACATCTTCGGTGGTGACAATGAAGAGCTTGCCCGGTGTCTCCGGCAGGTAATAGGAGACTTTTTCGAGGATACCGCGCTCGACTTTCGCAAAATAACGCTTACCGGGAGTGGCCACCTCAAAGGAGGGCATACAATCGTTGTACCATGGGTCTATTAAACCAACTTGTGAGCGAATCGAAGCAGATTTCCTCATTGTAGGAGCCGGTGTTGCCGGCCTTCGCGCCGCCATCGCTCTTGCTTCCGCGGGGAGTGTCCTGGTTGTCGCTAAAGACAGCCTCAAAGAGTCATCTTCCGAATATGCGCAGGGCGGCATTGCCGTGGCGCTCAGCGACGATGATGAGATCGCGCTGCATGAGCAGGACACTCTCGCCGCAGGCGACGGACTCTGCGACCGCGAGGCTGTGCGAACGCTGGTCGCCGAGGGACCGGCCGCTATCCAGGAACTGATCGCGTGGGGTGCGGAGTTCGATCGCGACGGCGCCAAACTGCTGTTCACCCGGGAAGGGGCGCATAGCCGCAACCGGGTGCTGCACGCACACGGCGATTCCACCGGCCGGGAGATCTCGCGCACGCTCTACCAGAAGGCAGCCTCGCTCGGCAACATCCGGTTCCAGAGTTTCTCCGCCGTCACTGACCTGCTGCTCAATGACGGCGCCGCGGTGGGCGTGGTGGCCTGCGATTCTTCGCAGAAGCAGCACGTGGAAATGGTCGCGCGTTGTGTGTTGCTGGCTACGGGCGGGCTGGGCCGGGTCTACCTGGAAACGACCAACCCGGATGTGGCTACCGGCGACGGCGTGGCTACCGCCTATCGAGCCGGCGCGGCAATCAGCGACATTGAGTTCGTGCAGTTTCACCCCACCGCGTTGTTTGTTCCGGGAGCGCCGCGATTTCTGCTTTCCGAAGCAGCGCGGGGTGAAGGCGGCTACCTGCGTAACCTGGCCGGCGAGCGTTTCATGCCGGCCGTTCACCCGATGGCCGAACTGGCCCCGAGGGACGTAGTTTCCCGGGCCATCATTGCCGAGATGGCGCGTACCGGCGCCTCCCACGTGCTGCTCGATCTGACCCATCGTGACGCGGCATTCATCCGGCAGCGCTTCCCGCGAATCTATGAGACCTGCCTGCGGTACGGCGTCGATATCAGCCGGCAGCCGGCTCCGGTTCATCCGGCGGCCCACTATTCGATGGGCGGTGTCCGGACCGATGCCTGGGGCCGCACGAACGTGCCCGGCCTGTTTGCCGCCGGCGAGGTGGCCTCAACCGGCGTCCATGGCGCCAATCGCCTGGCGAGCAACTCGCTGCTTGAGGGCGTCGTCTTCGGCGCGCGCGCCGGAACGGCCATGAGGGAGATGGCGTCAACGCCCATGTGCGACCGGGCCGAGCGGCCGGCGGTCGAATTTCCGGCCATGAGCGAGGAGCGCATTCGCGCCTTGACCTGGCGGAATTGCGGCATCCAACGCAACGCCGAAGGACTGCGGGCCGCAATTGGTGAACTGGCGGAAACCGCGCAAGCACCGGCGCAATCCTACGCCCGGCGGGATTTCGAGCTCCGAAGCATTCATACCGTGGCGCTACTCATCGCGCGCGCGGCGCTGGCGCGCGAAGAGAGCCGCGGGGGGCACTACCGTACGGACTTCCCCGAAAAGCGTGCCGAGTTCCAAAAACACTCACTGGTTCGCCTTGGTGAGGAGGTTCGTTTTGGGTAGGCGGAGGCGCCTACGCCTGCCGGCGCCTCACTCGCCTGCCGCACCGCGGCCGGTGCGCCTGTCGGCCTTCGCCTTTCTGCTGTTGGCTGCGATCCCGCTGAGCGACGTTGGGCCGGTTACGGCTCTATGGGCCGCGCCGGCGATTCTGATCGCGGCCATGCTGATCGCCTGGGCCGCCGAATCGGCACAGTTTTTCATCGCCCAGGGCTTTGCACTGGCCATTCTCGCCTGGTTGCAGACGCTGCCCGAGTTTGCCGTCGAAGCCGTACTCGCCTGGAAGCAGCAGGTGCCACTGTTACTCGCCAACCTGACCGGCGCATTGCGGTTGCTGACCGGACTCGGGTGGCCGATGATTTACGTGGTCGCGGCCTTCTTCTACCGCCGCCGCCACGGCCGAGCGATGAAGAAGATCCGCCTGGCCGACGAACAGTGTGTCGAGGTGGTGGCTCTGTTGGCGCCGCTGATCTACATGTTCTGGGTCTGGTGGAAGAGTAGTTTGAACCTGTTCGACGCCGTCGTCCTCATCCTCATTTATGTCGCTTATCTGGTGGTTCTCAGCCGTATACCACCGCAGGAAGTGGAGGCGGTTGAGGAACTGGAGGTGATTCCCCGCACCATCGTCAAATCTCGCCCGGTGGTGCGCAACGCGGTGATCGCCAGCCTGTTCATCGGCGGCGGCGCATTGATCTACTTCACCGCCGAGCCGTTTCTTGGCAGTCTGCTGGCGATCTCGGCGATGTTGGGAATTCCCAGCTTCGTGTTCGTGCAATGGGTGGCGCCTTTCGTCTCCGAGTTCCCCGAGAAAGTCTCCGCGTTCTACTGGGCGCGCACGGTGGACCGCGCCTCCATGGCGCTGATGAACATGGTGTCGAGCAACATTAACCAGTGGACGCTGCTGGCGGCGATGCTGCCGATTGTCTATTCCATCAGCCTGGGGCACGCCGGCACCATCACCTTCGACTCGCAGCAGGAACTGGAACTGCTGATGACGCTGGGCCAATCTCTGATCGGCATGCTGTTTCTGGTGAACATGGAGTTGGCCTGGTGGGAAGCCGGCGCACTCTTCTTCCTGTGGGGGATACAGTTCGCATTCTCCCCGGTACCGCCGGGAGCCGGATTGGCCGGTTGGGTGGCAGTCAGAATCCATTGGTGGGTGACCATCGCCTACTTCCTGTGGTCGGCGCTGGAACTGGTACGCGTGTTCGCGGGCGGACGCCGGGCGCTGGCCTTTTTCCGTTTCGGCAGGCTATGGCGTGAGCATGTACAGCGTACTTCGTCCTAACTGATGTTGACCCCGTAGCGTTTTCGCAATACCCGCACCGGTTCCGGGTACTGTTCGGGCACTCCATCGCATTCCAGTGCCAGGGTGGTGATGGGCGTGTCGAGTGCTTCCTTGGGCAGGTTCAGCAAGTGAACCCGCAACAGGTCCTGGCGGAACTCGACCGGCTTGCCGGAGACCAGTAGCCGCGCCGATTTCACCCTGGTCTTCAGTCCGGTAATGGACGCCGTCTCTCCCGGCCAGAAGTAGATGTGTACATAGAGCGTGTTGTCTTTACGCGTACAGTAGGAGTATGCGCTTCCCATGAATTCGCAACGAGCCGCCTTATAGATGGACTCGCCATTGCGCGCCAACCACCTGCCGGTCTCGGTAAGAATGGCGATGGACGGTTCCGGAATACTGCCGTCACCTGTCGGTCCGATGTTCAGCAAATAGTTGCCGCCATCCCGGGAACACTTGATCAGGTTGCGCAGCACGCTTTTCGGCGTCTTCCAATTATCGTCGGCGCTCTGAAAGCCCCAACTGTCGTTCAGCGTCATGCACGCTTCCCAAGGTCTCTTAAAGGCGGTGATGTGCTGTTCCGGCGTGGTAAAGTCGCCCGGAAGCCCATTGCGGTTGTTGACGATGATGTCCGGCTGAAGCTTGAACATCATTTCGTTCAGCCCCACCGAATCCCAGCCCTTGGCGTCAAGCGGCCAGTCGAAGTCGTACCACAGAATGTCGAGTTTGCCGTAGTTGGAGCAGATCTCGCGCACGTGGGTGTGAATGTACTGGACAAACCGCTTGCGGGCATCTTCGTTGTTGCGGCAGATGGCGCCATCGGGATGGTGCCAGTCCATCAGCGAGTAGTAGAGTCCCGCTCGCAGACCCTCGGCGTGTGCGGCCTCCAGGAATTCGCTCACAAGGTCGCGCCCGGCTGCCTGCTTCGGGGCGCAATAGTTGGTGGTCGAGGTGTTAAACAGACAGAAGCCGTCGTGATGCTTGCTGGTCATCACCATGTACTTCATGCCGGCCTGGCGGGCAAGCTTTGCCCAGGCTCGGGCTGCGTGCGGCTTGGGCCGGAACTGTCTGGCCAGTTGTTCGTACTCGCGAGTGGGAATACCTTCGGATTCCATTGCCCATTCGGCCCGGCCGCGGACACTGTAGATGCCCCAGTGAATGAACATGCCGAAGCGCGCCTCGTGCCACCACTTCATGCGGCGCTCGCGGTCGCTATCGCCAGGCAGCGCCGCGGCCGGCACGGCCGCGGCCGCGCCCATCAAGCCAAGGTAGTTACGCCGGCTGAGCCGTGGAGGATTCATGTAATAAGTCTCCGCGGTCGATTCTATCACCCGGCAGCCTGCTCCGGTGGCGCTCAGACCTTGTCAGGAATCACGAACGGTTTGCGGTAACCACGGCCTTCTTCGCACAACAGGCGGTTGGCTTCGTCGTCGCCGATAACCTGCTCGGTGGCCGGATCGAAGTGCAACATTCTGCCCAGGCGATAGGAGGCGTTGGCCAGATGCACCAGCGTGCAGGAGACGTGCCCTTCCTCGATCGGCGCGTGGAGATCTTCACGGCGGCGGCTGCGGACAACATCGATGAAGTTGGCGAAATGATCGCCGCCCTCGTGCGCCGTGGGACCCGGCTTCATGTTTTCGCCGATGTAGCTGCGAAAGCCGTTGCGCACGTCTTCGTCGCCGATGGCGAGGTATCCGTTGGAACCATAAAAGATATCGCCGACGGTGTTGTAACCCTCGTCCCCGCTGTACATCTGCTCAGTACCGATCCCGGCTTCGCGGTTCGTGATCCAGTTCCGTACTTCAAACTCGATGATCTTCCGCTTGCCTCCCGCGAGATCGTATTGGAACGTGCAATTCAACAGGTTCGGAGTCTGCTGATCGTCATCAAAGACGAAATGGCCGCCCATGGCCGAAACCTTGTTGGGGAACGTCACCTGAAGGGCGTGGCGCGCCATGTCCACCTGGTGAATTCCCTGGTTACCCAGATCGCCGTTGCCGTAATCCCAGAACCAGTGCCAGTTGTAGTGAAAGTGGTTGCGGGTGAACGGGCGCAGCGGCGCCGGTCCGGTCCACAGGTCATAGTGAACGCCCGCCGGTACCGGCGAAACCGGCGTGTGGCCGATACCGTGGCGGCGCTTATAGCACAAGCCGCGGGCCAGGTAGACTTCGCCGATCACGCCGTTGTGGAGCTTTTCGACCGCTTCGATGGCCGATCCCTGGGAACGTGCCTGGGTACCATGCTGAACGATTCGGTCGTATTTGCGCGCCGCTTCAACGATCTTCCGGCCCTCCCACCAGTTGTGGGAGCAGGGCTTTTCGACATACACATCCTTGCCGGCCTGGCATCCCCAGATGGTGATCAGCGCATGCCAGTCGTTGGGCGTAGCCACCGAAACTGCGTCGATCGACTTGTCGTCAAGCAGCTTGCGCACATCTACATAGGACGCCGGCTTGGGCAGATTCAGCTTCTCCATGCCGGCGAGCCGTTTGTTGATCACGTTCTCGTCGACATCGCAGATGGCCACTACTTCGACGTTCGGTTGTTTGGCAAACTGGCGGACATGGTCCCATCCGCGCCCATTCACTCCGCAGACAGCGATACGGACCCGGTCATTAGCCCCCAGAACCCGGTTTGCGGCCGCCATGGAGAACAGACCTCCGGCCGCGGCAACGAAACTTCTGCGCGAGCTTGGTGGTGTTGACATCATTGGATCTGGCTTCCCCTCGTTTTGGCTCATGTCGCAGCTATCCTATATCTCTATAGTGCGCACCAAAGACGGCAAATGGGGGACCGGAAGATCGGCCCCCCATTTTCTACCAGCGACGCAAAGTGGTTGGCCGGCTCAGGCGTAGCTCGATACGGCATTGCGGTGCCGCTCACCCCGCTCGGCGGCGGTCCGCGTCAGATAGCCACTTTCGCGGAAGGCCCGCATCGGGTTGATGTCAAGACCTTTGCTCTTGCGCCACTGCTCGATCGCCGGACGGACATCCTCGGCAAAGGCGCTCTTCAGGCACTCTTCGGCGTCGATCAGGTTGCATTTGCGCTGATGCTCGAGCAGCGACTCGTGGTCAACCAAGGAGGCCTTGGCCATCAGTTCCTGAGCGGTGGTGGCGGTCTGTATCATTTCCTCCACCTTGTTCTTCAGGTTGTGGCTCTGGTCGATCATGTAGGCCAGATCGGCCCGTTTGCCGGTTTCAAACTCGAACAGGGCGATCTCGTTGAAGATGCGAAACACCTGGTAGGGGTCGATGGAGCCCAGCGTCAGGTCGTCATCGGCGTAGCGCCGGTCGTTGAAGTGGAAACCCGCGAGCATATTCTCGCTGAGCAGCCAGGCGACGATCTGTTCGATGTTCTGGGCCTGGTAGTGGTGCCCGGTGTCCACCAAAACGCGGGCCTGCGGACCGGAGGCGCGCGCCATCAGCAGGGCCATGCCCCAGTCTGCAATGTCGGTGTGGTAGAAGGTTGGCTCAAACGGCTTGTACTCCACCAGCAGACGCTGGTTGGGAGTCATGTGGGCATGAGTTTCTTTCAGCCCTTCGATGAACCACTGTTTGCGATGGCGGATATTGGCCGTTCCGGGGAAGTTAGAGCCGTCGCCGAACCACAGCGAAATGTCCCGGCTACCCGTCTGCTTGGCAATCTCGACGGAGTCCAGCAGGTGGCCTAGGGCCGCGGCGCGAATCTCGGGATCCGGATTCCCCAACGAGCCGTGCTTGTAGATCTGGTCCTGGAAGACATTCGGGTTAATGGCTCCAACCCGCACGCCGTGGCGGGCGGCGGCCTCGTTCACCTCGGCTACGCTCTGCTTGCCCTTAGCGAAATCCCACAGTACGTGGACCGCCACGCTGGGGCAGCAGCCGGTATACTTGTGCACCTCGCCGGCGTCACTCAGCTTTTCATCGATTGTGGTTGCCGCCGTCAATTGAACGAACTTTCCAAACCGGGTACCGGTATTGGCGAACCCCCAGGAGGGGATTTCTATGTTGAAGCCGTTTAATGCGTTCCAGATCTTCTGCTCTTGGCTGCTGCTTAGCATGTCGCTCTCCTCGATATCACCCGCTGTGGGTCTACCGCGTCTGGTGTTTTCGAACCCCACCCAGTGTCCTTCCGCCGGGGGGTCGCAGTCAAATGGAACGGCTGTTGCGGGCGTGCGGCTTGAACGTGTGGGTGCAGCGGCTGACTTACGAGGTGGATGGCGGGACAGCCACCCACAGCTTTGCGACACCGGCGACGCAACGCAAAGCCCGGCGCGAAATAGCCGGGTTTGCCCGCTACGGGAAATTGAGCCAGGCGCAAGCAGACGGGCACGACGGGTCTGAAAGCGGTGGGGATAGCCTTCCGCGCTGCTCTGCATCCTGCCGGCGCCCCCGGCTGCTACTCTCGAAGTAGCGATTGTGACTGAGGCGGGCGGGTGGCGGTTCGAATGGGTGCCAGCGCCCGGCGAAATTCTAATGTAACAATACCGGGTGGCTCTGGTGAGATTGGCCGCGAAAGCCGATCTGTAGCTTGTGACTCTAATGGGAGTTCCCGGACAGGTAGTGCGGATTTCCTACGACGCCGGCTTTGTAGTCGGTCTTACACTAGCGGTGGCGTCCGTCATCCTGTTTGCGGCTGTGATCTATTTCTGGCTACGCCGCCGGCTTTCACGCGAGAAGGCGCTACTGGAACGGGATGCCGCGTCGCGGCACCTGATCGATCATGCCCGGGATGCCATCATCACGCTGGATGAAAGCGGCGTCATCATTACCTTTAATCCCGCCGCGGAGATGATGTTCGGCTACCGGCAGGAAGAAGCAGTGGGAATCGGTTTTCAGACACTGATTCCTTCCCCTTATGGCGAGGCCGGCGAGGGCGCGCAACTGCACGAGGTTGTCGCGATCCGCCGGGACAAAAGCCGGTTCGCGGCCGACCTGATGCTGAGCGAGCTCGAATTGGGCGGGCGCTGCCTGCTGAGCGCCATCATCCGCGACGCCACCGAACGAAAGCAGGCCGAGCGGGCACTCCGGGCCGAGCAAAACTTCACTTCAGCCATCCTGGACGCAGCCGCGGCGCTGATTGTGGTGGTGGACCCGGAAGGCCGGATCGTGCGTTTCAACCGTTTCGCCCAGGCGGTGACCGGACTCGGGCCGGAAGAAGCCGTGGGAGCCAGCTTCGCCGACCTGCTGCTGGCCAGTGAATCGGAGCGAATGCGGATATCACTCACCAAACCTCGCGGCCGGTTTCGCCAGACGGTAGAGGAGTGCTGGTGCCCCACCAAGAACGGACTGCGGAAGATTGTCTGGACCATCACGAGCGTGCTCGACGAAAACAGCAATCACCTGGTGTGCGTCGGCGCCGATGTAACGGAGCGGCGCGCCATGGAAATTCGCCTGGTGCAGTCGGAGAAGATGCAGGCGGTGGGCCGGCTGGCGGGCGGGATTGCCCACGACTTCAACAACCTGCTGACGGCGATCACCGGCTATACCGAACTGTTGCTGGACAGTATTCCGGCGGCCAGTCCGTTGCGACGGGATCTGATCGAGATCCAGGCAGCGGGAGAGAGAGCGGCCTCCCTGACACGGCAGCTTCTCACCTTCAGCCGGGGGCAGATCTCGCGGCCGGCGGTGATTGATGTGAACGCGCTGGTTAAGCATATGCAGGCGATGCTGGGGAGATTGATCGGCGAGCACATCCGGTTGGAAGTGAATCTGGAACCGGAGCTGGGGCATATTCGCGCCGACCGGACCCAGGTGGAGCAGGTGGTGCTGAACCTGGTATTGAACGCCCGGGACGCCATGCCGCAGGGCGGCGTGGTGACCGTGACAACACGAAACCGGGCAGAGGGCAGCAACGGCGCCGAGGTGGAACTTGAGGTTGCCGACAACGGCCGTGGAATGGACGAAGAGACCCGCCAACGGATCTTCGAGCCATTCTTTACGACCAAGGAGGACGGGCGCGGCACGGGCCTGGGATTATCCACCGTGTACGCCATCATGGAACAGAGCGGCGGGACAATTAGCGTGGCGAGCGCCGCGGGGCAGGGAACCGTCTTCCGGAGCCGCTTCCCACGCGTGGAATCCGGCGTGGACCCGGTCACGATGCCGCTGACACTACACGACGCCCCAGGCGGCAACGAACGCATCCTGCTGATCGAGGATCAGGAGACGGTTCGATCGCTGGCGGCCAGAGTATTGCGGCTGAAGGGATATTCGGTAATTGAAGCGGCCAACTCGGATGAAGCACGCACCCAGTGGGACGGATCGCCGTTCGACCTGCTGCTCTCCGATGTGGTTCTCCCCGGCACCAACGGCCCGGCGCTGGTGGAGGAGATGCTGCCCGCCAACCCGAGACTGAAAGCGCTGTTTGTTTCCGGCTACGACGATCAGTCCCTGGAAAGAGTCGGCATCCGCGTGAACGTTCCGTTTCTGCGCAAGCCGTTTTCGGCCGAAGAGTTAGTCACCAAGGTACGGGAGGTCCTGGATTCACGGCGGGTGCCCGGCGCCGGCAGCGAATCCGAATCACGCCGTTAGACCGCGCGTGATATATTCGCTCCGTATGTGCCGCGTTCGTCTGGCCGGATCGATCTTTCTCCTGATTCCCCTGCTGTGTCCCGGACGTTCCGCGCTGACCCACGAAACCATGTGGAGCATGAAGCGCGTAGGCTCTCCGGTAGTTAGTCCGGATGGCCGGCAGGTGGTCTTTCCGGTGACCCGTCCCGCCTACGATGAGAAGCAACAGTCGGCCAGCCTGTGGATCGTACCCACCGATGGTTCGGCGAAACCGCGCCGGCTCACAACCGCGCATGGTCCCGAGACCGGTGCGGCGTGGAGCCCGGATAGCAAGCGACTGGCCTTCTCCGCCAGGCGTGAGGGAGACCAAACGCCTCAGATTTACATCCTGGACGTCGCCGGCCCAGGGGAGGCGATCCGGCTGACCACACTCTCCACCGGGGCCGAATCACCCAGATGGAGTCCCGACGGCAAAATGGTTCTGTTCACCAGCAAGGTCTATCCCGGAACCAGAGACGACGCCGGCAATCAGAAGATTGCCGCCGAGCGAAAGGCGCGCAAGTATGACCTGCGGGCTTATGATGGATTTCCCGTCCGCTACTGGGATCACTGGCTGGATGAGCGGCAGATCCACCTGTTTGTCGAGGCAACTGACGGCTCTAGCGGGCCACGCGACCTGCTGGCGGACTCGGAACTGGTGAGACAACCCGGCTACGGCGGCGTGCGAACGCTTACTGGTGAAGATCTGCAAGCGGTCTGGACCCCGGATGGCCAGCAGATCGTTTTCGCCGCCACCACAAATCGCGACCAGTCCGCCTACGCCTCGGTCGTGATCAATCTTTATCGCGTTCCGGTGAACGGCGGTGAACCGTTGAAGGTGGCCCGCGACGGCGGCGGCTGCTCCTCGCCGCGCTTTGAACCCGGCGGCCGGTGGCTCTATTGCACACTGTCTAGCGAAACCGGCAAGGTGTATTCGCTTGCGCGGCTGGCGCGTTATGACTGGCCGGAGGCCAGGCAGCGCACCGTGGTTACGGCAGGTCTCGACCGGTCCGTTTCCGACTACGTGGTTCTGGCCGGCCACCAAACGGCTTTGCTTCTCGCCGAAGAGGCGGGGCGACAGCGCGTTTACTCGATTCCGGTCAACGGGGGAAGGGCGAGGCAACCCATTCCATTGAAGGAGGGTTCATTCGGCCCGTTAAGCGCTTCGAGCACGGCGACGCCGGTGGTTGTCTCCACCTGGCAGAGCGCAACGCACCCGCCCGAAATAGCGCGGCTCGATATCGGTGCGGGCAATTACCGGATACTCAGCGCCTTCGCCGCCAGTGAGGCTGCTCAAGTGGACTGGCAGCCGCTCAAGGAGTTCTGGTTCACATCCAGCCGCGGTAAGCGAATTCATAACTTTCTCGCCTTGCCGCCCGCCTTTGACCCCTCCCAGCGCTACCCGCTGCTCGTGTTGATGCACGGCGGACCCGCCAACATGTGGCGGGATGAGTTTATCCTGCGCTGGAACTATCACCTGCTGGCGTCGCCAGGGTATGTGGTGCTGATGACCGACTACACCGGCTCCACCGGATACGGCGAGCAGTTCGCTCAGCAGATACAGGGAGACCCGCTGAAAGGACCGTCCGAAGAGATCAATGAAGCGGCGACGGAAGCAGCCCGGCGATATTCATTTATCGATGCCAGCCGTGCCTGCGCCGCCGGCGCCAGTTACGGCGGACACCTGGCTAACTGGATGCAAGCCTCGACCACCCGCTACCGCTGCCTGATCAGCCACGCCGGGCTTATCAACCTGGAATCGCAGTGGGGAACGAGTGATTCGATCTACCACCGCGAGGTGAGTGCCGGCGGTCCGTTGTGGGACCAGGGTCCGGTATGGCGGGAACAGAACCCGATCCGTTATGCGAAGAACTTCCGTACGCCGATCCTGCTTTCCGTGGGCGAAAAGGACTACCGGGTACCGCTCAACCAGACGCTGGAAAACTGGAGCGTGCTCCAGCGGCTTCAGATTCCCAGCCGGCTGCTGGTGTGGCCCCAAGCCAATCACTGGATTCTACGCGGCGAGGATAGCCGGCAATTCTACCAGGAAGTCTTCACCTGGCTGAAAAAGTACCTCAACTAGCGATCAGGATTCTTCCACCGCGCGGTAGACATCGCGTTTCGACATCCCACGGCTTCGGGCCACGGCCTTAATCGCCTCCATCCGGCCCATACCCTGGCCCATCAGTTCGCCGACGGCCTCGGCCACGGGCGTGGTGTTGACGGGCGGATGCTCGGCCTTGGCGATGAGTACCGTCATCTCCCCCCGGATCACGTCCCGGGCGGCAAGAATGGTTCGCAGCTCGCCCGGCGTTCCTCTGAGAAACTCCTCGTGGATCTTGCTCAACTCCCTGGCAATCACCACCCGGCGGTCTCCGAGCACCCGTTCGATATCATCGAGAGTTTCCAGAATGCGATGTGGCGCCTCGTAGAAAATCAACGTCGCCGCCGCCCCTTCATGCTGCTTGAGCAAACGCAAACGTTGGGTTTGTTTTGACGGAAAAAACCCCGCGAAACAGAAGGCGTCGGTTGGGAGCCCGGAAGCGGACAGGGCGGTCACGGCGGCCGAAACGCCAGGGACCGGAACCACCGTGATGCCGGCTTCGACGGCAGCCGAGACGAGCCGGTAACCAGGATCCGAGATCAGCGGCGTCCCGGCATCAGAAACCAGCGCAACGCTCTGGCCGGCTTCCAGACGCCCGAGCAATTCCTGGGTTCGTTTTGCCTCGTTGTGTTCGTGATAGCTGACCAGGAGGCTGGAGATTCCATAGTGATCCAGCAGCACTCGCGTATGGCGGGTATCCTCGCAGGCGACCACCGCGACCTCGCCAAGCACGCGCACCGCGCGGAAGGTGAGATCTTCCAGATTTCCAATCGGCGTAGCGACAATGAACAGGGAAGCGGCCATGTCCGGATTTCTTTATTGTAGTTTTTCACCCCGGTTGCCGATAGAAGGGAGACGGGAAGCAATGCCCGCTGGCGGGCAAGGTTCGGCACGCGCTCCGGCGTCCCCGGGGTGCTGCCAACCTGGAGACTGCCGCCAGAGTGAACTACGATAGGACGGTGATTCTCCGATGGTCGGTTCTTCGGATACAGTGGAAGCAATGAACGGAGCAAGTGAAGCCGCGGCGCCGGTTTCCGACTACTATATCTGGCGGGTTCCGGGTAAACCGGTGGCGGTTCATCTCCGCTTCGATGTCATCGACCGGCTACAGCTTGAAGTGATGCGCGGCTTTGGCGCCGTCCCGCGGCGAGGCGCTGAAATCGGGGGAGTACTTCTCGGCCATTCGCTCGAAGGCGAGCCGGCTACGGTCTACATCGACGATTTCGAGGTTGTACAGTGCGAATACCGGAACGGGCCGACCTTCCAGTTGAGCGAAACCGACCTGATCCAATTTGACCAGGTGCTTGAGCGCTGGAAACCGGAGGCCAGCCCGGCCTTGTATCCGGTGGGCTTCTACCGCAGCACGACGCGGGATGAACTGGCACTTACCGGGGATGACCTGGCACTATTCAACTCGCGCTATTCCGCGTCATCCAGCGTCATTCTTCAAATCAAACCGTTCGCAACCCGCGTCAGCGTGGGAGGATTCTTTTTCCGCGAGGGCGATTCGATTCATTCCGAATCCACCTATCTGGAATTCCCCTTCCGCCGCAAGGATCTCGGCGGCGGTTCGAGCACACGGCCGCGCCGCCAGGATCGTGGCGAGCCGCCCGCGCCCTTGTTCGAGGATCCGGCCATGGAACCCACGCCCGATGCGCCGCTGCCAGCGTCGCGGTTGGAGTTACCGGCCGAGCCAATCGATGCGGTGTTTTCCGCCGAGCGGTCCGAGCGCGAACCGGCGTCGGGAGCCACCCCGGCACCGGCAGCGCAAAAGACGTCACAAAAGACCAACGTCTGGATTCCACTCTCGTTCATTTTTCTCCTGTTGGGCGTCTTGCTCGGCTTTCAGATGGCGATCAGCACCCGCACGCCAGCCACTGCCGGATTGTCGAATCCGTACGCTCTCGGATTACAGTTGACCCGTAACGGAGACAACGTTCATATTCGCTGGGACCACGGCTCGCCTGCGATTCGAGCAGCGCGCCGCGGCGTGCTCTCGATCAGCGACGGCGCCATCAACAAGACCGTGGACCTGAATTCGGCGACACTGCAAAACGGCAGCGTAATTTATCGCCACGTGTCCGACGCTCTGAGCTTCCGCCTGGAAGTGTACCCGGCGGAGAACACCAGCGTCACCGAATCGTTACAAGCCACGATGCAACGCATCCCGGCCGAGATGCCGGCCCGGCCCGAACGCTGAACCGGGCCGTCAAGCAGCCAGTGCCGGTGGATCACCGCGATCCGGTTCAACCGTCAGGCGCGTGCCGCCTCGGGAACAATGCAGGGTAACCAGAGCACCGGGCGGTATTTGCCCCCGCGCGGTGGCAGCCGCCACAGGTTCAAGGACGTAGCGCTGGATCACCCGCCGCAGTTCGCGCGCGCCGTATTCGACGCTGGTCCCTCGCTCCAACAAAGTCCGGCGGAACTGTGGGGTCATCCGCAAGTTATAGCAACGATCGCCGAGCTTTTGCCGGATTCGCCTGAGAACAGCTTGCATCTGGAGATCGAGGATTTGTCCGAACATCTCGGGTGTCAGCGGCCGGTAGGTGAAAACCGAGTCGATGCGGTTGACAAATTCCGGTGAAAAGTGGCGCTTCATCGCTTGCACCGCCTGTGTCTTCAGCCGGTGGAGAGTCTCCGGCGAATCGGCCAATTGCTTCGGAGCCAGTCCGAAGGCTCCTTCCAACTCGCGTGTCATCTGCCTCGCCCCCAGGTTGCTGGTGAGAAAGATCAGGCAGCGCTCGAAATTCACCGGCGAATTGTCGCCGAGCCGGAGCGACGCGCGATCGAGAACTCCCAACAGAAGGCGCGTCAGCGATGGAGCGGCTTTCTCGATCTCGTCGAACAGAATGATCGACAGGTCACACTGCTGGCTGGCGGCGGCGTTAATGCGTGCCTGGTTGAGCAGAGCATGTGTTTCCCGATGGCCGAGGTAGCCTGGAGGGGCCCCAATCAACTTGGCCACTTCATGTTCCATCTGGAATTCGGCGCAGTCGATCCGCAACAAATTGCGCGAGGATCCATGCAACGCTTCGGCGAGCACCTCCACCGTATGGGTTTTTCCGGTTCCGGTGGGTCCGAGCAGCAGGAACACACCTGCCGGGCGTCCCTCGGGCGACAATCCCGCGTGATAGATTTCAATGCACCGGTTGAGTGCTTCCAGCGACTGATCCTGCCCGATCAGCTTTTGTTTCACTGTCTTCACAAAATCAGTTCTCGAGTGTTTTCGAATCGGCATCGCAACTTCCCTTCCCGGCTTCAGTGTAAGTTTGCACCCGCAGCCGGCAGCGCTGGCTCCAGCCATTCAATCACTCTTCAACGCGTTGAAACCATTGCACTAGTAACTAGTGGAGACGGGCAAAATAAATCTGGAAATCCTGTGAACCCAACCGGGCGCCGCAAGCACGGTGGCGATAATCGATTCTGAAAAGGAGATCGCCCGCGCAGGCACACGAACCGGGGCACATGGCCAGAACGGTTCCAGGCGGGGGAGAGTGGCGAACAGAGGATGGAGAGTATGGACTACTTGTGCCGGTAGGTGATTCGGCCTTTCGTCAGATCGTACGGCGAGAGTTCGAGGGTCACGCGGTCGCCTGCAAGAACCCGGATGCGGTTCCGCCGCAACTTACCGGCCAGATGCGCGAGCACCGTCCGCTCCTGGTCGAGTTGGACGCTAAACAGACCGCTCGGAAACTTCTCAACAACGGTACCTGTCACCTCAATGCTATCTTCCTTGCTCATTGTCCTCCTATCCGATTGATTCAGCGGCTCGCACGGCACGCAACCGGCGGCACGGGCAAACCGATTATAGCGCTTTAATGAAACCCAATGCTCCGTTCCGGGCGGCCGCGGGCGGCTAGAATAGACGTCACGCTCATGAATCCTCTGGCCGACCTGATTCGGGAACAGATCCAACACAACGGACCGCTGGCCTTTCGCCGCTTTATGGAAATGGCGCTCTATCAACCCGAACATGGTTACTATACCCGCCGTCGAGATCCGTTCGGCAGGGCCGGTGATTTTTATACGGCCGAACAACTCCAGCCGGTGTTTGGGATCCTGATCGCCGCCATCTTCCGCCGTTTGCGGCAGGAGCGCGGCGCCGGAACGTTTGTGGTGGTGGAGCTGGGCGCCGGCCGCGGCGAACTGGAACCGTACCTGGCCGAGTTCGGCTACGCCGCGGTTGACGTCAACCGAGGCGCGCTAGCCGAAAGCATTCATGGCGCGATCCTCGCCAATGAATTCTTCGACGCACTGCCGGTGGACCTGTGTGTCTATCGCGATGAATGCTGGCGGATGCGAGATGTGGACGTTGATGGCGAAAGATTCCGCTTCCGCGATGGCGCCCCTGCCCGGAAAGCGCTGACGGAGTACCTGGAACGCTATGGTCCGCAGCAACCTGCCGAGGGAACACTGGCCGAGGTGAACCTCGCCGCGATCGAGTGGATCGGGAAGATCGGCGCGCGCTTGCATGGAACCCTGCTCATCATCGACTACGGCTACACGCGGCGCGAGCTGCTGCGGTTCACCGAAGGCACGCTAATGAGCTATCGCAAACACCAGGCAAGCGCGGATGTGCTGGCCGACCCCGGCGAGCGCGACATAACGGCTCATGTGAACTTTACCGCCCTGGAACAGCACGCCCTCTCGTGCGGGTTCCGGCGTTTGCGATTCGAGTCCATGACAGCAACCCTGCTTGCCGCCGGCGAGGCGGACCAGTTTGCCGAAGCTCTGGCCGGGGACCAGACGGAACGCTCGCGGCGTACGCTGCAGTTGAAGAACCTGCTGTTCGGCCTGGGCGAGAGCTTTCGCACACTGCTACTGGCGAAGGATTGAACCAGGGAGAGGCGACCACCGGAGGGCCAACACGAAAACGGCCCCGATCGCTCGGGGCCACTTGTAAAAACTCGATACTGCTCCCGTTCCGGGAGCCCGCTTACTTCTTGCCCTTCTTCGGGGCGGCTTTCTTCTTTGCAGCGGGCTTTGCAGCTTTCTTCGTTGCGTTCTTCATCGATTGATTCTCCCTAAACATCAAATTTGCGACCTTACAAAGATCGCAGCGTGATTAATATATAAGATTGATCGAGACGAATGTCAAGTGAAAAGTGACGATTCAGGATCATCCGCACCGTGAGTGACATTAAAACGTTCCATTCAGGTTTTGTTTTTGGCTCCGGCGTCCGCTCGAGCCCTTCCCGGCAACCTCTCAGCGAGGCGCGGCCGCCAACCCGGCCCGGCGCACCAGCCATCAGATCGCGCGCCGCGCGCGGGCTGATGACATCCGGGCTAATGAAGGTAGCCGCGGCGCTGGCATTGATTGCCATCCTGTTCTTCGCTACCGGATGCGGAAAGAAGAGAAGGAAGATTCCCACCCCACCCGTCGACCTGCGCGGATATGCCGAAGAGGGTATCGCCAGTTGGTACGGCTATCCATATCATGGGCGCGCCGCCGCCAACGGCGAGATCTATGACATGGAGCAACTCACGGCGGCTCATCGCACACTTCCCTTCGGAACCTGGGTTCTCGTGCGTAGCCTGGAAAACGGGAAGCAGGTTACGGTTCGAATCAACGATCGCGGGCCATTCGTGAACGGACGCGTCATCGATCTTTCGCGTGCCGCAGCCAGACAGATTGACCTGATCGGTCCCGGCACGGCACGGGTGAAGCTGACTGTTACCGCAGCGCCGCTGGTGGCTCAATCGGCCGAACACTTCGCGGTGCAGCTTGGCGCGTTCCAGGACAGGGACCGTGCCATCCGCCTGCGCGACCAGATGAGAGCCGGATATGGCAAGGCGGAGATCGTCCTGCGCCCTGGCGCGCCCGCACTTTGGAGGGTACTGGTAGGGGATGAGCCGACGCCCGAAGCTGCCGGCGCCCTCGCCCGGCGGCTGCGTTCCGAGGAACGGGCGGCCTTTGTTGTGCGCCTGGATTCGGCTTCACCGGGCATCTGACCATGCTGCGAACACCTTGGCGCCACCGCGTGAACGCCGGTTTATGAATAGGGTGGATACCTCAGCCGATCTCCCAATCTCTTAGTAGTACCATTCCTCCCCACTCCATCGGGGGGAGTGGGGAGCCACATAAGAGCCTGGAAAACGCAACAATGGGGTCATTGAGATAAGGCGAAACTCCCGGTAGAGTTTATAGAGATTCACCACACTACACTCCTTGCGGGCCGGGATCTTCATTGTCCTGGGCCGGACGGGTGGGCGAACATGCTGACGCAGAACTACGACCAAACGGATCTTATCGTCGGACAATCACCGCGCATGAAGCAGGTGTCGAGGCTGGTGGAGAAACTGGGCAAGTGCCGCTGGCCGGTGCTGCTGCTCGGCGAGACCGGTACCGGGAAGGAGGTCGTCGCCCGCGCCATTCACAGCGCGACCACCGGTGGTCCATTTGTAACGATTGACTGTTCCGCCCTGGTTGGGCCGCTGATGGAGAGCGAGCTGTTCGGGCATGCCCGCGGCGCATTCACCGGAGCATTCAATGCCAAGACCGGGCTCATCGAGATGGCCAACGGCGGCACGGCATTCTTTGACGAGATCGGCGAATTGCCGCTGGATCTTCAGGCCAAGCTACTGCGTGTACTACAGCAGAAGGAGTTTCGGCCGGTCGGTTCACTCACTCAACGCAAATCGGATTTCCGCATCATCGCCGCGACCAATCGCGACCTGGCCAAGGAAGTCGAACGGGGCACCTTCCGCCGTGATCTGTATTACCGGCTGAACGTTGTCAACCTGCGCCTGGCGCCGCTACGGGAGCGGAAAGAGGACATCCAGCAACTGGTCGAGCATTTCATGGCCGCTTACGGGCGTAATCATGTGATGACCTCTGAAGTGATGGACGCCATCCTCTCTTATGATTGGCCGGGGAACGTTCGTGAGCTGGAAAACTGCGTTCAGCACCTGGTAGCCGTTAATTCCGGCCCCCTGCTACATACTCACGATCTGCCTTCGGCGATTCAAAATCACATGGTTAACCGCCGGGCGATGGCCGTAGGGGCAGGCGCGTTTTCGGCCGCCGGCGTCAGTCGCGGCGGCGAAAGAAGCCTGGACGCCATGCTAGCCGGCAG
Source organism: Bryobacterales bacterium (assembly GCA_020854055.1). Classification (GTDB taxonomy): domain Bacteria; phylum Acidobacteriota; class Terriglobia; order Bryobacterales; family Bryobacteraceae; genus JADZGD01. The sequence continues at coordinate 17,225 of JADZGD010000020.1, read as the reverse complement.
ATCTCCCATGGACGATCCATTGCCGTCTTCATTAGCGGCCCTTTCCGCGGCGCCGGAAACGGATTCGGCGGCCCCGGTTGCCAAGTCGCCCGCCAGTGCCTCCTCCGCCCGTCCCTGCCCGGTACTTCCGCTGGTAGAGATTGAACGGAGGGCGATTCTCCATGCGCTCGACTACACCAAGGGCGACCGCATGATGGCGGCAAGCCTGCTGGGCATCGGACGAACCACGCTCTATCGCAAACTGAAGGAGTATCAGATCGCCTGTTAAGTGGCGAGACCGGGTTGCGATCTAATTTCTTGAGAGAATGCCCTTCCGGATCACACTGCTGTTGTCAGCAGTTCCCGATTCGGAAGATCCATGACAGACTCTTGCATGAGATTGCTACTGGTGTCGAGCGACCTGGAGGAAAGCTGCCTGCTTCAGGAAGCGGTCACCGAACTGACGGAAGATTTTCGCACACCCACCGCCGCGCGTGTTTATGAATTAACCCCGGTCGACTTAATGGAAGACGCGCTCGATCTGCTGACCGCGCAGGCAAATCCGGCGGCCGGCGATCCGGTTCCTCCATCCAACCTTTACGACGCGGTGCTGCTCGACCCCTATCTGCCCGATGGTGAAGGGCTCGCCTGCCTGACGCGGATACGCGCAGCCGCTCCGGATATTCCCGTGGTCGTGCTGGTTGGCAGGGATGAACAGGGGCTTGGAATGACTTTCGTCCGCGAGGGCGCCGAGGATTTCCTGACAAAAGATGAAATCGACTGCGGGCCGCTCGCCCGCGCCCTGCGTCATGCGATTGAGCGGGCGCGCCTGTCCAGCGCCATCCGTAAATCCGCGCTGCTCGATCAGTTGACTGGCTGTCATTCGGCGGCGATGTTCCACCTGCTGGCCGAACACGACTGGAAACTGGCTGAACGCCTGCGCCTGCCCTTTGTGCTTCATCTGATTCGAGCGATGGAGACCTCGGAAGATCGCCTGATGACCCTGGCCGGCATTCTGCGCCGGAGTATCCCTGGCCTGGACATGGTGGCGCGCCTGGACGAGCGGACATTCGCCGCGGTCGCTCTGGGCGGGCCGGGACGCGAACTGGCATCGCTCGGCCGCCTGGCTCATGCAGCGTCCAGTTGCAGCAACTTCGAACGGGGCCAATCGCGCCCGCTCAAGGAACTGATCGTCGAAGCCGAGCGCCAGTTGTGCGAGAATGAGCAGATCGGATTCGATAAGTCTTTGACAAGGTATCAGTTGGCGACTTGAAGATCGGCCTGGATGCATCTTACAGTGTCGGCGGGCAACTGTCAGGTATCGGCGTTTACAGCCGCGCGATGCTGGACGGATTACCGCGCTACCTGCCACGGGATCGCTTCCGCTACTATTACCGCCCTCATCTCTTTCTGGAAGCCCTTCGGGACCGGACTCCATCCTGGCATTCGAAGCGCCCCTTGCTCGAGCGCGGGTTCGCCGCCGGTATCGATCTGTTTCACGGCCTGAATCAGCGCCTGCCTCGGACTCGCTTTCGGCGTACGATCGTAACCTTTCATGATTTATTTGTGCTGAGCGGCGAGTACTCCACTCCGGAGTTCCGGCGCCGGTTTACGCACCAGGCACGCGAGGCCGCGGCCCGCGCCAGCCTCATCATCGCCGTCTCCAACTTTACCGCCTCCCAGTTGGCCGGCCTGCTTGGAGTTTTCCCCGCATCCGTGCGGGTTATCCGGCACGGCGTCTGCCGCCCGGCGATCTCCACCGACCCCCCGCAAAGGCAAAAGATCATCCTTTCGGTGGGAACCATTCAGAAGCGTAAGAACACGGCCCGGCTGGTGGAAGCCTTCGAGCGCATGAGTGACAAGCAATGGCGTCTCGTATTGGCCGGGTCGGCGTCCGGCTTTGGCGCCGGGGAGATCATCAGCCGGATCGAACAGAGCGCGGCGCGGGAACGAATTGCCGTTACCGGTTGGATATCGGACGCGGAGTTGACTTCGTTGTACCGGAAGGCTTCACTGTTCGCGTTTCCGTCTCTCGATGAGGGTTTTGGCATGCCCTTGCTGGATGCAATGGCGGCACGTTTGCCGATTCTTACCTCCACGCGGTCGGCCCTGCCCGAAGTGGCGGGGGACGCCGCCTTATTGGTGGATCCCTTTTCGGTGGAGCAGATCCAGGATGGGCTGGAGAAACTGGCCAAGGACGAGGCGCTACGCCGGGATCTGGCTGATCGCGGCAGCCGGCGGGTGCTGAGTTTCACCTGGGAGGCGGCGTTGGAGCAGACCGTAAAGCTCTATCGCGAGGTCACTGGTTAATGGACGACTTCCACTTCCCGATGGCAGGATCACGCCGTCAGCGCGATTCTTCGTCCAGTGAGATCTTCAATGCGCGCAGGAACTTCTGATCCTGCGAAGTCCACTTGACTTTCCCCGTGGATTCGAACTGACGCGGAATGACTTTGGGCTTGGACTCGATCTCGGACTCCGTGTCGATGTCTTCGTCGTCGCCGTCCTCCCGCTTGTTGAATCCAATGGTGGCCTCCAGAACAAGGAAGACATCATAACCGGCTCGTTTGATTTCGCCGATGGCAGCGGCGATTCGGTCGGAATCGGAAAGCGATTCATTGATCGCGTTTCCCAACTCCTGCATTAGCTCTTTGAGTCGATCTTCCAAGAGTTGCCTCTTTCCTGGCCACTTTCAGGATAACATCCTGATTCGTGGGATGTAGCCGTCATCCATCTGGTTGCACGATTCTCCACGTTCCAATTTTTCAACCGGCACACAGGCACTGCCGGTCCGAAGCATCGCTTCACGCTCGCGCTCATGATCTTATCGGCATTCGAGCGGATCGGCTATACCCCGTCCCGGTCCTGTCGGCGCCGGGGGCGCGGTTTGCTACGATAATAGTCGTAACTCGATGTTCCGGCTTGCCCAACAATTTATCCATCACGTTCTTCCGGGCGTGATGCGGCCTCTGCGTATCCTTTGGAATCAGATTATTGGCTTTGTGTTCCTGGTTCTGGCGATTCTCGCCGCAAGCAGGGCCATCCGTAGCTGGCATTCCGCCGGTCAGAACGAAAACGCGATTTTCGAATTGATTCTGTCGGCCATCTTCTTTCTAATCATGGCCTCGTTCGGCGTCGGCTCGTTTCTGCGAGCGCGCCGCATCAACCGCTCATAAGGGCAGGATCTCTTCGCGTTCCGGGTTGAACCGAATGCGGCGTTTTTGCACGTAAGCGATATTACCCAAGTGCGACGCCATCGCCGAGCGGTGTCCGATCTCGACATCTCCGTTCGGCAGATTACGCGTCCGCATACACGCAAGGAAATTGGCCACGTGATCGATCGTCTGTTCGTGCGGGGATTCCACTACCACCGGCTTGGTATTTTTGCCGGCCGGCGTGAAGACGAATTGCTTGCGCTGTAGCAGCATCCATCCCTCGGTCCCATAGAATTCGATAGCCCATCCCGGCGCGCCAGGCACCAGTGTGGCATCGAAAGTGACGTTGTAGCCCCCGGGATATTCCAGCAGTACATTGATCGTGTCGGGCGCAGTGCGTCCATCGTTGTAGTGGTAGACGCCGCCCGCCGCCACGGCCGAGACCGGGTTATCCTGTTCCATCATCATGTGGACCACGTCGACCCAGTGAGTGAAGAGATCCGTCACCTGTCCGCCGCCGAAATCCAGATAGGCGCGGAAATTGAAGTATTGCGGCGGATCCCATTCGCGCCACCGCACCGGCTCCACATAGCGGTTCCAATCGAGATTCGCCGGTTTCTGGCGATACTCGGCCGGCGCCGGTCTCAGATGCGCCCCGTTGCCATTCCAATAGGTTCGCACCATGGTGATCTTTCCCAACCGGTGCGGCTTGAAATACTCTTCCTTCGCCCGAAGGTAGTGCAGCCCCGACCTCTGCTGCATGCCCACCTGGCACACCCGCTTGTTGACTCTGGCGGCACGGACCACGGGCGGACCTTCTTCGATTTTGAGCGTCAGCGGCTTCTCGACATAGACATCGCGGCCCGAGTTCAGCGCATCAATCGCAATGCGGCAATGCCAATGATCGGGCGTGGCGATCAGCACGGCGTCCAGATTTTTCGATTCGAGCAACTTACGGTGGTCGCCGAATCCCGCCGCTCCCTCGACAATTGCCTGGGCCTTCCGCACCCGGTCGCCCCACAGGTCACACACCGCCGGCACATGCACCTGGCCGGTTTGAAGGAAGGTTCCCATCACTCCGACGCCACGGCCTCCGCAACCGATCAGCCCCAGGTTGATGCGATCGTTCGCGCCAAGAATCCGCGAATAGGATCCGGCGCTGAAAGCCATTGTTCCCACCGCGGCGGTACGGAACAAATCTCGACGGGGAAAGGATAGTTCCGCCATGACGCTCCGATTATATCCCCTCGCCACAAAGCGCGTGGCGAGCGGCCGATCAATGACCGAGTCGCAGCGGCCAGATGATAATCAGCAGAAGCGGCAAAGCCAGCAGGAGCCGGAGGCGCAGTTTCGGGAACAGGTTGCAGTCTCGTCCGGCCAGTGCGGCTACCGCGATGAGGAATGCTCCCAGCAGCCAGATGAGCACCAGCGGGCTCAACGGATGAAGCGCCACGGCGTGCCGCCATTCGCCTTTCGCCGCGGCACAGAGGCCTCGGGTAAGGCCGCATAGCGGGCAATCGTACCCGGTCAGAAAGTGGAAGCCGCACAACCGGAAGCGGGGATGATCGGCGGGCCTCCAGACAACGAATCCCACGAGCAGCAAACCGGTGATCAGCGCGCGCGGCCACGCCTGGCGCCGCACGTCAGACCTGCGCCGGCGCGGCCGCCGTAATCCCGGGTGTAAAGCCGACCAGGTCGCGGTAGGCAACCGTGATGGCGGCGTATGTCATGGGGATGGTAATGAGTATCCCTACCAGGCAGAACGCCACGCCGAGTAAGTTCAGCCCGCCCAGCGCCAGAACGAACACAGAAAAACCGAAGTAGTCCTGGCGCACGATGGCGTGGCTGGCCTGCATCGCCGGCCAGGCATCCAACTTCCGGTCAACGATCAGCAGGTAGGAGAACATGTACATGGCCGTCACCACGATCCCGGGGATGAGACACAGCAGCGCACCGAGCGTGGTCAACAGGCTGATCAGAATTCCCGCCACCATTGCCGGCACGAAGACGTTGAATCCAAGAAACAGGTCGGAAATCTCCGGTTTGCCACCGGAGAGACGCCTGATGAGCGCGATGTGCAGGCCCGCGGCCATCGGCCCGATCAGAACCAGCGGAACGGCATTACTGACCAGAATCATCAGTACACCCATCAGACCGTAGGTTGCCCAATCTTCCATCACCAGGTTCCATCCGGCCGAGACCCACTTTCCGGTTTGGGCGCGGGCGCCTGCGGGCGGAACGAACGGCATCACCGGCACGGTAATCGGCGCGCCGACGCCGGGAGCGAACGTCGTGGATAATCCACAGGCGTGGCAGAACTGGGCATCGCCATCCAGGGTGGTACCGCAATTAGAGCAGTACAATAAGCCCTCCGTTCAGACTGATTATGGAACAATTACCGGAGAATCGGGAGGAGTTTCGAGCGTTTCGCGCAACTTCAGATTCTGGCGGATGAAATCGAGGAAGGAACGGCTCTTGCGCCGCCCGTTGTTGTGCTGAACCTCGACTCGGCGGAGGAATACCAGCGCGCCCAGCACACTGGCGTCACGAATGCCCCCACGCCCCTGCTGGCGCATCGCCTCGTTGAGGGTGTCCACCGATTGCTGCGCCTGGCCGTAAACGAACAAAGCCAATGGATTGGCCGGCCGGCTCTCGTAATACAGGCCGCTTTGCCGTGTACGGTAAGTGCGCACCAGCGATGCGAGCGCCTCACCCACGTCGTTGTCGTTGATGTCCGGATTCTGTTCGGTGGAAGCGAACAGGGCGCCGGCCACCGCCGTCAGTAACTCGCCGTTCTCGGCCACGAAACGGTCTGTCACGGGGATGTCGAGGTCCGGGAAATCGGATTCGCGGATCTCGGGCAGGTGTTCGCGCAGACGGGCTTCGCGAAGATACTCGCAATCGAACGGGCAGACGATCGTCACTTCACGCTGCTCGCCGCAGCAGCGGGCGCAGATGTCGGCATGGATGCCGGGACAGTGGCGCCGGGCGCGGCGGGTTTCGCAGAGCACGCAGAGCATGGTGGATGGCCGGGTGGCGGACAGTTTCTATCGTATCATCGGAAAGATGGCGCGAATGGATCTCTATTTCAAGGTGGAAGCCGACATCGGCGAAGGCGAGGACCCGCGGCGTCTGGCCGCCGAGGTCGTCCGCCAGATCGAGCGGGTCTTCAGCGTGCGGCGCGCCGAACTCTCCAACATGGTTTCCCGCGCGGAGGATTGAGCCCGGCACCCACCAAGCAACGGTGCGGCAAATGGTGTATCATAAAAAATCGTGGCTCTGGCCCGTGCCCGGTAGAGTGTGGGTAACTCCTTACTAGCCTTCCGGAAATCTCAAATTTAAGAGGGTTGTCATGTACGCAGTAATTGAGGCCGGCGGAAAGCAGTTTCGCGTCTCCCCCGGCGACAACATTATTGTCGATCGCATTGCTGGTGAAGTGGGTTCTCCTGTCGAATTTACGCGGGTTCTGGCGGTGTCCAAAGGCGAAAACGAGCTGGTGGCCGGTCCCGGCGCCGCCGGTGCGACAGTTCGCGGCACCATCCGTTCCCACGGGCGCGGCAACAAAGTTCTGGTCTTCAAGTTCAAACGCAAGAAGCAATACAAGCGGACCATCGGTCACCGCCAGGACCAGACAACGGTCACGGTAAACGAGATTCTGGCCTAGGGCCGCTGGTGAAGCGAGGAATTTCAGATGGCGCATAAGAAAGGTTTAGGCAGTTCCAAGAACGGGCGCGACTCCAATGCGCAGCGGCTCGGCGTGAAGGCGTTTGGAGGCCAGTTGGTTTCCGGCGGCTCCATCATCGTCCGCCAGCGCGGCACGCGCATCAAGGCTGGTGAAAACGTCGGAGTGGGCAAAGACGACACCCTGTTTGCCAGGGTCGGCGGGATTGTCGAGTTCCGGCACCGCGGCCGGATGGGCAAGTATGTCAGCGTGAAGCCCCCGGTTGAAGCCGCTCCCGACGCTTAACCCCCAGTTACCGAAGGTTCGCAAGGGCCGCCCGGTCACCTTCGATCGGGCGGCCCTTGGTGCGTTCAAGCGCTCCGACTTCCGTCTATGTTCATTGATGAAGCCATCATTACGGTGAAAGCCGGCGACGGCGGCAACGGGATCTGTGCGTTTCGCCGCGAAAAGTTCGTCCCCCGCGGCGGCCCGAGCGGCGGTGATGGAGGACGTGGCGGCGACATTGTTTTTCGCGCCAGCCCGCACCACAACACGCTGTTGCACTTCAAATTCAACCCGGAGTATAAGGCCCAGCGCGGCCGCCATGGTGAGGGCTCCAACCGTACCGGACAGAATGGAAATTCGGTGGAAGTGCCGGTCCCGGTGGGTACCGCCGTTTACGAAGTCGAATCCGGCGACCTGGTTCACGACTTCATCAGCCCCGGTGAAAAGCTTGTTGTCGCCAGGGGAGGGCGCGGCGGGCGCGGCAATCAGCATTTTGCTACGCCTACCCACCAGGCGCCAACCGAGCACACACCCGGCAAGCCGGGAGAGTTCAAGCGTCTGCGGCTGGAACTGAAACTACTTGCCGACGCCGGCCTGGTGGGATTCCCCAACGCCGGCAAATCGACGCTGATTTCCCGCATTTCGGCCGCCCGGCCGAAGATCGCCGATTATCCTTTCACTACCCTGGTGCCGAACCTTGGCGTGGTCCGCTCGGGCGATCGGAGTTTCGTGGTGGCGGACATTCCGGGACTGATCGCCGGCGCCCACGAGGGTCACGGCCTTGGTATCCAGTTTCTGCGGCACATCGAACGCACGCGGCTACTGGTCCACCTGGTGGATGTATCCGGCGCCACCGGCCGCGATCCGCTGGAAGATTTCGACATTATTCTCGAGGAACTCCGCAGTTTTCGTCCCGACATGCTCGACAAGCCGATGCTGGTTGCCGCTAACAAAATCGATGCGGCCTCCGGACCGGAAGTGGCCGATGCCCTCGAACGGATGTGCCACCGGCGCGGTTTTCCATTTTTCCGTATCTCGGCGGTGACCGGCGCCGGAGTAGACCAGCTTGTCTATGCGATGGCGCAACAGGTGTTTCAATCCATCGACTCATCCATTGGACAGGATGACTCACGGTCCGATCAAAGCTAAGATACATCTGTAATGGCCTCGCACAGGAGACGCCTGCAGGTAGAGGACGTAATCTCGCTTTATCTGCGAATCGGGCGGACACAAGCTCTGGTTGGAGCCGCCGTCATGATCGTGATCATCGCGGTGATTGACTGGGGTCTGGACTCCAACTATTCACTCGGCTTCCTTTATTTTTTCCCCATCCTGATCGCCGCGCGCTACATGACCGCCTGGGAGATGCTGCCGCTGGCGCTGCTGTGCGCGGTATTGCGCGAAGACCTCGGCTCCTATCCCTGGCAGCCGTACTACAACATCCGCATTCTGGTGGTGATGTTTGTCTACCTGGGCGCCGGTTTGACCATAGCCGAACTTGCCCGCCACCGGCAACTGGTAATTAACCAGTTGAAAGAGATCGCCGACAAGGACCGGCTCCGCCAGGAGGCCGAAGAGCAGTTGAGCGTGCTGATCGAAAGCAGCCCGGCGGCCATCCTCACCATAGACTCCGACGGCAGAATCCTGAAATCGAATGAAGCAGCCCACCGGATGCTGGGCATGAACGGCAATACACTGAACGGCAAATCCGTATACCCGTTTCTGCCGATTTTGGCCGATGTGGTAAGGACACGCGGCGCGCAGTTTTTCCGTACCAGCCTGCATTGCAGCGGCCGCCGGGAGAATGGCGAACTGTTTCGCGCCTCGGTCTGGTTTTCCACCTACACCACGCGCGCCGGCCCGCGTTTGGCAGCCATTGTCGTGGACACCACCGACGATTTTCGCGACAGCGAGGAGGTGGCCGTCAGCCGGTTGTTGGTGAACAGCCGCATTCTCGTAGGCGCTGTCTCCCACGAGATCCGCAACATGTGCGGAGCCATTGCGGTGGTGCACGCCAACCTTAGCCGTCATCCGGGGCTCGAACCCAATGAAGATTTCAAGGCGCTCGGCACCCTGGTGGACGCCCTCAAGAAACTGGCTTCGGCGGAACTGGGCCCGAACCTGGACACCGCCCTGGCCCCGGTGAGCCTGCACGGCGTGCTCTCGGAGTTGCGTATCGTGGTGGAGCCCACCTTCGAGGATCTGAACATGCGGATCGAGTGGAACATACCCGAGGAACTGCCGCTGACGATCGCCGACCATCACGGGTTGCTTCAAGTGTTCCTGAACCTGGTTTCGAACAGCCGGCAGGCAATGGAAGATGCCGATGAACGCGTGCTCGTGATTCACGCCGTGCAGAATAACGATCTGGTGACCGTACGTTTTGCCGACAGCGGCCCGGGCATCGCGCTTCCCGAATCGCTGTTCCGCCCTTTTCAGCCGGGGGTGCAAACCGGCCTCGGGTTGTACGTATCGCGGGCAATTGTCCGGTCGTTTGGGGGAGATCTGCGGCATGAGGCGGCCGAGCGGGGCGCCTGTTTTATCGTCTCGCTACGCCTCTCGCCGGAAGGAGTGTCAACCAGTGAGCGCAAACCTGTTGCAGAAAATTCGCATTCTCTTAATTGACGACCACAGCCTGTTTCGCGAGAGTGTGGCGCGGCTGCTCGACGCCGAGCAGGATTTCGAAATGACCGGCGATTGCGCGACCGTCGCCGACGGCCTTGCCCTATTGCGGACTAAGCCGGTGGACATCGTGCTGCTCGATTACGATCTCGGTAATGAACGGGGTTCGGAATTCGTACGCGCCGCCCGGGAGCAGGGTTTTGAGGGGCAGATTCTGGTGGTGACCGCTGGGGTGGCCGAGGCCGAGGCGCTGCAGATGCTCAGCCAGGGGGTGGGTGGCGTGTTCTTCAAACACAGCTCGCCGGCACTGCTGGCATCGAGCATTCGCAAGCTGATGGCGGGAGAGATCTCGCTCGAGGAAAGGTACCTGAAGAGCCTGCTGGCAACGGCGTCCCGCCAGAACGATCGCCGTAAGAAGTTTACCGAGCGCGACCGGCAGGTGCTCCGCGGAGTCTTCGAGGGATTGGCCAACAAGGAGATCGCCGACCGGCTTCAGATTTCGGAAAGCTCCGTCAAGGCGTCGCTACAGCAGCTTTTCAACAAGACCGGTGTGCGCACGCGCAGCCAGTTGGTACGGATCGCGCTGGAACAATACCGCGAGCAGCTATTTTAGGCGGGCGGGGATCCGATTGCGATCAGTGCGCGGCTTTTGCCGAGCAGGCGCTCACACCGGATGGCCGCGCCGGGAAACAGGCGCTGGAACTCCGGCCGGTTCAGCAGACGGACCTCCTCGGTACAGTGGCGGATATAGAATTCCCAACGATCGCGGGACGGCTTCTCCACCAGCGACCAGACGGTAAAGCGCCGCGCGGCGCGCCTCCGCCAACCGGCGGGAAGAAAGTGCAGGCAGGGTGTCAACAGATGGGGTTCCACCGGAAACGTGCGGTCTGGCGTCTGTACGAAGTAGCGGCGCGCGACGCGGCGAATCTCGCTGGCAAAGCGGCACTGCCGCTCCCAATCGCCGACGTGCTCGATCACTGAGTTGCTGAAGACCAGGTCGAAGCTCCCATCGGCGAACGGCAGCCGGCAGCCGTCACCGGCTACCGGGCGGAATTCGGGCCGGCTGGGCGGTTGGACGTTGCAACTGAGGTTGACCAGGGTGACGCGAGGAACTCGCGGCAGCAGCAACCAGTTGTACTCCGTGCCGCCGACATCCAGGATCGAAGTTCGCTCGTCAATTGCGAAACGGCGGGCGAACGCTAACATCCTGGCGGCACGGAAGTGCCGGATTCCCCGGTCCAGAGCTATCCGCAGACGGTTCACGGTGCCGCCGCGCAGCACGTGCGGGTGGAAATCAGCGCTGCCGGAGAGATAACGCCCAGATTTACCCAGTAGTTGCTGCCGGACAGGCTCCTATAAATCGCGCCCGCCACCGCAGCAGCCACCGGCCCGCGAACCAGGCGGCCGCCAGTGAGCAGCACCACGACTACCAGTTTCTTGCCTCCAACTTCGTTGAAGGATCCAAACCAACCCAGATGCACACCCGGCTGGCGGGTGTCGGTGCAGGTTCCGGTCTTGCCCAACACCGGTTCGACCGGATCGTAGTTGGCACGCCGGGCGGTTCCATACTCCACCGCGGCTTGCAATCCGGGTTTGATCGAAGCAATCCAATGAGCAACATCCAAATGCCGTTTCACCAATGGGACGAAGTTCTGAATCTCCCGTTCGGTTTGAGGGTGTTGAAGATAATACAAAAACCCACCATTCGCGATAGTGCCCAATAGCGATGCCAACCCGAGCGGCGTCAGCCGGATACCCTCTCCAAAGCTGGCCATCATCCCAGCGCCGCCGTTAGACGGAGCCCTGTCCGGCCAGACTCCGGGCTGCTCGGCCGTGATGCCGAGTCCGGCTTTCTCTCCCAATCCGAGCAGGCGGGCGTAGTAGGTCATCCGGTCATAGCCGAGTTTCGTGCCCAGGCGCGCAAAGTAGGGATTATTGGAGTGGCTCAGCGCCCCGGTCATATCCATCGAAATCCGCCCCGGCAGCAGCACCGGAGTGTCCTTCTCCACCAGTCCTTCACTCAACGCCGCCAAGCTGGTTACTAACTTGATTGTCGAGCAGGGTTGGAAGCCGCCCTGGTAGGCCAGTTTCTGGTTTACCACCGTCAGGATGCGCCCGGTGTAGGGGTCGGAGACCACCACCGCGCCATTCAGCCTCCCCAGTGCTTCCACGGCGGCCGCGCGCACGATCGGATCTTCGCCCGCGGTTTTGTCTCCCGCCGCCGAGTCAGCGAAGTCGGACTCAGTCCAGGAATCAACCACTCGGCGATGCACTCGCCGGGTTCGTTTTGCATTTTTCTTTTTGGCGGAGGACCCGACGGTCTTGACGGCGGCCCGCGGTGATGCCTTTTTCACCTGTTTCCGCTGTGTGGTAGCGGGCGCGGGGCCGGCGACGGCTATCAGGAGCAGCAGGACTGCTAAACAGGCATAGGGCGTCGAACGCATGCTAGGCCGCGGTCCACCCGCCGTCGATGGCCAGAACCGATCCTGTCACAAACCCGGCGGCATCCGATGCCAGGTAGAGCGCCATGTTAGCGATCTCCTCGGGCTTCCCCAGGCGGCCGATCGGCTGTCGCGAATTGAGTTCGGCCCGGACCTTCTCTTTCTCGTGCTTGTGGTACCTCTCCAGATAGGCTTCGACAAACGGCGTATCCACGGTCCCCGGACAGATGCAGTTCACCCGAAACTGGGTGGGATAATCCACCGACAACTGGCGGGTCATGGCGACTACCGCGCCCTTGGTCGCACAATAGGCAAAGCGGCGCTTCACACCTACCAGGCCGGCTACCGACCCGATATTGATCATCGCGCCGTGGGAGGCAATCAGCTTGGGCACGGCGTAGCGAATCATCAGGTACATCCCCTCGACATTGACCCGGAACAGCCGCTCAAAATCGGCCCGTTCGGTCTCTTCGACGCTGCCCACAAGGCCGATACCGGCGTTGTTCACCAGAATATCGACCCGCCCGATTTGCTCAAACAGCGCCTTGACGGACTCTTCCCTGGTGATGTCGCAGATCCTGGCGCTAGCGCCCGGAAGCTGGCCGGCGAGCGCTTCGGCTTTCTCCCGGTCCACATCGACAATCGCCACCGAGGCGCCACCCGCGGCCAGCGCCCGGCAGGTGGCTTCGCCGATACCGCTGGCGCCGCCGGTAACCAGGGCGGTTCGTCCGTCTACTCGAAATGTATTGCTCATCGTAGGCAATTGTAACCAATAGCCGGCGATTCTTCATTCAAAGCCGAGCTTGCCCAGGATATCGGAGACATAATTCTGCGTCTCCGGATAACCGGGCACTCCACCCCAGCGGTCTATCGTTGCCGGACCGGCGTTATAGGCTCCCAGCGCAAGCGACAGATCGTTACCGTAGCGGTTGAGCAGATTGCGCAACAGGCGGCTGCCGGCATCGATATTTTCTTGTGCGTTGAATGGATTGCCGACATTCAGGTCATAAGCCGTGGCGGGCATCAACTGCATCAGCCCCATGGCGCCCTTTCGCGAAACCGCACACGGATAATCGGCCGATTCCCGGTTGATTACCGCCCGCAGCAGATCCGGACTCAATCCTTCGCGGGCGGCCGCCTGCCGGATGTAGCGGCTCAATTCGGCGGGCGGCAACTCGGGGCAATCGAGGTACGCGATGGGCGACAGCAGTGGCGCTGGCCAGGGAACCGTGAAGAACTCGCCGGCCGGCAGTTCGGGAGGTTCAACGGCCGGAGCTTTGTTATCGGCGGGAGCCGCGGTGCTCACAGGCAGTTTACGAACCTTTTCCGCCTGGCTGCGCACGGACTTCTTCTGCGTCTCGACGGCCTCCATCATCCTGTCCGCTGAAGCCTTCTGCGCGGCGATCGCCTTTTGCTGCGCCTCGATAGCCGGTGTAGCCGTGTCCGCGGATCCAAGCAGACCGGCGGTGGCCAGAGCGATGAGTACACACCATGGCACCCTCACAGAACATCTATCGGCCGTGGAATTGGCGGGCTTCATATATTCCTATCGTCTGCTATGGTGGAGGGCGTAACGGTAACGACTCCCATATGAACCGCAGAAACTTCGTGCAACTTGCCGGGGCGGCCAGCCTGGCCGCGGCCCAGCCTTCCCCCCGCCTCTCATATTGGCCCGATCTCCAACAGATGATCGTGACCGGCGATCCGGTGGTTGACGACGCCGCCGCCATGGCCATTGCGATATTGAAGAGAAATGTCTCTGAAAAATGGGGTAAGCTTTGCCCGGTGGCGGGACCACCCTGGGAACGCCATTACCCCTGCTGGATTCACCCCTTTGACAACTTCTGGATGTTGAAGGTGACTCCCTATCTCTATCCCCGGGAGCAGGCCGAGTGGCCGGTGACGCTCTTTGCGAAATACCAGCGCCCGACGGGAATGATCGGCTGGGGCATTCACGACATCGCGTCCCCCGAGGATTTCCAACGGGATATGGCCCACGATCCGGCCAAGTTCAAGAAAGAATCGGCGGATAGCCGCTACATCCGCGATCACCTCTACATCAACCAGGTACATGATGTCTGGTGGCACTACGGCGACCGGGAGTGGGCGCGCAAAATGCTGCCTTCCTGCACCAGAGCGTTGGAATACCTCTACACGATGAAGGACCTGGATCACGATGGTCTGGTGGAATCGGCCTCCATCCTGGAGGACATTGATGTCGGATCCAGCAAGGAGGCGACGGGGCCCAACGCCGCCGAGCGCGCGGTGGACCAGGTAATGCTGTATGGCGCTTTGCAGGACTACGCCCGGATGGCCGAAGCGATTGGAGATCCGGCCGAGGTGGAGAAAGCCCGCCGGCGCGCGGCGGCGCTCAAGACCAAGCTGAACACTCTGTTCTGGGATGAAAAGGGCTTCTACCGCTTTGCGATCGACTCCCAAACGCACCAGCCGAGCCCGGTAGCGACGACCTCGACCTATGCCAACGGATATGCCCTGCTGTATGGAATCGTGCCGGCCGAACGCACCGGCAGGATGCTGGACTTTCTCACCAGTTGGGATTTCGTGGTTCCCGGCCCGGTGATCCTGCCGGCCATCGAGAACAAGACTTCCGCCCAGGGGAAGGAGGCCAACCTGCCTAGAGGCGTGTACGCCAACGGTGGGTGCGGATGGGGACGCGGCCACATGCCGAGCGTCTGTCTGGCGCTTTTCCGCCTGGGGAGGCCGGACATTGCCCAGGACTATATCCGCAAGCACGCGGCCGCGGCGACCCGCGACGGATCATTCTTCGAATACTGGACTTGGGAGAAATACACCGGTTCCACCCGGCCTGGCGGATGCAAGGACTACTCGGAGACCTCGTCCGGCTTCCTCGATGCGGTGATTCACGGCGCATTCGGAGTCACCGCGGCCGCTCCGGGTTGGACGAAGGTGCGAGTGGCGCCGTTTCCACTGAGCGATGGTCCCAGTTCACTTCGCTTGCCGCTGCCCGGGGGCGCGCTTCGGGTCTCGCTACAAAAGGCGGGCGGCAGGTGGACGGCTGAAATCGAATCACAGGCCGCGCGAACAGTGGAGACCACTCTGCCGGGCCAGGCACAAAAGACCGTGAATGTCGCGGCCGGGCAGACGGTGCGGATATAACTGCCCGATGCGC
Source organism: Bryobacterales bacterium (assembly GCA_020854055.1). Lineage (GTDB taxonomy): Bacteria > Acidobacteriota > Terriglobia > Bryobacterales > Bryobacteraceae > JADZGD01. Next base: position 1,931 of record JADZGD010000020.1, on the reverse strand, counting down.
ACGCTGGCGGCATTTCTACTCGCGCTGGGGCTGGCGTCCGGCCAGAGTTTTTACGGAAAGCACTATCGCGGGAAGGGCGATGCCGAGTACCTTCGACTGCTGGACATCGCCGCCCGGATGATGGAACCGGACCCGGAATACCAGAACCTCTCCATGCTCTACTGGCCGCGCTGGAATGGCATGGTGGAGGGACCTACCTGGGGCATGTGGTGGATCCAGAACAGCTACGGCACCACCTACGCGGCCCTGCCCCTGGCGCGCGAACCTTTTGTCCGTTTTATCCAGAACGCCAACGACCTGTGGTTCGACCAGATGGGCGACGGCAAGCGGCATGGCTGTCCGGAATTTCCACGGCTCAACTGGATAGCTCCCGATGGCGTGCTGTGCGATGCCGCTAAACCCGGCTGTATCATCTACCGGCAGGGAGACGGCAAGGCCGCCATGCACGACTGGGGCGTGGAGTTCACCGCCGCCGGTCTCGTGCTGCAGGCAGAAGCGGTGCTGATCAGCCGGGACCCGGGAGCGCTGGCGCATTACCTGCCACTGTTGGAGCGGGTGGCCAATTTTCTGGACTCGCGGCGGGACCCGAAGAACAATCTCTTTCTGGCGGGGCCGGCAGGCAACTTGCTGGCGCCCAGCTATGCCGGGTGGCGCAAGCCGGACGGCACCTACGGCAAGGCCTATCTGGCTGGGCTGTCGGTCACTTATATCGCCGGGCTGGACCGGCTGATTGAACTGGAAAAGATGGCGCGGCGCCCCCGGAAGGTAGCTCTTTACAGCGAGCGGCGTAAACTGGCGCGGCGCGGGTTGCCGCTGTTGATGACGCCGGAGGGCTACTTCATCAAATCGATGGATCCGGACGGCACGCGGCACGGTGTGTACGGCGCTTCGCGCTACGGCTATTTCGAAACGCCGCCGAACCATGACGCCATCTGCTTTCGCGTGGTGACTGACAAGGCGGCCGAGCGGATTTACGACAAGATCGCATCCATTCCGGGTCTGCGGCCGCACCACTTGATTCTGCCCAACTACCCCGGGCTCGACGACATGTACGAAAAGCCCGAAGGGCTGTGGCGGTTCGGCAACTGGGTGAACGGGGGGCACTGGTCCACCTGCGAAGCGCGCATGATGATGGGGTACTACCGGCTGGGCAAGTATGAAGATGCGCGCGAATCGATGAAGCAGATTCTCAAGTTCGCCCGGCAGTTCCGGATGGATAACAACCTCACCGATTTCGGTAATGCTGTCTACCAGCCCAAAGAGCCCATCAACATCACCTACGACGCTTTCGCCATTCCGGCGGCGCTGCGGCGCGGACTGTTCGAGTACCTGTACCACGCGGACAGCTTGACGCTGATGCCGCACATCCCGGGCGGAATTACGGAACTGGTGCAGGTGGATCCGGTGCGCTTCGGCACGAAGCGTCTCTATCTGGCGGTATTCGGCAACGGGCCGATTCGGGAGGTGACCATCAACGGCCGCAAGTGGAAGCGGCTTACGGCGGCTTCGATCGAACTGCCCTACGATGAGATTCCGGAAGATGCGCAGATTCTGATTGCCACCGGCAATGGCAGAATCCGCAAAGTGGATTTCGGCATCGCACCGCGCGAGGACTATCGCACCGCCCACAAGCGGCTGATCGCGGAGGCCGAGGCGGCGATGGAAGCCCGCGAACGGCTGGTGGCGGCGGGCAAGGCGCCACCGTTGGCATCCGAATCGGAGAAGGCCGCTACGCAGGCCTACGCCGATACCGTGAAGCGATTAAAAGAAGGTCTGGCAGCGGCTCACTAAGAAGCGGGTCCGGCGGCGACGATGCGCACCGGACCGATCAACCCGCTGTGGCGGAGCCGGGATAGGACGGGAGCGTGATTTTCCACCGCCCGTTCGTTCTCCATGGTGTTGGTCACCAGAATTTTCACCGTATTGCTGCC
>JADZGD010000019.1 GCA_020854055.1 Bryobacterales bacterium | reverse complement strand
CATCACCCGAAACATCTGGCGAACATGCGCTACGGAGTGCTGATGGCGCGCCGGGGCTGGCTGGAAGCCGGCGACATTATCAATACCCGCAAACTGAAACCATTCACGAAGTTAATTCGTAGGAATCGATAGGGAGAGATGAAAAAACATTTGTTGCCGTTGGCCTGGGCCGCCTGGACCTTCACCGCCGGAGCACCCAGCGCCGCTTCAGCGGGATTCCACATTCCGATTGAACAATTCAAGCTGGACAACGGTCTCCGCGCCGTTCTGTCCAAGGACTCCTCGGCGCCGGTGGTCACGGTCTACCTTCTCTACGACGTGGGCGCGCGATCGGAGGAGCGCGGCCGCACCGGTTTCGCGCACCTCTTTGAACACATGATGTTCCAGGGTTCGGAGAACGCTCCCAAAGGCACGATGGACAAACTGGACGAGGGCAACGGAGGCTTTAACAACGGCTCGACGCACCCGGATTATACCGATTACTTCCAGGTGCTTCCCTCCAACAAGCTGCCAATCGCGTTGTGGCTCGAAGCCGACCGGATGCGAGGACTTCTGTTGACCCAGGAAAACCTCGCCAACCAGAAAGAGGCGGTGAAACAGGAGCGGCGGCTGAGCTTCGACAATCGCCCCTACGCCACGGCGGTAGTAGACGTCTGGCCTACGGTGGCGTTCCGTAACTGGTCCAACAGCCATTCACTGATCGGATCGTTCGAAGACTTGAACAACGCCACACTGGACGATGTACGTTCCTTCTTCCGAACCTACTATGCGCCCAACAATGCGATTCTGGCCGTGGTGGGAGACATCGACCTGGCAGCAACAAAAAAGATGATAGAAACCTACTTTGCCGGCATTCCCTCGCAGCCGCACCCGCCCAAACCAAACCTTGCCGAAGCCGGGCAGACGGCTTCACGATTTCAGCGGTACACCGATCCGCTGGCGCAGGTGCCTGCCCTGGTGATCGGCTATCCCGGACCGGAACGCAGAACGCCCGATTACTACGCACTGGCGATGTTGGATGTAATTCTGACTGGCGGCGACAGTTCCCGCTTCCAGCAGAATCTGGTGAAAGGGAAGAAGACCGTAATTCAATTCGAGGCGGACCTCGGATGGCCTTTCGCGTCGGTGTCCGATTACAAGCCCGCCGGGATGTACGCAATGAACATACTCTTTCCTCCGAATCTGGCCGCCGGCGAGATTGTGTCTCAGGTGCAGGAGGAGATCACCAAGGTACAGCGCGAGGGGGTAAGCGCCGAAGAGTTGGAGCGGGCGCGCAACCTGTTCCGCGCCGGACGCGTGCGCTCGATGGAGACTTCGCTGAGCCGGGCGAGACTGCTGGCGCAATATACGGCGCTCGATGGCGATCCGAACCTGATCAATTCGGAGATGGAACGCTTCCTGGCCGTAACGCCCGGCGGGATCAAGGACGTGTCCATCCGCTACCTGACACCGGAAAAGCGAAGCGTCCTTGCCATCGACCTAAAGAAGCCGGCCGCCCAGGAGGGAAAGTAGATGAAGCGGATGCTGCCATTGTTTCTCTCGGCTGCGCTTCTGGCGGCTGCCTCCGAAGACAAGGTGGATTTGACCAAACCACCCTCGACGCCTCCGCTCGCCCCGTTCAAGCTGCCGCCGACGACCGAGGCGGTATTGCCCAACGGATTGAAGCTGGTGATGGTGCGCGACACCCGGTTCCCGATTCTGACCGCGCGGCTGGTTTTCAGCGCCGGGTCCAAATACGACCCCGCCCCAATGCGGGGATTGGCGGAAATGGCCGGAAGCCTGCTGAAGGAGGGAACCTCGAGTCGATCCTCCAAAATGATTGCCGAACAATTGGCATCGGTCGGCGGCACGCTCGGCATCGATGTAGGGCCGGACAACCTTACACTCTCATTCAGCGGGCTGTCGGATCACTCGGGAACGATGTTCGAAATTATCTCCGATGTGGTGCGAAACGCCAGCTTTCCGCAAGACGAGGTGGACCTGTACAAGAAGAATCGCAAACAGGAGTTGTTGGCTGCGCGCTCAGAATCGTCCACGCTGGTAAACGAGCGGTTTCACCAGGCAGTGTTCGGAGCCAACCCTTACGCGGTGGTGCTGCCAACCGCGGAATCGATCGCGCACATCGGGTGGAGCGAGTTACTGCGGTTTCGCCAGCGGTTCGTCGCGCCGGATAACGCCTGGCTGGTGGTGGTGAGTCCGCTCGCTCCGGCGGATTTGACGGCCGCCTTGAGCAAGAGCTTCGCCGGGTGGATGAACAAGACGGCGGTAGGAAAACCGCTGCCGGCGCCTCCGGCTCCGAAAAGGAAGATCATCCTGGTGGACCGGCCAGGGTCCGTGCAGGCCGATATCATGGTGGGGCGGCTGGCTGTGCGGCGTCAGGATGCGGACTTCTTCCCGTTGCTGGTTGCGAACGCAACGTTGGGAGTGGGTTCGTCATCGCGGATGTTCCGCATCATTCGGGAAAAGCAGAGCTACGCTTACGACGCACACAGCACGTTCATCCCCATGAAGGAATCGGCGTATGTAGCGGCCGCAACCCAGGTGCGTAACGAGGTAGTGGAGCCTGCCCTCAAGAACGTACTGGAGTTGATGGCACAGATGTCTACCAATCCACCGGACGCCGCGGAGCAGGAGACAACCAAGAACCTGCTCAGCGGAATTTATGCCATCCGGCTGGAAACGCCGGACGGCATCGCCGGCCAGTTGGCTATGGCAAAAAGCATGGATCTTCCCAACGATTACATGGAGAAGTACACGTCCCGGATCCGCGCGGTAAACTCCGCCCGGATGAGAACCGCGGCAGCTAAGTATCTGGACCCGGTGAATTCGGCCATCGTGGTGGTTGGCGATCAATCGAAAATCGGTATGGCCTTGAGTAAGTTCGGCGAAGTCCAGGTTGAGAAGCCATGAAGATCATCTCGTCGGAAGAGCGCTACCGAAGTCCCATTTTCCGCGTCACCGAAGATCACGCCGTCGATCCCGGAGGATTCGAGATCCGCCGTGCCATCGTGCGCCACGCCGGCTCGGCAGTGATTTTCGCGGTAGATAGCAAGAAGCGTATCTTGCTGGAGCGCCAGTACCGGTTGCCGGCCAGCGATTCACTTTGGGAAATTCCGGCCGGCCGGCTGGACCCCGGCGAGAAGCCGTTGCAAGCGGCGCGGCGGGAACTGGCCGAGGAGACCGGGTACAAGGCAAAAAGCTGGAAGAAGCTGGCCTCGTTTTTTCCCAGCCCCGGCTTTGTCGCTGAAAAGATGCATCTCTTCCTGGCCACGGAGTTGACCGCCGGCGAGCCCACCCCAATGGAAGATGAGCGCATCGAAACGGCGTGGGTGAAGTCCAGGCAACTCGATGAGTGGATCCAAAAGGGCAAGATTCAGGATGCCAAAACCCTGATCGCGTTTCTGATGTGGAAGCGATACCGGTAGCCTAAGCCGTCACAACCAGCGTAAGGCGATCACCCACCTTCAGTCGCACCGGCCGGTGGAGGGTCAGCCGCGCTTCGCTCCCCGCCAGTTTGACGGCTGCCGAGGACGCGCGGGCGGTCTTTTCGGTCCAGGGAAGCCGAACCTGCTCCAGTTCCAGGCGTCCTCCCTTGACTTCGATGGTTGCCGTCAACTTTCCCTTGGTCCGCTGCTGCGCATACGAACCCCAGGCCGTTCCCGAGGAAAACAGAGATCGAAAATTATCTGCGTTAATCCTGGGACTAAACTTAATTTCCTTCCGCGGAGCGGAACAGGCAAAGCCCGACAGCGCGGTTAACAGGGACCAACTCGACATGGCGCGGGCGTAGTGGTGGCCACACTCGAATTCATCCCACGGGTTGCGGTTCGTTCCGCTATAGCGGCCGCGAACCGCGGAGACGATGGCCAGGCCCTCGCGTAGAAAGCCCTCGTATATCAGGTGGCTGGCCACCTGATATTCAATTCCCGTCCAGACCTCGTCGGAATAAGGAAACGGCAGGGCAGGCCGCTTCCCGCGCGGCCAACTGCACAGCAACAGGCCCTTTTCCTCGTTCATTGCATAAATTCGCTGGACGTTCGGAAAGTCCGAGAAATCTTCGCAGAAATTATGCCTGAATATGGAAGATAAAGCCGATTTAACGTGATCGTGCGGGAGGAGTTTCCCCAGATCGACCACCTCTGCAAACCACTGCCCGAGCACCTGGTCGGAGAGGCAACCTTCACCGTACTGGTAGTTCTTTGCCTTGGGTTTCGATTCGTCCACCTTCTGCACGTAGTATTCGCCGTTGTACAGCAGGCGATCGAGGCCGGCCGCTCCCTTTTGGGCGAGCTGGAGATAGCGATCGGCAGCCGCCGTATCGCCCAGATGGCGTGCCATTTCGGCGCCCGCCCGAAGCGCCCCAAGATAGAACGCTCCGGTCATCGAGTTGGGGCCGTAGAACTCAATGTCGTAGGTATTGTGCTGCTCACCCTCCATCAGTCCGTCACGATTGGCATCCCATTGCACCCAGGCATATTCGAGCGCGCGCTTCACCTGGGGCCAGTACTTGCGAAGCCAGTCATCGGAACCACCAAGCTGCCACTCGCGATACATCTTAATCACCGTGCCCATCTGGCCATCGGCGGCGGGACGGAAGTCGTTGCCACCCTGGCGGAAGGGCAGCGGAGTACGAAAGCTCATCGAACCATCGGCGCGCATGTTCCAGGAAAAATCGATATCGCGCATTGAGCGCTCGAGATCCGGATACAGGAACGCCAGCGTATGCTCATAGTTATAGACGTGGGTGCAGTTCATCGGACAACACCCGCTATTGTCGTGACAACCTTCAAAGCCCAGCGCATGGCCGCCGTCGAGAACCATCAACGTGGTGGTGCGCGGAATGCACGACTGGCTGGAAACCGCATCAATGACATCAGCCGGAAGCGTGGAGGAGTATAAGGTATCGCGGTAATCGCGGGTGGCCTGGTGCAGCCGGGAGTGATTGTTGAGTGCATAGGCCGCCGGTTCCCAGGCAGAGGGCCAGCGGTTGGCGTAGTCGTTGTGGAGCGGCGGAGGAGCGGCTTGATCGTGACCGGACCAGTAGTTCTCGCGGAGCGGGAAATGCCAGGCAAGGGCGAAGGTAACGGTTCGGGTCTCGCCCGGCGCGAGCGTCAAGTGGTTGGCCAGAGTGGCGTACTCGGTTCTTCCTTCACCCGATTCCGGAGCGGGCTGGCTCGCGAAGCGCCCCTTGGCTTCGAATTCGTCCCACCATTTCTGGAAGTCATCCCACCAGGCGCCGTGCTCCCAGGCGGCGCGGTAAGAGAAGTCGTCGCCGGTGGACAGGATGGCGAGCGAACCGTGGCGCGGGGAGTCCGGTGCATACTTAGCGGAACTCATCAATAAACCGGCAGCCGAGTCCTGACGCCGGAATTCGTTGCGGTTCTTTCCAAAAAATGGAGCATTGCGCTGACTGAGTTTGCCGGCGCCATCGAAGCCAATGGGGTTCATCGCTGAAAATGCAACGGCCAGTTTGATATCAGATGGCGCGCGGGAGGTGAACCGGTAGGATAGCAGGGCGACGGGAAGACTGGACTCCGCCGTATCGAGCGGAATCATTGGATTGAAGGCTTCCAGCGAAACGGCAACCGGAAGCTTCGGGTCATGGAACCGGATCCCGGCGAAAGGATAAGAGCCGGAAAAGACGGCTTCGCGGAAGCGCGGCAGGCCCAGACCCGTGGTGCGGATATATCCGTCGCCCTGATTGAAGGGCGGCAGCGGCTGGCGCTCCAGAACACGAATCCTGGGCTTGGCAAGGCCGCCGCCTTCGAACCGGGCTGAGACGAAGGTGAACGGAAGGATCGAACCTTTGCCGGGGCGATTGAATATCTCCCAATCGCGGAACTGGCCGCAGCCTCCGAGCGAGACCGTGCCGGTGCCGATGCCACCAATGGGAAAGGCGACTTCACGCAGGGCGTCTTTGGTGAAGCTGCGGCCCCGCGCGGTCGGATGGGAGATCGCCGCAGGCGCGCCGGCAGCGGCAGCAGCACTGGCCAGAAGTTCACGTCTTGTCAATTTCATGTCGGTTCACACGGCAGATGGAGTCTGTAAGGGGACCAGCGGCCGGCGCGGAGCACCCGGACGGAAGGCCTGGCGGAGTTCGATGGTGGCACGGCCAGGTAACTGTGCGATGGCCTGGCCGGCCAGCGAGTCCAGCAGTTCCGGCGCCGCCTCGGCACGCAGATTCAGAACGATTTGGTGGCTCCGCACCGGTGGGGCATCGAGGGCGCCTTCAACAACCGGTTCGGCGCCGGCAGTGCAGACGCTTGCCTTCACCCAGCCCTCCGGCGATGAGACAAAGACCTTCAGATGCGCAATCCCGGGCGCCCGGGAAGCAAGATGCTCCAGCAGCGGGCCGGCCACCGAAGCGGCTGTCAGGGGGCGTGCGGCCCGGAATTGAACCTTCCAGTTCACCCAGCCAAGCGCGGCTTCAGCGGCGGCGTAGCGGTTGTAGTCGATATCCAGAATGCGCAGATCGCTATCGGCTTCGGCATCAAGAACTTCATGCAGCCACTCGTCGAGACCGGCTCCTGTGGTAGCGCTGACACGGAACACTACCTGATTCGGTGGCGGCGGAAAGTCAGGGTAGAGATCAGCCTTGGAAAGAACCAGAATGTTAGCCTCGGCGAGTTGGTTGCGGAAAAGCCAGGGAACGTCGCCGGGCTGGCCATCCAGGGCGGCCAGGCGTGCCGGGTCAACGACCACGGTAAAAGGAGCGGTACGAAATTGACGGCCGTAAAGCCGATGCAGGGGTTCGAGCACGGTAGCGGCAACGTCGGTGCAACTTCCCACCGGCTCCGCAAAGAGGACGTCGATATCTCTAAACTGAGACGCCGCGGTGATGAAATCGCTGAAGTGGCAACAGAAACAGCCTCCGGAGACTTGCCCGGCAGGAAATCCGGCGGCGCTGGCAAAGTGCGTATCGACCAGTTCATCGCCCTGATCATTAAGCAACAGGCCGGCACGTTTGCCGGCTTCGCCGAGGCGCCGGGCCGCTGCCAACAGGAGTGTCGTTTTCCCGGCTCCGAGAAAACCTCCGGCTAGAACCAAAACGGGGGGCACGTGAACAGTTTAGAGGATTTTTTGCGGAGACGTTGGGGAGGGAGAAAACGTGGAGGGCACCCACTAATGGGTGCCCTCCGCGGGTAGACCAGCTTAGAAACTCAACTGCAGCGCCAGCTTGACGAACCGTGGCAGATTGCGCTGCGTGGGATTCAACTGGCCAAACGCGGCATTCGTGATATCGACCGAAGCCATATCGGCGAACCACGGATGGTTGAAAAGGTTAACGGCTTCACCACGGAACTGGAGCCTCAGCCGTTCGTTCAATGGGAAGTACTTGGATACCGACATGTCCCAGTTCTTGTAGCCAGGACGGCGCACATCGCTGAATTCATACGGGAAGTTACGCAACGTGCGGGCTTCCTGTGTCTTCGCGCCGTTCCACAGCGACGTGTTGAACACGCGCTTGTAGGTCGGGTCGCTGATTTTGGCGGACCCGGGCGTAACCTGGAGCGCGTTGGGATAGTCAGAAACCCAGCCGCTCATGTAGGTGACGTCCCAATTAATCTGCCAGCCGCCAATGAACTGGTCGACAACGCCAGGCACGGTGCTG
>JADZGD010000018.1 GCA_020854055.1 Bryobacterales bacterium | reverse complement strand
GCGGATGGGCGTTGGGACGGCGGACCGGCGGCGGATTGAGGTTCTGGGGGACTCCGGGCTGCTGCCGCGGCTGTGAAGGGGCGGTGCCGGGTATCGCTCAGTCCCTGCCCGGGTGTCCTGTTCCGGTAAGGCGCACGTTAAGCGCTGCGCGTTTGCCGGGTGGAACCAGGGCGGTCCAATTCTCGAGCGGCACGGGAAGGGGCGCGCGCTGCTCCGTTTTGAACCTTAGGGTAACGATCTGCTGCGGGCGAATCTCGAAGCTTCGTTCCCGCAGGGGCAAGGGGGTTTCTCCCAACAGGTTGGTCCGTGTCGCAGACAAATACGGCCGGTTCAACTTCACCGAGGCGGTCCCCTTCTCCCCGTTGGTTTCGTAAAGCCGGACTTCAATTTCATCTCCTACCCGGCGAACGGCTTCGACGATAACGTTGGCCGATGTGTCCAGCAGGGTGGTAAAAGGCGTTCCAACCCTGTAAAGCGGCGCGTTGAATTCATACGCGCGGCGGGGGATGGCTGCCTCTTGCCACGAGCCTGCATGGGGAACCAGGGCATAGCGGAACTCGCGGCGGCCCGTACCTTCCAGCATCGGGTTGGGAAGCTTCATGTACCGGGGGACGGCGTTGAGCAGGATGAGGGTGACGGTATTCGGATTCAATTCATGGGCGGGGAGTCCCTGATCGAGCAGCGCGAGTCCGGCAGCGGGAGATAGCTGGTAGTTGGACCAGCGGACAGCGGGTAACACGCTTTCCTTAGCCATGCCATCGGCGAAACCGTAGGGAATACCGCGGGCGCGGCCGGCGATGGGGCCGGCTAGCGGGAAGTCGACCGAGACGAGGACGCCGGAGGAGGCCAGATCGAGGGTGGTGGTGAAGTCGATGCGGGGGTGGTTGCGGTAGAAGCGGATCTGGCGGACCAGCTTGGAGCCGCGGGAGAACCCGGAAGAGACCTCGACCAGGGTGGAGAGCGGGCCGGCAGTCACGTCGATTTTTGGCTGGAAGGTTCGCGAAGAACCCACCGGGACTCGCTTGGGGCGCGCGGCCATGAAGTGCTCCGAACCTTCGCCATCACCCGGGGCGCGCTCCATGAGAACTTCGTTCGCTGGTCCGCCGAGGAGTTCCTGGCCGGTAGGCTTCACCTTCAGGCTGATAAGAGCGCCGGAGGCGGGGTCGATGACAGCGGCATAGTAAGGAGTATCAATGCGGGCCGGCAGGGGGATGGACTTGGGGGCTGGGGCGCGGGCAGAGACAAGTTTGAGGGCGGTGGCGGAGGCGGGCGGAAGATTCAGGACGCAGGTCAGGCGGGAGGTTTGCTCGCAGGTGGCCTTGGCGGGAGCCTGGCCGGGAGGGAGATCGAGTTCGACCGGATCAGTACGGGTCCAGTTGAGGGCATTTAGAAACGTGGGGTTGGGGGACGGGGCGAGATGGGCGTGCTGGCGGACGAATTGAAAGCGGTCCCAGGCATCCCAGTGGGTCGTGTCCTTGAAGGCTGTGCCGGCGGCAGCTCCCCAGATGATATTGCGATCCATGTTCATCAGCAGGTTGATCCAGGCGTTGTAAAAATCCTGGGCGGGGTAGGCTTTGGCGGTGGCGGTGGCGTAGAGTTCGGCGGCGGTGAGGAGGGTTTCCGACTGGCGGTAAGCGAGTTTGACCTCCGGCATATTCATCCAGAAGGCCTCCCAGGTGTAGCCGGTATCGCCATGGAAAGTGGCAAGCCGTGTGCGGCCGGATTGCGTCTCCCGCTGGATAGCCTGAAGGTAGTCGCCGGCGATGGCGAAGCGGAGATCGAAACCGGTGTTGAGACCGCGCCACTGGGTGAGAAACGCAGAAGGGGAGGCGGGGTTGACGGGCGGCAGGCTGTAATCTCCGTTGCCCATCAGAGCGAGTTGGCTGCTGGCGCTGGGGGTGCGCCGCTGGCGCATTTCAAGTAACTGGCGGAGGCGGGCGATGGCAGCGGGCGGAACGGCGCCGCGGGCGGTAAAGATACCCTCCTTGAGGCCGAATTGGGCGTAGTGGCTGTCGTTGATGGCGAGTACGCGGCTGCCGTCGGGGGATTGCCACCAGTAGACGGCTTGCTTGGTGGGGTTGTTGCGGCAGTAGACGATGTCGTCCATTCCGAGGCCGGCGACGATTTGGGGCATCTGGCGGTGGCAGCCGGTGAGGTCGATCATCCAGCAGTGGCGGGGGCGGAGGCCGAAGAACTTTTCGTACCAGCGCAGGCCCTGGACGCCCATTTGAACGAGAGCTTCGCCGGAGGAGAGGTTGACGTCAGGTTCGAGAAAGAAGCCGTTGGTGAGTTCGACTTTGCGCTCGCGGATACGCTGCTTTAATTCTTCGAGGCGTTGGGGGGCGAACTGGAGCAGGGAGATGAGGTTTGGGACTTCGGAATAGGCGAGGCGATAGGCGGGGTCCTGGTTGATGCGGTCCAGGTGAGCCAGGTAGTTGTTCAGGACGTAATTGCGTTCGGTATCGAAATCGACCAACCAGCCGGAGACGGTGCCGTGGGTGTTGGGCACGAGGTAGACGACCGGGGTTTGGGCGCTGGCGGCGAGGACCACCAGGAGCAGTAGCGGCGGTAGTGGACGAGACATTCGGCGTGAGTATAGCAGGAGCATGCGGACAGCGAGACGAGTGGAGATGGGGATTTGATTGACGAAATGGTGTTTGAGTGTACTGTCCCGGGTTTTGTGGGTTTTGTGTGGCGGAGAGAGAGGGATTCGAACCCTCGATAGAGTTACCCCTATACACGCTTTCCAAGCGTGCGCCTTCAACCGCTCGGCCATCTCTCCGGTTCTGATTGGTACAGCCTCACCAGTTTAGCATTCCGTCGGATACCGCGCCGGATGCTAGGCTGGTTAGATATGGCTTTCCACCTGGCGGTCGATTACCGTCCCCGGGGAGACCAGCAGAGTGCGATCGATCAGCTTGTTCGGGGCATCGAGGAGGGTGACAAACACCAGGTTCTGCTGGGAGTCACCGGCTCGGGCAAGACCTTCACCATGGCCAAGGTGATGGAGCATTTCGAGCGGCCTTCGCTGGTATTGGCGCACAATAAGACTCTGGCCGCGCAGCTTTACGCCGAATTCAAACGATTCTTTCCGGGTAACGCCGTCGAATACTTCGTCTCCTATTACGATTATTACCAGCCGGAAGCATACATTCCTTCAGGGGATGTCTACATCGAAAAAGAGGCCACCATCAACGACGAACTGGACAAGCTGCGGCTGGCGGCCACGCGCTCGCTGTTCGAACGCCGCGACTGCGTGATTGTGGCCAGCGTGAGCTGCATTTACGGCCTGGGGTCGCCGGAAGCTTACTACGGGATGCTGCTGATGCTGGAGCAGGGACAGCGGGTGAGCCGGCAGCACATTCTGCAGCGGTTGGTGGAGATTCTGTACGAACGCAACGACATCAATTTCCAGCGCGGCACTTTTCGAGTACGCGGCGATGTGATTGAAGTGTTCCCCACGTACGACGATAATGCGTACCGGATCGAGATGTTCGGCGACGAGATCGAGAATCTTTCGCAGTTCGATCCACTGCTGGGGCAGGTACTGCAGACCTACAAACGGCTGCCGATTTATCCCAAGACGCACTATGTAATGAGCGCGGAAACACGGGAAAAGGCGCTGAAGAGCATCGAAGAAGAGCTGCACTGGTGGATGGGTGAACTCGAGAAGCAGAACAAGGCGATCGAGGCGCAGCGGCTTTACCAGCGGACGATGTTCGACCTGGAGATGATCCGGGAGATCGGCTACTGCCACGGCATCGAAAACTATTCGCGCCACTTTTCGGGGCGGCTGCCGGGGGAAGCTCCGCCGACGCTGCTCGATTATCTGCCCTCGGACGCGCTGATGTTCATCGACGAGAGCCACCAGACGATTCCCCAACTGCGGGGAATGTTTCACGGCGACCGCTCGCGCAAGGAGGTGCTGGTCTCCTACGGGTTCCGGCTGCCGAGCGCGCTCGATAACCGCCCGCTGACCTTCGAGGAGTTCGAGAACCGGGTGACCCAGGCGCTGTACGTTTCGGCCACGCCGGGACCGTACGAACTGACCAAGACCGGCGGCGTAGTGGTAGAACAGATCATCCGGCCGACGGGATTGCTTGATCCTCCGGTTGAGGTGCGCAAGATCAAGGGCCAGGTGGACGATTTATTGAATGAGGTCCGCATTCGCGCCGAACGCAACGAGAGGGTTCTGGTGACCACACTGACCAAGCGCATGGCCGAGGATCTGAGCGAGTATTACACCGAGGTGGGAGTGAAGTGCGCCTACCTGCACTCGGAGGTTTCAACACTGGACCGGGTGAAGATTCTGCGGGACCTGCGGCGCGGTGAATACGCGGTACTGATCGGCGTCAACCTGCTGCGTGAAGGACTGGACCTGCCCGAGGTTTCCCTGGTGGCGATACTGGATGCCGACAAGGAGGGCTTTTTACGCTCGGAGGGATCGCTGATCCAGACCATTGGGCGGGCGGCGCGCAACCTGAACGGACGCGCGATTCTGTATGCCGATGTGATCACCGATTCGATGCGGCGCGCAATCAGCGAAACCGAGCGCCGGCGGCGGATTCAACAGGCCTACAACGAGGAGAACGGCATCATACCGCAATCGATCATCCGGCCGATTGACATGAGCCTGATTCAGGTGGCCGAAGCCGATTATGTCACTGTCCCGCTGGAAATCGAGAATGCCGATGAGACACTCTCGCCGGCCGAACGGGAGCGGTTGATCGCCGACCTGGAGGAACGAATGCGCGAAGCCGCGCGCAAGTTCGAATTCGAGAAAGCGGCCCAGTATCGTGATCGAATCAAGGAATTGAAAGCACAGGATCTCTATGCGGAAACCGCGGCCGGTGGGGCTGATCGTATCCGGACGGGTAGCTAAGCCCTACCTTTCGCTGCTGAAGCTGCTTGGAGACCGATTAGGACCCGTAAAAGCGCCGGCGGCGCGCGTGGCGAGCCGGATGGTGAACCGGCTGGGCGCCGGCTACCCGGTGGTGGGATACGAGGGCCTGGACGCGGCCGGACTGGTGCTGCTGTGCGTGGAAGACTCCCGGCTGTTGCCGCAGATTTCGCGGGAAATGGCGGCGAGCGAGGCGGCCTGGGAGCGGCACTCGATCATGCTTTGCCATCCGGTGGCGGAGAGCACCGGGATGGAAGCGCTGGCGGCGCGCCAAATCCGGCTTGCATCGCTGTGGGTTCCCGAGGAGCGGCGCGGCGCCGGGTTCATGGCCGAGGGGGACCGGCGGACGATTCGTGAATTTCGCCAGACCTTTGGGATTCCCAAATCCGCAATCCGGGTTCTGCGCCAGGGAGGCAAACCGGTTTACCGGGCCGGGTTGACGTTCGCCTCCAGCCTGGTGACGCCGCTGGCCGCGGGAGCGGTGGAGTGCTTCCGCGCCGCAGGCCTCAATCCGCCGGCTTCCTACGCCATGCTGGAACAGGCCGTGCTCGGTTCGCTGCGCGCCTACCGCAAAGCGGGGAAGAAAGGCTGGCCCGGTTCGCCGGGCAACGCCGGTGGCCAGTTCGAGGCGCTGGAACGGCTGGACCCGGCACTGGCCGAGTTCTTCCTGACCACGGCGCGACTGGCCGACGAGCGGCTGGGGCGAAGCGGGCCGCTAGGCTCCCTTCATCGGCGTCACCGGATCGATAAAATACCAGGCAAACACTCCGGCGAAATAGATCCCGGCGGAGATATAGAAGGTTAGCGGCCAGTTCTGCTGACCCAGACTGAGCAAATAGCCGACAACCACCGGCGCAACGGCGCCGCCGGCGTTGCCCATCATGTTCATAGAGCCGGAAAGCGTTCCAGCATAACGTCCGCCCACGTCCATACAAGCGCCCCAGGCCGGCGGCATACAAATGTCATTCGAGAGGCTGGCCAGCGCCATTGCGACCACCGCCCAGCCAGCGTTGGTGAGGTTGGTGGAGATGATCAACAGCGCGCCGGCGCCAAACATGCCCGTGCAGGCCACCAGGCGGCGGGCATTGGACTCGCCGCCCACCCGGCGCGCGATGTGCCGCATTGCGAAACCGGAGAGCGAACAGCCGATGCCGCCGAAAAACAGCGGCAACCCGGCGAAGATCGCACTGGTACTCAGATCCATTCCGCGAGCCTGCTGGAGATAGGACGGCAGCCAGGTGATATAGAACGACCAGCCCCAGGACAAACAAAAATATTGCACCCATAGCAGCCAGACCGTCGGCATGGTGAGCATGGTCCGCCAGGGTACGTCGCCATGACTGCCGGCACGTTGCTCGGCGCCTTCAAGGAGCGCCAGTTCAGCCTGATTTACCGAGGGATGCCTCGCCGGGTTGTCGCGGAACCAGCGATAGAAGAAGATGGCCCAGACGATACCGATAGCGCCGAACAACTCAAAGGAACGCCGCCAGTGGATGAACTTGAAGACGAGCACCACCAGGGCTGGAGTGAAGGCTCCGCCCCAGCGCGTAGCCATCCACATGATGCCCTGCGCGCGGACGCGCTCATGTTCCGGCAGCCAGGTGGTGAAGGCCTTGGTGAGGTTGGGGAAACAACCGGCTTCACCGGCGCCAAACATGAAGCGGGTGACAATGAGGGAGACGTGGTTCCAGGCCCATCCGGTGGCGGCAGTAAAAAATGACCACCAGACGACGATTCGCAGCAGGACGCGGCGCGGCCCGACCCAGTCCCCCAGCCAGCCGCCGGGAATCTCGAACAGCGCATAGGCGATGCCGAAAGCACCGAAGGCGTAACCGATTTCAACCGAGCTGAGGTGCAGGTCACGTTTAATGAAGGGCGCGGCCTGGGAGATGCACACCCGGTCAATGTAGGTGATGACCGAGAGGGCGACAGCGAAGACGATGACCCAGTAGCGGGCGTGAGTCGGTTTTCCGGTTGCGCTTGCGGTTCTATTATTCTCCATCGGTCTCCGCCTCGATCCAGTTCAGGTAGGGCGCGGCGCCATCCACCACGGAGAGCGCGATGATTTCGGGCACTTCGTAGGAGTGCATGCCGCGGATCTCGCGATCGAGGCGCTCCAGCAGGTGGCGCCGCGTCTTGATCATCATCAGCCACTCCTCGGACTTCTGGACGGCCCCTTGCCAACGGTAAACGCTGGTGAGACGGGGCAGGATGTTGACGCAGGCCGCCAACCGGCGATCGACCAGTCCGGCGGCGATCTTACCGGCCTCCTGCTCGGAAGCGCAGGTGCAGAAAACGACTATTTTGTCCGTCATGGCTGAATTTGTGGATCCACGGCGATTCTTCAGTGGATCTTTTCGTTAGATCGGATTATAAACAAAAGAAGGAGTTCAATTGTTCAGTCAAGCGGCCAAGGCCGCGGCCCGCAAGATCGGCCTGTTCATTGTCGCGACGCTGGCCGCTGTTTACATGGTGAACACCCTGCGTGGACCGCAGGGGATTCCGGCTCTCATCGAGAAGCAGCGGGCGATCCACGAGTTGCAGGAGAAGAATGCCAACCTGCGGCAGGAGATTGAGACGAAGCGGGAGCGCCTCAAGCGGCTGGACGAAAGCCGCTCGGAGCAGGAGCAGGAGATCCGGAAACGGCTGAAGCTGCTGCGGCCCGGCGAAACGTCATTCATTTTGCCGGAAGGCGGCGCGGGCGCTTCTCAATCCTCGGGCGGCAAGTAGCGGCGGATTCCGAAATCGTAAACCGCTCCCCCCAGCAGACATCCCAGTAGCGGACCGGCAACCGGCACCCACCATATGCGGGGTCCGTCGGTGAGGCCATTGTTGCGGAATCCGGCGAATACAGTGAACAGACGGGGACCGAAATCGCGCGCCGGGTTGATCGCGTAGCCGTGCATTCCGCCGAACGACATGCCGATGACCACCACCACCAGGCCGATCAGCAACGGGGTGAGGTAGCCCGAGGGCTGATTCCATTTGTCCATGATGGCGAAGATCATCAGGATCAACAGAGCCGTGCCGATGGTCTGGTCGAGGAATCCGGCTTCGAGGATGGCGGGAAACGTGGGGAAGGTGGTGAAGATTCCGGCGGTGGAGGTCAACTGGGGGTCCACCTTCATGAAGGCTGGATGGTAATTGGCAAACACCACGGCGGCGGCGAGAAAGGCTCCCGCCGTCTGCACCAGCGAGTATGGGATCACCTTTCTCCAGGGGAACTGCCGGAAGACGGCCAGCGCCAGGGTGACCGCCGGATTGAGGTGCGCTCCGCTGATACGGCCGGCAATGTAGACCCCCATGGTTACGGCCAGTCCCCAGGCCAGGGTGATGTTGGTCCAGCCGCCCATGACGATTTCACCGGGCACGCCGGTTCCGAACAGCTTGACCATGGCGACGACACCATTACCGAAGAGTATAAGAACAAAGGTTCCGAGAAATTCGGCCATCAACTCCGCACGCAGACGATTCATAGATATAGAGACAATGACACATTTTGGATTGCGGGTATACTTGACCGCCAGCCGGTGATTGTGTAATTATTCATTTATCTGAATAAACATTCAGTTCCCGAGCCGGGGTTCCGGCAGTTTGCGCTGGTGTCAGGTGAGGACGATGGCGATGGCAGTGACGTTACCGGCTGAGTTGATGTGGAAGGCCACGGCGCAGGATTTGCGCAAGGATCTGGATCTTTCCAACGAAGAAGTGTGCTCGCTGATGGAGTTGACCGAGCAGGTGAAGGCACATCCCTCGCGATTTGCGCGTT
The DNA here is from genome assembly GCA_020854055.1 of Bryobacterales bacterium. Taxonomy (GTDB): domain Bacteria; phylum Acidobacteriota; class Terriglobia; order Bryobacterales; family Bryobacteraceae; genus JADZGD01. The sequence goes on along the minus strand of JADZGD010000018.1, from coordinate 81,275 downwards.
CCCTGGCGGGGCGCTATCTCAGCCTGCTGTTTGAGAAACCTTCGCTGCGCACGCGGTTGACGTTCGAGTTGGCCATCAAGCAGTTGGGCGGCGATGCGGTGGTTTCGACCGGTCCGGTTGCCGAGCGGGAGCCATTAAAGGACGTGGCGCGCAACCTGGACCGCTGGACGCAGGGAATTGTGGCCCGGGTATTTCAGCAGGAGACGATCGACGAGATGGCGCGGTGGTCGAGCGTGCCGGTAATCAACGCCTTGAGCGACCTTTACCATCCGTGCCAGGCGCTGGCCGATGTATTCACAATTCGGGAACAGTTTGGCGAGACGCGCGGCCTGAAGGTCACCTTTGTGGGCGATGGGAACAATGTGGCGAACTCGCTGATGTTGACCGCCACCCGGCTGGGGATGGACTTCACTTTGGGCTGTCCGGCAGGCTACGAGCCGAGGCCGGAAATCGTTTCCGATGCGATGGCGCTGGCGGCAGTGGCGGGCACGCACATCGAGATCGTTCACGATGCGGCGAAGGCCGTGGCGGGCGCGCACGCGGTCTACACCGACGTGTGGGCCAGCATGGGCCAGGAACGGGAAGCCGACCAGCGCCGCCAGAATTTCCTTCCATTCCAGGTGAACGAAGCGCTGATGGCCAAAGCGCGGCCCGATGCCGTCTTCATGCATTGCCTGCCGGCCAAGCGGGGCCAGGAGGTCACCGACGGCGTGATGGAATCCGGGCAGTCGGTTGTTTTCGACCAGGCGGAGAACCGGTTGCACGCGCAGAAAGCGCTGCTGTTGATGATGCTCTCCTAGCGGGACGTCCGCACGGGCGGACGGCTAAAATCGATATTTATGGACAAACCGAAGAAAGTGGCACTCGCCTATTCAGGCGGATTGGATACGTCTGTCATCATCCCGTGGCTGAAGGAAAACTACGGCTGCGAGGTGGTGGCGGTGTGCGGCGACATTGGACAGGGCGGCGACGAACTGGCGGGCCTGGAGGCGAAGGCGCTAAAGACCGGCGCTTCGGAAGTCCACGTCGAGGACATGCGGGAAGAGTTCGTGCGCGATTACGTCTGGAAGATTGTCCGGGCGGGGGGAGAGTACGAGCACAAGTACCTGCTGGGGACTTCGATCGCACGCCCGCTACTGGCCAAGCGGCAGGTGGAGGTGGCGCTGGCGACCGGATGCGACGGCCTGGCGCATGGCTGCACGGGCAAGGGCAACGACCAGGTCCGATTTGAGTTGACCTATAAGGCGCTAGCTCCGCAACTGGCGGTGATTGCGCCGTGGCGCGAGTGGGATATTGTTTCGCGGGAAGATGCGATAAGCTACGCGGCGGCGCACAACGTTCCCATTTCGCAGACCACCACCAAGATTTACAGCCGGGACCGCAACATCTGGCACATCTCGCACGAAGGCGGGGCGCTGGAGGATCCGGCCAACGCGGCTCCGGACGAGATCTGGATGCTGACCAAGAGCCCCCGGGAAGCGGCCGACCGGGCGGTGGACGTCACGATCGGGTTCGAGGGCGGCGTGCCGGTAGCGGTGAACGGCGCGAATTACCCATCGGCGGCGGAGTTATTGGAGACGTTGAATGCGATTGGCGCCGAGGCTGGCGTGGGCCGGGTGGACCTGGTGGAGAACCGCTTCGTGGGCATGAAATCGCGCGGCTGTTATGAGACACCGGGCGGGACGCTGATCTTTTACGCCCACAAGGAACTGGAGGCGCTGGCGCTTGACAAGAACACGCTGCACTACAAGCAAAAGCTGGCCCTCGACTACGCCGAGCTGGTGTACAACGGGCTGTGGTTCACGCCGTTGCGCGAGGCGCTGGATGCGTTCTTCGAGGTGACCAGCCGGCCGGTGACGGGCGAGGTAACGCTGCGGCTGTACAAAGGCACGATTGAACCGGTGAGCCGCAAATCGCCCAATTCGCTGTACTCGCTGAACATCGCCAGCTTCACGATGGGCGCCGAGTATGACCAGAAGGACGCACTGGGCTTTATCAACCTGATTGGGCTGCCGATCAAGGTGCGGGCCTCGAAGGCGCGCGGATGAAGCTTTGGGGCGGGCGATTCGAGACCGGGCCGTCGGAGTTGTTCGAGCGTTTCTCGGGTTCGTTGGACTTCGACCGGCGGCTACTGGAGAGTGACATCGCCGGTTCGAAGGCCTTCGTCCGGGCGCTCGCGCGGGCTGGAATTCTGACCGCGGCCGAAACGGACGCGCTGGTGGGTGCCTATGACGCGGTACTGGCGGATTCGCGCACACCGAGTTTTTTCGAAGAAGCGGCGGACGAAGACGTCCATACGCTGGTGATTCGCAAGCTGGGAGAAAAGGCGGGGCCGCTGGCGGCAAAAGTCCACACCGGGCGGAGCCGCAACGAGCAGGTCTCGCTCGACACACGGCTGTGGCTGCGGGCGGAGATTGACCGTACGCGGGAGGCGCTGTTCGGACTGATGGCGGCGCTAATCGATTCGGCCGGGCGGGATCCCCGGGCGGTGATTTGTGGCTACACGCACTTGCGGCGGGCACAGGCGGTTTTGTGGCCACACTACCTGCTGGCGTACTTTGAGATGTTCGCCCGCGATGCGGAGCGGCTGAGTCAGGCGCGGGCGCGGGTTGATGTGATGCCGCTCGGCTCCGGCGCGCTGGCGGGCTCGGGGTTCCCGTTCGACCGCGCGGCGATGGCGGCCGAGATGGGCTTTGGCGCCATTACGCGCAACAGCATGGATGTTTCAGCCGATCGTGACTTTGCGCTGGACTATCTGCATGCGGCATCGGTCATTATGCTCCATTTGAGCCGGCTGGCGGAGGATTGGATTCTTTATTCGAGCGAGGAGTTCGGGTGGCTGGAACTGGCCGATGGAGTTACCAGCGGCTCCAGTTTGATGCCGCAGAAGAAAAATCCCGATTCGCTGGAACTGATTCGAGGTAAGTGTGGCCGGGTGTTCGGCGCTTACACTTCACTGTTTGTCACGATGAAGGGTCTGCCGATGACTTACAACCGCGACATGCAGGAGGACAAAGAGCCGCTGTTTGAAGCGGTTGACCAGACTACCGCGGCGCTGGAGATGGCCAGGGTGGTGGTGGACACGGCGAAACTGAATCCGGGGCCGCCGGCCCAGGCGGCCGAGCAGGGCTGGCTGATTGCGACCGACCTGGCGGAAGCGCTGTCAAGAGCCGGCACGCCGTTTCATCAGGCGCACCAGATTGTCGGACGACTGGTGCTGGAAAGCGTGCGGACGGGACGGAAACCCGGCGACTGGACCGGGGAGGAACTGGCCGCCTTCGCGCCCGAGTTCCGGCCGGAAATGGGTCTATTGCTGAGACCCGAAGAAGGAATGAAGACGCGGGCCGTGCCCGGAGGCACCGCGCCGGAAACCGTGGGCCGCGCGCTGGTTGAGGCCCGCCGCCGCCTGGAGATACTGCGTGGATGAGTAAGAGTCTGCGGCACGGCCAGATACTCAAGGTAATTCGTTCGCGCCGCATTGCGACGCAAGACGAGTTAGCGCGGATTCTGGCCGAGGCTGGAGTTCAGACTACACAAGTTACTCTTTCTCGCGATATCCGTGAGTTGGGATTAGTAAAGACGGGCGAGGGTTACCGGCAGATGCGGCCCGAGCCTTCCGGACCCACGGTGGAGACGGTGGCTCGCGGCTCGATGTGGGAGATCCGGTCCGCGCAGAACCTGCTCATTCTGAAAACTTCGCCGGCGCACGCCGGCTCACTGGCCGCGGCGCTGGACCAGGCTGAATGGCCGGAGATTGTGGGAACCATAGCCGGGGATGACACCGTGCTGGTGATCACCGCCGACGCCGGCGCGGCCGGCCAAGTTCGCGCCCGGCTGGAAGTTTTTCTGCAGTAACGCCCTCGGAGCTGGTGGAAGAGCCCAGGACAACTCCGTCCCCCAACGGCCGCGACTCCCGTAACCGCCAGCAAACGGCTTTCCCAGTTTTTCGACGATCTCCAGTCCATACTGTTCCTGACTGGCCGCGCGCCGGGGTTTACAATGGTGCGCGACGCGTGGCGAAGGGAGGAGGAGCCAACATTGAAGCGGAGAACGTTGTTGCTTTCGGCTGCGGGGGCGGCTGCCTGGGGCGAGAAGGCCGGGCTGCGGACGGTAGTGCTACAGCGGGCACGACTGCTGAGCGAGTTTCCGAGTGAGCAGGTGGCGCCGGCGGACGGCGCGGTGATGAAGCAAGCGGAGAAGATCGCCGAAGGCACGGTATTTTTTTATGACCGCACCCCGGTCGAGATCGGGCTGAAACAGATCGACTGGAGCGGCGGGCAGATTCATCACCAGGAGTGGCCGGCGCAGTTGAACCGGTTTTATTACCTGGGGCCGCTCGCTTCGGCATACAAGGCAACCGGCGACGAGCGGTTCGCCAAGGCGGCCCGGGCATACATCGAAGACTGGATCCGGGGAGACCCCTACGAACACGCGACCACGCTGCGGGCCGGCGACAACACGTTGAATATGAGCATCCGGCTCGGATCGAGCGTCCATGCCGGATGGACGGGTGTGCTGTGGGTGTTTTTGGGAAGTCCGTCGTTCGATGATGCCTTCCTGGACCGGATGCTCGCTTCCATCAGCCACCAGGCGGAGTTTCTTTCGCATCATCTGACAGCGGTGGGCAACTGGCGAATTTCGCAACTGGACGCGCTGGTGTTTACGGCGCTGCGTTTTCCGTTTCTGGAAAATGCCGGCCGGCTGCAGGAGCTGGCGATTCCCGGAATGGAGGCAGCGTTGGCCGGCCAGTTTCTGCCCGATGGAGCGCACATCGAACGGACGCCGAGCTATGCCGGCTGGATGACGCAGGTAGCGGCGAATTACTGCCGGCTGGCGCAGATCTTTCCCGGCGCCGACGCTCACGTGGATGTAAAGCGGCTGCTCGCTTCGCTCGATTATGGCGCACAGTGCGACTTGTCGGGGATCAACGACGCAATAGGGCCGCTGAGCGACCCGAAGGTGCTGGCCGGATTGGAGCAGCGCCGGCGGGTGATGGCATGGCTGAAGTTACAGGCTCCGGAAACGCCTCCGTTGTGCCAGACGTTCGCGAATGCGGGCCAGATCTACATGAGATCGGCATGGAGGCCGGGAGCGGACTACATTGCGTTCGACGCCAGCAGCTGGGGCGGGGGCCATTGCCATTTGAGCCGGCTGGGTTTCGCGTTCCGCTCCGGCGGGCGGATGATGGTGGCGGATCCGGGGATTCTGACCTACGAGATGAGCGACCCGATGGGGCCATACGGCAAGTCGACGGCAGCGCATAGCACGTTGAACCTGGGGGGACGCAATCAGTCGGGCGCCGATGCGGAGTTACTGCGGACAGAGTTTTCCGGCGATATCAAATTGATCCACGCGCGTTATCAGGGCGGCTACTGGGAGGGAGACTACGGGTGGAATTTCAGGCGCGGGCGCGGAGCGGGGATTTATGGATCGCACGAGCGGCTGCTGCTGTGGATTAACGGCGAGTATCTGCTGGCGCTGGATGCGATGGACGCCGACGAGGGGGCGGACATCCGGAACTGCTGGCAGATGGGGCCGGCGGAGCGGTGGTCCCAAGATGCGGCGCGGCTGACGTGGTGGTCTGAGAATCGGGATCGGAACGTGCTGCTGGACCTGGTGGCGGCGCCGGATGGGACAGTGATGGAGATTTTCGAGGGAAAGAAAGATCCGCCACGGGGTTGGGTAGGCAACCACGGCGACGACTGGGTGGCGGCTCCGCTGGTGGAGTACCGCTATCGGGGCGGGAAGACTCCGTCGGTGACCGTGGCGTTGGTGGCGGCGTATTCCGGCGCAAACCGGCCGCGGTTTGCGGCGAAAGCGGCGGTGAACGGCGTGATCCGGCAGTTGGAGATCGAGTTGCCCGGCGGTTCCAAAGACGTAATCCGTTGGAGCGTGGGACTGGCGTTGGCGATTGACGACGGGCAGCCGTTTGCGACCGATGGGCGGCTGGTATGGATGCGGCAGGATGGCGCCGGAAGACCCATGAAATGGTTCACGCTGGACGGGCGGTACCTGATGTATGGCGGGCGGCGGATGGAGCCGCACGCGAGTTGACGGAGTTGCTGACGGTGACGCCGCGGAAAACGCCGGCGCTCTCGGACCCGTGTCCGGCATGGACGCGAAGCAGAGAGGACGGCTGGAGGTTGGAGCTTCTAAATGAGGCCGCGCTGGATGGCGTGCATTACGGCTTCCAGGCGGTTATGGGTGCGGAGTTTTTTATTGATGTTGTGCAGATGATTGCGCAGGGTGGGCAGGGTGATATCCAGTTCCCGGGCAATTTCGGTGGAATTCCTTCCCTTGGCGAACAAGCGGAGAATTCGCCGCTCCTGGTCTGAAAGGGGCACGATGGGGGCTTTACCGTCCGTGTCGCCGGAGCTAGCCGCCAGTTGTTGCGATAACTCCAGCAATTTCGTCAGCAGCTCCTCACTTTTCTTACGGCGGGAAATGTCCCGGGCGAGGTGAACAATCAACCGCCGGCCCCGGTGGAACTCATCGAAAACGATGGTGGAGACGTTGATCCAGACGCGGTCGCCGGAACGGGTACGCACCTGGAGGTCAAAATCGGGGATCTCTCTCTGCTGCGAGGCACAGTGCTGAATGCTGCATTCACCCATGCAGACTTGAGTGCCCATTGCCCCGAGACCCTGGAGCAGTTCAAAACAGGTGTGGTTCAGCGCTTCCGAGGCCGGGTAGCCGAAGATCCTCTCCGCTGATTTGTTCCAGGAACAGATCTCCCCCTCTTCGGTGACGGCAAATGCCGCATCCGAGGTCCGATCCAGGAATGCAAACAACTCCGTCTCCAGCATCCACCCACCTCATATCGATGAATTGGAAGTTGTCTTTCATTATGACTCGGGTGGGGAAAGAAAAGCGAATCATCTGATGCGATGGGCGAAACGGGAACGACAAATGGCGCTCCCCGTTTCGCGCGGAGTTTCTAAAAAAGGCCGCTCCGGCTCCGGCACGAACGCTTCCTACCACGTTCGGGTCATCAGCGCCGGGGCGGTTCGATGTCCACTTCAGGATGGACTCACTTTATTGAATGCGGCCGGGGTCAAAAAGTTGCGGTAGATAACGGTTCAAGAAAACTGACACCGGCGGCAATCCGGCAGCCAAAGTTGGCGGCTACGGTTTGGCCTATATCGGATAGGGTGGATCTTGTTCCGAGGTCGATCGCTTTGGCTGTTTCGGGGCCGTAGGCGAGCAGAGGAACGTATTCACGGGTGTGGTCGGTTGAGGGCGTGGTGGGATCGCAGCCGTGGTCGGCGGTGAAGATGGCCAGGTCTCCGGGTTTGAGGGCGGCATCGAATTGGGGGAGCCAGGCGTCCACATCTTCGAGCGCGCGGGCGTAGCCGGCAGGGTCGTTGCGGTGGCCGTAGAGCATGTCGAAATCGACCAGGTTGACGAAGATCAGGCCGCCGGCTTCGGTTCGCATCATTTCGAGGGTCTGCTCCATTCCTTCCTGGTTCGATTTGGTCTTTATGTGCTCTCCGATGCTCCGGCCAAGGAAGATATCGAAGATCTTGCCAACACTAGCTACGGGAACCTTGTTTCCGGCTAACTGGTCGAGCAGCATGCCCTGAGGCGCGGCGACAGCGTAGTCCTTGCGATTGGCAGTGCGGCGGAAGGCTCCGGGTTCGCCTTCGAAGGGGCGGGCAATGACGCGGCCCACTTCGTAGGGTCCGCGGAGCAGATCGCGAGCGGTTTCACAGATCTTGTAGAGTTCCCAGAGCGGGATCACCTCCTCGTGGGCGGCGACCTGGAAGACGCTGTCGGCCGAGGTATAAACGATGGGCGAGCCGGTGCGGATGTGCTCCTCGCCCAGATTCTTGATGATCTCGGTGCCGGAGGCGGGGATGTTGCCTAGCGTCGAGCGGCCGATGCGGTTTTCAAACTGTTCCATCAACGGGCGCGGGAAGCCGTTGGGGAAGAGCGGGAAGGGCTTGGCGAGGTGGATTCCGGCCATTTCCCAGTGGCCGGTGGTGGTGTCTTTACCGGGCGAGGCCAGGGCGCAGCGGCCGTAGCAGGCGCGCGGGTGTTCCACCGGCGGCAGGCCGTGGAGCGGGCGGATGTTGGCGAGACCCAACCGGCAAAAGTTCGGCAGGCGCAGATTCGTGCGGCACGCGATGTGGCCGAGGGTATCGCTTCCGGAATCGCCGTATTCGGCAGCGTCGGGCATCGCGCCGATGCCGACGCTGTCGAGGACGATCCAGATGACTCTGGTGAAGGACATAAATTCAGTATTTCTTGAGAACCTTGGCGAGGACACGAATGGCGGTGTCCACATGGGGCTCGGTGACGGTGTAGGGAGGGAGGTAGCGCAGCACGGTGTCGTGCGTGCAGTTGAGCAGAACGCCGGCTTCCATGCAATCGAGAACGATTTGCTTGCCCGGAATGTCCAGTTCGGCTCCGATCATCAGGCCGCGGCCGCGCACGTTCCTGATAAACGAAAATTTGGTGGCGAGCTGGCGCAGGCGCTCACGGAAGTAGTCTCCGGTTCGGGTGATGGAGGGCAGGAGTCCTTCGAGGATGTCGAAGAATTCCAGCGCCACTCGGCAGGTGAGCGGTCCGCCTCCGAAGGTGGTGCCGTGCATGCCGGGTTTAATGGTGGCAGCAGCCTTCTCATTCGCCATGATGACGCCGAGCGGCAGGCCGCAGGAAATCGGCTTGGCGGCAAGGGCGATGTCGGGCATCAGGGCGGGGTTAAAAAGTTGATAGGCGAAATGGGTGCCGGTGCGGCCGACGCCGCACTGGATCTCGTCGAAAACCAGCAACGCGTCGTACTGATCGGCCAGTTGGCGGGCACGGCGGAGGAAGGCTTCGTCCATCGGATTGATGCCACCCTCGCCCTGAATCACTTCAATGACGATGCCGGCGGTTTTTGCCGAGACTACCGTTTCGAGGGCGGCGATGGCATTGGGCGGGGTGAAGCGCACGCCGGGCATCAGGGGTTCGAAATCGGCGCGGTACTTGGGCTGGCCGGTCAGCGACAGGGCGCCGGTGGAGCGGCCATGAAAGGAGTTATCGAGAGAGACGATTTCGTACTTTTCAGTCGAGATGGCGCGGCCGTGGGAGTGCATCATCTTGATGGCTCCCTCCATGGCTTCGGTACCGGAGTTGCAAAAGAAACTGCGATCGAGGCCGCTGACCTTGGCCAGCTTTTCCGCCAAAGGACCCTGGTAGTCGTTGTAGTAAAGATTCGAGGTGTGAAGCAGGAGACCGGCCTGTTCCCGGATCAGTTTGACGATGCGTGGATGGGCGTGACCGAGGGCATTGACCCCGATGCCGGAAATCAGGTCAAGGTAGCGCTTTCCGCTGGCAGCGTAAAGATAGCAGCCCTTTCCACGGTGCATCACGACGGGGTAGCGGGCGTAGTTCTGAAGCAGATACTGGCGTTCGAGCGCCATGACATCGACGGGAAGAGTGATTTGGGCGGGATTTGCCTCGATTGAACTCATCTCTTGATGATACAAAGGCGGGGCGCTGCGACGTTTATGACTTCCTGGGTTCCTTGCCGGGGAGCCCTTCGGGGTTTTCGTGGACACGCTCGCGGTATTTCCCTTGCAAGCCGGTGGCGAGGGAGACACTGGACTCACCGAAGCGGTCGCGCATGCGGTCGACGGCGGACATGGCCTTGCGCCAGCGCTCGGTCTTGGAGTTATCGAGCAGATTAAGCTGGCCCTCGGCGGATTCGAGCGAGCCGGCGTAAACGCCGAGCAGGCGAATGGGGGCTCCGGTCCAATTCTTTTGGAACAACAGGCGGGCGGCGTCGAGAATTTCGGCGTCGAGTTGGGTGCCGTGATCGAGGGTGCGGGCGCGGGTAAAGGTGGAAAAGTCGCTGTAACGCAGTTTGATGTGAATGGTGCGCGAGTAGAGGAAGTGCTCGCGGAGGCGGCGAGCGACCTTTTCGGCGAGGTAGGCGATGGTGGCTTCGAGGGCGGTAAAGTCGGCAGTATCCTGATCGAAGGTGTGTTCGTGGCTGATGGATTTAGGGTCCGAGGCTCCGCCGATTTCGCTATCGAACCAACTGCCGGCGTCAAGACCGAGAGCCTGTCCGGACATGGCAAGACCCCATTGGCCGAAGCGGCGCTCGAGAAAAGCCGCGTCGAGGCGGGCCAGATCGCCCACCTTGCGGATGCCGAGAGCGTGGAGGTGCTTTTCGGTGACTTTGCCGATGCCCGGTATCTTGCGGACATCGAGCGGGGCGAGAAAGGCGGCTTCCATGGAGGGGCGCACCCAGAGGATGCCGTTGGGCTTGGCCTGGTCCGAGGCCACCTTGGCTACCAGCTTGGAGGTGGAAATGCCGATGGAGCAGCGCAGGCCGGTTTCACGCCCGACACGCTCATGCAGAGCGTGGGCGGCGTCCATGGGGTGGCCGTGGAGTCTTTGAGTGCCGGTCAGGTCGAGATAGGCTTCGTCGATGGAGGCCATCTCCACCTGGGGCGTGAAGGAGCTGAGAACGTCGAAGACCTTACGCGAGTACTGGCGGTAGCGCTGCGGGTGTCCTTCGACGAAGATGGCCTGGGGGCAGAGTTTGTAGGCCGTTCGCAGGGGCATGGCCGAGTGGACACCGAATTTGCGGGCGGCGTAGGAGGCGGCGGTTACCACGCCGCGCTGGTTGGGGGCTCCGCCGACTACGACGGGGAGGCCTTTGAGGGAAGGATCGAAGAGTTCCTCGACCGAGACGAAGAATGCGTCCATGTCGATGTGGAAGATGGCGCGCATTGTGGTGCCGGACAACCGGGGTCTATGACAATTGTACTGCGTGGTTGCCGCTCCCTTACGGCGGCGGACCGGCTGGTTGATTTTGGGCTGCCAGCACCCGGGGGATACCGGCCAGGTCGGCGATGGTGGTTACATTGCGCCAGCGGCTCAGCATGGGCCGGACGCGATGTTCCGCCTGGTAGCCGATTTCCATGATGAGCCAGGCGGAGGGTTTCAGGACCCGGGCGGCTCCTTCGATCAGGCGCTGGTAGATTTCGACTCCGGTGGGGCCTCCGTAGAGGGCCACGTCCGGTTCGTAGTCCCGAACTTCGCGCTGCAGGACTTGTCTGTCGTTTTCGGGAACGTAAGGCGGGTTGGAGAGGACCAGATCGAGCGAGGCGGTGGCTACCGGCTCGAGCAGGTCGGCCTGGAGGAAATGGACGCCTGCCCCGAGGCGGGCGGCGTTGGTGGCGGCCAGTTCCAGCGCCGGTGCCGAGATATCGGCGCCGAAGGCCCGGGCGGAGGGACATTCCAGTTGAAAGGTGACGGCGATGGCGCCCGAGCCGCAGCCGACATCGATGAAGGCTTCCGGGGCAGGCGCGAGGCGGAGGGCGGTTTCGATGACGTGCTCGGTTTCGGGACGGGGGATGAGGACAGCGGGAGAGACCAGAAACCGGCGGCCGTAGAACTCCTGGTGGCCGGTGATGTACTGGGTGGGCTTCCCGTGGGCGCGTTCGACCAGAAAGCGGTGATAGTCATCCCCGGCGGCGGTGGCGAGTTCGGCTTCCGGATGGCTGTAGAGGTAGCTGCGTTCGCGCCCGAGGGCGTGGCAGAGCAGGACCTCGGCGGTGAGCCGGGCTACCGGGGTACGGAATTCATCGAGCAGGCGAACACCTTCTTCGAGCGCCTGGCGAACGGTCATCAGGCTGATTCTACTGCTTTAGCAGTTCGGCCTGGGCGTTGGCCGTGAGCGCATCGATAAGAGGCTCCAGACGGCCGTCCATGACGGCGTCCAACTGATGAAGGGTGAGGCCGATGCGGTGGTCGGTAACACGGTTCTGGGGAAAGTTGTAGGTTCGAATCTTCTCGCTGCGGTCTCCGGTGCCGACCATGCTGCGGCGTTCGGCGCCGATGGCGGCCTGCTGCTTTTCGAGTTCCATCTCATAGAGGCGGGAGCGCAGGACGCGCATGGCCTTGGCTCGATTCTTGATTTGGGACTTTTCGTCCTGGCAGGAGACGACCATATTGGTGGGCAGGTGGGTGATCCGGACGGCGGAATAGGTGGTATTTACGGACTGGCCGCCGGGACCGGAGGAGCAGAAGGTGTCGATGCGGATGTCTTTCGGGTCGATGGCGATCTCGACCTCGTCGGCTTCGGGCATTACGGCGACGGTGATGGTGGAGGTGTGGACGCGACCCTGCTGTTCGGTGACAGGCACGCGTTGAACACGGTGGACGCCGCTTTCGAACTTCATTTTGCTGTAGACCTTGTCGCCGCTGACCAGCGCCAACACCTCTTTAAGACCGCCGGCCGAAGATTCACTGGTGGAGGTTACTTCGACGCGCCACTTGTGATTTTCTGCAAAGCGGGAGTACATGCGGAAGACTTCGGCGGCAAACAGGCTGGCTTCGTCGCCACCCGCTCCGGCGCGGATTTCGAGCACGACGTTCTTTTCGTCGTTAGGATCCTTGGGCAACAGCAGGATGCGCAGTTCCTGTTCCAGGCGGGCGAGTTCGGGCTCCAGGCGGGCGACCTCATCGGCGGCCATCTGGCGGAGTTCGGCGTCGCTCTCGGCGGTCATGGCACGGGCGTCGCGAAGATCCTGGTTCAACTTCTTCCACTGGCGGTAATGGGTGACCACCTCTTCGAGTTCGCTGTGCGCCTTGGCGGTTTTGCGATAGGCGTCGGGGTCGTTGATGACGGCCGGATCGGCCATCTGGCTGGTAAGGGCTTCAAAGCGCTTTTCCAGATCGTCAAGTTGGCGGGTGTATTCCATCGAGGGAAGATGTCAGGCAATAACGAGTTCGCCGCCCTGCGACTTTTCGAGTTCCATGGCGCCATCGAGGGCGCGAATGGCGACAGCGGCCTGATCGTCGGCCGGCGGGCGGGTGGTGATGCGCTGCAGCCAGAGGCCGGGGGCGGCGATCAGGGCCATCAGGCCCTTGCGGTGTTTGGCGGCGAAGCGGATCATTTCATAGCTGAGGCCAGTGATAACGGGCAGCAGCAGGATTCGGGAGAGCATCTTGGCGGCAAAGGTGGGGGCCGGCACCAGGGCGTAGACGGCGATGGAAATAACCATCACCACCATCAGGAAGCTGGTTCCGCAGCGGGGGTGGAAGGTGGTGAAGGTTTGGGCGTTTTCGACGGTCACAGGGAGGCCGGATTCGAAGTTGAAGACCACTTTGTGCTCGGCGCCGTGGTATTCGAAGACGCGGCGGATGTCGCGCATGCGGGAGAGCAGGTAGAGGAAGGCGATGAAGATCGCCATGCGGATGACGCCATCCACCAGGTTGAACAGGATCCGGTTGTCGAGCGAAGGATAGAATTTCTCGAGTTCCGTGGTCAACAGCAGGGGGATGAACTTGTACAGAAAGATAAAGAAGACGAGGGAGAACAGGACGTTCAGCGCCATGGCCCAGCCGGGAATCTCTTTTTTCTTCTTCCCGGAGGTTTGGGCCTCGTGATCCAACACAGCGTCGGCCGAGAAGCGGAGGGCTTTGACGCCGAGCGACATGGCCTGACCGAGGGTGCCAACGCCGCGCAAGACGGGGAGGCGGAAGACGGGGTACTTTTCAGAGAGCCGGGCAAGCGGCGCCTCTTCCGTGACGATTTCGCCGTTCGGCCGGCGGACGGCGACGCAATAGCTGTGGGGAGCGCGCATCATGACACCTTCCATGACGGCCTGGCCACCGACGAGCGTTTCCTCGCCACTTTCGAGGATGGGAAGCATCTGCGTATGAAAAAAAAGACGCACACAGCGGGGGATCGGCAAGATAGACGAGCTCCTGTAGCTTTATTATATCGGAGGAGCGGCTCATTTGCCCCGGGTAGACAAGCAAAAGCCCCGCGGCTGGGACCGCGGGGCTTACTCAGAGGGGCTGGCGACGAGCTGGGCCTCGCCGCCGGGGATGCTATAAGTCAATGACGACTTATTGGTACTTACTGGGGTGCACGTCAAACGCCATATCACGGTCACTGATTCTAAAGAAGTTACCAAAACGGAACACTGTGTAATTTCGCGCACTGGGTGATTTCACCCATCAAGAGGGCGTCTAAGGGCGTGAACGGTGACGCCGCCAGAGCCACCAAGCGGTGAACGCCACGGCCGAGAGCAGAAGCAAGTCGAACATCCAGCGGTGAGCCTGCCGGCTGGCGCTTTCCCAACGATCGCCGAGTATGTAACCGAGGGTGATGAAGGCTGAGGCCCACAAGAACGCTCCGGAGTAAGCGAAGAGAGTAAAGGAGAACAGGTTCATTTCCGAGGCGCCGGCGACGTAGGCCGTGAGGTGGCGGACGCCGGGGACGAAGTAGCCGAAGGTCAGCGCCCAGCGGCCGGAGCGATCGAACCAGCGATGGACTTTATCAAGCCGCCGCGGGGTGAGGTGGATCAGGGAACCGTAGCGGTGCACCAAGTGGAGGCCGAAGGTGCGGCCAAGCAGGTAGCTGATGGAGATTCCAGTGATGCTGCCGCCGTAGGCCGCGGCCAGGGTGAGGGGCAGGCTGAGTTGCTTGCGGTAGACCAGATAGCCGGCAAAGGTGAGCAGCGTCTCGTCGGGCACCGGCAAGCCGACGATGCCGAGCATCAGGAGGCCGAAGATCGCGGCGTGGCCATATTGGGCGATCCAGTGGAAGACGGTCCCGGTGAACACTCCCTTTCATTGTGGCAGGTAAGCGGGGGCTATTCGGCGCGCGGCGGATTCTTCAGCCCCTGTTGAAATTCCACCCGGGGGCCATCGACATGGACCAGGAAGTAGCCGTCGTCGCCGGTTCCGCGAATGGCGCCGGCCGTTTCGGAGGCGACGCGAAACGTTTTCCACTTACTTTGCATGACTTTCCGGTAGGCGTCGAGAAACTGGGCGGCGATGTCCGCGCTATCCCATTGGACCGCGCAGGAAAGGACAGTGGATTGATCCTTCTTGTGCTCCCAGACACGGTATTGGGAGCCTTTCCAGTGCGGGGCAATGGAGGCGGCGGTTTCCTGGTCCGTGTACTGGCGCAGGAGGATGGAGTAATCCAACTCGCCGACGACGCCTTCGGCCAATTGCCGGTAATCGGAGGCGTCCTCAATGGCGGGCGCCTTGATCCGGACAGGTTCCACATGATCGAAGTACAGGAGTGGGTGGAGGATCTGCTGGGTGCTGACGGGGGGACGTTTGAAGACCTCGGTAAATGAGGACTTGCCGATCTTGTGATAGACGGCGTTTTGAAACTTCATCCCGCTGACGTAAGGAAACAGCAGGGTTTCCCGCATATAGAGTGGGGACTTGTCGAAGACCGGGAACTGGCCGGCCGACAGGGCCGCGACCTGGGAGGCGAAAAAGTCGCCCGACTCCGGGTTAGTGGCGAGGGAAAAGCCCATTTTCCGGGAGGTAGCCTCCATCATCAGCCAGGTAGCCTGCCCTTCCATGACGGCCATGCGGGCCAGTTCGCCGTCGTCCTGGCTGGCGCGTCCGATAAAGCGGTCGAGGTTGAAGTGCTGATCGGCGAGGGCGTGAGCGAGTTCATGCACCAGAGCCGGGTATTGGGCAACGTCACTGGCGCCGCTGAGCAGGTAGAGGGTTTTCTTTTTGAAGTCGTAGAAGGCGGCGGCCTGCTCGGTGAGCAGTTCGATGGTGGTGGCTTTCAGATCGAAGTCCGGGGGGACGAAACCGAACTTCTTGAGCGTCACCTCTTCGGCGTGGATTTGTTCGGGTTTGACTTCCTGGCGAATCTTTTCGGCGAGGTATTGCTTCAGATCAGCGCGGGACATGATGGCGCTGGCGACCGGGTGCTCCGCCTTGAGCCCGGTAATGGCGGTGAGCTCATGGAGGATTTCGGTGATTTCAGCTTGAGAAGGCGGCCTGGTGGAATCGGCCGAGACCGTGGCGGAGGGCGCCTGGGTAGCAGCGTAGAACAACAAGGGCGCCAGCAGGGTGAGCGCCAGGCATCTGGCTAAGAGACGATCCATGGACCGATCCCAGGATAGCTTGAAACGTAAAGTGAGAATTTTAGACAACCAACTCTTATTTGATGTAGGATCCGGAACAGGCCGGTGCCGGAATCCACGTTACCGGAGGAGGAAAGCAGATGAAGCAGATTGCGCGCGCCGCGCTGTTGTTTGGAATCTCGTTCTTCGGCGTGATGGGACAGGAAGCGCCGCCATTGCGAGTTACCGTCCGCCTCGTCCAGATTGACGCTGTTGTGCAGGACAAAGCGGGGCATCACATCGCGGATTTGAAACGGGAAGAGTTGCGGCTGCTGCAGGATGGCAAGGAGCGGAAGATTACTCACTTCTCTTACATTGACGTGACGCCGGCGGGGAGTTCCCACGAACGGAACGGGCGGCAACAACCGGAACGCGTATACACGCCGGCGGCGCCGATGACGGTGCGTGACATCCGGCGCACGGTGGCGCTGGTGGTGGACGATTTAGGGCTGTCCTGGGAGAGCATGCACCGCGTCAAAGGCGGGTTGCGGGAGTTCGTGGACCGGCACTTACAAGCGGATGACGCGGTGGCAATCGTCCGCACGGGGAGCGGGACCGGCACGCTGCAGCAATTCACGACGGACCGGCAGATGCTTTATGCGGCAATCGACCGGCTCCACTGGACCGGACTCAGCCGGGCAGGCGTGGATTCGGTGAAACCGATGAACGAGGACGAGTTGGCGCAGGTGGGAAACGGCAGGGCGCAGTCGATCTCGATGCAGACTTTCGAACGGTTCCGGTCGAGGAGTTATACGCTGGGGACGCTGGGCGCGCTGAACCGGGTAGTGGAGGAACTGGGCAAGAAACCAGGCCGGAAGTCGGCCGTGTTATTTTCCGACGGACTGCAGATATTCAGCGGCCAGGACGACCGGATCACCGGAGGGCCTGTCTCCGACCGCCTGCGCCGGCTTTGTGAGCAGGCCAACCGGGCGGGGGTGTCATTTTACACGGTAGACACGCGGGGACCGATTGTTTTGGCGATGCGGGCGGTTGATACGGTGCGCAGCGGACCGGCGGCGGCGCAGTTGAGCATTGGCCGCCACAAGGAGTACACGGAGAAACAGGAAGGGATGGCGATGCTGGCGCGCGAAACCGGAGGGGTGTTCTCGGGCGGCCGGAACGACCTTGCCCTGGCGGCGGCCAATGCGTTGGGCGATCAATCGGGCTATTACTTGATCGGCTATGATCCAGGCCCCGGGGTTTTCGACGATGAGCAAGCGGTAACGAAGTTCCATCGCATCAAGATCCTGGTGAAGCGGGCGGGCGCGAAAGTACGGACGCGGCCGGGCTTTTATGGCGTCGCGGACCGGCCGGCGCCGCCACCGAAGACCGACCGGCAATCCCAGTTGCTGGCGGCGATTCGCGACCCGTTCCAGTCGGGTGACATCGGGCTGCGGTTGTCGGCCATCTACGCGATCACAGAGCAGACGGGCCCGGCAATCCTGGCGATGCTGCACATCGATGGCGCCAAGCTGGATTTTCACGAAGTCCCGGGCAGCGAACTGCAGGCGGCGGTGGATGTGGCGCTAATCAGCTTTGGCGAAGAAGGCCACGCGGAAGCCAGCACGGCGGACACTTACCAGATCCGGGTCAAGCCAGAGCAGTTGGAGGAGGCCCGCCAACGGGGGTTCGTCTACAAAGTGACTCACAAGCTGGAACGGCCGGGCGCATACCAGGTCCGGGTGGCAGTGCGCGACGCCACCACCGGGCGAGTGGACTCGGCCAGCCAGTTTGTGGAGTTGCCTGACTGGAGACAAAGAAGACTGGCGGTTTCCGGCGTTCTGTTAACGGCTGATGGCGGAGGGAACACGGCTTCCGTGCTGCGGCAATTCGGCCCGAAAACCAAGATGTCGTACTCGATCGAGGTATACAACGCGAGGCCGGAGACCACCATCCTATCCCGGCTCTATCGTGATGGGAAGCTGGTCTGGACCGGCCAGGAACATTCCATTCCTGGCGCGGAACGCGTACCGCTCTCGCGGGACCTGACCTTCGACAACGGCGCGGCGGCGGGGAACTATGTGCTGGAGGTGCGGGCAGTGCGGCGTGAAGGAGGGAAGATCCGGGAAGCCGCCTCACAGTGGACGGACTTTGAGATATTAGGCGATGGCGGCAGGTGAGGCACCTGGTGGCGGCTTGCGGCTGAAGCGACAGAGACGATCGGACGGGGAGTGGCCGGAGTACACTAGAAGGAGTTCCAATGCTGTCGATTGTGATTCCGATCCATAACGAAGAACCGGCGATTTTGCCGCTCTATGACCGGCTGACGCAGGTTTTGGAGCGGATCAACAAGCCTTACGAGATCGTCTTCGTGGATGATGCCTCCACCGACCGGAGTTTCGATCTACTGGCCAACCTGGTGGAGACTGATTCGCGGCTGAAGGTGGTGCGGCTGCGGCGTAACTTCGGGCAGACGCCGGCGCTGGCGGCGGGCTTTGACCAGGCGCAGGGCGAGGTGGTGATCTCGCTCGACGGCGATTTGCAGCACGACCCGGAGGACATTCCGACGCTGCTCGAGAAGATCGACGAGGGGTACGACATCGCATCGGGCTGGCGTAAGAACCGGGTGGACAATGCCCTCACGCGGAAGATTCCGTCGCGGATCGCCAACTGGATGATGGCGCGGATCTCCGGAGTCGATCTTCGCGATTTCGGGACTACCTTCAAGGCGTATCGGGCGGAGATTCTGAAGGACATCCGGCTGTACGGCGAACTGCACCGGTTCATCCCGGCGCTGGCGTCGATTTATGGCGCGAAGATTGCGGAGGTGCCGATTCGCAACGTGCCGCGGCCGAGCGGGGGTTCCCATTACGGGCTGAGCCGGACATTTCACGTTCTTTTCGACCTGATCACGCTGAAGTTCATACTGAGCTACTTCACCCGGCCGATGCACTTTTTCGGCAAGCTGGGACTGGCGACCACTACGTGCGGCGGGGCAATTCTGGGCTGGCTGGCGATCCATAAGCTATCCGGCCGGGAGATCATGATCGAGCACGGTCCGCTGATGCTGGCGGGGTCGCTACTGCTGCTGGCGGGACTGATTCTGTTCAATACCGGCCTGCTGGGCGAATTGATCATGCGCACCTACTTCGAGAGCCAAGGGCGGCGCATTTATGCGATTCGCGAGATTCGCTGCGGCAACGCATCCCACGTAAAGCGCAACAAAGGCTGAGCAGGCGCTGCTTCAGGCTTCATACAAACCGGTTAGAAAGTAGAGCGGATCCCCAGCGCGCACGACCGGGTATTCCCGGGTGAGAACGACGATGCCGGCGGTGGGGGCCGGGATGCGCTGAAGGCACTCCCCGTGGAGGTTAACGACGGAGCCCAGGTTCTGGCCGGCAGTGACACGATCGAGCACGCGGACTTCCGATAACAGAAACCCATCGTGGCTGCTGACCAGGCTGTGGTCGAGGTTGCCGCCGCCCAGCAGGTGATACCGGCACGGCGGGGCATCGGGCACGCCATCGAGGATTTCGAGCAGGCGAAGCAGATTGAACATTCCGCGGCGGTAAATGGCGAGGTCTTCGGGATGAATACGGGCGCCGCCGCGGGCTTCAACGTAGATTCCGGCTTTGCCGCGGGCGTAAATGGCGGAGAGGGTTCTGCCGGGCGGCATGTCGGGATGGGCCCAGATGACCGGAGCGCCGAAGGCGAAAGCAGCGCGGCGGGAGGGTTCATCGGCCATGTAGTAGCCGGCCAGGGTGGGCATCATCAGGTGCAGGCCGGCGCTGTGGAGATCGACGTACAGGTCTGAGTGGGGGAAGATGGCCTGATCGAGCCAGTAGGCGATGGCCTCGGAGGGGGAGCCATCGGGACGGCCGAGAAACACGCGGGCGAGGTTGAGACCGTCGAGCGGGCTGGTGCGGGTACCGGCCCAGAAGGCAGCGGGATTTACCACCGGGAGCAGAAGGGCATCGCCCGTCATCACGGCCGGATCGAGGTCACTGGCCAGTTCGAGGATGGTGCGGACGCCTTCGTACTCATCTCCATGGACCGCGGCGGTGACGACCAGGGTCCGGCCGGGGGCGGCGCCGCGAATCAGGAGGACAGGGAGTTGGATGGGTACGCCCGCGGCTTCAAATTCGAGATCGAAGTGATGGCGGGCGCCACGGGGAAAGGCTCCGGGATGGAAGTTGCCTGGGTGCATCGGCGGCGCCGGGGTCAGGTGGCCGAACGGCGCCAGTACTCCTCGAACAGGCCCTTCATGGCCTGGCCCATGCCGCGGTGGACGAAGACGACCGAGGTCCAGGTGGGTTTGGTGATTACGGGGTCGAGCAGGGCGATCATGCCCTGGGAACAATCGAACACCGCCAGTTTCATGGGCAATGAATCGGCGCAGCGCACTTCGACCCCGGCAGCCTGATACTCGCGGATTCGCTGCTGCTGCTCTTCGTCCAGCGGAGGAGTGCCCTCGAAGACGAGACGGCAGGCGACACCGCGCTGGCGAGCCTGTTTGACGAGTTGCTCCTGGAGCGGATCGACGGCGTAGGGCGGCCGGGAAAACTCCAGGTACTCCTCTGTGACGTCAGAGAGCATGCGGCGGAAATGGGCGGCGGTCTGGCTGGGCTCATTGACGATGTGCAGAAAATCGAGGGTGCCGCGGCCTTCCTGCCCTTCCGAATAAGATCGATTGAGGTCTTCCACCAGGCCGTCGGCCATGCGGGCGTGCTCCTTCAGTTCCTGTTCGAGCACGCGGGCGCGACGGGCGAGATAGGCGGGAATCGCCAGGCCAGGTTCGACGGCCGAAAAGAGCTTGGTTTTTTCCTGCACTACTTGAGCGAAGCCCTTTTCCACCAGGCTGTCGAGCACTTCATATATTTTCTGGCGAGGCACATGGGCACGGGCAGCGAGTTCCAAGGCTTTGAAGCGGGGGTGCCCGATCAAGACCAGGTAGGAGCGTGCCTCATAGGCGTTGAGGCCGGTTTGCTGAAGCCGGCGCCAGAATCGTTGAAAGTCGATATCGGGCAGTTCATTCTTCATCGTGTTGCAATCATCCCGTCCCGGTTTCGTCAGATACGATACCAAAAAATGCCTACCGCGGGGATGGCCGCCCGGAGGGCAGCAGGGCTTCGATGAGGCAGGGACCGGGCTCGGCCACGGCACGCTGAAAGAGGCGCGAAAACTCTTCCGCGGTGGTTGCCTGGCGGGCCGGAACGCCGAGAGCGCGGGCGAGCGGGACCCATTCGAGCGGCGGGTTGGAGATGTCGATCATCGATTCGGCCTGGCGGCCGAGGACGGCTGCTCCGGTGCGCTTCATTTCGACATCAAGGATTTGATAGCGGCGGTTGGCGAGGATGACAGTGACCACGTCAAGGCTTTCGCGAGCCATGGTCCACAGCGCCTGCAGCGAATACATGGCGCTGCCGTCGGCTTCAAGGGCGACGACTTTGCGTCCGGGGGAGGAGAGGGCGGCGCCGAGGGCCACCGGCAGTCCCTGGCCGATGGCGCCTCCGGTGACGGCGAGGTGCTCCCAGGGATGAGAGTGGATCAGGTGGGGCACGATATCGCCGGAGGCGGAGACCATTTCGTCGGAAACGATGGCGCCTTCGGGCAGGTATGCGGCAATGGCGCGGCCGATGGAATCGGGAGTGAGCTCGCCGCGATCGGGTGGCGCGGGAGGATTGAAATCGAGCACGGGGGCAGGCGGCAGGCCGTCAGCGAGGGCTTCGAGCGCGGCCGTTCCGTCCTCGCCTATTGTGGCGAGGGTGAAGTAGTGGCAGCTTTCGGGAGCCAGCAGACTGGAGCGATTGGGATAGGCGAAGAAGGAGACGGGCGGCTCGGCTTCAACCAGGATCATGTGGCCGCAGTCCCGGAGCATGGGTTCGGCCATTTCGGGGAAATAGGGGATGCGGCAGGCGGCAAAGCGTCCGGCGCCGGTGGACCAGCGGGCGCCGAAGCGATTGACGAACAGTTTGGCTCCGGTAGCGGAGGCTATGCGTCCGGCGGCGGCGATGCCCGGTTCGAGCATCGCCCTGTCACTAAGGAAGATGGCGGTGCGGGAACCGGCGGCGAGCAGACGGCGGGCTTCTTCGATGCGTGCCGTTTCGGGCACGGGAGGCGTGGGCCGGGCGAGCACGGGACCGGGGCTGCCGGCTTCACTCCAGGAGAAATCGGCGGGAATCAATAGCGAGGAGACCTGACCGGGAGGACCATAGGCGGCACGGACAACCTGGGCGGCGGCGGCGCCCATCTGACCGGCCGATTCGAGAACCTGAACAGCGCTGGAGATGGTGCGGGCGAAAGCGGCCGTATCCGCCGACAGAGGCGCGTCGTAGCGCAGGTGCTGGGTGGCGTGTTCGCCGATGATGCTGACGATGGGGGAGCGGGCCTTACGAGCGTTATGGAAATTCGAGAGGCCGTTGGCGAGGCCGGGACCGAGATGGAGCAGTGTGGCGGCGGCGCGATTGGACATGCGCGCATAACCGTCGGCCGCGCCGGAGCAGACGCCCTCATAGAGGCAGAGAACTCCCCGCATACCGGGCACGCGGTCAAGCGCGGAAACAAATTGCATCTCGGACGTTCCGGGATTAGCCAGGCAGAGATCGACCCCGTTGGCCACCAGCGTTCGTAACAGACATTCGGCTCCGTTCATAAAGTCCCATCATGGCAGATGGGGTTCTGCTATTTTGGAGGCGGCGTGGAACTGCAATTTGATCCGATTGAAACGCGGGTGCTCGGCTGCCTGATGGAGAAGGATCTGGCGACACCCGAGTATTATCCGCTGACACTGAATGCATTGGTAAACGCGTGCAACCAGAAATCGAACCGCGATCCGGTGATGGCGCTCACCAGCGATGAGGTGGAACGGGCCCTAGCCAGCCTGCGCGAGAGACGGCTGGCAACGGTGATCACCGGGCCGGGGTTGCGGGTGGCCAAGTGGGAGCACCGGGTGGGCGAAGCGCTCAATCTTTCGAGGCCGCAACTGGCGGTGATGGTGGAGTTGATGGTGCGCGGACGGCAGACGCCGGGGGAGTTGAATTCGCGCACCGAGCGAATGTACCAGTTCGGCGATCTGGAGGAGGTGCAGTACACGTTGGAGCGGCTGGCAGGACGGGAGCCGGATCCGCTGGTGAAGCAACTGGACCGGCAGGCAGGCACCAAGGAGCGGCGATGGATGCAACTGCTTTCGGGCGCGACAGAGGATGAGGCGCCCCTGGCGGCGGCAACGGCGGCTGAACCCGCCGGACGGCGCGGACTCGCTGAGGAAGTGCAGCGGCTGAGAGAAGAACTGGAGCAGTTGCGGCGGGAGTTCGAGGATTTCCGGCACAATTTCGAATAGTCGATTGGCCGGACAGGCAGTGAGGTAGAGTAGATTCTGTGAAAAGAGTGATATCGATGGTTCTGGTTGCGGGCGCCAGCCTGGCATGTTTCGGCGAGACGCTTTGGCAGGCGACGCCGCTGACAAAGGAGAAGGAGTTCACCGCCGGCATTGAAGGTCCCGCGGTGGACCGCGATGGAAACATCTACGCGGTGAGCTTCGCCAGGACGCCGACCATCGGCAAGATTACTCCCGAGGGCCGTGGCGAAGTGTGGATCGAGTTTACCAACGGCACGCTGGCCAACGGCATCCGCTTCAACCGGGCTGGAACGATGTTTGTGGCCGACTACGCCAGGCACAATATTCTGGAGATCGATCCAAAAACGAAAGCGGTGCGGGTGCTGGCGCACGATGCCACCATGAATCAACCCAATGACATCGCGCTGATGGCGAGCGGGCGTATCTATGCAAGCGACCCTGACTGGAAGAACAACTCGGGACAGGTTTGGGTGGTGGAGCCAACGGGATCGATTCGCAAAGTGGCTCCGAACATGGGCACGACCAACGGGATCGAAGTGGCGCCGGATGAGAAGACGCTTTACGTGAATGAGTCCGTGCAGCGAAACATCTGGGCCTTTGACATTCAGAACGACGGCAGCGTGACCAACAAGCGGCTGTTGATCCGGTTTCCGGACTTCGGCATGGACGGAATGCGATGCGATGTAGACGGCAACCTGTATGTGGCCCGCTATGGCAAGGGAACGGTGGTGGTGGTTTCGCCGGCGGGCAAGGTGATCCGGGAGATCGCGCTACCGGGCAAGAATCCCTCCAACGTCTGCTTCGGCGGGCCGGATGGCCGCACGGTGTACGTCACGGAGGTGGAGCACACGCAGTTGGTGCAGTTCCGCGCCAGCCGCCCGGGCCGCGAATGGAAGATGATCCACTAGCCACGGGCGCGGATGGGTAAGATAAAGGGCGGACATGTCTGGCCCCCCGATTCCCGTCCCCGTGGAGACGCTTTCGGAGCGTCCCTTTTCATTCTACCCGCCGATTCTCAACGTGGAGCACAACGAATGGAGCTTCCGGCAGGCAAACTGGGCCGAAATCCTGGTGGAGAACACGCGCGAGCCGATTACGGTGTGGGTACCGCGGCGATTCCTGGGCGAGGTATCGAGTGTTGACCTGCCGGTGATGATCGTGGGACTGGTGAAGGAACTGGAGTATCGGGCCGGGGTACTCATTCCGATCGACCGGCGGGTGGTGGAGATGCCGGGGCCCGCCATCGCGAAGCGCCGGACGGCGGCCGAGGACGAACCGCCGGCGCCGATCGCCGGGCCGAGGATGGAAAGAAGCGAATCGCGGATCGGCAGATTGATCGCATTGGTGCTGGCGATCTCGATTGCCGTTTGCATCTTCGTGATTGCCGTCTTTCAAGGACACCAGGGCGGGCGGGTGGAGTTCAAGAGCGTGGTGCAATCGGATCTGGGGCTGACGGCGCGCGATGATTACTACTCGGTGATTCAGAAATTGGGACAGCCGGCCGAGGAACACTGGCGCGAAAATTCCGGAGAGCTTCAATACCGCGAACTGAGCTACCCGGCGCAGAAGATTCATATCATTCTAATGGGGCCTGAGCGGGAGACGGCGCGCTACATCGGGGCAATGGACGAATCCTGGAAAGTTGTCCACTCGGTGGAACTGCCGGGCGGGCGCAATTCGGCCTCGATCCTGAAGAGCCTGCCGCGGTTCTGATTAACCCGAACATGGGGATTTGATGGGGAAAGTAATACGTCATATTCTGTGGGCGGCGATTGCGGCCGCCGGCGCAATCAGCCTGGGCGGAATCGCCATCATGCGGGGCGAAGCGATCAACAGCCTCTGGCTGGTGCTGGCAGCGGCGTGCACCTACCTGATTGCCTACCGGTTTTACGGGCGGTTCATCGCGACGCGGGTGATGGCGCTGAACGATGACCGGGCCACGCCGGCCGAGAGATTGCGCAACGGGCACGATTTTGAGCCGACCAACAAGTGGATTGTGATGGGGCATCATTTTGCGGCGATCGCAGGGCCGGGGCCGCTGGTGGGCCCCGTGCTGGCGGCTCAGTTCGGATACCTGCCGGGAACGTTGTGGATCATCATCGGCGCGGTATTGGGCGGGGCGGTGCAGGATTTCGTGACTCTGTTTGCGTCGATCCGGCGCGACGGCAAATCGCTGGGGCAGATGGCACGGGAGGAGATTGGCAGCCTGGGCGGATTCACGGCGCTGCTGACGGTGCTGCTGATCATGATCATCCTGCTGGCAGTGGTTGGCCTGGTGGTAGTGAATGCGCTGGCAGGCAGTCCGTGGGGAACCTTCACCATCGCGGCGACGATGCCGATCGCGGTGTTCATGGGCCTGTATCTGCGGTTTTGGCGGCCGGGCAAGGTGCTGGAGTGTTCGTTGATCGGATTTGCGCTGGTAGTGGCGAGCGTTTTCGGAGGTCAGGCGGTAGCTCAGTCAGCGGCATGGGCGCCGTGGTTCACCTATGGCGGGTTGACACTGGCGTTTTCGATTATCGCTTACGGGTTTCTGGCGAGCGCGCTGCCGGTGTGGCTGCTGCTGGCTCCACGGGACTACCTGAGCACGTTCGTGAAGCTGGGCGTGGTGTTGATGCTGGCGGTGGGAATTCTATTTGCGCGGCCGCAATTGGAGTTACCGGCGTTCACACGGTTTGCGGATGGCAGCGGGCCGATCTTCGCGGGAAAAATCTTTCCGTTCTGTTTCATTACGATCGCCTGCGGAGCGATCTCCGGTTTTCATTCGCTGATTTCGTCGGGGACGACGCCGAAGATGATCGCCAAGGAAAGCCATGCGCTGCCGGTGGGCTACGGAGCGATGCTGCTGGAGAGCTTTGTGGCCATTATGGCGATGATTGCGGCCTGTGTGCTGCAGCCGGGTGTGTACTTCGCGGTGAATTCGCCGGCAGGTATTGTGGGAGCGACGCCGGCGGCGGCGGTGGCGACGATTTCCAGTTGGGGCTTTCCGGTTACGGCCGAGACGATGAGTGAACTGGCGAAGAGCGTAGGGGAGACAACGCTGTTTTTCCGCACGGGCGGGGCGCCATCGCTGGCGCTGGGCATGGCGCACATTTTCGCGCGAAGCGGCGGCGGGCAGGCGATTCTGGGCTTCTGGTATCACTTCGCCATCATGTTCGAGGCGCTGTTCATTCTGACGATTATCGATGCGGGCACGCGGGTGGGGCGGTTCATGCTGCAGGACCTGCTGGGCCACGTGTGGAAACCGCTGGGCAGAACCAGTTGGATGCCGGGCGTATATGCCACCAGCGCGCTGATTGTGGTTGCCTGGGGGTACTTCCTTTACCAGGGCGTGCGGGATCCGTTGGGGGGAATCAACTCGCTGTGGCCTCTGTTTGGCATTTCAAACCAGTTGCTGGCGGCGATTGCATTATGCGTGGCAACGACAATTCTGATCAAGATGCACCGCGCCCGATATGCGTGGATCACCATGACGCCACTTGCGTGGCTGCTGGTGGTGACTTACACGGGCGCCTGGCAGAAGATTTTTTCGCCGCTGCCGCGGCTGGGATTTTTGGCCCAGGCCGATGCGCTGGAGGTGGCGATCGCCAGCGGCAAGGTGGCGGCGGCGCAAGTGGCGGCGACCGAGGCGATGGCTTTCAATGCGCGGCTGGACGCGGTGGTGTGCGGCGTGTTTCTGGTGCTGGTGACGGCGATTGTGGTTGATTCGGTGCGGGTGTGGGCGGGCGTACTGAGGGGCACACGGGATGCGGCGGTGAACGAGGCGCCGTTCGTGATCTCGCGGCTGAGCGCGGAGGAGTTGTGAAGCGATTGCGTAAACTGGGACGAATTCTGCTGGGCCTGGCGCGGGAGTTGAGCGATGAGAGCGCCTACGCGCGACACCTGCGGCGGCATGGGCGAACCCATTCGGCCGAGGAGTGGCGCGCGTTTAGCGATGGCAGGCTACGGGCTAAGTATGTTCGTCCGAAGTGCTGCTAGGGCATGCTGCCGGCAGCGGGTGACGGGGGTTCAGGCGGCGCCGCGCCGGTGCGCAATTCAGGTCTGCGCCGGTTACCGGTCGAGATATTTACGTACCAGTAGGGCGAGCTTTTCGCGTGCCGCTTGCGGGATCGAGTTGCGTTCGGTGATCAGAGCATGGGCGAGCGCGGATCCGCATTTGCACGCTCGGGTGGCGGGCATGGCGGCGACGGCGGCGGCTACCACTTTGGCGGCGTTGGCCGCGTTGTGTGAAAGATTGGCGATGATGTCGCTGACGGTGACGGCGTCGTGCTCTTCGTGCCAACAGTCGTAGTCGGTGACCATGGCGATGGTGACGTAACAGATCTCGGCCTCGCGCGCCAGCTTGGCCTCCTGGAGGTTGGTCATGCCGATCACATCCATGCCCCAGGAGCGGTAGACATTCGACTCAGCCTTGGTGGAAAAGGCGGGGCCTTCCATGCAGAGGTACGTTCCGCCTTGTTTGGCGTTGACCCCGGCCGACGCACAGGCAGTTTGGACCAGGGCGGAGAGTTCGGGGCAAACCGGATCGGCAAAGCTGATGTGGGCCACCAGGCCTTCGCCGAAAAAGGTGGAGATGCGCCCGCGGGTACGATCGAAGAACTGGCCGGGAATGACAAAATCGAGCGGGTGATGTTCTTCTTTGAGCGAGCCAACGGCGCTGAGCGACAGGATACGCTCCACCCCGAGCATCTTCATGCCGTAAATATTGGCCCGAAAATTCAGCTCCGATGGGGAGATACGATGGCCCCGGCCGTGGCGGGCGAGAAATGCCACATCCTTTCCGGCCAGTTTACCGACGACGAAGGCATCCGAGGGAGAGCCGAAAGGCGTATCGAGAGTAACCTCCTGGTGTGCTTCAAAACCGGGCATGGAGTACAGTCCGCTGCCGCCGATGATTCCGATGGGTGCCGTCACAGTTTCCAGATTAGCTTGTTTGCCGGCGGTGGACGGAACCGGAGATTTCCCGCCCTGGCCCAGTGGTTCCGCTCATCGAGCAGGCCGGTGGCGATGGGAATCGAAGTTAACCCTGCTTGCACGCTGGTTACAACCGTGACGGCACCGGAAAGCGCACATCCCGTTCCCACGCCGAGGATCTTCGCACTGAAGATCCACAGCGTAAAACGCCGGTCGAGAAAGGAAAGCCGGCGGCTAATGGGGTCCAGCGACGCGCGCCTCTACGTTTCGGCAGGTTTGCTGGCGCGAACGAATGCGCTCATGAACTTGCCGTCGACGAGCGGGCCGACCTTCTCCAGATCGATTCCCTTATCCGCCAGGAAGGTGACTGCGTCTTCGCGGCGGTAGATCCGGGTCGGCTCGATGCCGATGCCGCCGAACCCCGCCGCGCTGAGCTTCGACCGGTACTCGTTCTCTTCAAGAGCGCCGGCCACACAGCCTACCCAAAGCAGCATGCTCTTGCGGATCTCCTCGGGGATCCGGCCGCGCGTGACCACATCGGAGACCGCCAGGCGGCCGCCGGGCCTGAGGACGCGGAATGCTTCACGCAGAACCCGGTCCTTGTCCGCCGAAAGATTGATCACACAATTCGAGATGATGACGTCCACGGAGTTATCGGGCAGCGGAATGTTCTCGATCTCCCCCTTAAGGAACTCCACATTGCCGGCGCCGGCCTTCTTCTGGTTGTCGCGGGCGAGCGCCAGCATCTCGTCCGTCATATCGAGACCGTAGGCTTTCCCGCCTGGCGAAACGCGCTTCGCCGAGAGCAGAACGTCGATACCACCGCCGCTTCCAAGATCGAGAACAACCTCACCCGGCTTCAGCTCGGCGAGCGCAGTCGGATTTCCACAGCCCAGCGAGGCCAGCACCGCCGTTTCGGGCAGATCGTCCTTTTGAAGCTGATCGTACAGTTCTGACGTGATCGGATCGCCGCCCGAGCAGCAGGACGACGGGCTGCTCCCACAGCATGCGTTACCTTCGCCCGCAACAACCCGCAGCGCCGCCTGACCGTACTTCTCCCTGACAATGTCTTTGATTTCGCTCATTCCCGCCTCCTACTCGCAGCAAACGACTTTCCGCGGCTCAACAGCCTTGTTGCGCGTACAACACTCCGCATACAGGAAGCCCAGAAGCCGCTCCAGGGCTGCCGTGTTCGCCGAATAGCGTAGAAACGTGCCCTCTCGTTGCACATGCACGAGGTCTTCGTTCCTGAGCTTGTCCAGATGGTGCGAGAGAGTGCTCGCCGTCACATCCAGTTCTTCGGCGATCTCGCCCACGACCAAGCCGCCCGGATGCGCCCATAACAGCAGCCGCATGATGCGCAGCCGCGGCTCGCTGCCAAGCGCGGCGAATGTGTCCGCGTACAGGCTCACCTCTTCCTGTTTCAGCTTTGCCGGCACCGGTGATCTCCTGTCGGCCATGGTTCGATAATCGCATGATTATCAAATTATGTCCAGGATTATTTTACTGGAACTGGCGATTCTTCTGTCTTGCAGCCACGATCACTCCGATGGTTCGACCATCGCAACCACAACATTTCGGCACGAGGCGCTTTGCGCAGGCAGGCTCTCAGGCTGACCGATTTATGGACTACACTGGGGCTTTCCAGGTTATGAGATCGTTTTCGTTGTTTTTCGGTCTGCTG
Source organism: Bryobacterales bacterium (assembly GCA_020854055.1). GTDB lineage: Bacteria > Acidobacteriota > Terriglobia > Bryobacterales > Bryobacteraceae > JADZGD01. The sequence continues at coordinate 51,493 of JADZGD010000018.1, read as the reverse complement.
GCCGCGAGTTCCGCGGCATGGGCGGGAGCCTACATCGAAGAGGTTCCCCGGGTGGAACTGGCGGGACAGCCCATCCTTTGCGTAGCCGGCGATTATGCGGGAACGGCGGAGGGATTGTTCCGGCGGGCAGGCGGCCGGTGGTCCGCGGTGGAAGGATGGAGCGGGAGAGCAGCCGAATTGTGCGCCGCGCAGGGCGGAGGCGTCCTGGTGGTTTCGGGCGGTGCGCTGTATGAGGCGGCGAGTGGAAACAAGATTTACGACCTGCCGCTGGGTGGCGGCAGGATTCTGTCGGCGCGCGGTGAGCGAGTGGTTTACGGCACGGGCACCGCGTTGTTTGAGCGCAGGGCGCGGTGGTCACCGATTGCGTTGCCGGGCGGTGTGAGAGATGCGCGGGCCGTCGCGATTGGCCCCGGTGGTGAGCTTGCGCTGGCCGCCGATGGGGGGTTATTCACCTCGACGGAAAGCGGGTGGACGGCGGTTTATCCGGCGGAGGGAGCACGCTCCTGGTCGCCGGTGGATGTCCGCGCGGTGTCCTTCGACTCGGAAGGCAGGTTGTGGTTCGCCAGTCCACAAGGGCTTGGGCGGCGCGATGCCAGCGGGTGGCGACTGCTTACCGGCCGGGAAGGCTTGCCCTACGACGATTTCACGGCGATTGCCGCGGGGCCGGCTGGGGTGATGTGGTTCGGCACCCGGATGGGCGCGATCCGATACGACGGCAAGACCTGGGAATACCGGCAGGGGCGGCGGTGGCTCCCTGACGATGATGTGCGGGCGCTGGCGATTAACGCCAATGGGGACGCTTCAATCGCCACCGCGCGGGGGCTGGCGGTGATCGAGCGGCGGTCCGCAACACTCAGGAGCAAGGCCGAATACTTTGAAAAAGAGATCGACCTGCGCCACCGGCGAACACCGTACGAGTACGTTCTGTCGGTTTCACTGCCGGTGGCGGGGGATAAGAGCCGTTGGGTGCAACACGACAGCGACAACGACGGGCTGTGGACCTCCATGTACGGCGCGGGCGAGTGCTTTGCCTACGGCGCCACGCACGACCCGGCGGCCAAGCGGCGAGCGCGAAAGGCGTTCGAGGCGTTGCGGTTTCTGAGCCAGGTAACGCAAGGCGGCGAACATCCGGCGCCACCGGGCTTCCCTGCCCGCTCGATTCTGCCTACGAGCGGGCCGGATCCCAACCTCCAGGATTCGGCGGCGCGTGACGAGCACCGGCGGGCGCGGCGCGACCGGTTGTGGAAGGTGATGAGCCCGCGGTGGCCCAAGAGCGCCGACGGGAAATGGTATTGGAAGACGGACACCAGTTCGGACGAGTTGGACGGGCACTACTTCTTCTACGGCCTCTATTACGACCTGGTAGCGGAAACCGCCGGGGAGAAGCGAGACGTCCAAGAAGTTGTCCGGGTGATCACCGATCATCTGCTGGCGCACAACTATGCGCTGGTGGATTGGGATGGGAAGCCGACGCGGTGGGCGATTTTCGACCCGGTAAGCCTCAACGAAGGCAAGATGTTTCTGACCGAGCGCGGTTTGAATTCGCTGAGCATGCTGTCCTATCTGAAGGTGGCCGAGCACGTCACCGGCGACGCCAGGTACGGGGAGGCGTACCGGAGGCTGATCAACGAACACAACTACGCGACCAATGCCATGGTGGCCAAGGTAACGGCGGGCCCGGGCACGGGCAACCAGTCCGATGACGAGATGGCGTTCATGTGTTATTACCACCTGTTGAAGTACGAGACGGATGAAGAAGTGGTGGAGCGCTATGCCAAGTCCCTGGCCGGTTACTGGAGCGTGGAGCGGCCGGAGATGAATCCGTTTTTCAACTTCGTGGCGGCGGCGGGTTTGACGGGCAAAAAATTCCAGAGCGCCTTCCGGACTGAGGATCTGACGCCGAAAGGCTCCTGGCTGGAGGATTCGCTGGATACGTTACAGCGCCTGCCGAGGAACCGGGTCGATTGGGGCCAGCGGAATGCGCAGCGCAAAGACATCATCCACCTGCGCTCCTTCCTGCCTGATGATGACGAAATCGAAGGCATGGGTTATCGCCGAAACGGCAAGGTGCTTCCGGCCGACGAGCGATTTTTCGCCTACTGGAACCACAATCCGTACCAACTGAATTCGGGCGGACGCGGCCATGCGCTGGGCGATGGCGCGGTGTTTCTACTGCCTTACTACATGGGGCTTTATCACCGCTTCATCGAGGAGTAAGACATTGAGAACGATTTTGTTCGCCGTTTTGCCGTTGATGCCGGTGGCCGTGGCGTTAGCCGGACAACCCGACGCGGCGACGGTGCAGGCATTTGAGCGTTACGCCGCCGGCCGCGAGCAAGCGATGGCGCAACGGGCGAACAGCCCCGGCGGCTTTCTCCAGGTGGCCAATTCTCCAGCGCGGCTGAGGGATGTCAAAAACGGCGAGATACTGGTGGAGCCATACCGCGGCGACGGAATGCTGGAGGCACCCGACGGCATCATCCATGACTGGTTGGGAGCGGTCTTTCTTCCCGGGGTTGGCCTGGACCACGTGATCCGGTTTGTTCAAGACTACAATCATCACAAGGATTTCTACAAGCCGGAGGTGGTGGATTCCAAGCTGCTGAGCCGCGACGGGAACACGTTCCGGATTTACTTGCGCCTGCTGAAGAAGAAGGTCATCACGGTGGTTTACGACACCGAGCACACGGTGGTGTACCGGAAACTGGATGCCAACCGGTGGCAGAGCCGTTCGGTGATGACGCGATCCCAGGAAATCGATGGCGCGGGCAAACCGGGGGAGCACCCGGTGCCTCCGGATAAAGACCACGGCTTCCTGTGGCGAATGAACTCGTACTGGCGCTTCGAGCAGCGGGATGGGGGCACATACGTGGAGTGCGAGGCGATCACGTTGAGCCGCGCGGTGCCGACGGGCGTGGGCTGGCTGATCAATCCGATTGTGAGAACGCTGCCGCGGCAATCGCTGGAGTTGACACTCGAGGACCTGCACCGGGCGCTGGTCCACTGAGCCAAGCCGGGCGAGCGGCGTCTGCTACAATCCCGTTATGTTCAAGGGCCTGGAGCACACGGCCATCGCTTCATCCGATCCGGAGCGGCTGGCCAACTGGTATGTGGAACACCTGGAATTCGTGATCAATTTCCACTACGACAAGTTCTTTTTCGTGAAAGCGGCGAACGGCTCGATGCTGGAGATTATCCCGTCGAACGGCGAACTCGAGCAGGCGAAGCCGGCCGATCCGGGAATCCGGCACCTGGCGATTCTGGTCGATGACTTTGACCAGGGCTATGAGCTGCTGAAATCCAAGGGTGTGCGATTTGAGGGGCCGCCGTACGAGAATTCGGGTAACCGGCTGGTTTTCTTCCGCGATAGGGATGGCAACCTTCTGCACCTGATTGCGAGGCCGAAGCCGCTAGCTTGAGAGCGTGTTGGTGGAACGGGATGATTTTGTTTGATCCGTAAAGTCTTCAGTGCATTCAAGCATCGCGACTTCCGCATCATGTGGATGGGCGCGTGCACCTCGAGCATCGGGACCTGGATGCAGAAGCTGGCGCAGAGCTGGCTGGTGTTGCAACTTTCCGGGTCGCCGTTTCTGCTTGGGTTGGACGCGTTCCTGGGTGATTTTCCGATTCTGCTGTTTTCGATGGTGGGCGGCGTGGTGGCGGACCGCATGGACCGGCGCAAACTACTGCTGTTCTCCCAGGTGTTACAGATGACCAGCGCCACGGTGCTGGCGGTGTTATTTGCCACCGGCGTGGTAAAGGTGTGGCACATACTGTGCCTGTCGTTTGTCAGCGGAATCGCGCAATCGTTCGGAGGACCGGCATACCAGGCGCTGCTGCCGACGCTGGTGGGCCCGGAGGACTTGAAGAATGCGCTGGCGATGAACGCGGCGCAATTCAACCTGGCACGATTGATTGGCCCGGTAGTGGGCGGCGTCGCGTTGACCCAGTTGGGGCCGGCGTGGTGTTTCGGTTTGAACGCGATGTCGTTTCTGGCGGTGATCGTTTCCCTGGTAGTGATCAAGCTGAGTTACGTTCCGGGTCCGAGCACGGCATCGATCATGGAGAGCATGCGCGGCGGAATCGACTTCATCAGCAAGCGGGACGCGATGCCGGGGCTGATTGTGCTGACGTTTCTGATGACGATGCTGGCCGGCCCGCTGATCATGTTCCTGCCGGTATTCGCGCGGGACATACTGCACGGCGGTCCGAGCCAGTACACGCTGCTTTTGTCGATGTCGGCGGTAGGCTCGATTTTTGGAGCATTGATTGTGGGCGCGCTCGGACAGGGGAAGCAGCAGGGCCAGCAGGCGCTATTTCTGCTGGTACTGCTGGGTGGACTGATGGCGGCATTCGGCATCTCCAACCGGCTGGCGCTGAGCTGCGCAATCCTGGTAATCACCGGGGCAGTGCTGATGGGCGCGTTCACGACGATCGGTACGGTGGTGCAGTTAATTGTTCCCGACGAGATGCGCGGCCGGGTAATGAGCGTCTACAACGTCGCTTTCCGCGGCGGCACGCCAATCGGCAACCTAGTGGCGGGAGGGTTGACCAAGGTGGTATCGACGCCGGTAATTGTACTTGCCAACGGGATGGCACTGAGCGTGGTAGGAATTTACTTCCTGTTACGGCAGAAAAAAGTGGCGGCGCTTTAACTCCCGCGGCAGGGCTGGAGCGTGAAATGGAACGTGGAGCCGTTTGCGCCATCCGATTCCACCCAGATGCGGCCTCCGTGGCGTTCGACGATCTGGCGGGCGATGGCGAGGCCGATACCGGTTCCCGGGTACTCGCGCCCGTGAAGGCGGCGGAAGACGCCGAAGATCTGCTCGGCGTAGCGGGGCTCGATACCCACGCCGTTATCGGAGATTGAAAAGAGCCACTTGCGATCCTCGAGGCGGGCGGAGATCTTCACCAGCGGCGGCTCGGCGGAGCGGTACTTGATGGCGTTGCCGATCAGGTTCTGAAACAGCTGCGCCAGGCGTCCGAACTCGCCGGAGACTTCGGGAAGGTCGTTGCAGATGATGGTGGCCTGATTTTCGGTGATGCTTCGTTCCAGATTGGCCATGGCCTCGGCCACGACGCGATTCATGGGGACGGTATCGAAATGGGAAGAAGAGTCATGGGCCACGCGGGAATAGACGAGCAGGTCGTCAATCATCTGGCGCATGCGGTCGGCGGACGCCATGATATGGCCGAGAAACTCTTCACCCAGCGCATCGAAGCTGCTCTTGTAGCGCTGAACCAGCAGGCGGGAGAACGAGGCCACGTTGCGCATCGGCTCCTGGAGGTCGTGCGAGATTACGTAGGCGAACTGAAGCAAGTCCTGGTTGGAGCGGCGTAACTGGTCTTCGAGACTCAAGCGGCGCGCCACTTCCTGTTCGAGCGCCTCGCGGCCGCGTTCGGCGTCGCGGGCGCGCTCTTCGGCTTCGGCGCGCATTTCCTCTTCCCGCCGCCGGTTACGGACGCTGGCGGTAACTTCGCGGGTGATCAAGATGATGGCGGTGACCTTGCCGCTTTCGTCGCAGACAGGAAGGTAATCGGCATCCCAGAAGGTTCTCTCTTCACCGGGTTCGGTGGCCGGCTCGAATTCGCGTAGCCGGAGCGGCTCGCCGGAAGCGATCACCTGGCGGCAGGACTCCAGCAGGCCCTGCCCGAGTTGCGGATGGACGTCTTCGGGCTGTTTGGCGACCGGTTTGGGACCGTGAAAAAAGCTGCGCCGCATGGCGGCATTGAGGAAACGGTAGTGGAAATTCCGGGCGTCGAGGACGGCGACGGCGACCGGAAGGTTGTCGAGCAGGGTTTGAAGGAAAACCCGCTCGGCTTCCTGCTCCTGGAGGAGAGTCTGGAGTTGGCTCTCGATGAGTTCGCGGGTGGTGACGTCGGTGAGCAGGCCGACGACGCCGGTGACCTGGCCTGCCTGGTTGAAGACCGGACTGGCGGCGATGGTGACGAACAGTTCGCCCTGGTCGCGGCGCCGCAGGCGGAAGTCGAAGCGCACCGGCTCGCCGGCAAGGCAGGTGGTAAACTTCTCCCGCGCGCGCTGGCGGTCTTCCGGAAAGATAAACTCGCTGGCGCGATGGCCGACGACTTCGCTGGGCTGAAAGCCGAGCAGTTCCGCCATGCGGGTGTTGACATAGGTAGTCACGCGGCCGCAGTCAAGAGACCAGATACCCTCGGCGGCATTCTCGACAATGCCGCGATAGCGCTTTTCGCTCTCCCAGAGCGCGTTGAGCGCATTGTCGCGGATGCCAACGGGGGACTCGCTGACGGGCGCCGGGCGGCCGGAGATGCCCTGCAGAATGGCTTGAACGGCACCTACGGTGGCGGGCCAACCGGCCGATTGAGCGAGGATGGCCGCAGGGCGGAGGCCGGCCAGGAGGTGGTAGTCGGCTTGGGGACCGGCCAGACAGACCAGCGGCGGCAGGGAATTACAACCGTCACAGGCCTTCTGGAGAGCGGCGGGTGAGACGGTGGAACCCACCAGCAGCAGATCGGGCCGGAGACGTTGGAGTTCGGCCGGAAGCGATGCCACATCGTCCAGTTCGGTGACAGCGGCGCCGGATGCACGCAGCGCTTCGGCTTGCGGAGCGCGAACCATTGGGCTTGGTTCCAAATAGAGCGTGTTGAATACCGGCATGCGTTCAGACTCTCCGGACCCTGTCCGGTGGATGGTGCAGCGTTATCCGATTGTACCGCGGCGATGTTGGAGCGGCTTCTAAACTTGAGCTCGGGCGGACCTTGACGGAGATTCGCATGTGTTACTCTCTCTTTACTATGACGACCGAGCCGGATGTCTCCGTTCATCGGGAGCAACTGTACGCCGAGCGCCTGGACCGTTACGTCAGCGCGATGCGGAACCGAATGCCGGACCGCGTTCCACTGCGCCCGTTCACCGCGGAAGTGACGGCGCGCTATGCGGGCTATAGTTGCCAGGAAGTGACGCACGACTATAACAATGCATTCGAGGCCGTAATCCGCTGCTGCCGCGACTTCGAGTGGGATGCGGTGGTTCCCAACATGGTGTTCGTATGGACCGGGTTGACCGAGGCGATCGGGCTTCGTTACTTCGGCGTGCCAGGCATCCACGTGGAACCCGATGTGGGATTCCAGTACCGGGAGCCGGCCGAAGATGCGGCGTTCATGAAGCGCGAGGAGTACGACGAGTTCATCGCCGACCCCACGCGGTTTCTATACGAGACATGGCTGCCGCGAGTGACAGCCGAGGTCAGCGCCAAAGGAACGGCAACTTCCTATCGCAACAATCTCTCCTTTGTGAAGGGCGGGATGGCGATGCAGAGCTACTTTTCAGCATTCGGCCCGCAAATCGAGCGGATGCGGCGGGAGTGCGGGACGCCGCCGTCAATTTGCGGCATGTTGAGGGCGCCGCTAGACATGCTGGCGGACAAGTTGCGAGGTTATCTGGGGCTCGCGTTCGACCTGATGGAGATTCCCGACAAGGTGCTGGCAGCGTGCCAGGCGCTGATGCCTCACCTGGGGTATTACGCCTTGACCGGCGCTGACCCGCAAAAGCTGGTTCCGATTCCCATTTGGATGCACCGGGGCTCGACGCCCTTTATCTCCAAGCAACACTTCCACACGATCTACTGGCCGACGCTGAAGCCGATTTTCGACGCGCTGTGGGCACAGGGCAATCAAGTGCTGATGTATGCCGAGGGTAAGTGGGACGCGCATCTGGAAACATTTGCGAAGCAACCGGCCGGAAGCCTGATTTACCATATCGACCGCGGCGATCCACTAGAGGCGCACCGGGTGCTGGGGGCGAAGTTCTGCCTGAGCGGCGGGGTTCCCAATACGCTGATGGCCTTCGGTACGCCGGAGGAGGTGAAGGCGCGATGCCGGTGGCTGATTGAGACGATCGGCGCCGAGGGTGGGTACCTGATGGATGCCAGCGCCATCATGCAGAGCGACGCGACGATTGAGAACTTGCGGGCGATGACTGACGCCACGCTGGAGTACGGCGTCTACCGCGGTGCGTCATCACCCTCGGGCAACGGGCAGGCGGCAGCGCCGGCGGCAACGGCCGGAATACCAGGTTGGATGACCGCACCCCACCCGCGCCCGGGCGTCTGCTATCCGTTTGAGGAGAAGTTGGCACGGATGCCGCCCGTATTAGGCGACATGGAGATAATTCGATCGCAGTGGGAAGCGAGCGAGAGGCTGGCGTATCTCTACATCTGGAACTTGCTGCTCTGTTTCTGAGAGGCGGCGGCACGGCCCGGTATGATGGATGAATGTGGCGCGGTTTACTGGTGATACTGGCGGTGTGCGGCTTTGCACAAGAGCCGCAGAAAGTGGAATTGCCGCCGGCGCGGATGCGGGTGGCGGACGGCGCTCCGATATTGGGCTCGGCGGCAGCGCCGGTGACTCTGGTGGAGTTCACTGATTTCCAGTGTCCGTACTGCCGCCAGTTCCATACGGCGACCTTTCCGCTGCTGAAGAGGAAGTACATCGATACGGGGAAGGTACGCTTCACCCAGCACGACCTGCCGCTAGGGTTCCATGGCAACGCGGTTCAGGCGGCCGAGGCGGTGCGGTGTGCGGGTGACCAGAATCTCTACTGGCAGATGCGGGACGTGGTGGCGGCCAATCCGGACAAGCTCAACCGGGCGGGACTGGAAGGACTGGCGCGGAGCGCTTCCGTTGAACCAAGCGCGTTCACGTCGTGCCTGAATTCGCGCAAGTACGAGCAGGCGGTAAAAACCGAGGCCGAAAAGGCGCTACGTTCCAGGATCCGGGGGACACCTTCGTTTATCCTGGGGCGGACGACGCCGGAGGGGGTGGACGGCCTGTTGATTCCGGGCGCCATTTCGCTGGAGGATTTCTCCAGGCTCATCGACCGGTTTCTGGCGATGAAGTGAGCACCCGATGGCGGGTGTTAAAATGATGATTCCCGGATGCAAATCGAAAAAGTCTATGAACCGCAGCTCTTTGAGCCGCGGTGGGCCGAATGGTGGATCACTAGCGGCATCTACCATGCGGATCCGAACAAACCCGGCCGCGTTTTCTCACTGGTAATCCCCCCTCCCAACGTCACCGGCGTCCTGCACATCGGCCACATGCTGGAGCACACCGAAATCGATCTGACGGTGCGGTGGCACCGCATGATGGGCGACAACACGCTGTGGCTTCCGGGCACGGACCACGCAGGCATTGCCACGCAGATGGTGGTGGAGCGTGAACTCGCCAAGCAGGGCCTGGACCGGAGGACGCTGGGGCGCGAGGAGTTCGAGCGGCGCGTGTGGCAGTGGAAGGAGCAGTATGGCGGCACCATCAAGCAGCAGATGATCCGCCTGGGGGCCAGCTGCGACTGGAGCCGGGAGCGTTTCACGCTGGACCCGGGGTTGTCGCGGGCGGTGCGCGAAGTTTTCGTGAGGCTGTACGACAAGGGTCTGATCTACCGCGGCGAATACATGGTGAACTGGTGCCCGCGGTGCCACACGGCGCTTTCCGACCTGGAAGTGCAGCACGAGGAGACCGAGGGGAGCCTGTGGCACATCCGCTACCCGGTGAATGGCGGCGGCGGTTCGGTGGTGGTGGCGACGACGCGCCCCGAGACTATGCTGGGTGATACGGCGGTGGCGATCAACCCGCGCGACGATCGCTACCGGGCGCTGCATGGCAGGACGGTGAAGCTGCCACTCATGGGACGCGACATCCCGATCATTCTGGATGAACTGGCGGACCCCAAGTTCGGCACCGGCGTGGTGAAGGTGACTCCGGCGCATGACCCGAACGATTTTGAGGCAGGCAGGCGGCACGATTTACCGCACATCCGGGTGATTGGCGAAGACGGCAGGATGACGGTGGCGGCCGGTGTCTACCAGGGGTTGGACCGCTTCGAGGCGCGGCGCAAAGTTGTTGAAGACCTCCAGGCGCAAGGCCTGCTGGTGAAGGTGGAGACGCACCAGCTTGCCATCGGCAAATGCCAGCGCTGTAAAGCCGTGGTGGAGCCGCTGGTTTCGATCCAGTGGTTCGCAAAAATGAAGCCGCTGGCCGAGCCGGCCATCAAGGCGGTGGAGCAGGGGCGCATCCAGTTCATTCCGGAGAACTGGGTGAAGACGTATTACGAGTGGATGCATAACATCCGCGACTGGTGCGTATCGCGGCAGTTGTGGTGGGGCCACCGGATCCCGGCCTGGCACTGCGGCGATTGCGCCAAGGTAAACGTGGCGGTGGAGGCCCCCACGGCGTGCGCCCATTGCGGATCGGCGCGCCTGGAGCAGGACACCGACGTGCTGGACACCTGGTTCAGTTCCGCGCTGTGGCCGTTTTCGACGCTGGGCTGGCCGGAACAGACCCGGGATCTGGCGGCTTATTATCCGACCTCGCTTTTGATTACCGGGTTCGACATCCTGTTTTTCTGGGTGGCACGGATGATCATGATGGGCCTGGAATGCACGGGTGACATTCCGTTCCGCCAGGTGTACATCCACGGGCTGGTGCGGGATGCCGAGCGGCAAAAGATGTCCAAGACCAAGGGCAACACGGTCGATCCGCTGGAGATTACCAACCGCTACGGCACCGATGCCATCCGCATGTCGCTACTGTTGGGCGCGGCGCCGGGCACCGATATTGTATTGAGCGAAAGCCGGATGGAGAGTTCGCGCGCTTTTGCCAACAAGGTGTGGAACGCGGCCCGCTTTATTTTTCTGAACATGGAGCGGAGCGGGGTGCAGCCGTGGATGGCAGAAGGGGGTGAAGAACTTCCGCTGCCTGAGCCGGGCAGCGCCAGCCTGGAAGTGGCACTCGAGGACCGGTGGATCTTCAGCCGGCTAAACCGCGCGGCCGATGAAGTGAACCGGGCGGTGGAGAACTACCGCTACCATGACGCGGCGCAGACGCTGTGGCGCTTCGTTTGGCACGAATTCTGCGACTGGTACGTGGAGCTGAAGAAGCTACGCTTCCGGGAAGCTTCCGGGATGAATGCGGACTGGCGCAATATGCTGACCGTGTTTGAGGCCGTACTCCGGCTTCTGCACCCGGTGATGCCGTTTTTGACCGAGGAACTGTGGCAGCGGCTGAAGGGGGAGCGGCAGGATCTGCCGCCTTCGATTTCGCTGGTGCGCTATCCGCGGTATAACCAGGCGGCTTCCTTTAATCGCAGCGAGCGGCAGATGGGTGTGCTGCAGGAAATTATTACGGCAGCCCGGGCGATGCGCGCCGATTTGAAGCTGGACCAGAAGCAGCGGCTCGATGCGGCGCTTTACGCGCACGAAACGGCGATCGAGGTGGCGCGGGATCAGATGAACGCCATCGAGAAGTTGGGGAATTTAGAGGTGGAACTGCATGAAGGCACGGCGCCACGAATGGCCGGATTGCGGCGATCGACCACGGAGTTCGACCTGATTCTGAAGATTCCCGAGGCTCAGATCGAGGGGCTGTCCGGGAGGCTGGCGAAAGAAGTGGAGCAACTGGAGAAGTTGATAGCCAACTCGCGGCGGCAGTTGGACAACGAAGTGTTCGTGGCGCGGGCGCCTGAGCAGGTGGTGGCTTCGATTCGCGAGAAGCTGGCCGAGTACGCGGCTCAATCTGCCAAGACGCGCGAGGCCCTTGAAGGATTGAAATGAATTTCGACACCGAACATCCCGAGGTGATCGATGCGGTACGCCGGGCGTTGGAAGAAGACATCGGGAGCGGGGACGTCACTTCCAATAGCTGCGTTCCGGCCGACCGGATGGCGGAGGGGCTCTTCGTCGCACGGCAGAAGATGGTGGTTGCCGGCGTGGAGTTGCTGCCGCTGATCTTTGGCATGCGCGGCGGCGCGGCCGAGTTGCGGCTGGAGGTTAACAGCGGCAGCCCGGTGGTGACGGGCCAGGCCGTGGCCTACGTCCGGGGCACGGCGCGGATGCTATTGGAGTGCGAGCGCACGGCGTTGAACTTCCTGCAGCGGCTGAGCGGGATCGCCACCTTGAGCAGGCGGTACGTGGACGAACTGGCCGGCACTAAGGCACGCCTGCTGGATACCCGCAAGACGACTCCGGGTCTGAGGCGGCTGGAAAAGATGGCGGCGGCGGCCGGAGGCGCGGAAAACCACCGGATCGGATTGTTTGACGCTATCCTGATCAAGAACAACCACATTGTTGCGGCCGGTGGCGTGCGGCAGGCGATCGGGGCGGCGCAGAAGAGCGGGCTGCCGGTGGAGATCGAGGTGCGGACCCACGAGGAACTGGCGGAGGCGTTGGAGTGCGGCGCCGACCACCTGCTGCTGGACAACCTGACGCCGCTGCAAGCGACCGAATGGATGGGATTCATCGGCGGACGGACCATGGTGGAGCTATCCGGAGGGATTACCCTGGACACGATTCGCGAGTATGCGGCGACGGGCGCAGACTACATTTCGGTGGGAGCGATCACCCATTCGGCGCCGGCGGTGAACCTGAATTTCCGTATCAACCTACTGTGATGCCGTTCGATCCGCGCAAGATTACCGGACGCAATCTTCACTGGTTTCAATCGGTGGATTCGACGATGTATGAAGCGGTGAGACTGGCGGCGGCCGGATGCCCGACCGGCACGGTAGCGGGGGCAGACAAACAGACCGCCGGACACGGGCGCTTCGGGCGGCGCTGGCATTCCGAACAGGATGCCGGACTTTATTTTTCGATTGTGCTGCGGCTGCCGGTTGCCGCAGCCGAGATTCCAGTGATAACGCTGGCGCTGGGCGTGGCTACGGCCGCGGCGATTGAGGATGAATGCGGCGTACGGTGTGACCTGCGCTGGCCCAACGATGTGCTCATTGGCGAGCGCAAGTGCGGCGGTATCCTGACCGAACTGCATGGGGACGCGGTGGTAGCGGGCATCGGCATTAACGTGAATCATCGCAGCCTGCCGGAGCAACTGGAGCCGATCGCCACTTCGATCCGCATGGCCAGCGGGCGGGAACATTCACACGAAGCGTTGCTGGCACGGATTTTGGATGCGATCGACATTGAGACCGAACGATGGGAGCGAGAGGGTAAAGGCGCCATTATCGAACGATTCCGGAGGGCGTCTTCCTACGTCTTCGGGCGGGCGGTGGTGGTGGAGCAGACCGGGGGAGCGATTAGCGGCGTGACGGACGGACTGGACGACTCGGGTTTTCTTTATGTGCGGCGCGCGGACGGCGAGCGGCAGTTGATTCTGGCGGGAGGAGTTCGCCCATGCTGCTAGCGTTGGATGCGGGAAATACGAACATTACCATCGGCGCGTTCGACGGCGGGCGCTTAGCCAAACGCTGGCGGTTGCGAACGGTTCACGACCAGACGGCCGATGAGTGGGGTATTCTGCTGCGCACTTTATTTTCACTGGAGTCGCTGGCGCTGGGCAGGGTGCAGGGCGTGGCGATCGCCAGCGTGGTGCCGCCGCTCGATTCAACGCTGGCCGAGATGACGCAACGCTATTTCGATCGCAAGCCGCTGTTTGTCAACTCGCAGACCGACACCGGGCTGACCATCCGCTACGACAATCCGGTGGAAGTGGGCGCCGACCGGATCGTGAACGGCGTTGCAGCCCTGCAACTATACGGCGGACCATGCATTGTGGTTGACTTGGGAACGGCGATCACCTTCGATGCCATCTCGGGCGCGGGCGAGTACCTGGGGGGAGTGATCTGTCCGGGGATTGGGATCTCGGTGAAAGGACTGTTTGCCAAGACGGCCCGGTTACCGCTGGTGGACTTCCGGAAGCCCGGGAAACTGATCGGCACCAACACGGTGGGCAGCATGCAGTCGGGTCTTTACTATGGCGCGATCGGGATGATTGACGGAATTTTGAGCCGGCTGATGGAACAGATGGGGCCGGGCACGCGCACGGTTGCCACCGGAGGGCAGGCACAGTTGATCGTGGAGGGCTCCCGCTATCTGAAGGATGTGGACGAAGACCTGACGCTGAAAGGACTCTCCATCATCTGGGAACGGAACCAGCCGAAGTGAGCGCCGGCGCGTCCGATTCCCACGAAGAGTGGGGTCACAACTACTTCAATTACTTCACCGAGACGGAGGAGCATTTCCAGCAGGCTCGCGGCAGCGGATTATTCCTGCTGTCGCCGGTAGACTGGGCGCTGATCGAAGCCTGGAAGAACGCCGGTGTGCCGCTGGAGGCGGTACTACGCGGCATCGACCAGGCGTTTGAGAAATGGCGCGCGAGTAAGCGTTCCAAGCTACAATCGATCAACTCGCTGACTTACTGCGCCCAGGCAGTAATGGCAGAGGCGCAAGCGATGGCCTCGGCCGGGGTGGGCGGCTCGGAGGAGCCGGCGGTGGCCGCGGCTCCATTCACGCTGGAGGAACTGGAGGCGTACCTGGGGCGGAACATCCGGGCGTTGCAGGAGGCCGGGTACATGGAGGCGGCGGCGGCGCTCGGCGGATTGCGTGACGGGGCATCCGGTTACTACGCCCGGTTGGAGGAACTGGAGCAGCGCCTGACGGCGATCGAGGAAAAGATGACGGCACTGGCCAGGACGCGGCAATCGGAAGAGGATGGGTTCGCCGACCGGCGGGAGCTGGATTTACAGCTTCGTCCCTATCGCAGCCGGATGACCGCGGAGCAACTGGCAATGCTCGAAAAGCAGTTTCTGGAACGCCGGCTGCTGGAACGCGCCAAGCTGCCGCGGCTGAGCCTGTTTTATCTGCGTTGAGCGCGCGGGCCGGGAGGTTGGCCACGGCCCGCGGTGGAATTCAGTAGTTCACAATCGCAGCAAAGGATTTGGGATCGAGACTGGCTCCGCCGACCAGGACGCCATCGATATCTTCCTTCGCCATCAGGGTGGCGGTGTTGTCCGGCTTGACGCTACCGCCGTAGAGGATACGCACGGCGGAGGCTGCCTCCGCGCCGAACGCGGCGGCGACGGCCTGGCGGATCACCTTATGGGCGTCCGAAGCGATCTCGGGCGTGGCAGTCTTGCCGGTGCCGATCGCCCAAACCGGTTCGTAGGCGATGACGACACCGGCGAACTGTTGTGGAGTAAGCCCGGCGATGCCGCCGGTGAACTGCGACTGAAGAACCGCGGCAGTCTCTCCGGCTTCACGCTCCTGGAGGCGTTCACCAACGCAGACGATCGGGTTAAGGCCGGCTTCGAGGGCGGCAACCGTCTTCTTCAGGACCGACTCATCGGTTTCGCCGAAATACTGGCGCCGTTCGCTGTGGCCTACCAGCACCCAACTGCAGCCGGCGGCTTTCAGCATGGGCGCGGCCACCTCCCCGGTGAAGGCTCCTTCGCGGACCCAATAAAGATTCTGCCCGCCGATTCCGATGTTGCTGCCGGCGGTGGCGGCTACGGCAGCCGGGATGTTGACAAAGACAGGGCAGAGGACAATATCACGGCCGGCGGTTTTCTCCACGGCCGGGCGGAAGGTGTCGAAGAATGCGGCGGTTTCACCGGCGTTCTTGTACATCTTCCAGTTGCCGGCCATCAATGGTTTGCGCATGAGCGGGAACAATTACTCCTTTCAACGATTGGTACTTCGGAGGTAAGAATCCTTTATTCTAGCAGTTCGCACAGAGAGCCCGGCGAGTTGCGAAACTATGAGCCATGCGTTCCGATCCAGTGCTATTTTTCCGCTTGGCCGAGGCTTCCGACTACGACCGGCTGGAGCGGCTAACAATCGACAGTTTTGAGCCAATTACCTGGGCGCGAAAGCTTGATGAGCGTTTTGGTCCGCTGAACGGCAAGGACTGGCGAGAGCGCTGGCAGGCGCGTTTTGCCCATATCTTCGCCACCCAAATCATACTGGTTGGTGAAGTCAACGGCAAGCCGGTGGGGCTGGCTACGGCAACGGTGGATGCCGTGACCGCACTGGGTTTCATCGACTTGCTGTGCGTCTTCGCGGGCGAGCAGGGCAAGGGCTACGGAAAGGCGATGTTACGCGGAATGTTGCGGCATTTGAAGACGCAGGGCTGCCTTCACGCGAACCTGGACTGCCTGGCCGACAACGAGGCGGGCAACCGGCTTTACGCCTCGGAAGGATTCGAAGAAGTAGCCCGATCAATCCGGTGGTTCATCAGGATTCCCGAACTGTGACGGGCGTTCATGAGGGTTTCGTGATATTCGTTCCCGGCTTCATGACGAATGCACTATTTCCAAAACCGTTCGATACTCGTCAAAGTAGTACCAACGGCCCGGTGTACAGCGCCGTGCAACACCCGGCGCGGGCCGTCAGAGCGTGTTTCTCCCGGAGTTATAAAGGAGCGGCAGTCTCATGTGGCCACTGGGTGTTTACTTCGCGCTGGTTCTACTGCTCTTAGCCAGCATTCTGCTTATCTCCCATCTGTTGGGGCAGCGCCATCATCAACCGGCAACCGGATCTCCCTACGAAGGCGGCATCGTTTCAGAAGGCTCCGCGCGGGTGCGGCTTTCGGCGAAATTCTACCTGATGGCGATGTTCTTCGTTATTTTCGATCTGGAAGCGGTATTCCTGTTCGCCTGGGCCGTGGCGGCGCGGCAACTGGGTTGGCCAGCGTTCTGGGAAGCGGCGGTTTTTATCGGTATTCTGGTGGCGGCTCTGGCATACCTGTGGCGGATTGGCGCACTGGATTGGAGTAATGGGGCGGGAGGGGTGAAATAGCCGATGCGGTTTTCTTTCAGCCGTCCGGAACGGCGGACAACGACCCGGGAAGGGGGCACCTTCGAGGAAGAGGTCCGGCGCAGCGTGATTCTTTCGCGCCTGCAGGACATGGTGGCATGGGGGCGCAAGAACTCGATGTGGCCGTTCAATTTCGGGCTCTCCTGCTGTTACGTGGAGATGGCCACCAGCATCACCAGCAAGTACGACCTGGCGCGCTTTGGCGCCGAGGTAATTCGCGGCACACCGCGCGAGGCCGATTTGATTGTGATTGCAGGAACGGTATTCATCAAGATGGCGCCGATTATCCAGCGGCTTTACGAACAGATGATGGAGCCGCGGTGGGTGATTGCGATGGGCGCCTGTGCCAGTTCCGGCGGGATGTACGACGTCTACAGCGTGGTGCAGGGCGTGGATAAATTTCTTCCGGTGGATGTCTATGTTCCCGGTTGTCCGCCTCGGCCGGATGCCTTTCTGGAAGGGTTGAATCTGTTACAGAGTGCCGTTGGAACCGAGCGCCGCCCGCTCAGTTGGGTGGTAGGCGAGCAGAACGTGGTACGGCCGCCAGAGCCGTCGATGCGCGATCTGAAGCGCGACGAGCGGCGGAAAACGACGAATTTGCGGACCCCGGACCAGGTATGACAGCCGCCCAAACCGATCACATTCTGGAAACGCTGGGCGCGCGGTACGGGGCCGACGTCACCATCCAACCGGCGCTGGACGGCCTGGCGACTTGCTGGTGTTCGCGTGGCCGGGTGCATGACGTTTTGAAGTACCTGAAGGACCAGATTCAGGCGCCGTACAAAATGCTGTACGACCTGACAGCGGTGGATGAGCGGATGCGGCTCAACCGCAGCCCGGCGAAACCGGATTTCGCGGATTTCACGGTGCTGTATCATTTGTTCTCGTTCGAACGGAACGAATATATCCGGATCAAGACGCCACTCGAGTCCGACTCGCTCTCGATGGATACGGTGACCGATCTGTGGCCGAACGCGAACTGGTATGAGCGCGAAGTGTGGGATATGTTCGGCATCCGCTTTGCCGGGCATCCGCACCTGGAGCGCATTCTGATGCCCAAGAGATGGGTGGGGCATCCGCTGCGCAAGGATCATCCGGCGCGCGGGACCGAGATGGGCCCGTTCCAGCTTCCGCCCGACAAGACCGAGGCTGAACAGGAGTTGCTGCGCTTCCGCCCCGAAGAATGGGGCATGAAGCGGAGCAGCGAAAACAGCGATTTCATTTTTCTGAACGTGGGACCACAACACCCGGGCACGCACGGTGTGCTGCGGATCGTGCTGCAACTGGACGGCGAGCAGATTATCGATTGCGTTCCCGAGATCGGGTTTCATCACCGGGCGGCGGAGAAGATGGGGGAGCGACAGTCCTGGCACACCTACATCCCCTACACCGACCGGGTGGACTACCTGGGCGGGGTGATGAACAACCTGGCGTATCTGACGGCGGTGGAGAAGCTGGCCGGCATCGCCGTACCGCCACGGGGCCAGGTGATCCGGGTGATGTTGAGTGAACTGTTCCGCATCATCAGCCACCTGGTGTGGTACGGCACGTTCGCGCAGGACGTGGGGCAGATGTCTCCGGTCTTTTATACGTTCAACGACCGGGAGCGGGCGTTCGCGATGATCGAGGCGATCACCGGCGCGCGGATGCACCCCAACTGGTTTCGCATTGGCGGCGTGGCAGATGACCTACCGCGGGGATGGGACGATATGTTCCGCGATTTCATCCGCTACTTCCCGCCGCGGTTGCGTGAATATGACCGCGTGGTGATGGCCAACCGGATTTTCAAGGCGCGCACAAAGGGAATCGGCGTCATCACCAAGGATGAGGCGATCGAGTGGGGGATGACCGGACCAGGCCTGCGAGCCTGTGGCTATGAGTGGGATTTTCGCAAAAAGCAGCCCTATAGCGGCATTGAGCAGTTTGAGTTCGACATTCCCACGGCCACCCACGGCGATTGCTACGACCGCGCCGCGGTGCGCGTGGAAGAGATGCGGCAGAGCCTGCGGATCATCGAACAGTGCGTGAACCACATGCCCGATGGCCCTTACAAGTCCGATCATCCGCTGGCCACCCCGCCGATTAAAGACCGCACGATGCACGATATCGAGACTCTGATCACCCATTTTTTGGGCGTGACCTGGGGGCCGGTGATGCCGGTGGGCGAAGCGCTGGGGGCGATCGAGGCGACCAAGGGCAACAACGGTTACTACGTGATCAGCGACGGCAGCACGGTTTCCTATCGCACGCGGATCCGCACGCCCTCGTTCCCGCACATGCAGATGCTGCCCATGATGTGCCGCGGCCGGATGGTTCCGGATCTGCTGGCGGTGCTGGGAGCGATGGATTTCGTGCTGGCGGATATAGACCGATGAGGAGCGATTGTCATGTTGACGCCTGAGGAACGCACGGAGATTGAAGCCGAGTTCCCGCACTATCCGAACCGCAAGGCGGTGTGCATCGACGCCATGAAGATCGTGCAAAAGCATCGGGGATGGCTGTCCGATGAAGCGCTCGACGACATTGGCGAATTGCTGGGAATGTCGAGCACCGACCTGGACGGCGTGGCGACGTTCTACAATCTCTTGTTCCGGCGTCCGGTAGGCCGGCACGTAATCTATCTGTGCGATAGCGTCAGTTGCTGGATTATGGGGGGAGACCAGCAGCGCAATCACATTTGCAAACGATTGGGAATTGCATCCGGGGAGACGACGGCCGACGGGCGGTTTACGCTGCTGCCGGTGGTGTGCCTGGGAGCTTGCGACCATGCGCCCGTAATGATGGTTGACCAGGACACGCACCGGGATCTGACGCCGGAGAAGATTGACCAGATTTTGGAGCAATACGACTGATGCCTGACGATAAGCCGCTGACCGGAAACATGCGATCCGATGGCGTGGCGCTGGATCTCAAGGCCTACGAGCGCGCGGGTGGATACGAGGGATTGCGGAAAGCCCTGGGCGGCATGACCCCGGCAGCGGTGATCGAGGAAGTGAAGGACTCCAACCTGCGGGGGCGCGGAGGGGCCGGATTCCCAACCGGACTCAAATGGAGTTTCATTCCCGATAAAGCGCCGCACCCGCGCTACGTGGTAGCCAACGGGGACGAGATGGAACCGGGCACTTTCAAGGACCGGATCCTCGTGGAATTGGATCCACACCAACTGGTGGAAGGGATGATCCTGGCCGGCTACGCCACCGGGGCGGATATCGGCTACGCATTCCTGCGCGGCGAGTACACGGTGGGCGCAGAGCGGGTGGCGCGGGCGATTGCCGAAGCCTATGAGGCGGGCTATCTGGGCAAGGACATTCTGCATTCGGGTTACAGCTTCGAGATCTATCTCCATCTGAGCGCCGGACGGTACATGTGTGGCGAGGAAACCGGACTATTGAATGCGCTTGAAGGCAAGCGCGCCAACCCACGCGCCAAGCCTCCTTTCCCGCCGGCTTCGGGACTGTTCGGCAAACCGACGACGATCAACAACGTAGAGACGCTTTGCAATGTGCCGCACATCATCCGCAACGGTGCGGGGTGGTACCGGGGCTTGAGCCGCTCCAAGGACGGCGGCACGAAGATCTATGGAGCCAGCGGCAAGGTGAAGCGGCCCGGGCTTTGGGAATTGCCGATGGGAACCACGATCCGGGAGATTATCGAAGAACACGCGGGCGGGATGCGCGACGGGCTGCAATTGCGCGGATTGTTGCCGGGCGGCGCTTCAACCGATTTTCTGACCGGGGAACATCTGGACGCGCCGATGGACTTTGCCGGGGTGCAGAGCGTGGGTAGCCGCCTGGGCACGGGAACCATGATCATTTTGGACGACAAAACGTGCCCCGTAGGGATGGTTTCCAACCTGGAGCACTTTTTCTCCCAGGAGTCCTGCGGATGGTGTACGCCGTGCTGGTCCGGTTTGGGCTGGGCGGAGCGTATTTTGCGGGCGATGGAGGAGGGCCGCGGCAAGCCTGGCGACCTGGAAAAGTTGGCGTTCCAGGCGCGCTTCTGGGCGCCGGGCCACACTTTTTGCGCTTTGGCGCCGGGCGCCGCCGAACCTCTACAGAGCGCGTTGAAGCATTTCCGCGCGGATTTCGAACGGCACATCGACGAAAAGCGCTGTCCCTGGAAATGACGGTCCCCTGGAAATCACTATGGCAACGGTCCACGTAGACAATCAACGTTACGAGATGGATGACAAGCAGAACCTGCTTCAGGCTTGTCTTCAACTGAAGATGGACCTGCCTTATTTCTGCTGGCATCCGGCGATGGGGTCGGTGGGAGCGTGCCGGCAATGCGCGGTGAAGCAGTTCAAAGACGAGTCGGACCAGCACGGCAAGATCGTGATGGCCTGCATGACGCCGGTGACCGAGGGAGCGCGCATCTCGATCCAGGATGCCGAGGCGGTGGAGTTCCGGGCGGCGGTGATTGAAGGTCTGATGATCAATCATCCGCACGATTGCCCGGTGTGCGACGAGGGCGGCGAGTGTCACCTGCAGGACATGACCGTGATGACGGGGCACAACTACCGGCGCTACGCGTTTGAGAAGCGCACGTTCCGCAACCAGAACCTGGGGCCGTTTCTGAACCATGAAATGAACCGCTGCATTCAGTGCTACCGGTGTGTGCGGTTCTATCGGGAGTACGCGGGCGGAAACGATTTGAACGCGTTCGCGCTGCGCAACATCGTGTTCTTCGGCCGTGACAAGGACGGTGTGCTGGAGAATGAATTCGCCGGCAACCTGGTGGAGGTTTGCCCCACCGGCGTATTTACGGACAAAACGCTGAAGCAGCACTACACGCGCAAGTGGGATCTGCAGATGGCGCCTTCGGTGTGCGTACACTGCGCGGTGGGCTGCAATATCACGGCGGCCGAGCGGTACGGCATGTTGCGGCGGCTGGTCAACCGCTACAACGGCGAGGTGAACGGATATTTTCTGTGCGACCGCGGGCGTTTCGGATATGAATTCGTCAACAGCCAGCGGCGCATCCGGAAGCCTTTGCGGCACGGACAGCCGGTGGGTTTGGAAGACGCACGGGCCGGGTTGCGAAAACTGGCGGCGGGCGGCGCGATTGGAATCGGCTCGCCGCGGGCTTCGCTTGAAAGCAATTTCGCGCTGCGCTCGCTGGTGGGCGCGGACTATTTCTTTGCGGGCATTCCGGGGCGCGAGGCCGCGCTGCTGAAGCTGATGTTGGAGATTCTAGGCAACGGTCCGGCGCCCGCGGCCTCGCTGCGGGAGATTGAGCATTCGGATGCCGTGTTGGTCCTCGGCGAAGATGTGACCAATGTGGCGCCGCGGATGGCATTGAGTTTGCGGCAAGCCGTGCGGCAACAACCGATGGAGATCGCCGAACGGCTGCGGATTCCGTTGTGGATGGACCACGCGGTGCGCGAGGCGGTGCAGGACGAAAAGGGACCTCTGTTCATTGCCGCTGCTTCGGCGACACGTTTGGACGATGTTGCCGCCGCAACCTTTCGTGGCGCACCGGACGACATCGCGCGGTTGGGCTTCGCGGTGGCGCAGGCGCTCGACCCGGCGGCGCCGGGGCCGGAGGATCTGCCCGGGCAGACGCGGGAACTGGCGGCGCGGATTGCCGCGGCGCTGAAGGGGGCCAAGCGGCCGTTGATTGTCTCCGGTCCCAGCCTGGGTAGCGCGGCCATCATTCAGGCGGCGGCGAACGTCGCCTGGGCGCTAGCGGGGGCGCATCTGGCCTTTACCGCCGCAGAAGCCAACAGCATGGGGCTGGCGATGATGGAGGCTCCGGCGCTCGATGCCGCGCAGGCGGCCACGGCAGAGACGGCCATCATTGTGGAGAACGATCTCTACCGGCGGCTACCGGCCGCCGAAGTGGATCAATTGCTGGCGCGTTTCGGCCATGTTGTGGTGCTCGATCACCTGGAGAATGCAACCACGGCAAAGGCGGAACTGCTGATACCGGCGGCTACGTTTGCGGAAGGCGAAGGGACGCTGATGAGCAGCGAGGGGCGCCTGCAGCGATTCTTTGCCGCCTTATCGCCCACCGAGCCGGTGGAGCCGAGTTGGCGGCTGCTGGGCGGGTGGAACACTCTGGACGAGATCATCAGAGCGCTGGCCGAGGCGATGCCTCAACTGGCTGCGGTAAGGGAAGCCGCGCCCGCGGCTTCGTTTCGAATGGAGGCGGCGAAGATTCCACGGCAACCGCATCGCTACAGCGGGCGAACCTCGATGCTGGCCAATATTTCGGTCCACGAGCCCAAGCCGCCCCAGGACGCCGATTCGCCGTTGTCGTTTTCCATGGAGGGCAACCCGAAGCAGCCGCCAGGGGCGTTGCAGCCGTTCTTCTGGACGCCGGGGTGGAATTCGTATCAGGCGGTTAACAAATTTCAGGAGGAGATCGCCGGTCGTTTGGAGGCGGGCGATCCGGGCGTGCCGATGTTCGCCTCCGGCGGCGGCGGGCACGCGTTCTTCAATGCGATTCCGGCGGCGTTTGAAGCGCGGGCCGGTGAATGGCTGCTAGCGCCCCTCTTCCATATTTATGGCTCGGAGGAGTTGAGCCGCGAGGCGCCTGCCGTGGCCGAGCTTGGGCCGCAGCCTTATGTGGCTCTCAATCCGGAAGACGCGGCGCAGTTCGGCGATGAAGTGGAACTGATGGGACAGCGATTCCGGGTGAGCCGGATCGCCGAATTACCACGAGGCGTGGCAGGCATTCCGGCGGGCGTACCGCCCTTCGCCGGATTGGAACTTCCGGCGTGGAGCAAGATCCAACCAATACAATGACGAGCCCCTATCCCATCCTGGCGATTCTCGGGATTCTGGTGGTGGTAATGACACTTGCCGCCGGATTGATCTGGCTGGAGCGGCGGTTGCTCGCGTTGTGGCAGGACCGCTATGGGCCAAACCGGGTGGGTCCGTTCGGATTGCTCCAGGTGCTGGCCGACATGATCAAGATCTTCTTCAAAGAAGATTGGATTCCGCCGTTTGCCGATAAAGTAGTGTTCGTGATTGCACCGGCGATCATCGTGGGGACCGTATTGATGTCGTTCGCGGTGCTGCCGATTGCGCCGGGAATTATCGTCAGCGACTTGAACATCGGGTTGTTGTTCATTCTGGGGATGAGCTCGATTGGCGTGTACAGCGTGGTGCTGGCGGGCTGGGCGTCCGATAACAAGTACTCACTGCTTGGCGGGCTTCGCGCCGCGGCACAGATGTTGAGCTACGAGGTTTTCATGGGGCTGGCGCTGATGGGAGTGGTTCTGCTGGCGGGCTCGTTCCAGCTATCCGAGATCGTTTCGGCTCAGCGCCGTGTATGGTTTGTGGTGCCGCAGTTTGCCGGCTTCATACTGTTTTTGATCGCCGGAGTGGCTGAAACCCGGCGGCTGCCGTTTGATCTGCCGGAGGCGGAGAGCGAATTGATCGCCGGTTTCCACTCTGAATATTCCGGGATGAAGTTCGGACTGTTTTTCGTAGGCGAGTACCTGGGGGTGATTCTGATCTCTTCGCTGATCACAATCCTGTTTTTCGGCGGATGGATGGGTCCGGTGCTGCCTCCGATTATCTGGTTCGTGTTGAAGATGATGTTCTTCATCTGCTTCTTCATCCTGCTTCGGGCGGCGCTTCCGCGGCCCCGTTTCGATCAATTGATGTCCTGGGGCTGGAAGGTGATGTTACCGCTGGCGCTGGCGAACCTGTTAATAACGGGCGCGGTGGCGCTAGCCTGGGGTTAATCAAAATGCTAAGTACGATTCGCACTCTGTGGTATGTGTTTCTTCACATGTTTCACAAGCGGGTTACGATACAGTATCCCGATGAGAAGGCATACCTGGCGCCGCGTTACCGGGGACGCATTATTCTTTCGCGCGATCCCGACGGCGGCGAGCGCTGCGTGGCTTGCCACCTTTGTGCCGAAGCGTGTCCCGTGGACTGTATTGCCCTGCAGGCAACCGAGGATGAAAACGGCCGGCGCTATCCCGAGTTTTTCCGCATCAACTTCTCGCGTTGTATCTTCTGCGGATTCTGCGAGGAGGCCTGCCCGACATACGCCATCCAGCTCACGCCCGACACTGAGATGGGTGAGTACAAACGGCCCAACCTGGTTTACGAGAAAGATGACCTGCTGATCAACGGTGAAGGTAAGTACCCCGGGTATAACTTCTGGCGGGTTTCGGGCGTGAAGATCGGCGGTAAGGATAAGGGCGAGGCGGAAAATGAGGGCCCGCCCGTGGATGTTCACAGACTTTTGCCGTGAGGGGAAAATGATAGCTGCCTTTTACACTGCCAGCGCAGTGGCGATTATCGCCACGATCCTCATGCTGACGCGGGTGAACGCCGTGCACGCGCTGCTGCATTTGATTGTCTCGCTGCTGGCGGTGGCGGTGATCCTGTTCGATTTCGGCGCGCCGTTTGCGGCCGCGCTGGAGGTGATCATCTACGCGGGCGCGATCATGGTTCTGTTTGTCTTCGTGGTGATGCTGCTCAATTTGGGTGAGGCGGCAGCGCGGGCTGAACGCGCGCTATTGAAGCCGTCGGCCTGGATTGGACCATCGATACTAACGTTAATTCTATTGGCCGAGTTCCTCTGGTTGCTGGGGCACGGGGTAGCACCCGCCGTACAAGTGGTGAGCCAGGGCCCCGTTGAGGTCGGCATGGCGCTGTTCGGTCCGTACATGCTGGGGGTGGAACTGGCGTCGATGCTGCTACTGGCGGGATTGGTGGCGGCCTATCACCTGGGCACAGCCAAGAGCCCACGAAGCGAGGCGACTCATGCTTCCCATTCGTGAAGGATTTATTGTGGCCGGAATTCTGTTCACGCTGGGCGTGGTGGGGGTTCTGGTGCGGAGAAACCTCCTGTTTGTGCTGATGTCGATCGAGATCATGCTGAACGCCGCGGGTCTGGCTTTCGTGATTGCCGGGACGCGATGGGGGCAGCCGGATGGACAGGTGATGTTCCTGTTCATTCTGGCGATGGCGGCGGCGGAAGTATCGGTGGGATTAGGACTGGTGCTGGAGCTTTACCATCAGTTCAAGACGTTGGATACCGATGCCATTAGCAGGATGAAAGGCTGACATGCTGGGGCTATTGTGGCTGGTTCCGGCGATTCCGTTCGCCGGAGCGCTGTGGCTGGCGGTGGTTGGGCCGCGGCTGCGCGAAAGAGCGGTGGCCGTCATTGGCACGGGGAGCATTGCAGCCGCGACGATCGTCTCGCTGCTGATCGGCGCGCAGTTTCTCAGCTCGCCGCCTGCCTCGGGCGCATACACACAGACACTGTGGACGTGGGTGGGCGTGGGCACGTTCCAGCCGGGGATCGCCTTCTACCTGGATGCGCTCTCGCTGGTGATGGTAGTGGTGGTTACCTTTGTCAGCTTCCTGATCCATCTATATTCAACCGAATTCATGCATGGCGATGAAGGCTACAGCCGGTTCTTCGCCTACATGAATCTGTTTGTCGCTTCGATGGTGACGCTGCTACTGGCCGATAACCTGCTGCTGTTGTATTTGGGCTGGGAAGGTGTGGGGCTGTGCAGTTATTTGTTGATCGGCTTCTGGTACAAGGACACGGTAAATGGAATTGCCGGACAAAAAGCCTTCATTGTGACGCGCGCCGGCGACACGGCAATGGCGGTAGGACTCTACCTGCTGTTCCACAATCTGGGCACGCTGCGGATTCAGGACCTGATGCAGGCGGCGCACGATCACTGGGCGGTGGGTTCTCCCCTGGCCGTCGCCGCCGGACTCCTGCTGCTGGGCGGGGCCGTGGGAAAATCCGCGCAACTACCGCTGCAGACCTGGCTGCCCGATGCGATGGCCGGACCAACGCCGACCAGCGCATTGATTCACGCGGCGACCATGGTGACCGCCGGCGTCTATCTGATTGCGCGGACGCACGTGGTGTACGAACTGGCGCCCGCCGCTCAGTTCGCGGTGGCGATGGTGGGAATACTTACCCTCCTGATGGCCGGTTGCAGCGCGCTTACTCAGTGGGACATCAAGCGCGTGCTGGCGTATTCCACGATCAGCCAGATCGGCTATATGTTTCTGGCGCTGGGCGTGGGAGCGTGGGGCGCGGCGATTTTCCATTTCATGACCCATGCCTTTTTCAAGGCTCTGCTGTTTTTGGCCTCGGGAATCGTCATTGAGGCTCTGCACCATGAACACAACATCTTCCGCATGGGGGGATTGCGGAAGGAGCTGCCGGTGGCCTTCTGGACCTTTCTGGCCGGGGGTTGCGCGCTGGCGGGATTGCCTCTGATTACCGCGGGCTTCTATAGCAAGGACCTCATTTTGTGGAGTACCGCCAATTCGCCGATCGGCGGCGCCCTGTTGTGGGTGGGAGGACTCATCGGCGTTCTGTTCACCTCGCTCTACACTTTTCGACTGATCTTCCTGGTGTTTTTCGGTGACGTGAAGACTCCGGTAAGCCACCGTCCAGGCATGACGATGGGGGGGCCGGTGATGGTGCTGGCGGCGCTGGCGATCATCGGCGGGTTCGTCAAGGGTTCCTTTGAGACGCTGATGACAACGGCGCTGCCACCTTTCCACGAGGCCGGGCTGGGGGTTAGTGAGTTGGTTTCCTCCACGGTGGCCGGCGTTGCGTTTGCACTGGGGTTGGTGGTGGCGTGGTACATCTGGGTTCTGCATCCAGCGCTCGCCGACCAGGCCGTGGAATTCTCCGGCGGACGGCTGCTGCACCGGTTCTGGTTTTCCGATTGGGGCATGGACTGGCTGTATGACCGGTTGTTGGTCCGTCCGTTGGTGTGGGCGGCAACCATTAACAAGAATGACGTGATCGATTCGATCTACGACGGGATCGCCGCGGTGACCACGACCTTCTATCGCGCCGCGAGTTTGACCGAAACCGGCAAGTTGCGCTGGCACGCGGCGTGGATCGCGGGCGGCACGGTGGTCACGCTAGCGATTGTAATGCTGCTATGACTCTTCTTCTGCTCATCCTGATCCTGTTGATCGGCGGCGTGCTCGCGTGGGCGGCGGCGCGGCGGAGTGCTTCGGCCGCGCGATGGATCGCGCTGATCGCGGTGCTGGCCGATTTCTTCATTACGCTGAACCTGTGGATCAGCAAACCGGCGGCGGGAGCGGGACGGTGGATCACGGAGGCTGACTGGGCGTGGATCCCGCAGATTGGCGTGCGCTTCCACCTGGCGGTGGATGGGCTGAGCCTGCTGCTGCTGCTGCTTACCTTCTTCCTTGGCGTGCTCTCGGTACTGGCTTCGTGGCGGGAGATTACGGACGCAGTGGGGTTCTTCCACCTAAACCTGCTGTGGATCTTGGCGGGGATTGCGGGCGTCTTTCTGGCCGTCGATCTGTTCCTGTTCTACTTTGCCTGGGAACTGATGCTGGTGCCGATGTATTTTCTGATCGCCATCTGGGGACACGAGGACCGGATCTACGCGGCGGTGAAGTTCTTCATCTTCACGCAGCTCAGCGGGCTGCTGATGCTGATTGCCATTCTGGCGCTGTTTTTCGTGCACCACGGGGCGACGGGCGTTTACACATTCGAATACGAGGAGTTGTTGAACACGCCGATGGCGCCGGGGGCGGCGATGTGGATGATGCTGGGTTTCTTCATCGCATTTGCGGTGAAGTTGCCGGTGATCGTGCTGCACACCTGGCTGCCCGATGCGCATACGGAAGCGCCCACCGCCGGAAGCGTGGTGCTGGCGGGATTGCTGCTCAAGACGGGAGCGTACGGCATGCTGCGCTTCGTGCTGCCGTTGTTTCCTGATGCGGCGCACGCTTTCGCTCCAGTGGCGATGGCGCTGGGAGTGGCGGGGATTCTTTATGGCGCCTTCTGCGCCTTTGGCCAGACGGACCTGAAGCGGCTGGTGGCCTATACGAGCGTGAGTCACCTGGGATTTGTGCTGCTGGGGATCTTCACCTGGAACAGCCTGGCGTTACAGGGCGCGGTAGTAACCATGATCTGCCACGGCATCAGCACTGGCGCGCTGTTCATTATCGCCGGGGCGATCCAGCACCGGCTACATACCCGGGAAATGGGCCAGATGGGCGGCCTTTGGGCAGTGGTGCCGCGGTTGAGCGGCGCGGCATTGTTTTTCGCGCTGGCATCGCTCGGGTTGCCGGGATTGGGCGATTTCGTGGGCGAATTCCTGGTACTACTGGGTGCGTACAAGCAGAGCATCCTGCTATCGGTGCTGGCCACGGTGGGTGTGCTGTTCGCGACTTTTTACGCACTCAAGCTCGTGCAGCGCGCGTTTCAAGGACAGAACACTTTCAACTGGAGCGTTCCAGATCTGGCGCCGCATGAGGGCCTGGTGATGGCGGTGATGATCGTCGCGCTGTTGTGGCTCGGCCTTTACCCACGCCCGGTGCTGACCACATTCGAACCGGTAGTGGCGCAACTCGAGCAATTGCCCGCAGGGAGATAACCGTGACGGGACTGGACTTCATTGCACTTCTTCCCCTGTTGATCCTGGCCGCGGCCACCGTCATTGTCATGCTGGCGATAGCGATTCACCGCTGCCACGCGCTCTCGGCCGCGCTCACTTTCGTAGGCCTGGGGGCTTCATTCGGGTCGCTGTGGATCAGCGCCTGCCGCGTACCCTGCAAGGTGACGCCGTTGCTGTTGATTGACCGTTACTCGCTGTTTTACATGGGCCTGATCACGGTCGCGAGCCTGGTGGTGGTGCTGCTGTCCTACGGCTATTTTGAAAAGCTGGATGGAGATCATGATGAGCTTTACATCCTGATGCTGGTGGCGACACTGGGCTCGGCGGTGCTGGTGTCGAGCAACCACTTCATCTCCTTCTTCCTGGGGCTGGAGCTACTTAGCGTGCCACTGTACGGAATGATTGCCTACACACGGCGGCGGCCGCTGCCCCTGGAAGCAGGCGTCAAATACCTGGTGCTGGCGGCCGTCTCGGCTACCTTCATGCTGTTCGGCATGGCGCTGGTGTACGGGGCGCTGGGAACGATGCGATTCGACCAGATGGCAACCCAACTGGTGCTGCCGGGGTTTGACCCGTGGCTGGTCATTCCGGGGCTGACGCTGATCATCACCGGGTTCGGCTTCAAGCTTGCGCTCGCGCCGTTCCACATCTGGACGCCGGACATTTACCAGGGGGCTCCCGCACCCGTGGCGGCCTATGTGGCGACGATTTCCAAAGGCGCGATGTTTGCGCTGCTGTTGCGCTATTTCTATCAGATCGAGGCACAGGGACAAGCGCCGGTAATGACGGTATTCGCCGTAATTGCGATTGTCTCGATGTGCGCGGGCAACATTCTGGCGTTGCTGCAAGACAACGTCAAGCGCATTCTGGCGTACTCGTCGATTGCGCACCTGGGTTATCTGGTGGTGGCGTTTCAGGCCTCGGGCCAACTGGCTATCATCGCCGTAGGCTTCTACCTGGTGGCCTATTTCATAACGATGCTGGGGGCATTCGGAATTGTCGCGGTGCTGTCGGGAAGCGCCGGCGATGCGGATTCACTCAGCGACTACCGGGGCCTGTTCTGGCGGCGGCCGGTGGTGGCTTCCGTTTTTACGCTGATGCTGTTTTCGCTGGCCGGAATCCCGGTCACGGCGGGATTCATCGGCAAATTCTACATTGTGGCCGCGGGCGCTTCGGTAGCGATGTGGAGCCAGATCATCGTGCTGGTGGTTACCAGCGCGATCGGGTTGTTTTACTATCTGCGGATCGTGGTGGCTATCTTCAGCGACTCGGCCGGCTCCGCTGATGCCGGTCCGGCGATCGCGTTGCCAGGATCCGTGGCTTTGGGCTTTTTAACCGCCGCGCTGGTCTTTCTTGGAGTCTATCCGCAGCCCTTGCTGGGGCTCATCCGCAGTTTGCCGCCCGGGTAAGGCCACATCCGGTTCGACGGGCGGCGCGAAGGCGCCCGAAGCCTCCAGACTGCGCAGCAACAGATGGAAGTAGATCAGGCCGGCGTAGTTCTTCCATTTATCGAGCACGCGGGCGACGCCGTCGTAATCCAGGGGCTTGCGGAGGCGGAGCCAGCGCATCAGATTATTGCGCGCGCCGACGTCGTCGCCGGGAAACCGGTTGGTCCGGCCCAGGCCGCGCAGCAGAACGTACTCGGCGGTCCAGCGGCCGACACCGCGGAGTTCGAGCAGCTTTGCCAGCGCTTCGTCATCACTGAGTTTGGAGAGCCCTTCAAGATCGAGATGCCCTTCGGCGATGGCCGTTGCCGATTCAATTAAAGTACGGCCCTTGTTGCGGCTGAAGCCGAGCGGCCGCAGATCGCCGATGGTCATTTTGGCAACGTCTTCGGCGCGAGGGAAGGCATAGTGGCAGCCGGTTGCATCCCGGAAGGCCAGCCCGCAGGCTTCCGAGAGGCGGTTCAGCAGCGTAATTCCCACCACCAGGCTGAGTTGCTGGCAGGCGATGGCGTTGGCCAGCGCCTCGAAAACCGTAGGGAAGCGGGGCGGCTTGACGCCGCGGAAGGCAGCGGCAAGCTGATCGAGGCGCGGCTCGTTGCCGGCCAGGTCGTAGAAGGGCGTCAGATGGACGCTTGTTCCGAGTAAATGGCCGAGCGCCGCTTTGACCGCTGCCTTAACGGCGGGGCTATCCGGGCCACCCGTGGTATCCACCTGCAATCGCGGGGCAGCCTCATCTCCGGTTTGCTTGACGACGACCCGCACGGCGTCATCGCCTATGGCCAGCACGCGGCTGTAACACTTATCATGCCAGCGATCCATCTGGTTTTCACGGCGGCGGCGGATGGCCCAGGCGGTCAAGTCCAGACGAAACGGAGCTACCGGTTTGATGGAGAACTTCATGATGTGGCCCCCTAGGATTGTACGCGGCAGGCTGACTGCGCTGCCAGGCGAGCGCGCACGCGGCGCGCGGCTTCCACCATGTTGGCGAGCGCGGGGCGCACCTCCTCCCAGCGGCGGGTCTTGAGCCCGCAATCCGGATTGACCCAGAACTGTTCGGGCTGAAACACCGCCAGCGCCTGCCCGATTAATTCCTCCATCTCCTCGACCGGCGGTACGCGCGGCGAGTGGATATCATAAACGCCTGGCCCGATGCAGTTCGGGTAATCGCGCCCGGCAAAGGCTTCGAGCAGTTCCATCCGGGAGCGGGCCGCCTCCATGGAGATGACGTCGGCGTCCATGAGTACGATGGACTGGAAGATCCCGCCGAATTCGGCGTAGCACATATGGGTGTGAATCTGGGTTTCGTCCTTGACGCCGGCCGTGGTCAAACGGAACGCGTCCACGGCCCAGTCGAGATAGGCGGCGTGCTCCGCGCGATGGAGCGGCAGGCCCTCGCGCAAAGCAGGTTCGTCCACCTGGATCATGCGGGCGCCGGCGGCTTCCAGGTCGGCGACTTCATCGCGCAGCGCGAGCGCCAGTTGAAGACACACTTCACGTTTTGCGAGGTCGTCGCGGACAAAAGACCATTCGGCCATGGTCACCGGCCCAGTGAGCATGGCTTTGACTGGACGTTTGGTAAGAGACTGTGCGTAGCGGATCCATTCCACCGTCATCGGACCCGGGCGTGAGATGTCGCCAAACAGGACGGGTGGTTTGACGCAGCGGGAGCCGTAGCTCTGCACCCAACCGTTGCTGGTGAACAGATAGCCATGGAGGTTGGTGGCGAAGTACTCCACCATGTCGTTTCGTTCGAACTCTCCGTGAACCAGCACGTCCAATCCGATGTCTTCCTGGAAATGGATGGCGCGGGCAGTTTCGGCTTCGAGAAGGGCATTATACCCGGCTGCATCGCTATGGCCGGAACGGTAAGCCGCGCGGGCACGGCGAATCCCGGCGGTTTGCGGGAAGGAGCCGATGGTGGTGGTAGGAAGCAGTGGCAGAGGCGTGGTGGCGGCTTGCTTCGCATACCGGACGGCGAAGGGCGCCGGGCGGCGCAGCATTTCGGGACGGACCGCAGCGGCGCGACGACGGACATCCGGATTGACAACCCGGGCGCTCTGTTGGCGGCGCGCCAGGATTTCGCGATTAGCGGCGAAGCGTTCCCGTATCTCGCCGTCATCACGTTCGGCCGCTTGCGCCAGAAGACTTAGCTCTTCCAATTTCTGTTTCGCGAAGGCCAGCCAGGGGCGGACTTCGGGATCGAGGCTGGTTTCCTCATCGAGATCGAGGGGAACATGAAGCAACGGGCACGATGTGGCGATTTGAATGCGCGTAGCCCCGACGTGGCCGATTGCGAGGTGGATTTGCGATAACGCATCATCCAGATCGGCACGCCAGACATTGCGGCCGTCCACCACCCCAAGCGAAAACTGCAGAGCGCCGGGCGCTTGCGCCAATGCAGACGCAAGCTGTGCGCGGCAGCGAACCAGATCGAGATGCAGCGCCGCGACCGGCAGGCGAAGCGCGGCCTGCAGATTCGCGCCGAGCCCGGCGTAATAGGCGGCGAGCAGGATGCGAATACCGGGAGCACGCGCGGCGAGTTTTTCATAAACGCCGGTGATCAGTTGGAGGTCGGCGGGCGAGAGATCGAGCGCCAGGCAAGGCTCATCGATTTGGACCCAGGTTGCCCCAGCCGCGGCAAGCTCACCGAGAACCTCTCCGTATGATTCAACCAGAGCTTCGGTGAGCGTTTCGCGGCCAACCGCGGTACCCCGCGGCTTTCCCAGACGAACGAAAGAGAATGGACCAAGCAGCACTGGCCGGGTGACGATGCCGAGCGCCCGGGCCTCGGAAAATTCACCGGCCGGCTTGGCCGTGCTGGCGTGGAACTCCAGGCCCGGTTCAAACTCCGGCACGATGTAGTGGTAGTTGGTGTCGAACCACTTGGTCATCTCCATCGCGGGCGCCGACCCGGTTCCACGCGCCATCGCGAAATAGGTGGTGAGGTGGCTGGGGCCGGATGGATTGCGATACCGCGCCGGAATCGCTCCGGTCATCACCGCGGTGTCGAGCACGTGATCATAAAGCGAGAAATCGTTCGAGGGTATGCAATCGATACCGGCCGCCGACTGCATTTGCCAGTTCGTGCGGCGGATCATGGCAGCGGCAGCCTCAAGCTGACCGGCGCTCCAATCACCGGACCAGAAATGCTCCAGCGCGAACTTCAGTTCCCGGTGAGGTCCAATTCGTGGAAAGCCTAGGGTGGCGGTCTGAATCATGTTTTTCAGTTCACTTACCAGGTGTCTTTAGCACCGGTGGCTTGGGCACCTGAAGAAGATGACGGGAGGAGAGAAATGCCAGCAACGAACTCAACTGCTCTTCGGTAAGTTCTCCCCGATAGGAAGGCATGTTCTCGGCTCCGCTAAAGATTCTGGTGGCCATCTGCGCCGGTGTCAGCCGGTCTCCAGCATCGGAGAGGTTGGGTCCACGGATGCCGCCGTAGCCGGAGACGGTGTGGCAATACTCACACCCCTTTTCATAGAAGACGCGCGCACCATCGGCGACGGGACCGCTGGTGACGCCAACGACCGAAGCGGGTAGCGGTGGCGATTCCAGGCGCGGGGACCAGGGCGCGCGGATTCCCTCGGCCCAATAGTGGGCAATGATGACGATGACCGAGGCGATAATCAGGATCGACCAGGGCCGGCGAAGCGGGCTGCGTTCTCCGCGGCCGCCCAGAATCGGCACCAGGATGAGGAACAGGCCGAAGAACAACGGCCCGAGGAGGATCACCCAGTTCTCGGTCCACTTCGGGATGAGAGACAGCAGGGCGAAGTACCACATGAAATACCAGTCGGGACGGGGTGAGGCAGAGACAATGGTGGGGTCGGGCGGTTTTCCTAACTCGGGCGGGCCGG
Organism: Bryobacterales bacterium; assembly: GCA_020854055.1. Lineage (GTDB taxonomy): Bacteria > Acidobacteriota > Terriglobia > Bryobacterales > Bryobacteraceae > JADZGD01. The sequence goes on along the minus strand of JADZGD010000018.1, from coordinate 17,219 downwards.
CAACCACGGCCAGGGTGAAGATGGCGAGCACGACGATGGTGCCGAAGAAGAGGTCGCGCCAGGCAGCATAAGGCCAGAATGGAATGCCTTCACTCTCAAGCAGCGAATGATACCAGCGGCGGTAGGTGCGGGGATCGACTGGGCGGCCTGCCTTGGGCGGCTCCGAGATGCCGTTGAACAGGACCAGGTAGAGGTGGACCGAGAGAAATGTAAAGATGAGCGCGGGGATGAAGAAAACGTGCGCGGAGAAGAAGCGGCTTAGCGTTGCTCCACCGGCGGTGTTGCCGGCCAAGATGAAATGACCGAGCCAGTTACCGATGAGCGGCACGCGGCCGGCTTGTTCGGCCGCCACCACAGCCGTCCAAAAGCCGATCTGATCCCAGCGTAGCAGTTGTCCGGTGAAGGCCATCAGCAGCGTGAACATCAGCAGGCCGGCGCCGGTGAGCCAGTTCATCTGCCGCGGGTACTTGTAGGATCCCATCAGGTAGACCCGGATGGTGTGCAGCCCGATGAGGATGATCATGGCGGAGGCACCGAAGTAGTGAATGCCGCGGACGATTCTGCCGATTGTTGTGCTGTTGATGAACTGCAGGCTGTGATACGCCTGTCCGGAACTGGTTACGTAGGCGCTGGACAGCGCGATTCCGGTGACCACCTGAACCAGGAATGCGGCCAGCGTGGCGCTGCCAAACACGTATAGCCAACGGGTCTTGCGCGCGCGCGGCACCGGGTGGGTGAGGATGGGGCCGAGCGACTTGGAGATTCCGGTGATGTCGTCGAGCCAATGCCAGAGTTGTTTCAGGATGCGCAAGAAGCCCCCCTCCTAAACCGTGGTAATCGGCACCGGGCTGGTGAGGATTTCCACTATTCCTTTGTTCAATCGCACCGGGTAGGTGACCAGCGGCTTGGGCGGCGGCCCGGAGGCCACCGTACCATCTTTGTAGAAAACGCCGCCGTGACACGGGCACATGAATAGATTCGCGGTCGGCAACCAGCGCACCGGGCAGCCGAGGTGAGTGCAGTTGATGGAGAAAGCAGTGAATTGCGCGGGGCCATCGCGGCGAAGCCAGGCGGCCGTCTTGGCGGTTACGCCGGCCCACGGCAGGGGAGAAGCATCGGCGAACGACACCTCTACCGTCTGCCCGACTGGGAAGCTATCCACGGCTCCGAGGGGCCGCCATTCCCGGGGAGCCTTCCTCAGCCCTAATAGAAAGGCCAGGCTAGGGATGCCGACGATGGCGGCGCTGATGCCACCAACGAGAATGCCGATGCGAGTGAGCGAGCGGCGGCGCTTTTCGTCCGTGGGCTCCAAAGGCGGCGGGGCTGAAGCCGGAACCGCACTGGCCTGGCATGGGCAGGGCAACTGTTTGCGGCGCGGGTCCCGGTTCCAGATGACAACCTGGTACGGCCGCCAGAGATATTCGAGCGGCAGTGAAACGACATGCACCAGGCGGGTAAACGGAAACAGCAGAATCACCAGGAAGCCGTTGATGAAATGCGTCTGGATGAAAAACGGAAGCCCGGTGACGGTGGCGGCGTTGGGGTGCAGGATCGCCAGCGACCAGAGCCAGGGAACGGCGGTGTTGAGATACCAGGCCGCGCCCCAACGTTCGAACATGGCGATGCCGACACCGCTAAAAGCCTGATAGCCGAGCGCCAGCAGCAGGATCCAATCCATGGGGGAGGTGACCGATCGTGCGGCCGACTTATTGGGAAGGCGGCGGGCAATGAGGGCTACGATTCCAAACAGGCAGTACAGACCCAGACCAATACCGGTCAACTCCAGCACGACGAGCCGGGTGTGGTTTCCCAAAACGAGGCGGCTCGGCGCGGGCAGCAGCGCGACGAGCAGATGAGCCAGCAGGATGAGCGTGATGCCGTAATGCCACGAGACAGAGCCCCAGAAGAGGTACTTCTTTTCCACCAGCTCCGAGGAGAGGCTGGAGTAGGTGAAGCGGCGGGCAAAGTACCGGTAAAGTCCCACGCCCACGGCGAGGATCAGCGCAATATAGGGAAATGCGACAAAGAAGAAGGTCTGCATAGGATCTCCTCAAGGGTCGATTCGCCATGAGCCGGCGGCGGCAGACAGAGCAACAACGCGTCGAGGACGGAGTGATATGGGCTCTTGCTCTCGATCGCCTGCATGATCCGGCGAACCGCGGGAAAGACGCAGTCTCCGATCAGCTCATCTCTTTCCTGTTCCTCGCCGCACTCTTCGAGGTCCAAATATCGCAGGATCATGCCGAGGTGGTCGGGCAGTTCTCCGGTTTCCGCCATCCCCGCGACGCGGTAGCGATCTCTGAGACCAGCCATAAAGAGACCGCGGCGGCGGTCTTCATCAAACATCTGGTGGCCGACATATAAGGCGGTCTCACCCCGCATCTCAAATGTCCGGATATAGAGTTCTTCGAGCGCCCCGATGGTTAGCGGCGCGGCTGATTCGCGGAACCGGCCGAGCTTTACCGCCGATTCGGGAAACTCCGTGCGCAGCGCGCCGATTGCGCCTTCAAGAGCCGGGAACAGGCCTGGAGCCGGGTATTCGAGGAGAGTGGCGAAGTAGTGGTACACCGCTAGAGTCCCCGGCGCGGTTCGTGCACGAATCCCATGCCGCCGCCTTCCTGCCTGTCGAGAGTAATTTGCACCAATTCGATAGCCGCTTCACGCGAAGAAGGTGGAATGACGAAGCGTTCATCGAATGACGCGAGCGTGGTCAACTCGTAAATCTCTTCGAGCTCTTCGGAGGTGGTTGCAGCTTCAGTGAGCATTTCCGCGATGCTTGCGTCTTCGGCGCCGCCTACACTTTGCGCCCGCTTAAAGTAGCGTCCGGCCATCATCTTTTTGTAAATTCTGATCACCTGGTCTTCGTCGCCCGCCGCAAAGAGATTGGCCATGTAGCGGATAGGCAGCCGGGCGTTTTCGAGCGAACTGAAAAAATCCGAGGAAGTATCATAAAGACCTTCTTCGTTGGAGGTTCCGGTGACCGGCAGCAGCGGCGGCACATAGAACAGCATGGGCAGGGTACGGAACTCGGGATGGAATGGAAGCGCGATTTTCCACTTCTTGACGAACTTGAATACCGGTGATTTCTGGGCCGATTCGATTACGTGATCCTCGACGCCGTTGGCTTTGGCCTGACGGATCACCTCAGGGTCGAACGGATCGAGGATCATTTCACGCTGCGCGTCCACCAGTTCGTTGTCGGCGTGGAGCGCGGTTTCCTCGATACGGTCGGCGTCGTAAAGCAGGACGCCAAGGTAACGGATGCGGCCGGGACAGGAGTGCATGCAAGCAGGAGCCTGTCCGGTTTCGAGACGCGGGTAGCAGAGAATACACTTTTCGGCCTTGCCCGTCTCCCAGTTGAAATAGACTTTCTTATACGGACAGCCGGAGACGCACATCCGCCAGCCCCTGCACTTTTCCTGGCTGACCAGAACGATGCCGTCCTCGCCCCGTTTGTAGATGGCGCCTGACGGGCAGGCCGCCACACAGCTTGGATTGACGCAGTGGTTACACATGCGCGGCAGGTAGAAATATACGATCCGTTCGACGCTGAGCAACTGCTCCCGCTGCTGGTCAGGGAGCGAAGCGAGGTTTGGATCGTTCGCGGCGTAGATGCCGGAACCACCCAGATCGTCATCCCAGTTGGGCCCGGCTTCGATGTCCATCTCCTTGCCGGTGACCGACGAGATGGGTTTGAAGACCGGTTGGTCGTCCTGTGGCGGGGCGTTGGTCACGTCGTCGTAGGAGTAGGTCCAGGGTTCGTAATAATCGTCGAGCGCGGGCAGGCGGGGATTGTAACTAATGTTCAGCAACTCGCCGGCGCGGGTGTTGAGCTTGAGTTGCAGCTTTCCGTCCTTCACCTCCCAGCCGCCGTGATACTCGTCCTGGTCTTCATAGAGCGTGGGGTAGCCCGTGCCGGGCTTGGTTTCCACGTTGTTCCACCACATGTACTCGGCGCCCGGGCGGCTGGTCCAGAGATTTTTGCAGGCCAGGCTGCAGGTATGGCAACCGATACACTTGTCGAGGTGGAAGACCATCGAGACTTGCACGCGTACGTTCATTTCCCTCCCCCGTCCGTTCTCACCACCGGGGCTTGCCGGGCAGTTTGCGAACCAGCACGTAGGTGTCGCGATCGGACGCCGCCGGTCCGTAATCATTGAAGCGGTAGCAGTGTTGCGCGTAGCCTCCGGCCATCAGCACCGGCTTCAAACGGAGTCGTGTGACGCTATTGGTGCCGCCGCCCCGCCGGTTGCCTCGCATGGGCGACTTGGGAAACGCGATGGTGCGCTCCGGCGCGTGATAGAAGAAACCGGTACCGGCGGGAATGCGCGCGCTGACCGCGGCGCGGGTGGCGATGACGCCGTTGTCGTTATAGGCTTCCACCCAGTCGTTATCCTCAACTCCGATGCGGGCGGCGTCTTTGTCATTCAGCCAGAACGGTTCGATGCCGCGCGAGAGCGTCAGCATGCGCAGATCGTCGGAGTAGGTGCTGTGGATGTGCCACTTGCCGTGAGGCGTGAGGCAGTTCAGGGTGAGGCACTCGCCTTCGGGCGAACTGGAGACAAGGTTCAGAGATGCCTCCAGCGATATGCGGGGCTTAAAGGACGGCAGGTTTTCACCGAAGGCGAGGTAGGCCTCGTGGTCCAGATAGAGATGCTGGCGTCCGGTGAGCGTGCGCCATGGAACGAGCCGTTCGATGTTCTGGCAATAAGCGCTATAAGGGCGGCCGGCGTTGACGATCCCGGACCAGCAGGCATTGGTCAGAATCCGGCGGGGCTGCGCCTTGAGCGCGTGGAAATCGTAATAGACATCGCGGTTTCCGCCCGCCAGGTCGGTCAGTTGGAGGCCGGTTTCGCGCTCGCGCGCTTCGAAGCTTCGATAGGCCATTTCGCCGTTGACTTCGGGTCCGAAATGGAGGATGGCGTTAGCGGCGTCGATGGCGGTGGCAAGCGACGGATATTGGCGCCCGCCCCATTCATACCTGGGCGCGGAGGCGGCAAAGCGGTCGTACCAATCTTCGATGCGAATTTGGAGGCCGCGGTCCTCCAGGCCCTCTTCTCTAAGCCGTGGCCCGAGCGAACAGAACTTGTGGTGGAGATTGACGTAGTCCCGGGTGACTAGCGCCAGGTGCGGCATGGTTTTGCCGGGGACCGGCTCACACTCACCGCGGTGCCAGTTCTTCACGCTGGGCTGGGCAAGGTCGTCGGGGGTGTCATGAAGCAGCGGCGTGGCGACAAGGTCGCGGAAGGGCGCGGCGAAGTACTTCACGCTCATCGCGCTCACCTTCTCTGCCAGCGCCTTGAAGATCTCCCAGTCGGTTTTCGATTCCCAGCATGGGGGCACGGCCGCGCCGAGAGGGTGAATATAGGAATGCAGATCGGTGGTGTTGAGATCGTCCTTCTCATACCAGGTGGCGGAGGGCAGGACGATGTCCGAATAGAGCGCCGAGGTGTCCATGCGGAAATTCAGATCGACCACCAGGTCCATCTTTCCGTTCCGGGCGGGCTCGCGCCAGAGCACCTCCTGAACCGAGTCCTTGGCCACTTCGGCCGCGATGGCGTTGTCGTGAGTACCCAGATAGTGCTTAAGAAAATACTCGTGCCCCTTGGCGCTGGAGAGTATCGCGTTCGCGCGCCAGATGAGCCAGACGCGGGGCCAGTTTTCCGACGCATCCGGATCCTCGACGGCGAGATGAAGTCGGCGGTGCTTCAGTTGGGTGACCACCCACTGCTTGATCTCATCATCGGTGGTTGCGCCTTCCTCTTCGGCCCGGCGGACGAGTTCGACGGGGCTTTCATCGAATTGCGGGTAAAAGGGCAGCCAGCCCATGCGTACCGCATCCACCTGTTGATCCATCACGTGGCGCGAAAACGGACCTCGTTGCGGACCGGGATCGGCGGGGGCAGACTCATACCTCCACTGGTCGCTATGAACGTAGTGGAACGAGGGACCATTTTGCAGGCGCGGCGGCGCGCTCCAATCCAGCGCCATGGCCAGCGCGGACCAGGACGCGCCGGGCACCAGTTTTTCCTGGCCGGTGTAATGATTCAAGCCGCCGCCGTTCACGCCAACGCAGCCGCACAGCATCAGCGCGGCGATCGAGGAGCGGTAGTGCAGGTTGGCGTGATACCAGTGGTTGACGCCGCTTCCGACAATGACAGTACACTTGCCGCCCGTCTTTTCGGCCGTGGACGCAAACTCCCGGGCAAACCGGATGATCGTATTGCGGCCAATGCCGGTGAATTGTTCCTGCCAGGCCGGAGTGTAGGAGGCTTCGGCGTCATCGTAAGTCCGAGGATACTCGCCGGCGAGACCCCGGGCCACGCCGTACTGAGCCATCAACAGGTCATAGACGGTGGTGACGGCCAGGCGTCCGCCGTCCGTTTCGACGTACTTCACGGGGACCGCGCGGCGGAAGGCATGATTGGTTCCGAAGTCCTGGAAGTTCAGCGTCAGTTCGGCGTCATGGCATTCGAGCAGGCTGAGCAGCGGATCGATTTCGGTGCCGTCCATCTCGTCTTTGAGTTCAAGATTCCAGCATCCCTGGCGCGTCTGCCAACGGCCGCCGATGGCGCCGCGAGGCATGCGCGGCTCTCCGCTCCTGGCATCGAACACCAGAAACTTCCATTCACCGTTTTCGACGGCGGCGTAGCGGGAGAGCCGTCCGGCGCGCAGGAACCGTCCCGGCTTTGGCTCGGCGCCGGTCTCATCCACTGCTATCAGGAACGGACTGTCGGAGTAGCGCTTCAGATAATCGGTAAAATACGGGATCTGCCGCTGCGCGTGGAATTCTTTGAGAATCACGTGACCGACGCCCATCCAAAAAGCGGCGTCCATGCCGGAGTGGACGGGAATCCACCAATCGGCCAGCCGCGACACTTCGCTGAAATCAGGGGCCAGGGCCACCAGTTTCGCTCCGCGATGTTTGGCTTCGGCGGCGAAGTGGGCGTCGGGCGTCCGCGTCATGTTCAGGTTGCTTCCGGTTATGACGATGTACTTGCTGTTGAACCAATCCGCGCTTTCAGCGACGTCGGTCTTTTCACCCCAGGTTTCGGGCGAGGCCGGCGGGAAATCGGCGTAGAGGTCGTAAAAGCTCAGTATCGCGGCGCCAAACAGTTGCAGGAAGCGAGATCCGGCGGCATAGCTGATCATCGACATGGCGGGGATCGGCGAGAAGCCGGTCACGCGGTCGGGACCGTACTTTTTGGCCGTGTACAGCATGGAGACCGCGATGATCTCCAATGCTTCGTCCCACGCCACGCGGCGGAATCCACCCTTGCCGCGCGCGGTCTGGTAAGCGCGGCGAGTCTCTTCGTTCCCGACAACTTCGGCCCAGGCCTGAAGCGGATCGGAGTGGGCGGCGCGCGCCTGGCGCCAGTGATCAAGCAACACGCCGCGCACGTGAGGAAACTTGACTCGCAGCGGACTGTACAGGTACCAGGAAAACGTGATTCCCCGCGGGCACCCACGGGGTTCATAGGGCGGAATGCCAGCTTCCAGTTGGGGATAATCGGTTGCCTGCATCTCCCAGGTGACGATTCCGTCTTTGACGTAAATCATCCAGGAGCAACTGCCGGTACAGTTGACGCCGTGGGTGCTGCGCACGATGCGGTCGTGCTGCCAGCGGTTACGGTAAAAGGACTCCCACGTACGTGCCTGAGGATTGATTAGATCTCGAATCCAGCTCATACGCGCCCTCCCGCCCGGAGCCGCGCCCTCTCGATGAGCCTGCGGCGCACGGGTTTCAAACGATTCCGTCCGGCCAGGGCGGTAATGACGATCAGGATGACCAGACCGGCCAGCGCGATCAGGACGACGGCGGGCGTATCCGAGTGCTGCTGCTCTCCGGCAAGGCTTTGAAAGTAAGCGAACAGATTACTCCGTTCCTCCTTTGTGAGCGGCCGGTAAGCGTAGATTGGAAGCATCGCCGGAAAGAAGAGAGTCTCAAGCGCCGAACTCAGGCCGGGCGCTCCAAGCCTGGGGTAGATCAGAGTCAGGTCGGGCCCCATGGTGCCGCCCCCGGGGAACGGCACGGCGCGAGTGGTGTGGCAAACGCCGCAGGCAGGACCGCCATTCGTGAAGCGAACTTTGCCCGTAAAGAGGGCTTCGCCGGTTTCAGGCGAACCCGGTGGTGCCGGCTGCGCCGCGGCCGATCCGGAGACGAGCAGCAGCAACGCAACAGCGATCACAGTCCATTCTCCAGTGACCGGGCGCGAGGAAAAAGAATCTCGTCTTCAAGATACACATGAACGCGCATGTCGGCCTCAAGCGCGCGCAGTTGCTCGGCGATAGAGCGGTAGATGGTAGCGATTTCCGCGGGACCGCTATAATTTTCAGTCATCTTGAGCATTCGCTGAAGCTGGCGCTGCTCGGCTTGATGATCCTCACGGAGGAGGTTGATTGGATGCGCGATCGACCCGAATGCAAGCCGGGGCCGCTCTCCCGCCAGCTTGGCAGCCTCCTCGATTTGACGGACGAGCGGGAATAACATTTCCTCTTCTTTTACGAGGTGGGCTTCCAGTTCCCGTTTGAAGAAGCGAAACGTGTGAGCGAGTGGGGCCACAGTAGCCGCGCCGCCGCGCCCGCCCGCTTCGGCGGCGCGGACAATGGCGTCCTCCATCCGCGGCAACTCCTGGCGAACAAGCACATGATGGCGGCCAATGATGTGATCGATTAGGGCGGCGAGAGTAGAAGCACGCCACTGCTCAGACTCGAACCCGGATAATTCGGATTGCGCGTTGTGTTCAGGCATTCGCGTGAATCGAGCTTCCTCACATTCTACTGACGTAGCGAGCCGGTGTCAGTATGATCTTTGTCCTGCACGGCATGACAAACGCCTCGCTGTGATGTTTATTCTTGGCCGTGTGATGAACCGTCTATTTGCAACCGGGTGAATCTTGGCGACAGTGAAATCAAGGGTGTCCGGGCACGATTATGACCGAAGTGGAGCGCCTTGCGCAGTTCGCGGTCAATGCTCCTTATGAAGAGCTTTCGGAAACGACTATCGAGCAACTGAAGATCCGGATTCTGGATGCGCTCGGTTGCGCGATCGGAGCGATGGGAAGCGAGCCGGCCCGGATCATCCGGCGGCATCTTGCCGAGTTTGGCGCAAACGGCGAGTGTACGCTGATCGGCGGAGGCCGGGCTAACCCTCAACAAGCCGCATTTCATAACGGCGCAACCGTGCGCTACCTGGACTTCAACGACAGTTACCTGGCGAAAGGAGAGACCTGCTACCCCAGCGATAACCTGGCGCCGGTGCTGGCTGCCGCGGAATATGCCGGCGCCTCGGGCCGCGATCTGCTGACGGCGCTGGCGGTGGCCTACCAGGTGCAATGCCGGTTGAGCGATGTCACACCGGTGCGCGCGGCCGGTTTCGATCATACGGTCCAGGGCGCCTACGCGGTTGCGGCGGCTGTCTCCCGCCTGCTACAACTTGACGCCACGAGGGCGGCTCATGCGATCGCCATCAGCGGCACGGCATTGAATGCGCTGCGCGTCACCCGGACCGGCAAGCTCTCGCACTGGAAGGGCCTGGCATATCCGTATATGGCCGGGTGCTCGACGGCGATCGTCTTTCTGGCGCGGCTTGGCATCACCGGTCCGTTGGAAGTGATCGAGGGAGAAAAGGGGCTAATGGATGCCATCACCGGGCTTTTCGAGATCGACTGGTCTCGCGAAGACCTCGACCGCGTAAAGCACACCAACCTGAAGAAGTACAATGCCGAGATTCATTCCCAAACGGCCATTGAGGGCGTGCTCGAACTGAAGCAGCGGTATCGGTTCGAGCCTGCCAGCGTGGAACAGATTGACCTGGAGACGTTCGACGTGGCCTACCACATCATTGGCGGCGGCGAGGAAGGTGACAAGACCTCCGATATTGCCACCAAGGAACAGGCGGACCACAGTCTGCCCTACATTCTAGCGGTGGCCTTGCTGGATGGGACGGTGATGCCGGAACAGTACCGGGACGAACGCATTCGCCGGTCCGATGTGCAGCAGTTGCTGCACCGGGTGAGAATAAGTCCCAATGCAAGTTACTCTGAGCGGTTCCCCAACGAGATGCCGTGCCGGATCACGATTCATCTCCGCGATGGCCGAAAGCTGGCCAAGGAGATGCGGGATTATCCGGGTTTTTTGACTCATCCGATGAGTTGGGAGATGGCGTTTGCTAAGTTCGAGCGTTTGGCTGAGCCCTACACAAAGGCAGCCGAGCGTCAAGCCATCGCCGAGACCGTCTTCAACCTCGAGAGCACCAGTGCTTCGGACCTCGGCCGGTTGCTGGGCGGGGTCACGGCACCGGGTGAAGCCGGCAGGGTGACTCGTGCCTGAGCCCGCCAGCCGGTTTATACCGGACAAGAGAATCGGCCGAATTGCCGGAACGGCAGCGTTTTGTTGCTACATTTAAATAACAGCCCGGCTGGAATATGCCAGGGTATTTCGACTCAGGGAATCAAGAAAGGACATAAATGGCAGAAACGATGCAACCACGATGCAACTACCAGAAAGTCGCTCCAGGAGCGCTGGAGGCGATGCTGGCGGTGGAACGTTACGCCCGCAGTTCCGGACTGGAGATGAAGTTGCTGGAACTGGTGAAATTGAGGGCTTCGCAGATCAACGGGTGCGCTTATTGCGTCGATATGCACACAAAAGATGCCCGCGTGGAGGGTGAAACCGAGCAGAGGTTGTATGCGGTAGCGGTCTGGGAAGAGGCTCCGTTCTTTACAGCCCGGGAGCGGGCGGCGCTGGCATGGACAGAAGCCGTAACATTGGTGAGCCGCGATCACGTACCGGATGCGGTTTATGAGGCGGCGCGACGCGAGTTCAGTGAAAAGGAACTGGTGGATCTCACGATGGCCGTCATTGCGATCAATGGCTGGAACCGGTTGGCAGTAAGTTTTCGTACCGTGGCGGGAAGCTATCAGCCGGCCGCGGCGCGCGGCGCGGCCAAGGAGGGTTAACCATGGTCGCGCTGAAACGCGTGTACGACGGAGCATCACCGGAAGACGGAACCCGATTCCTGGTGGAACGGCTTTGGCCTCGAGGTATCCAGAAGGTGAAGTTGCACGTGGATGCGTGGCTCAAAGACGTGGCGCCCAGTTCCGATCTGCGGCGCTGGTTTTCGCATGATCCGGCCAAGTGGTCCGAGTTCAGGCGGCGCTACTTTGCCGAACTCGATCAGAATCCGGATGCCTGGGCGCCCATATGCGACGCTTCACGGCACGGCCTGGTCACCCTGCTGTACAGTTCTCACGATATGGAACACAATAATGCGGTAGCGTTGAAAGAATATGTGCAGGCCCACATGGGCCACAAGAAAGGATCAACCCATGCCTGAACCGCAAGCTGGGCGCGGCGCCGCACGCGCCGTGGAAGCGACAGCCGGGCCGTTTCTGACGTTCGATCTGGCCGAGCAGATTCGAGAACTCCGGCAGGAACCTTACTGGCAGAGCGGCCGCAATGCCAAGACACTGGTAAAGTACGACGATTTCCGGATTGTGTTGACGGTGCTTCACGAGGGCGCTATCCTGCACGAACACCACGCCGCTGGCCGAATTTCGGTGCAAACGGTGGAAGGGCACATACGTATGCGCGCCGAGGGTAGGGATTTTGACTTGCCTTGCGGCCATGTGGTGGTGCTGGACCGCGAACTGACGCACGACATCACGGCGCTCAAAGAGAGCGCTTTCCTGTTGACGATTGCATGGCCACCCGAAGCCGCACGCTAAGGAATGTTTTCGCTCGATAAACTACTGGTTCCGATCGATTTTTCTGAACGCTGTCTCGGCGCGGCCCGTTACGCGATCTCACTGGCCGAACATTTTCAATCGGAGATGACATTGCTGCACGTAGTCTCTCCGGAAAATACCGGGCCTGGAGCCGCCGCGATGGTGAACGAAGACCAGCGGATGGCAGCCGAGAAGGAACTGGCAGATTTTCTTTGCGCGGCGCTGAACCATTTGAATGTCCGGCGGGTTCTGCGGGAAGGGTCTCCGGCAGAGGTAATCGTCGATCAGGCGCGCCGCGACAATTCGGACATGATCATGCTGCCGACGCGCGGCTACGGCCCTTTCCGGCGGCTGCTGCTCGGGTCGGTCACCGCCAAGGTACTGCACGATGCGCCTTGTCCAGTGTGGACCGGCGTACACCTGGCCGAAGGGCCGTCGCATGAGTGGCTTACGCCGAAGCAGGTGGTCTGCGCACTGGATTTGGGTCCGGCGAGCGCGACAGTGCTACGGTGGGCCAATGGCCGCGCCAAGGCGTTCCATTCAAAACTGACCATTGTCCACGTGGAACCACGACTGGACTCGCCGGGCGAAGAGTTCTACGCGCATGAGTACCGGCGCATTCTATTTGCCAGGGCCACCGAAGCGGTTGGTGAGTTGCAGAAGCGCGAAGGTACAAGCGCGGAACTGATACTGGAATCGGGTGATGTGGCTGAAGCCACGGCGCGAGCAGTGAGCAAGTTAGACGGAGACTTGCTGGTTATCGGACGCGGCGATTTGCCCGATGCGCGACTCGGGACACACGCTTATGGAATCATCCGCAAGTCGCCGTGCCCCGTTGTCAGCATTTAATTCCGTTCGCGGACCGGTCTAGTAGCCGGCGAACTCTTCGCTGCGGATGTCGTCATCATCGATTCCGGCTTTGTTCAGCACGTCTCGAAGTCCAACCGACATGGCGGGCGGGCCGGCAATGTAGTAAACGGGCGCCGATCCGGTGGGAACAGCCGTCTTTAGATGGCGGCTGATCATCTCGGCGCTGATCCGGCCGGTTTCACCGTGCCAGGCCGGAGGCGCCTGGTCCAGAGTGGGAATAAAGGAAAAGTTCGGATACTCCTTGGCAATGGTTGTCAGTTCGTCGAGAAAAGCCGCGTTCTCCGCCTTTGTGTTGGCGTAGAACAGCAGGATCCTGTGTGCCAGCTTTTCGTATGCGGCACGCCGGATGATACTTCGAAAGGGCGTGATGCCGATGCCGCCGGCGATCAGCACGGCGGGGCGTTGGACGTTGTTGTGCAGCGTCAGGTTGCCGAATGGCCCTTCCATGCGTAACGGAGTTCCGATAGCTGTCTTCTCGAGGATACGCTTGAATGCCGTATCCCGCAGGCGGGTAGCGAACATCAGACGCGCTTCGTGCGGCGCGCTGGCGATGGAGAACGTGCGTGTATTCCCTTCCGCGTCGGTCTCCGGCGGGTTGACCCAGGTCAGGTCTGCCGTCTGCCCTGCTTTGAATTGAAAACCGGGTGGCCGCGTGATCTCGAATGCCATGGTACGAACCGCAACTTCATGTCTTGACTCCAGCGCTACCACCATGCCGGGCGACTGTGACGCGGAAGACATCTTTCCTGCTCCTTTCAAAGCTCTCCGAGAGCCCTGCCGATGAATTCGAAACGCCTGATACCGGTTGTCCCCTCGCTTACCGGCTTCGTATCCGCAACGCTTGTGCTGTGGCTGGACGCGGAACCGGATGCCGGAACATTGCCAACTGTTTGATTCGCCCGGAACAATAAATGATGCAGAAATGGTTTGATTGTGTATTGAAGATGGCCAAGGGCGGGCGTACACTAGAAAGTGCAAGCATGCCTCAGGCGCTCCATAACGATCGGCTTACCGCTTCGGCGGCAATGTCCGGCGTGTGCGCCCGGGCCACCGTTGTTCTCCTTCTGAACAACATCGCGATTCCTGTTATTACGATTCGCGGCCCCGCCTGACGGTCTCGATACCTGAAAAGATTGGAAAAGAGGCCATCGGCGGGGAGATCCCCTTCCGGTGGCCTTTTTATTTTTCCGGAGGTCACCATGATGAACTGTTCGTTTGATGTCGTCGCTGAAGATGAGTACGGCGCCCTGGCACGTATTGTCGGCGTTTTCGCCTCGTTGGGCCTGAACATTGAACGCCTGACTGCTTTTCCGTCCGAGCGGGCGGGCTACACGGATGTCCGCGTCGGCCTGAAAGCAGATGAGGATATGCTGCGCACGTTGTCGCGCAAATTGCGGCGCATTGTGAATGTCGTCGAGGTTCAGGGCAGGTTGGAGCCTCTCGAAGAAATCCATGGCAACCCCATCTCACCACTGAGCGAATTCATTGAGGGGTCCGCCGCCAGTTATTGAGTAGGAAGCCGGCGGCGCTCGGCCGGGCGCCTGCGCCTGGTCTGCGCACTTGCGTGTGGTGCCTTTGCTTGGAACAAGTTACAATCGGGAAGTCACATGAAAGTCTCGGTCATACTACCGGCTGCGGGACTCGGAACCCGAATGGGGCGCACTCAACCCGAGAAGGCGGGCATTAGCCGCAAGCAGTTCATGCAGTTGGACGGCTCGCCGATTCTTGTTCACACGTTGCGCAAATTCGCATCCTGCCCGCTGGTCACGGACATTTATGTCGCCCTGCGGAGCGAAGACATGGAGTGGGGTGAACAGGTACTACGCCCGGAAGCGGGCTCCAAACCGCTGTGCCTGGTGGAGGGCGGCGACTCGCGCCAGCACTCGGTGGAGAATGCGCTGGCGCGGATCAGTCCGGACACCGACCTGGTTGCGGTCCACGATGCGGTACGGCCGTTCATCGAACCGGCCACGATCGAGGCGGTGATCGAAGAGGCCATGGCCAACGGAGCCGCCATCGTAGGCATAGTTCCGGTGGACACGGTAAAGCAGGTGCATAAAAATAAGGTTCGCGCTACCCTGCCGCGCGAACGGCTGATTCTGACGCAGACACCACAGGTATTTCATTACAGCCTGCTTTGCGAGGCATTCCAGCGGGCTCGCGAGGACGGGTTCATCGGCACCGATGAATCGAGTCTGGTAGAGCGCCTGGAGCGCGTGGAGGTGAGCGTCATTCCGGGCAAAGATCGCAATATCAAGATCACCAAGCCCAGCGACATGGACCTGGCACGGCTGTTTCAGGCCGAGGAAGCCGCCGCGCGGAACGCATCGTGACGGAGTACCGCACGGGCCAGGGATGGGATGTTCACCGCATTGCGCCTGGGCGTCCGCTGCTTTTGGGCGGCGTTCGGATCAGCGCCGAATTCGGTTTTGAGGGCCACTCCGATGCCGACGTGTTGGCTCATGCCATCACCGATGCCATTCTGGGCGCGCTGGCGCTTGGCGACATCGGAATGCACTTCCCAGATAGTGATCCGAAATGGAAGGATGCCGGGAGCCTGCTTTTCTTGAAGCATGCCCTGACGCTGGCGGCAAAGCACGACTTCCGGCCGGTGAATATCGACTCCACCGTGATCCTGGAGCGTCCCAAGCTCAAGGACTACCGTTTGGCGATTCGCCAATCACTGGCCGAAACGCTTGACCTTCCACTGGACCGGATCTCGGTAAAATTCAAGACGGCCGAAAAAGTGGGGCCGGTGGGTGAGGGGCGGTCGGCCGAAGCACAGGCGGTTGTGTTGCTACGGCGTGACAGCGCGTGACACCGGGAGGCCGATTTCGATGGCAAGGACTGTCCGATGAGCGAGACGATAAAGGACCGGCCGTTCCGGCCGTATGTGGCGGCCGAAAGCACGATGCGGGAGTTCACCTTCCGTGCGGTGTTGCTGGGCCTGGTGATGACCGTGATTCTGGGGGCCGCCAACGCCTACCTGGGATTGCGGGCCGGCATGACCATCGCCGCTACCTACCCGGCGGCGGTGATCGGCATGGCGGTGTTGCGGCTGTTCGGCGGATCGATTCTCGAGGAGAACATTGCGCGGACGGTGGGCTCGATCGGAGAATCGGTGGCGGCGGGCGCAATCTTCACGATTCCAGCGTTTGTGATCTCCGGGGCATGGAAGACGTTCGACTCACGGCAGGCTTACTGGCAATCGACGGTGCTCATGCTGGTAGGCGGCACGCTGGGGATTCTGTTTGTGACGCTGCTGCGGCGGGTGATGGTGGAAGATCCGGAACTTCCCTTCCCCGAGTCGGTGGCGGCTTCGGAAATCCACAAAGCCGGCCAGCACGGCAGTGCCGCGGCAAAGAATCTGTTTGCGGCGATGGGGTTTGGCGGGCTGGTGTATCTGCTCGGTGAATTCAAGCTGTTCGCTTCGAGCAACGATTTCATGTTGCGGGTTGGCGAGGTGGGCAAGAGCGTGATCGGCTTTGGCGGCGGGCGCAACGTGGCCGTGGGCGGCGTGACCAAGATATCGGCGCCGGCGGTGAGCCCGGCTTATTTCGGCGTGGGATTCATTATCGGACCGCGACTGGCGGCGCTGAACTTCGCCGGCGGCGTGGTGGCGTGGGGATTGATGGTTCCCCTGCTGGTCTACTTCCTGGGACCGCAACTGGCGGCATCCATGCCGGCCGGTGTCCCGTTGGCAAGGTGGGACTCCTTCTCGATGGAAGTGTGGCGATTGATCGTGCGGCCGATTGCCGTTGGCGGAATGCTGGTGGGCGCCGCCTACACGCTGTTCCGCATGCGGGCCAGCCTGGCGGCGGGGATGAGCCGAGCGATCTCCGATTTGAAAAAAGCCAGTGGACAGGCCGAGGCGACCAGCCGCGTGGATCACGACCTCAGTTCCAAGACGGTGTTTGCCGGGCTGGGCGTGACGCTACTTTGCATGATTGCGCTGTACCTGTACTTTACGGGTGTCATCAGCGGGGCCGGCGTGGCGGCGGTGGTAATGATTGTGCTGGGCTTCTTCTTCGCGGCGGTTTCGGGGAACCTGGTGGGGCTGATTGGATCATCGAACAATCCGATCTCCGGGCTGACGCTATCCACGTTGATCGTGGCGGCGTTGCTGATGGTGGCGATCGGCGTGAAGGGGACCGCGGGCGTGGCCGCGGTTCTGGGAGTGGCAGCGGTGGTTTGCGTGTCTTCCGCGGTAGCCGGCGAGATGTTGCAGGATTTGAAGGTAGGGCACATCCTGGGCGGGACGCCGCGCAGGATGCAGCTTGGGGATTTCCTCGGTGTGCTGGTAGCCAGCCTGCTGCTTTACTTTCCGCTGCTGATTCTGCATCAGGGCAACATTAATGAAGGCGGCATCGGCTTTGGCGACCCGAAGCTATCGGCTCCGCAGGCAGGGCTGATGGCTTCGCTTTCACAAGGTATCGTTGGCGGGGCCATGCCATGGCCGCTGGTGGTGGTGGGCATCATGATGGGCGCGGCGCTGATCATGGTTCAGGTGAAAAGCCCGATGCTGTTCGCGGTAGGGATGTATCTGCCGCTTGAAACCACGTTCGCGATCTTCATCGGCGGATTGATTCGCTGGGTGACCGACGGTCTCCGCGATAAACG
>JADZGD010000017.1 GCA_020854055.1 Bryobacterales bacterium | reverse complement strand
GGAGTTTCGAATGCGCGCGGGCGAGACAAGAGTCCTGGAGAAGACCTAACGCGCTCCACCCTTCAACTATGCGCCTTATTTTTCAGGGTGGGTCTGACGCGCCAGTCGGCATCCGGGCCGAAGCGCAGGTTGCGGCCGCCGAAGCCGTCGGGCTTGCCGTGATAGAGCGCGTGGTGGACGGCGGTGAATCCGAACATGCCGACGACGATACCGGCTACCGCGATGCGCAGGGCTCGCCGCACCACCGGTTGAAACGCGGTCATTGACGGGGGCGGCGCAGTCTCGTCGTCCCGCCCAAAGTAGAGCAGCAGGAAAGTGACAATCAGTCCGTTCACCATCATGACCCACTCGGTGGCCAGCCGCTGCTCCTGAAAGCCGGGCAGAGCCTTCTCCCAGTTGCCGATAAGGATCGCCCACAGAAAGATCAGGTAGAGAAACTGGCCGCGGCCAACCCAGCCCGGGGGAACGATGGCCAGCGGCCGGCGGTGGTGCGCCCACAGAATCGCCACCAGGCAGAGTCCCATCAGCAGGAAGGTGATGTTGAACCAGGCTAAAGCGGAAAGCTCGATCGCGGGGAACAAGGGCGCCTTCATCGTGGAGGGCAGCGCCGCATGCGTGCCGTAGACCCGAGTCCAATCCGGCACGTTCTTCACCAGGTTTACGTAGAGCAGTACCACCAGTAGAAAGAATACCGAAAAAGCGGCGGTCCAATAGCGAATTGGCGGTTCAGCCGCCGGCGGCTTCAGCCGGTTGGCCAGCATCGCCATGGCCAGGACGATGGCCAACCCGTAAAGCAGGCCCACGCCCTGTTCGACGGCGATGTTGTGCCAGTTGGCCGAATGCCAGTGTTGCCACTGGCGGAGCCAGAGCGGATTCTGGCTAAATGCCGGGTTGCCGGGAGTAATCAGCAGAATCTTGGCGAGTTGAGCCGCCATGAATCCCAGTCCGCCGATAACGCCCGCGACGACGGCAGCGTAGCCCACCGGCTTCAATCCGTTGCGCCGCATGTAGATCATCATGCCGGCGAAACAGCCTACGATATTGGCCCAACTGTCGCCCCTGGGCGGAGTCATGCGGAAGCCTCCCACCGAACTGAACAATGGGGTGAGCAGAACCGGGCCAAGCAGGAACACGATGTAGCTGCCGAGCGTGATGTACAGGATGAGCGAGGAGCCGGAGCGCCACTTGCCGAACCAGAGAAAGAAGAAGGCGATTCCCAGCATCAGGCCGATGAACCAGCCGAAGTGCGGACCGAGATTGATGAACAACTGCGGCCAGTTGGTTACCAGATCATTCGGGTCGAATGGCCGGCCCGTTGCCGGGTTAATGGCCGATAGATCCCCTTGCGGCCGCACCAGCAGGTTCACCAGAGACTGCGCCATGCCCGTTGCCTGAAGCGCAGTCTGGACGATCCATCCAACGGCCGCGCCGGCAGCAGCGCATACCGCCAGCCACTGTGTCCGGCGCAATCGGCGGTCCCACAATTCCCAGACAAACAAGCCGGCAAGCGTCCAGTTGGCCGACATCCACTGGCTGTCGAGCCAGTAGAGTGGGTCGCGCTGGCGAAAGTCTCCACGGTTGGCCTGAAGAATGTACTCGACAGCCCAGGCGGCCATTACGAAGCACAGCGGGCGAAACAGCGCGGTGATGCGCTCGCGGCTTTCCACCGCGGCGTAAGCGGTTCCGGCGCCACCCATTCCGGCCCACAGGAAACCGACCACGAAGACGGTGACCCAGCCATAGACTTGCGTCGCCCACTGCCCGCTCTGGGTGTAGGCCATGGTGGGCATGTAAGAGATGGAGCCGCCGAAGCCCCAGCCGAGCGCGCCAAAAAAAGCGAAAAACAGAACGCGCTGGCGCCAGTCGGCGCGGCCGGAAAGCAAAGAGACGGCGATGGCCGCGAACATTCCGGGCATCATTGCACCGAACTCGTGGCCGTAGTTGCCGCGGATGCCCCAACCGATAGAGAGAGACAGCATGACAATGAGCAGGGCAGGCCAGCGAAGGAGAGGAGTTTTCTGGGCAGACGAAGACATAGCAGCGCGAGGCCACTATATCAAACTGAAAGGGTGAGCCCACCATCCACGGTTAGCACCTGTCCGGTGATATAGTTGTCCGGTTCCAGGAAGAAGCGCACGGCGCGGGCGACGTCGGCGGCCTTTCCGTAGCGTGGGATCAGATCTTCGCTGAGGAAGCGCGCGTACTTGCCGGCGGCGATGCTGGCCTGCGCCATCCCGGCGTCGTTCACCCCGGGACATACGACGTTCACGCGAATACCGGCCTTGCCGCGGCACTCCTTGGCCAGGATCCGGGCCGCCTGTACCAGCGCTGTTTTCGCCCCGGCGTAGGCGGTGGAACCGGGGAACACGGCAATGGCCTGCATGGTGGAGAGCAGAACGATGGCTCCGGGTGTAGAGGCCAGGCGCAGACGGGCCGCGGCTTCGCGCGCCAGCAGGGCGGGTCCGGCGAAGTTGACCAGGTGAGAGCGCAGCAGCGCATCGTCAAGATTTCCCGCATCCGTGACGCGAGCGGCTTCGCCGGCAAATACAGCCAGCCCGTAGAGCGACGGTGTTTGGTCGAGCAATCGCGCGCGATCCCCGGGCCGGGCGAGGTCCGCCTGAATCAGCGTGGCGCGGCCCTCAAACGCCTGAGCGCGTGCCAGGTTGGACCGATAGCTTACAACCACCTCAGCCCCTTCGGCGAGCAGCAGTTCCACGGTGGCCGCGCCGAGTCCTCCGCTGCCACCGGCAACGATGATGGTTTTTCCGCGCAGTGTGTCAGGCATTGGCTTTGTTCGGTGGTGTCATGGAGTGTAACGCGGCATAACCACAGGAGATGACGGCGAGAAACAGCAGCAGCACCTCGCTATCGCCCAGGTTGAGCTCCACCACTCCCTCCACCAGGATAGAAAGCACCACGGCCACCGCGCCATGAAGAAAGAACTGCTGATCACTCGCCGGAGGGGCGCGGCGCGCTCCGTGAAAGAAATCAAGGAGCACCTTCACCAGCAGCCACATCAAGGCCAGCATGGTGGGGATTCCGCGCTCGGCGGCGTAGTGCAGATAGATGTTATGCAGGTGGCCATACCAGCCTTCGGGTAGCTGGTGGATATCGGGGGGCACATACTTCTCGAAATCCCGCTTCACCATCTCCGGCCCAAGGCCGAGCAGTGGATGGGCTTTGACCATCTGCCATCCGGTTCGCCAGGTGACAATGCGGTGCTCGTTGGAATCCACTTCTCCGTGCGGTTTGAGGGACGAGGTGAAGCGCTCACGAAGGGGGCCGGGCACCAGCAGCAGAATCGCCACCAATACCGGGACGGCCGCGAGCATCCACCTGTTCCAGTACCACAGCAGGTAGACAACACCGGCGCCGGTTCCAATCCAGATACCGCGCGTCCAGCCGAGCAGGATCGCCAGGCCGATGATCGCCGCCGCGGCGAGCCACAGCCACCAATGTTTGCGTGAACGGCGCGCAAATAGAATCCAGGCGGCCAGCAGCAGGAAGATGATCATCATCTGGCCGCCGAAGGTCATCCAATGGCTCATGAAGCCGGTAGTGCGCTCCGCTACGTAGTAGCTGTAGAAGTTCCTGCCGAGGGAGTGAGCGGCATGCCACTTGCGGGCGAACTGGACGTATGAGAGCAGAGAGGAGAGCGTCGCCGCCCCGAACCAGGCGTAGGCGAGGCGTCTGACATCATCCATGTGGCGCAGTAAACTCGAGAGCACCAGCAGCATCAGGAACACGAAGAACTTGCGGATCTGCGGGCGCCCCGCCGAGGGGTCTTGCGAGGCGAGCATCGAGATGACCGTGCCTGCAAAAAATAACGCCAGCGGCAGCTTGATGGGCGGAAAGCGAAACTTCTCTCCGGAGATCAGCAGCGCGGCCAGCGCCAGTGCCAGCAGGATATTGCACAGGGCGATGGAGAACACGACGCTGACCGCCGAAGCACACGCCAGCCACAGGGCCAGACGGGCGATGATGGGTGGCGCTGTTGGCATCGAGCGTGAAATCCGAGTCCAGTATGCCAGAATGAGGGAACGGGCAGCCAGCCGCAATGCAGATCTACCTATTACGCCACGCCAAGGCCGAACACAGTCATTCGGGTGCCGCCGACCATGAACGGAGGTTGACGGCCGAGGGCCGCCATCAGTTGACGTCTGTAATCCATGCCGTTAAGACCGCCCAAATGTCTCCCGATGTGGTGTTGTCGAGCCCCTATAAGCGGGCGATGCAAACAGCGGAGCTGGCGGCGGAACGATTGGGTTGCCGCTCGCCGATTTTGACTGCGAACGCGCTGACGCCGGATGGCGATCCGGAGTCGGTGTGGGCGGAAATTCGTCTCCACCGGGAGGCAAATCAGATTCTGCTGGTGAGTCATGAGCCGCTGGTGACGGCAATCCTGGCCTACCTGTTGGACTGTCCTAATCTGGCAGCGGAATTCCCCACGGCCACCGTCGCGCGGGTAGACGTGTCTGGCCTGGGCCCAGCGCCACGGGGCGTCTTGCGCTGGATGATAACGCCGAAACTGGCGGAGGGCCGGTGAATGGCTCGCGTACGAATCGCCTCGCTGGCCGAAATTCCACCGGGGCAGATGTTCGAATACACGGATGGCGACGACCGCTTCCTGGTGTGCAACGTGGATGGGAAACTGCACGCCGTAGACGGCACCTGCCCGCATCGTGGAGGGCCGCTTTTTCACGGAGCGCTGCATGGAGCGACGCTGGTATGCCCGTGGCACGCCTGGGAGTTTGACTGCCGCAGCGGCGAGTATGACTACAACCCCGAACTGCGCTTAGAGACGTTCCGCGTCGAGGTGGAGCACGGCAGCGTGTACCTGGTGATTCCATAGTGCCCGAGTTACCCGAGGTGGAAACGGTCGTCCGCTCACTGGCTTCGAAGTTGGTGGGGCACACGATTCTTCGTGTCGAGATCTACACCAACCGGGTGGTGCGCGGCAGCCGCAATGCGATTATCCGGAACGTGGCCGGGAGAAGAATCGAGGCCGTCGAGCGGCGCGGCAAGTTTATCCTCCTCCAGTTGGATCGTGGGGTTCTCGCCATCCATCTGGGTATGACCGGCAAGCTGTTGATGGACACCGCCGCCGGACCGCACACGCGGGCGCGCCTTTTTCTCGACGACGGCGAACTGATCTACGACGACACCCGCATGTTCGGCAAATTCGAGTGGGGTGCGGCATTGCCCGCGCACATCGAAAAACTGGGTCCGGAACCCCTGCAAATCAGCGCCGCCGAATTTGCCGCCCGGTTGCACAGCCGCCGCGGGATGGTCAAGCCGCTGCTGTTGAATCAGAACTTCCTTCGAGGCATGGGAAATATCTACGTGGATGAGTCACTGTTCCGGGCACGCACCCATCCACGCGCGCGCGCCGAGCGGATCAGCCGCAAGCGCGCGCTGGCGCTCCACCAGGCGATCGTTGAAGTCCTTACGCTGGCCATCGAACACCGTGGATCTTCGGTTTCCGACTACGTGGACACGGATGGGCGCAAGGGAAGTTTCCAGTTGCTGCACCAGGTGTACGGCAAAGAAGGCCTTCCGTGCCCCCGCTGCGGAACCCCGATTCGTAAGACCGTACTGGCTCAGCGCGGAACCCACTATTGCCCCCACTGCCAGCGTCTCTAGCGTGGCTACCCGGCATGATAAACTGAGAGAACCGCGCTGGTCAGCCCGTCAATGCGCGGGTGTCGATTCCTCGTAGGCGGTGAACCCGCCGGAGAGGATCAGGGCCGGTAGCTCAGTCGGTAGAGCATATGCCTTTTAAGCATAGGGTCGCGGGTTCGAGTCCCGCCCGGCTCACCAAGTAACTCCGTTAAAATCAGTGTTGAAATCGACAGTTCTGGTGGCTGTCTCCATTATGTCTCCGTATTGTGGTATTTTTCGGCCATGCTTACGCCCAAACGGCGGCACCGAATCGGAGCCACCACGCGGACAGCTTGGAGAGGTTGAATAGCCCATTGGGAGAGGCGTAGCTCACACTATTATCAGAGCGAATGGCCCGCGGCAGACCGCTCACGCGGAAGAGTCGGTAGAAAGCCCGGAAGGCGAGATCCTCGCAGTTAGCTGCACGATCTCAGGCCGGTCAACTTACTTTGAGTTGGGATAGATCATCACCGGCGACGCTGCGAAGGCGATCAATGGAAAACGCCGGAACTCCCAAGGTGGGTTCTCGGCCGGTCAAGATGCTGCTTTCGTGGATATCATCGGCAGGAGACAGACGAAGCGATATGAGACTGAAGGCTCACCAGTGGAGTTCAACCCGGGCCTGGCCCCCTTCGTCGTATGTGTTGCCATTGTTCTCTCCGCCTTATCCTTGGTCGCGGATCACTGCGGGTTCTCCAATTCTGGCGGTGACCGGGCAGACCTGTTGACCCTGTCGAGGGTGGACGGTGCAGGCTCGCCCGGCCGCTGATCGCGGAGCTTGAGAAGTGTCCACGCCAGTCTTGACGAATTTCGCTTTCACTGATCGAAAGATTCCGTCATTGACTGGAGCGCAGGCTGTGAGTGACATCTTCGATGGTTGACCAGTTCGATGTAGGCGTGATGGCGCGCCCCCGTGGTTCGGCGCTCCTCGCCGCTCAAACTCTCGTATTCGGCGAAGTCGGAGACGCAACAAGACCCTCGATGCATTACAAAGTAGCACCTGAGCTCTGTCTGAGCGCGGTCTGCCAGCACCATGGATTCAAGGAAGATCGTCTCTAAGTGCCTGCATTCGTCGCATTCCATTACTGGCTCCTCGTCAACCAGAAACCACCAACTTTAGGGTCAGGCTTGGCCGTGAATCACACCCGGTTCACCGATTCCTACCGTCACCGGCGGCATCTGGCGCGACTGAGCACTCCGGCCCAGAGACCACACCTCGCGTCCGAAGGCCTCATTGAGCATCAGCGCACTTGCCGTATACCACGCGGCAATGGCACAGATAATGAAGAGGTAGCCGGACAGGATGAGCAGTCCTTCGACACCGATCAACAGGG
Source organism: Bryobacterales bacterium (assembly GCA_020854055.1). Lineage (GTDB taxonomy): Bacteria > Acidobacteriota > Terriglobia > Bryobacterales > Bryobacteraceae > JADZGD01. Next base: position 64,072 of record JADZGD010000017.1, on the reverse strand, counting down.
CGAGAGCCGCAATCGTCGATCCGGCTGCCAGAAACACCAGCGTAGTGACCAACGACTTATTCTGCGCCGTGGCAGCGCCTGAGCACACCCAGGTAATCGCCGCCAGCACGATGAACCAATATCCCAACTCGGGGAAAAGCGAGCCGGTTGGCTGGGGCGCTCTGCCGCTGGACAGGATCAGAGCGAGAATGCCGAAAGCCATCCAGAAGGCTCCCCACATGCCGTGAACGGCCGTGGCGACGCCGTCCCGGGCCTTATATGCCCACATCCCGGCAAGCAACTGTGTCAAGCCGCCGAAAATGGCGGCAAACGGTACCAAAAGCAAAGTCGTATGAGACGACCCAAACCAGTGTGCCATTTGAGCGGCAACCATGAACGTCGCTCCAGCAAGTCCGTACAGTCCAAGGATGGACGGTGCCGCGATTGGCTGAAGAAATACTCTCGACTGCGCTTCCGTTCGCGTTGATTCCTCGGTAGTCATATTCGATTCTCCTTTCTCGCCAGCACGGATCGAATTTCCCGTGCCGCGATTGATACCTCTGTCTTCAGAGTCCTGCCTGCGGCGCTGAAGCTCAATGAAACATTCGTAATCTTCGCTGGAACGTTTCTAATGGATCCCGAAAATTGGATAAAAAAGGTCCTGAAATGGACCCCATTGTTTGGACAAAATTGCGCGGTTCATTAGCTGGTGCGGCGGGCTGTCCAGGAGGCGGCCCAAGAAGGGAGATCCGGAGACTGTGGAACTCCAGTGGAAAAAGGTTACTGGATTCAGCAAAATAGCGACAGCAGGGGCTTGACGGAGATCCTCAGATGTCTACCTATATACGACATAATTCAAGTGACGAGGCCGGCTTTTTTTGAGAAAGTCCAACTCCAGTTTCAGTTGGCCAATTTGCTTGTAGAGTTCGTCCTTCTCGTGGCCGGCCTGCTGCCGCAAGCGGTCGTGGCCGTTGCCGAAGACCTGAGGCAATCCGGCAAGCGCCTGCTTCTTCCAGCCGCCAACCAGAGTCGGGTGGACGTCGAACATTTGTGCGATCCGGGCCGTGGTCTTGTGCCCCTTGATGACCTCGACAGCGACCTTGGCCTTCGGGAGGAACGCACGGACTAAGAGAAGACCTTTCTTGTCTCAGCGCGTCAGTAGTTTGGTCGAAGGCAAAGACGTAGGGGTACGTCTTCTCTGCTAGAGCTTAGTAGAGTTTTCCTTTGCCGGGGGGCTCGGTCACAAGCCGGTTACTTTTTCAGATGGCCGGTGTACACCGCAAGCAGCGCCAGGTAGTTGTCCACCAGAATGCCTTCATAGCCGTGCGGCGTGCCGTCCCATGCTTTCCAGTCGTTGGTATTGATGCCATCGGCGGCGCGACCCTGGAAGCGGCCGTCCTCAAAGGCCTGCAACAACGGAAATAGCATCTGCTCCGCGTCGGCGCGCCGTCGAAGATTGTAGAGCGCCTGGATGGTCCAATAAACGTGGCAGGCCGTGGCGCCGCCGTTTTCATAGATCTGAAAGCCATCCGAACCGTCTGCCAGCGACGGGCCTCCAAAGCGGTGTGATGCTTCCACGTAATCTTCTTTCCGAACAGGGAGAAGGTTGCCCGGCAGGCCGAGGTCAAAGCGTGTAAAACCCACTTGCTTCATCTTTGCCAGCATGCGGTCCATAATGCGGTTAGCCTGCTCATCGGGCACCAGGCCTGAGGCGATCGCCAGTCCATTGACGGATGTGAAGTAGTAGTCGTGTATCTTGCCATCGGCGCTGATCCAGCCCGCCAAAACGCCTGTGGCCGGATTGTAGAATGTACGGGCGTACACAGCCTTCAGCATTTCCGCCCGCTTGCGGTAAGCCGTTGCGTCGGCCGGCTTGCCGGCCATCTGCGCCATCCGCACCAGGCCGAGCAGCGCGCGGTATGCGAGGGCGTTTGAATAAGCATCCTTGTGGCCGTAGCCGATGCAATCCCACCAATTGGCCGGGCGGCAGTGCATGGGTTTGGCCCAGCTTCCGGCATTTCCGCTCAGCGGAAATTCCAGCAGGCCGTCATGATCGGTATCGAAAGCGAGCATCTTCGCGGCCCATCCGCGCAGGCCCGCATAATTGCTGATGAGCCAGGCTCGGTTGCGTGTAGCCTCCACGTAGTCAGCGGCCGTGCAGAGCAGCGACGGATAGGTATCCAGGCTGTCATAGGGGTAGTGCTCCGTGACTGGGTCGACACCCCGATAACCCTTCATGCCATAGCTGACAAAGCCAGCCAGGTGGCGGTCCAGCGTAAAGCGAACCAGATCCATGGCGCTCAGCCCATCGGCAAGCGGCGGCGAGTAGCGGGCGATCAATGAGTATTGGAAAAAGGTCAGCGCGGCCGGGTCGCTGGCCGAGTGATTGGCGAGCGAACGGTAACGGGGGTTCAACTGCAGCGCGGTGATGTAATTCCGGCGGTAGGCGTCGAAACGGCGGTCCGCCGCCAGCGCTGGCGGGCCGGGGTAAATGGCGACCACATCCCAGCGATAGCGATGCCCTGCCGGGAACTCGATCTTGACAAAGTCCCCACCGCGGCCGCGACTGGCATCGTATCCAAGCGACACCTTGGTGCCGGCCTCGGCCGAAATGCGCAGCGTGCCGAAATCAGGCATGTGGAGCAGAGCCGGCAATTGGACGCTTCCATCGTCATTCATGTGGCCAAGCAGAGTGGCGTGGCAGATGACGTTGTTGAATCGCAACACAAAGGGAGGCGCGCTCGAAGCGGAACGGAGCGAAGCGCCACGAGGAGCAAACTTGAACGCCCAGGCGGCGGGTGAACCAGCGGCCGCGCCGGTCCGGCGATACTCCCAGGCCGGGCCGCGCGTGGAGAGCACATAGGATTCCGCTGCCGGAAGCGGCGGATGAATTAGATTGACGGCCAGCTTCTTTGCATTGCTGCCCAGCGAATCGATGGCGAAGCTGGTGAAGGCCGGCTGATCGGCCGAAAGTTCCAGCTTCAGAAACGGCGAGACAAAGCCGGACCCAGCAGCAATCAATCCGCACGGCGCAAGCGCCAGTAAGAGCCGGTAATGCGAGAGGCAGGCCATGCGGCGTATCGTAGCAGAAGCGGCGGCACGGGGATCAATGCTGTGATACGATTCCCGAGTGCCGGTTTTCGAGCCGGCGGGGAGATTCTCTTGAATAAACACTCGATAGCAATCACGCGGCGTCAGGCGCTGAAGACCGCTGGGAGCTTCATGATCCTGCCCGCAGGACTGGCGCGCGGCTACACAGCCAACGAAAAGCTCAATATCGGTATTATCGGAATCGCCGGAATTGGCCGCGTAAACGCGCGGACGTTCAATTCGCTTGGCGAGAATATCGCCGCGGTGTGCGACGTCGATACCAGGGTGCTGGACGAGCGCGCCGCTCCCTATCCGAAAGCGCGCCGGTACACGGACTTCCGCAAGATGATCGAGAAGGAGAAACTCGACGCGGTTGTCGTGGCCGTTCCTGACCACAGCCACGCCTATATCAGCATCTGGGCGATGAAGCATGGCCTGCACGTTTATTGTCAGAAGCCGCTGTGCCAGTCCGTGCAGGAGGCGCGCATCATGGCGCGCGTAGCGGCGGAAACGAAGGTAGTGACGCAGATGGGCACTCAAACCAGCGCCGAACCTTCCACGCTGCGCTCGGTGGAGCGTATCCAGTCAGGCTCGATTGGCGAGATCACGGATGTCTACATGGCAACGGACCGGCCCATCTGGCCGCAGGGCTACGATCGCCCCGCGGGTTCGGACCCGATCCCCTCGGAATTCAATTGGGATCTATGGCTGGGAACCGCTCCTGTCCGGCCTTTTGTCAACAAGTGGCCGCAGGGCCACCCGGTTTACGATCCGGCGAACAAGAACCAGTTCCGTTCGGGTCCCACGGTCTATCATCCGCTGACCTGGCGTGGATGGGTGGACTTCGGCAGCGGCGCGATGGGCGACATCGCTCCACATATCATGAATGTCGTGTTCATGGCGCTCGATCTCGGCGCGCCGGCGGCCGTTGAGGTGCTTGAAACCTCCGGGATGCACAAGGAAATGTATCCCAGCCGGTCGACGATACGATTCGACTTCTCACGGGGCGAGCATCCGCCGTTCTCGATCCACTGGTACGACGGCAATCAACTGCTGCCCGAATCGATCATGCCCAAATCGAGAGTGGAGCCGCCTCCGCCACCAGGCGCAAAACCCGCTCGTCACGGTATCGGCAATTTTGCCTGGATCGGCACAAAGGGCAGTTATCCGGCCGGGCTCGGGCCTTATATCGGCCAGAGTACCGAGGAACCGCCGGCGCCACCCCAGCGCGAGTGGGACAGGGAAGAAGTTCACGTCGATTTCGCGCGTGCCATCAAGAACGGCAAACAAGCGCCCTGCCACTTCGGCTACGCGGGACCGTTTACCGAGGCATACCAACTCGGTAACGTTGCGCTGCGCGTAGGACACCGCATCGAATGGGACCCGCTGGCGTTCCGCATCACCAACTGCCGCGAAGCGAACCAGTATCTTTACCGAAACTACCGTAAAGGCTGGGATCTCAAGGAGATTTGCGGCAGCGCGTGGTACGAGCCGCCATCTCGCGTCTGAAGGGCCTCAAAGGCCCTTCACCTTCCAGCCGTGCCGGTATTTCCGGCGTACAAAACGGGACGCTTCCGGCGAGTTGTTGAATTTGAGTTTGCGGGCGTTCCATTCGAGTGTGGTCTCGTGAAAGCGCGTGGCGATGGGCCCCAGCAGCACACTTTCGGTCAACGGGCCGGAATAGCTGAACGGAGCCGAGGTCTGCCCGTTGCCAAGAACGGCTTCCACGAATTGCTCATAGTGGTTCACCGATTCTTCCTGTGGCAGCGGAAAATCCTTGTACTGGCTCTCGGGAAATAATTGCGGAGCGCCGATGTGCGGCAGCAGCATGACACCCTTGGTTCCAATGAAGATGGAGCCCTGGCCGGGGATTGGATTGGGTCCAACCAGCGCCTGAATCCCGGCCGAGGGCCGTTCCACGCCGTCGTACCAACTGACCGGCACGGTCTTCGATTCCGTGTACTGCGTTCCGGGAAAGACGTAGCGAATGATCGTATTGACGGGCCAGTTCCACTGGTTGGGCGATGCTCCTTCGGAACGGACCGAAACCGGCGCCGTCAACTGAAGCGCGCCGAAGACGGGATCGAAGATATGGCAACCCATGTCACCGAAGGTGGCGGTGCCGAAATCGAGGCGCTTGCGCCAGTTCACCGGGTGGTAATACCCCTTCAGATAGGGACGCGGCGTGCAGACGCCGATCCACAGGTCCCAATCCAGCGTTTCGGGAATCGGATCGGAACGGTCCGGCAGCGGATCCATGTCGCCCCAGTCCTTCTCGCTCCAGGAGTGGACCTCCTTGATCTTGCCGATGGCGCCCGCGTGAACTAAAGAGACGGCCTGTTTGTACTCTTTCCGCGAGTGGATCTGGATGCCCATCTGGGTGACCAGATTCTTCTTCGCCGCCGTCTGGGTGAGGCGGCGTACCTCGAAAATATCGTGCGCCAGCGGCTTCTGCCCGTACACGGGCAGCCCGCGGTGCATGGCGCTCATACCCATGGGCGCGTGCATGTGGTCCGGCGTGCCGACGCACACCATGTCGATGTTCTTGTGTTCTTTGTCCAACATCCGCCGCCAGTCTTTGTAGACCTTGGCATCGTCGAACTTACCCTTCAGTTGCGTCAATTGCGCCGAGTCCACCTCGGCAACGGTCACCAGTTTTACCTTGGGGTGAGCGGCAATCATGCGCAGGGTGACAAACGCCATGCCGCCGGCGCCGAAACTGGCCAGGCGCGCCGTTCCGCTGGGGGGCGCTGAAATCAGATTCCGAATGAAGGCGGGAGCGGCGATGGCGCCGGTGCTCACGCGGCGCAGGAATGCGCGGCGGTTGGTGTGTAGGGGATGTTCCATGGTATCTGCCGGATAGCTACATTATGCCAATCATGGAAGCGCCAGTGCGTCCTCCACGGTCCAGCGGGGCGTTCCACCGGGACGCGACGCAACCAGCGCGCCGGCGCGATTGGCGAACTCGGCGATCCGTTCAGCGGGCCACCCACCGGCGAAGCCATGCAGGAAGGCAGCGGCAAAGGCATCGCCGGCTCCCACCGTATCCGCCACTTTGACGCTAAATCCCGGCGCTTCGGTGTACCGCTCTCCAACCAACACGGAGCACCCTGCTTCGCCGCGTGTGACGCAAATCGCCTGCAACGAAAATCGCCTGGCGCAGTCACGGCAAAACGATTCGACCGATTTGCCGGGGAGGCCTGCCAACCCGGCAAGTACACCCATCTCGTCGATATTCAGTTTCACTACATCCGCCAGTTCGAGCAACTGCAGTACCAGCGGACCGTCCCAGGAATCCGGCCGCAGATTGACATCGTAAAAGCGCAGGGCGCTGGGGGCTGCCCGCAGAATATGCCGCAATGTCGCGCCAGGTCCATCCAGGTCCGAGTGCGGCTGCAGCGTGCCGAAGTAGACCCAGTGTGGCTGAAACATTACCAGCGTCGATTGTTTTTCGATTTCGAACCGGATGCAGTCGTAGGCGGCCGGATGGTGAATCGTGTAAACCGGTTCGCCTTTCTCGGTCACCGTAACGGTCACCGTTCCGGTCTTTAGCCCCGGCATGGTCGAGATCCATTCGACGGCGGCGCCTAACGCGCGCATCTCGTTCACGGCCGCGCGTCCGGGTTCATCGTCGCCCACCGCGCTGACCAGTTTCGCGCGGTGACCCAACCGCACCGCGTGCACGGTGAAGTTGAACGGCGCGCCGCCCAGATAGCGGCCCGTTGGGAGCAGATCCCAGAGGATCTCGCCAACCGCCACGATCCGAAGCTCGCTCGTACCAGCCGGTGATAGCATGCAGTCGATCCCCCTTTTCAGCGCTCTTGGAGCAGGCGGCGGTAGGCCTCTCTGGCCGCGCCGATTCGCTCACGCACAATGGCAAGCTCGCCAATCGGAGAGCGGTCATTCATGGCAGCGAGTTTGGTCTCCAGGTTATCGAGCGTCTTCAACTGCCGCTCGACGGCGGCCGGTAAATCCGGGCGGTTCCAGAAGTGCTGCCCCCCGGGAAGAACGAATACGGGCGATGAATGAGCCAGGCCCTCGGTGGTGGTAGTGACACGGGCGGCGATCCACTGGCTGGAGTCGGCGCGTGTGGTGAAATCCAGGCGCAACTGCCGCTCTCCGGCACGCTTGGCCTCAACCGAACGGATCACCGCTCCGTTAGAGACGACCTCCAGGCGCTGTGGAGTGCCAGTAGCCTCGGGCGCCCAGGCGCGCGCGCGAATACGCAGCGGTCCGTTTTTCCGCGGTTCCAGTTGAGCGCCGGGCATCTCTCCGTTCACGGTGAACTCGAGCATCGGGCCGTTGCTGACAAACGTGCGGCCACGCTTCACCGCATCGAACCAGGCGTCGGCGGAGAACGTCCGGCCGGTGTAGGCATACATACGGACTTCGCCCATGCTGTTGCCCCAAGGCAGGTCGGACCCGGCTGCGGCGGCCAGTCGCCGGTCCAGGTTCAGAAACCGGTAATACGGATCCAGGCCCAGGCGGCGGAATTGAAGGATCTCACAAAAATCGACCTTATTGCGAATCAAGTCGATCGGCATCCCGGGTGAATCCCAGGAAACGTGAGCCCAGCCGGTGAGCGCTCCCTGCGCGTGCGCGCCGTCGAACATCGTGTCATAGACGAGGTAGCGTGAGGTGTCACGAATGGGAGCGGTGATGTTCCAGGCGATGGTGTGGCCGAGGCGGTCGCGCGGATCCTCCTGGCCGGTGACCAGAACGTAATCACCGCTCTGTTTACGAAAGTCCTTGCCGTAACCCTTTTGTTCGAAGTAAGTGGCCCGGGCGTCACCCATCCGAAGAACGTTTACCACGTGCACATCTTCGGCGTGGGCCCAGGTCAGCAGAAATTCATCCTGTTCCGGAGTGAGGCGAGGGAAATGAACGTGTCCGTCGCCGGAATACCAGCCCTTGGATGGCATATCCACCCAGCGCTTCATGACAACCTTGCGGTTCCGCGTCTCGCCGGGCGCCAGGGTGAACTCTTCAAAAACCGGCAGGAACTCGATGCCGCGAGCCACCGCCAAGCGCCACTTTCCCGGAACGAGCCTGATGCGAAATGGACGGGAGACGAAGTAGGCGGCCGGCTCTTTCCAGAACGGAGTCGCTGGTCCTCCCTGAAAGCTGGTCGAACGGATTTCATTGTTGTGGTACTCGCCGTTGGTAACGCGCACGGGGCCGATTTCCCCCGGTTTCCACGGCTTGGGGTCATAGAAGTCACGGGTGGTGGAATAGGGCGGGGAGACATGCCCGTCGGGGGGCGTACGCCACAGTCCGTCGGCGAGCGACGTAAGGCAGACCATGGCCGGCACCGGTTGGCCAGAGGACTGGTCCACGATTTGCACTTCGAGAGTGGCGTCCGGCGCCGGATCCGCTACCATGTAGACCGCCCAGGCCAGAATGGCCAGGCCGGCCACCCGAATCGCACCAACCTTGAATCTGGCGATGTTCCGCATTTGATCTCCGATTGTATGCCAAACAGCACGCCACGAACCGGCTAACCCGGTTTATCCAACGCGAATGTAACGGGTTGCGGGCCGGAGAACGTCGGATAAAAATAGCATTTACAGGGAGGAAACGGTTGCGGAGTTCAGGTGCTCGGGCGCTTCTTGCGGGATTGCTTGCGTGTGGCCCCTTCATTTTCTCGTCAGACTCGTCCGCTGGCGAACCGGCGGCTATCCCGCTCCCGGCCAATGGACTGGCAGCGACCCCGCCGATGGGATGGGCCAGCGGTAAGCACTTCGGCTCAAGGATCGATGCCGCCGCGGTGCGCCAGATCGGCGACGCGCTGGTTAACACCGGCCTCCGCGATGCCGGCTATCGCTACGTTCTGGTGGACGCCGGATGGCAGGGCCGCCGGAACCCTCAAGGCAACCTGACTGGCAAGGCGGGATTTGAAGATCTCAAGGCAGTCGGAGAGTATCTGCACCGGCTGGGGCTCGGATTCGGGCTGGCGGCCTCCGGAGAGGACACGGCTTGCGGCAGCGCCGAAGGCAGTGCCGGACATGAGGACAACGACGCGCGTCAATTTGCGGCCTGGGGGGTGGATTATCTGCGCTACGAGTGGTGTTCGGGCAGGTTGCAGTCTGCAAAGCAGGTAAGCGCCGGCGCGAGGAAGATGGCCGAGGCACTGCACGCCACCGGGAGACCATTTCTCTTCAGCCTGACGCCGCGCGGGGTGCGCAATCCCGAACTGTGGGCGGCATCCTCGGGCGCAAACTGCTGGCGGGTGGGACCCGAACTGGACGGATCCTGGACGGCGCTTAGCGCGGAATTCGATCTACCGATCGGGCTCGACCGGGCATCGGCTCCGGGACACTGGAATGAGTTGGACACGATGCAGTGCGCCGCCGGGCTCAGTTTGAAGGAGTGCCGCGCCGGGATGAGCCTGCGCGCGCTGATGGCGTCTCCCATCCTGCTCGGCGACGATGTGCGCAGCCTGCCCGCCGGGGTGCGGGAAATTATCGCCGAGCCGGAAGTGATCGCCATCCACCAGGATGCCGCGGGACGCGCCGGGAGAAAGATCGACCGGTGGCAGAACCGCGAGGTATGGGCGCGTCCGCTGTCCACTTACAGCTACGCCGTGGGACTCTTCAACCGCGGTGAGGATACGGCGGTGGTAAAGGTCTCGTGGGAATCTCTGGAGTTGCCATACACGCCGCGGGTGCGCGACGTCTGGAAGCACAAGAACCTGGGGCGCATGGAAGACGGATATTCAGCGGCCGTGGAGCCGCACGGCGTCGTCCTGCTGCGCCTGGACCGTTAGAACAGTGGGCGGATGCGAATCCGGCGGCGGCCTGGCTGGGGATCCCTGAAACTGAGCACTCCATTTGCGTTGACGCGGGTTCTCGTCATCACTTTGCCGTTCACTACGACCGCGACGTCCGCCGATGGCGGAAGTTCCGTAAGCGTGTGGATGGCCTGTTTGCCGGTGGTAACGGCGTACTCGACAGGCAGGGTAAGATCCCTGTTGCCTACTGCCCGGGCGCACAGCACGATGTAGTCCTCAGTAGGCGTTACAACTGCGGCCCCGATGACGCGGTCTGACGGGTCTTTGATCAGGATCGAAGGGGCTGGTTGAGCGGCTCCACCTTCTGCCATGTGGAGAATGTTCAAGAACCGGTCTTCGGTGGAAGGATCGGCGGGCGAGACTTCGATGCGCCACTCACCGGATTCACGTGGTGCAGCGGCAGCTTTCGGATTCGATACCGGGTAGTTGTGTCCGGCAAAGGTGCTGTAGAACTCGTAGCCTGGCCCACCCGTGCTAATGATGTCGCGGCGGCCCGGCAGAAGCGTCTCGGCAAACAGCGCTCCGTCGTAGACGGCGGCGGTTCCTCCCCGCTCATACGAACCCTTTTCATGGACCACCACCCAGCGGGCGCCTGGGTGGGACTGAATCCCAGGAGCCGGTTGGGCGCCATCGATTTGCGGTGCTGTCTGCATGTGCAGCAGCCAGCGCTTCTGAAAAGGCTTTGCGCTGGTGAGCCGGTCGTAGACCACGAGCGCGTCCGGCTGCGGCAGATAGACGAAGATGCGCTGGTAGGAGGTGACTTTTCTTGAGTAGGCGTGAGTCAGATCGAGACGCACATAATTGTGAGCCGCATCGGCGGCGGTGACGCGCCCCGCATCCAGACCTTCGGCTTCACGGTGAGCCACGTACTCCGGCCACGTTCCGTGATGCTGCGCGTTACGAATGATGCGCTGGCCGCCGTCGTTGGTGTAGCCCGGCGGCAATTGTTCCTGTGGATCGTAAACCAGCAGCGCGTTGTGCGCCACGGTGCGCGGTGCGTACTCGTTGGCATGCCTGCCGGGCTTGTACATGGCGTCGTACGCCCCGCTGTCGATGGCGAGTCCACCGCGGTGGAAGATCAGAAACTGTCCCTTGTCAAAGTGCTGATGATCGGTGAACTGATTGCCCCCAAGGATCGCGATGTAGGTGCTGGAGCCGCTCCAGCCGCCGCGAATCATGAATTGCTCCAGCGTTCCGGCGCCAAAGCGGAGAAACGTGGGCAACTCACGGTAGGACGGCTCGCGCGGCTCATCCGGACTCCAAAACAGGCGCATGCCCCAGTTGTATAAAGGATGGACCGCGGTGGGGCCGTAGGCCGTGATCAGGTCGTTGGCGAAAGCGTGAAGTTGCGGCGTGGCCACGGGATCATCCAGACCATCGGCGATCATCTCGACGGTGAGCGGAACGGTGAGGTTGGCGGTGGCGCGATTGGCCTGCGTGTCGCCGGTACGGATGAAGGTAAGGTCAGGCCGCGTGCTGCCGATGAGAAAACACCCCGCTTGTTTCATGAAGTCGCCGTAGGATCGGTGAATCAGCGGATAGTAGTCCTTGCTCGAGGCGCTGCGGAAAGCCGACAGCGTTAACACCAGGTTCCGTAGAGTCTCGTGGAAAGTGTAATGGCTACCCTCGCCCCACGCGCCCTGCCGCGCCTGCCAGGTGTCGAGAATGCGGCCGGGCTCCTCCAGCCAGTCCGTGGCGAGTTTCAGATACTCGCGGCCAACCGAACCGTAGGGCTCGGGCTCTCCCGTAAGCACCAGACCCGCGGTAGCCACAGTGGTTAACGCCATATAAACGTAGTTGTGGTTCACGTCGGGGCCTCCGTGCTCGATAAACCGGCGGGAGGCGGCACAGGTCTTGACCAGGTTCCCAGCCAGAGTGGAACGCTCCTCGGGCGTGAGGCCGTTGTAGATCCAGTCATAGGCGGTCATCATCTCGCCTCCCGCCATCAGGCCACCGACATCGTTCCTCTCGAACGAGTAACTTCGCGAAAGCAGGAAGTCGCGGACGGCCGCCAGATCCGCGGGTTGCCCTTGTTCCAGATAGCGAGCGGCTATCTCTACCGCGGCGGAGGCATTATTCAGCTTCACCGGACGCCGCCAGCGTTCAAATGCCGGATCGGCAGCACGCATCCGCAGTTGCCGCACGGTGATTGCTTTCCCGATGGTGGCATTGTCGTTTCGTACGTAGATTCGGGGATGCAGCGGCGAGACGGCGGCCGGTAGTGTATGCCAGAGCAGCGCGCTCAGAAGTAAGAGTCTCATCGTAAATTTCCGCTAATCGATCGAGAAGGTCCGGCCCTCAAGTGTAAGCGCCCGGGCGGAGTCTTGTGCCGCCACCTGCGGCACAGGCCGGCCAAGCGAGAAGACCCACCAGATAACGGCCGGCGCCGGATCGAAGGCGGCAATCGCGGTGAGCTGGCCCCGAGAACCGGCGAGGCGGCTGACGGCAGCCAGCTCGAGCGGCTTCCCGGGCGAAGCAAACCACAGATCGGCGTTATCCACACTGAGCAGCAGTTGGCCGGAGTCCGACCACCATGCGGCTTCCGGATGACCGTGCCAGTGGTACACGACCCTTGCTGGAGATTCCAGGTCCAACTGGTCGGCAACCAGCACACAACGGTTCCCGGCCCGCCACAGATGACGGCTGATCGTCCGGCTGTTGAGGGGCGCGGGATAGCAGGCCGCCAGATCGATCGTTGCCCGGCACAAATCCGAAGAGGGAGCGTCGAGCCGCACCAGTTTCGGCTTCTTTGAGGTCTGCTGGCGTCCGTTGATGAGCGGGTAATTGTGGGCGGCGGGGCCGAGGGTGAAAACACGCTCCTCATCCTGCATGTACTGTTCGTAGCCCGGGTCGGCAAGGATCCATTTACCGGCCGAGCCGATCACCAGGGTGCCATTATCGGGCGGCAGATGGGCGGTGGGCGAGTTGGTCGCGGACATGGCGGCCGCCAGATCGGAATGCTGCCAGCCGGAGCGCAGGACAACGGCGTAGTGAGCGTTGGCTGCCGGTTCGTTTGGGGCATCCCGCGGCAGGCGATCGATCCGGTCACGGAGATTGCCGAGGGCATCGGCGCGCATGCGGGCGGGTGGCCAGTTACCGAGGAACCAGCCGCGCAGAGGGGTTGGCCGCCAGCGGGCCAGCTTCACTTGGGCAGCCTGATGAAACGGCATTTCACGCGGCTCGACATCGCCGAGTTCGGCCACCTGTTCCATGGCTCCCGGAACAGACAGACGGTAGGACTCTTCGAGGCAATCGTCGAAGTGAGGGTGGTTGAGAAACCGGTCACGCTCCGGCGCCGGGAGTATAGATAACCAGTCGGCGATGAAGTCGAGCACATAGCCGTCGTAACCCACGCCCTCGCTGTAACCCGAGGCACGGGCATCGAGAATACCTTGAAAAATGATGCCGATGATCCGGTTGATCTCCGCCGCGCCGGGGTGATTGATCACGCTGGCACTGAGCGCGGCGCCGATGGTGCCGATCAGCGGAATGTTGTGAAGCTTGGAGAAGTTGGCGGCCAGTGGCTCCAGGTCGGCTTTGGAATGAACCGTCTGGTAATGCTTTTCGTAAAGAGGCGTCAGCTCCTCCACGTGGCGGGCGCAGGCCGCTTGAATCGTCTCCTTCACTGCGCCGTCCACCAACTTCCAGCGGTGGTACGCCGTCCACATCAGCCGCGCGCAGTGGGCCGAAGTGAGGTCCGGACGATCCAGTTGGCAGTAGCGTGGAAACGCTGTCAGCGCAGTGAGATCCCGGGTAACCAGCGTGGTGAGTTGCTCGTCCGGTTTCCACTCGGTGGACCATGCCAGTGAGTAGATACGTTCTTCGAGAGCCCACGACATCCAAATTGGCCACGGATATTCGCTGATCGAAGGAACAGCCATGCCGGGAATCGCCAGGCTTCGCGCCGGCAGCGGGTAAGCGAGCGTGCGGCGGATACGGTAGTAATCGACAACAAGGCGACGCTGGGCGCGGTGCCATGCGGCGCGACGGTGAATCTCCGCTTCAATCGCAGCGCCATCGGTCCTCACCGGAGCCGCCGTAGCCACACCGGGTAAAGCAACGGTGGCGCCTGCTAATGATGTTTGCAAAAATGCGCGGCGCGAAGAGTGTTTTTTCCGGATGCTCATTCGAGTACAATTCCGATGGATTATGCCCTACAGAATAGTATCCCTGAGTGCATTCCTGTTCTGGCTGCTCAGCACGTGCATTTGCCGCGCCGGGGTTGGCATATGGGCCGTCAGCGATGGCGTGCGCGTGGAACCGGTAAGCGGAAGGGTGTTGGAATCGCGGCCCGACATTCATAAGGACTATCCGGTCACCGGCTTCCGCCGCGGGAACCTGGCGTGGGACCCGGCCACGCGGACAATCCGGCTGAAAGCCGCGCGGAATGAGTTTGTAGCCGCGCAGGCAATCATCGAAACGACAACGCCGCTCGATGGGGTGAATGTGCATCTGAACGCGCTGCGGAATCACAATGGCCTGGAAATCGGCGGCAAGCACATTGCGCTTCTGAAAGAGTGGTACATCCCGGTACGGCGCGCCTCCACCGGCTACGAAGCAAGCTCTCTCGGCCCGGCGTGGTATCCCGATGCCCTGCTGCCGTTTCGCCGCGACAGCCTTGCGCCGGGTGTTCCCTTCTCTATCCCCGATCTCTACAACAACATTCCACGCCAAACGAACCAGGCGATTTGGATTGATGTCTATATCCCGGCGGAGCGCCATGCGGCGCCACCGGGTGAATACAGCGGCGAGTTGACGGTGACGTGGAAGAGCGGGCAAACCTCTGTGCGTGTCGCCGTCAATGTGTGGGACTTTGCGCTTCCCGAAGAGAGTCACCTTCCGGGCGATATCTGGAACGGATCGATGAAACAGATGCCGCCGGAAGAAGAACTGGCGTATTACCAGATGGCGAGACGGCACCGCTTTGTGCCGCTGGTCTATGCCTATCGCCCCAAACTGACACTCGATGGCGGCAAGGCCCTGCTTGATTGGACGGAGTTTGACAGCAGGCTCACCCGCTATCTGGATGGCTCGGCGTTTACCGAAAAGTATGGCTACTGGGGCCCGGGCTACGGCTTGCCGCTCGATCACATGATGCTGCCATTCAACGTGGAAAAACACGGCCGTAAAGGCACGGCTTGGCCCGCCGCGCTGCCGGCCCAGGGACGCACGGCTGCTTACGAAGCGCTGTGGACGGGGGTAGCACGGCAGGTGCGCGCGCACCTGGACGCCAATCCGCTATGGCATAAAGTCCGCAAGATCGCGTTTCTCGACGGGCTGGATGAGTCCTATTCCGAAGAAGCGTACGAGAAGATGGTTTACTATGGCAAACTGCTGCACGACGCGATGGGGCGCGACTGGTTCTCCTACCGCATCGACGGCGGATACACGCCCGAAGCGATGGAGAAGTTGAGCCGCGAAGTGCAACTGTGGGTCTGCCACACCGTCTCGTTCGATCCTGGTCTGGTGCCGCGGCTGCGAAAGGCGGGCGTTGAGACGTGGTTCTACGGGCCGATGATCTACGAACAGAAGAAGAACTCGGGCTGCGGGTCGAACACTTTCACTGACCTGGACCTGCTGGTGAACCGCGGTATCGGCTGGGTGGGCTGGAAGTATCAGGCCGGCTGGGTGGAGTGGGAGTTCGATTGGAACGCCTACGCAGCCTGGTACGAGCCGGAGAACTTCAAGGACAACCACCGCGTCTACAACGGCTCCGGCCAGTTGATCTACCGGGGCGCGGTGATGGGCTACCGCGAGCCGATCGCCAGCGTTCGCCTGAAAGCGCAGCGGCGTGGATTGCAGGATTACGAGTACTTCTGGCTGCTGGCTGAAAAGCGCGGCAAGCGGGAGGAAGCCAACGCCGCGGTAAACCGCATCGTGTACAAACGCCCGTTCGGCGTTACCGCAATGCGCGATATCGAAGTGTGGAGGAACGATCCCGATGAGTGGGATCGGACGCGGATCGAGCTGGGCGAATTGCTGAACGCCCGCTGAGGGCTCGCCCGCGTCCCGAAGCTATTCCTCCAGGCGGGCCGGACCGATGCCGCGCACCGGCACGTTGTGCTCGCGCGCATACTGCTGAATGGTTCCGTAGAGAGTCTTCAGCCACTGATCAAGGCCGATCTCCCGTTCCGGCATCATCATGTAACTCAGATCCGCGGTGCGGTCGGCAAAGTGGTCCTTGACGTCGTCCAGCACGTGGACAAACTTGCGGCCGGCCACGGAACGGCCTTTCGGATAGCGGCTCTTTTCGAAGACGGCGGTCAGGTTGGCGAAGATCTGCTCGCCCTCTTTTTGCTGCCGGTCGATGGCGCTGTAAGCCGCCACCAGCCGGTCCACGGCCTTTTCGGCTTTGTTGCCGCCCGCGGCCGAATGCGCCTCAATCAGAGCCTGTTCGGCACCGGCCAGCGCGTCGAGCAGGCGCCAGTGGTGTCCCATGAACTCGGCCAGCGCCAGAAAGACTTCCAGGTTGTACTGGTTGCGATCCACTCTTCCGATCCGGTCATTGAGCGCCAGCAGAAGTTGGTCGTTCTCCGGCCCGCGAGTTCTCGCTTCCTGGAGAAAGCGGGTGTATTTTCCTGCGATCGACGGGGTGATCGCGAGGTCTGGCAGACGGGGCAGAGGGGGCGGCGAGAGCGTCAGGTCGTCGCGCTCGGTTCCCACGCCTTTGCCATAAGAGTTTCCATAACCGGGTCCGCGTACACGCGAGACGATGCTCTCCCAAGTGATCTGCCAGGAGCGCGCCTGCTGTTCCATGGCGCGATAGATGGAGATCATTTCCGTGGCGTCCGGTCCGTAATAGAGACGCATGAACTCAGCCGTATGCTGCGCCGGGGTGACGGTTCCCGGATTCCACGCCCACTGAGCCACGGCGGACCAGCCAAGCCAGAAAGTCTCGTCGTGCAGGCCGGAATCATCCCAGGCGGCTCCGAAGGCGCCAATCGGCTTGCCTTGCCAGTGACGCCCGTGCGCGATGGAGTCGAACGCAGTGGCTAGACGGCTTCGCCCACTGCCGCCCGGGCGCCTGGCGCCGTTGATGAGGTTGTCCGGAAACAGCAACTCCGATCCCTGCATCGAGACGTAGGCCAATTGGTTCATGCCCAGGCGATTCTCGATGGGAAGATATTCGGGTTCGCCGATTACGCCGGCGATCACGTCGGGCGGAAGCTGCTCGACATGTTTGGTGAGCAGCGGGTACTCGTCCCAAACCAGCATGCGGCGGCCCTGACGTGCGACGTGGTCGCGGGCCCGCTTGACGAACTCCAGCCAGGCGAGGCTGCGATTTTCATCGTTGTAAGGACGGCAGGTGCCCTCGATGCCCGCATAGTAAACCTCGTCGGTAGAGGCAAATAAATACTTGACACCCTTGGTGGCCCGGATCACGTCGTCGTACATGGAGAAGATCAGGTCGTAGGTACGGGGGTCGCACAGCGCGCTCTGGTAGTTGCTGCCGTCGGCGCGGAGGTCTGCGAACTTGGGGTGCTTCAGCACGTAGGCCAGGTGCGCCGGCGCCTGAATGACCGGCACAATCTGGATGTGGCGCTCCAGGCCGTAGTTGACCAGCTCCTGCAACTCGGCCGGAGTGTAAGCGCCGGGAGCGCCAATTTCGGGATTCGACGGATATTGGAACTTGTCTTCCAACTCGAAACCGATCATGTTGACTTTGAAGCGGGCCGACCAATCCAAGTAACGCTTCAGAGTCTCCATCCGGTTCTGGTGGTGCTTGGTGTCCCAGTGAAGAAAACGCAACTGGAGCCGGGGCCAATCCTCGATGGTGACCTTGGGGACCAGCAACCGCCCTACACCGACGCGGCGCGGCAGTTGGATCAGGCTCTGCACTCCGTAGAACAGTCCGGCGGCAGCGTTGCCGATGACCTCGATCCGGTTGCCGTCCACCCGTAAACGATAGGCCTGAGCATCCAGATCCGGACCGGCTCCGGTGTGTACCGTACCAGGTGCGATGGCAAGCTGAATCACCTTGGCGCCGCCGGAACGGCGTAGGGTGATTCCATGGAAGTCTTCGAAGTCCTTGATGAGCGATCTCGCCGCGATGGGCGACGACGATTGATCGGCCAGACTCCAGGTGGAATCGAGCAACACGTCGCCCGTTTGCAGTTGAACCGTGCGTGGCGCGGGAATAATGGAATATCCGCGCGACCACAACGGGGTCACAGTCTGAGCGGCGGCCAGACAGGATGTGAGAACAAGCAGTATCACCGAACGCATGGATGTCTGGGAGACTCCTCCTCGAATGGGCAGTATAACGCAGAAAACGCAAGAAAAGGGAAGCCAATGCGCTAGATTCCAGGATTTATTGTTATGATACGCATAACGTTCGGATGGAAATCGAAAGCAAAGCAGTTTCGGTCGAGGGAAGGAAAGTGATGACCAACCAGTCGATAGACCGGCGTGGATTTCTAAAGACTTCGGGTGCAACCGCGCTCACCACGTCATTATTCACCGGCAACCTCAAAGGCGCTAACGACAAGATTGCGGCTGCGTTTGTTGGCGTTGGCGTGATGGGCAGCGAGAACCTGAAGGCTGCCATGGAGCAACCGGGGGTACAGGCGGCGGCGGTTTGCGACGTTTACCAGCCGAACCTGGAGCGCGCGGCGGCGATCGCCCGGCGTGCCGGTCATCAACCTAAAGAGGTGAGGGATTTCCGTGAAATCCTTGCCGACAAGTCGATCGACGTCGTATGCATCTCGACTCCGGACCACTGGCATCCTTACATCACCGTGGAAGCATGCAAGGCAGGCAAGGACGTGTACGTCGAAAAGCCGGTCTGCCTTTCGCTGAACGAAGGCCAGGCGATGATCACCGCCGCCAGAAAGTACAACCGCGTGGTTCAGGCGGGAACCTGGCAGCGTTCCGGCGCGCACTTCCAGAAAGCCTGCGAACTGGTTCGATCCGGCGAACTGGGCAAGATCGCCTTCGTGCGAACGTGGATCTACAACAACATGCCGCAGGCCGGAATCGGAAATCCACCGGATGGAAAGCCCCCCGCCGGTCTCGACTGGGACCTGTGGCTGGGTCCGGCGCCAAAGCGTGAATTCAACCCCAACCGTTTCGGCGTGTATCCGAAGGCGTATTCCTACTTCCGTTATTTCTGGGATTATGCCGGTGGCCATGTGACAGACTCCGGCATCCACATGCTGGATATCGTGCAGATGGCCTTTGGCGAGGCGATGCCCAAGACGATCAGCGCGCTCGGCGGCAAGTACTGGCTCAAAGACGACGAGGAGACTCCCGATACACTACAGATCTCGTTCGACTATTCGGACTTCCTCGGATCCTGGGAGCATCGCTGTAACAATACCGGAGGAACCAAGGCGCGGCTGATGGGAATTACGTTCCACGGCACACGGGGCACTTTGTACGTGGATCGCAACCTATATCATGTAACGCCGGAGCAAGGCAGCGGCCTGGAGGAGTCCGAGATGAAGCGCGTGGCGGATCCGCACCCACTGCACTGGACCAACTTCGTCGATTGTGTGCGCACGCGGAAACGTCCGAACAGCGATATCGAGACGTGCGTCCGGTCGTCGGAAAGCTGCGTGTTGGGAAATGTTTCCTACCGCGCGAAAACCCGTCTGGATTGGAACGAGCAGACACAGACGGTGGCGCAACCGGAAGCCCGGCCGTTCCTCTACCGGCAGTATCGGGCTCCCTGGAAGCTGGAAGCGTAGCCGCGGTTCTCAGGCTGGGGATCCCGCGGCGAACGACAGCATCGCCCGAACGTTTTCATCGGACGTGTCCGGGGGAACTTCGCAACCGGCGCCTACGATGTAGCGGTTTCCAGCCGCTTGGCGGCACTCATGAAGAGCCAACTGAATTGCCGTGGGCGTACCCCGTTGGAGGATACGGACCGGGTCGATGCCGCCGAGCAGGACGGGATCTTCCCCGAAAGCAGCTCGCGCATCGGCGACATCCACGGCGGAGTCGACATCGACGATTTCACAGCCGAGTTGCGCGAGCAGGGGCAGAATCCTCCTCGTGTTTCCGCAGACGTGGAGCCGGACTTTGAGGCCAGCCTGGTGCAGAGCATCGACCAGCCGCTGTTGATAGGGGAAAACGAAATCGCGATAGATGCGCGGACCGGTCAGCGAGGCTGCCGGATCGCCGATTCCCATCACGTCCGCGCCGGCTTCGGCCTGCATCCGCCCGAAGCGAATCGCCAGGTCGAGCACAAACTCGGCCAGGTCCCGCACGAAAGCCGGGTCATCGTTGAAGTCCAGCATCAGTGTGTTGATGCCGCGCAGATCGGCGGAAGCACCGCAGGGTCCTTCCACCCAGCCTTCCACAATCTTTTCATCGCCGGCCGCGGCCCGCAGGCGCCGGATCGCTTCCAGCCGGTCCGCCATGGCAGGCGCCGAGGCCGGGTCCGGGCTGGACATGGATCTCAATGCGGACTTGTCCGCCAGGCGGGCGCAAGACTCGTCGATCGCATAGGGTTGATCATCGAAATATCGAATCGCAGCGCCGCAATCACGCGCTTCGCGCGTCTCGGTAATGGCCGAAACGTGATCGAAGTCGAACCGCTCGATGGTACGCAACTGCGACTCGACCAGCACGCGATGATCGAGCGCATAGCGTCCGTAAGGCAGATTGGCCTGCCGGGCGGCAAACATCATGGTAATCGGCATCACCGCGGAGCGGTCGACGGGTTTGCCCGCAAGGGTGGCGAGGACTCGTTCCCGGCTGGTCATAGTCCAAGCTTAGTGCATCCGAATATCGATAGCGTTGGAACACTCTCCTTATGACGAGAATAATTGCTCTGTTTCTTTCGGCCGGTTTTGGCATCCTTCAGGCCGCGGGCGTGGATCTGGACAATGTACGGGTACTGACACCAACGGTCCGGCAGTACGAGAAAATCGAGTTAGCCTGGACGCCGGAGCGAACACCGGCGAATCCGTTCGACCCGAACGAGATCCGGCTGGACGGGCGGTTAACCATGCCATCGGGCAAGGTGATTGAGATGCCGGGATTCTGGTATCAAGGTTACCGGCGCAGCCTCCAGAACCCGGCCGCCGCGGCTAAAGAGCAGGTGGAGTTGCTGGCCGCGGATGGAAAGCCGGAATGGCGGCTGCGGTTCTCGAGCGGAGAAATCGGGCAGCATCGCTTTATTCTGGAACTAACGCAGGGCGGCCAGGTACGCCGGAGCCGCGAGCTTACGGTCGATGTTACTAAAGGGCCTGGACGGGGAGTGATTCGAGTCAGCCGGAAGAATCACCGCTACCTCGAAGATGCGCACAGCCGGACCTATTTTCCTATCGGCCAGAACCTTTGCATGTACGAGCGAAGGGAAGGCACCTATTACTACGATCGTCTGCTTAGTAAGTTGCGTGCGGCGGGCGGTGATTATGTCCGCCTGTGGCAGGAATACTATGTTCCGAAGGAGCCGGGCGTGGCCGGCGCGGGCGATGGCTCGTTCACCGGCTTTCCACTGGAAACGCAACAGACGGGCCTTGGAAAGTTCGATCTGGCATCGGCCTGGCGGCTGGACTATGTCAGCGAGCTTTGTGAACGGCTGGACATTCACTGGCAACTTGCTTTCGAGATGGTTGTCTGGTGGGAGCGCAAACAGACTCACCGCTGGAGCCGCAACCCTTACAGCGCCGCCAACGGAGGTCCCATTAGAGATCCCGAGGATTACCTGACCGACGCGAAATGCCGTGAGCTTGTGAAGCGGCGCTTGCGCTACTCGGTTGCCCGGTGGGGATGGACGTCGAACCTGTTGGCCTGGGAGCTATGGAACGAGATCGATAATATGGATCATTTCAATTCCAATTCCTCGGCCGCGTGGCACCGTGAGATGGGGGAGTATCTCCACCAGGTAGATCCCTGGCAACACCTGATCACCACCAGTTGGCGCGATCGCCAGACCTTTGCGGTGCCTGAAATCGACATCGTGCAGGGACATTCCTATTTCGAACCGGACTGGGATGCCGCCGAGTATTCCGTCGAAGACTCCGGCCATCTGATGAAAGGGTTCACCAAGCCTTTCTTCTTCGGTGAACAGGGCATTGAGGGGCCGGTCAGCGTGGACCCTGAGGGCAGGCACTTTCACGACTGCCTGTGGGCAACCGCGATGAGTGGAGCGGCGGGTACAGGGCTTTACTGGTGGTGGCACAACTATATCGACGGGTATAACCTGTACGGGCAATACACGGGAGTCTCCCGGTTCATGAACGGCGAAGATCTGACCGTATTCGCCGGAAAGGAGCTGAAGCTTTCCCGCCCGAATGTGCCAGTGACGCTGCGGGTCTACGGTCTGATTACGGATGACCGGGCACTGGTGTGGATCCACGATCCGTTGGCCTTCCGAATCCGCGGCGGCAAGGGCGAACGCGGACCGCAAACAACCGGAGCGGCGCTGAACATCGTGGGGCTGGACGACGGTTGGTACGACATCGAATGGTGGGACACAACCTCCGGGAAGATACTCCACACGGATCGTGCGGACGTCCGCAAACTACGCCATACGGATTATGGTCTCGGCCTGAAGCCGCCCGGCTTCTGGGGCGACATCGCCGCCAAGGTGTTCCCGGCGAACCGGAGTTCTACGAGCAGGCTTCAATAAGGTACTCTTCAAACGCCAGCCCGGTAATTCGGATGAAATCGGGCCGGATTTCGATGCGGTTCACCAGCGCCACATACGCGCCCGGCGCCGAAAAATGCTCCATCACTTCTCGCGCCGGAATCATCCCGCTTACCGCTGCGGTGCGCACCGTTCCGGATGACTTCCTGTTCTTCGCCTCAACCGAATGCCAATCGCGGCGCAACACCGTTCCCCGCGACAGAACGAAATCGAGTATCTTTTGCGCTACGTCGAACCCGGCTTCGCGGTTTTCGCGCGGAGCCATCCCCAACCAGTCCGACAGCAGCCGGTAAGTGAACCCCCATAAAGGCGCGCCCGGCAGCGCGATCGCGGGAAACAACGTGGGTCCCGGAACCTCAGGCACCTGCTGCAGGCGGTGCTGCCCGGGATCCAACAGTGTGTGCTGGGGCATCCAGAGCGCTCCGGTGGCCTCGCGCGCATCCAGCACCGTAGGCAACTCGCCGTCGATGTCGAACACGTAGGGTGCCACCAGGAGAAAGCGTCCCGTGTGGCGCCGCGCCACCGCCGGTGGTAGCGACACATTCACCTGCTCGCGCCGCAACCGGATCCCGCACTCTTCCTGCAGTTCGCGAAGCGCGGTGGTCAGCAGATCGCCGTCGGATTTTTCCCACCGCCCGCCCGGTAGCGACCAGTGCCCCGACCAAGGGTCTCCCGCCCGCTCGGCACGCCGCATGAGCAGAATCGCCGGGTCCGGTCCGCTGGTACGAACGATTGCGACCGCAGCATCCGGATCTGCCATATCCTTATGATGAACCAAACCTTCTCACCCGGTGGACACTCCGGCCATTGACACAACCAGGTTTGTGACCGCCTGCATTCGTTTTAGTAAACAATCGCATAAGAAAACGCTTTGGCGCATCATGAGTATGGTGCGCCGTAATCTGGCGCTTGGGGGCAGCACTCGCAACCCGGTCCCATCCGGCACGCTATCCGCCCGGCTCGCTAACCGGAACGCTTTCAAGCGGTGAGAACCATGGCTATGAAAATCCAGCCGGCGTAGCGTAGCGAAGCCCCGCTGGCGGAGGCTCTGGCGGATTAGTGATTAGAGTGTTACCTGTGTGTCCGGTCCGGACACATTGAGGATGGAGCCAGCGGAGGGAATCGAACCCCCGACCCGCAGTTTACAAAACTGCCGCTCTGCCGACTGAGCTACGCTGGCCTGTCTCGATCCATGATAACATCGGCCCGCCCGGTAACCGCCGCTGGCTACCCGCGCTGGCATCCAAGCTTCCAGCCGCCCTGATATAGTAGTCACGAACACAATTCTGCAGGAGAACCAATGGATCGAAGACATTTTCTCATGAGTTCGGCGGCAACCGGCGCCACGTTCGCCCGTCGTGCAATGGCTGCGCCGAGTGACACGGTCCGTGTCGCCTGCGTCGGCGTGCGCGGCCAGGGCCGGTCCCACATCAAGAACTACCTGGGGATGAATGACGTTCAAATCGCCGCCATCTGCGACATTGACGAGAGCATCCTCGATAGCCGCCTGGCCGACGTCGAGAAGGCCACCGGCAAGCGCCCGGATCGTTACATCGATGTCCGGAAGCTGCTCGAAGACAAATCGATCGACGCGATCTCGATCGCCACTCCAAACCACTCTCACACCCTGCAAACCATCTGGGCCTGCCAGGCGGGCAAAGACGTTTACGTGGAAAAGCCCTGCTCGCACAATATGTTCGAGGCGCGGCAGATCGTCGCCGCCAAGAGGAAGTACAAGCGCATTGTGCAGCACGGCACCAACAGCCGCTCCGGCGTTGCCATTCGCGAAGCCGCCGCCAAGATCCGCGAAGGCCTCATCGGGGACGTCTACATGACTCGCGGCCTGTGCTTCAAGTGGCGCAACACCATCGGACATACGCCGGTGGAGTCCGTCCCTGCCGGTGTGCACTACGACCTTTGGCTCGGCCCCGCCCCCTTGAGTCCGTTCACCCGCAACCGCTTCCACTACAACTGGCACTGGAACTGGAACTACGGCAACGGCGAGATCGGCAACCAGGGCATTCACGAAGTGGACATCTGCCGCTGGCTGATGGGTGTGAAGTATCCCACCAAGGTAAGCGCCATCGGAGGCCACTTCATGTTCGATGACGATCAACAGACGCCCAACACGCTAACGACAACTTATGAGTTCAACGACGGCGGAAAGCGGCAGATGATGGTTTTCGACGTTCGCCACTGGATCACCAATCACGAAGCAGGCATCGGCGGCGACAAACCAGGTTCCACGGTGGGCAACGTGTTCTACGGTTCCAAGGGTTACATCACAATCGATGGTTATGGCGATTACAAGAGCTTCCTCGGCCGCGAGCAGACTCCTGGACCGAGGTTGCACGAAGGCGGCAACAACTGGCGCAACTTCATCGACGTCGTGAAGAGCCGCGACGAATCGAAGCAAAATGCACCCATCGACGAGGGAGCCATCTCCACCACGCTGGTTCATCTTGCCAACATCTCCTACCGGTTGGGCCGCACGATTCACTTCGACGCTGAAAACTACCGCTGCACCGGCGACGATGAAGCCAGCAGGATGTTCACGCGAGATTATCGCGCGCCGTTTGTCGTTCCCGAGAATGTGTAAGCAGCCTGGTTGCCTGGACATACCGGATCGCCGCACATTTCTCCAGTCCCTCTCCGCGGGCGCCGTCCGCCCCAAGACGGCGTCCGTGAATTTTCCGGATATCCTGCGCCCGCCCGATTATGCCGCCATTCGCACCCCGCAAGGCCAGTTTCCACTTCTGCCGCAAGGGGGCCACTGGCGCCGTGACGACGTCATCGTTGATGACGGCGCTGGCAGAGTCATCACCATCGAATCGCCCCGCACCGCGCTGGAACACGTGTTGCTGCGCTGGCGGGCTACCTTCCCGGCCAACGCCCGTTTTCTCGGTGACCACTGGGAGCGTAGTTACGGCGACCTGGAATGGAGGAGTTCTGTTCCAGACCGCGTGATGCCGTGGTACTTTCTGGCCTCATCGGGCGACACCTCCCGCGGCTACGGGGTTGGAACCGGCGCGGCGGCAATCGCCTTCTGGCAAGTGGATCCCGAGGGCATCTCGCTTTGGCTGGACGTTCGCAACGGAGGCGACGCCGTCCAACTCGGCGAGCGCCGCCTCGCGGCCGCCATGATTCGGCAGACTTCAGCCGAACCAGGCCGCACGCCGTTTGATACCGCCCGCGCTCTGTGTGCCGCGCTCTCTCCGAAGCCTTGCCTGCCCGGCGCCCCCGTTTATGGCGGTAATAACTGGTATTACACCTACGGAGCGAATTTCACCGCAGCCGACATTCTCCGCGACGCGAAGCTTATGGCGGATCTGGCGCCCTCTACTCATAGCCGCCCCTTCATGGTGATCGATGCGGGCTGGACCAAGGCGGACCGGGGCGCGGGCCCGGTCACGTCCACGCGCGACGGCTTTCCCGATATGGCCAAACTCGCCGATGCGATGAAGGCGGCGGGCGCGCGTCCGGGCATCTGGATGCGTCCCCTGTTAACGGTTGAGAAGCTTTCCGAAAACTGGCGTTTACCCGCCAGCACCGGGCGCGCCGGCGTTCCCTACTTCGTCCTTGACCCCAGTGTGCCCGAAGCCCTCGAACATATCCGGATGTCGGCTGCGGAAATCAGCCGTTGGGGTTACGAACTCATCAAACACGATTACTCCACCTTCGACCTGCTGGGGCGCTGGGGTTTTCAGATGGGAGTCGAACTCACCGCCGGCCGCTGGCATTTTCATGACCGCACCCGCACCACCGCCGAAATCATCCGCGCGCTCTACCAAACGCTTCGCGACGCAGCGGGCAATGCGATGCTGATCGGCTGCAACACCGCCGGTCATCTCGGCGCCGGGCTGTTTCAACTGCAACGTATCGGCGACGACACCAGCGGCAAGCAGTGGGAGCGCACCCGAAAGATGGGAGTAAACACGCTCGCCTTCCGCGCGGCACAGCACCAGACCTTCTTCTCGGCCGACCCCGATTGCGTGCCCGTAACGCCGCCCATCTCCTGGACGTTCACCCGCCAGTGGCTGGACCTGGTGGCTCGCAGCGGCATGCCGCTGTTTGTCTCGCTCGATCCTTCCTGCGCCGGCAATGAACAGCGCCGGGCGATCCGCGAGGCGTTCACTGTGGCTGCCGTGCCGCAGCCGGTTCCCGAACCGCTCGATTGGATGAACTCCACCGCGCCCGAACACTGGAAACTGGGCGGCGTGCAACGCAACTATCACTGGTACCCGGAAGACGGAGCGCCGGCTTTTGTCCGCTGAATGCAGCGCTCAATAGATGCAGTTGCCGTTGTCGGCATGGACGTAATACGACTTGTAATTGCGCGCCTTCGGATCCATGCACCCGGTCAGGTTCAGCAACTCCACCTTCCGGAATTCCACCGGGTGGCTCTCGCTCTGCAGCGAGAGCCATCCTTCGGTCAGTAACTTGCCGTCGGGCTTCGCCGAAGCCAGGTAGTTACTCACTGCTCCACCGCCGATCTGCGGCATAT
This sequence comes from Bryobacterales bacterium, assembly GCA_020854055.1. Taxonomy (GTDB): domain Bacteria; phylum Acidobacteriota; class Terriglobia; order Bryobacterales; family Bryobacteraceae; genus JADZGD01. The sequence continues at coordinate 37,108 of JADZGD010000017.1, read as the reverse complement.
AATAACTGAGCACGGGCGCGCCCTCCACGCGGTGCTCGATCAGGGAATCCCCCAGTACCATGGCTTCCACGCGAACCCACTGGTCTCCGTGGTAAGTCTTTGAAGTTGAGTTCAGGCAGTGTGGCGTAAACAACCTGCCATCCATCACCACATTTGTGCCGGGAGTGCACAGGTTCGCCGTGGGGCGTGTGCCGCTGCCCTTGCCGCCCAGTAGTTGCACCTCAATCGAGATGGGGAAATCCTGGTCCTTGCCCATCGTTCGCGGATCCTGGCAATGGACCATGATGCCGCTATTGCGGAACGCCCACCCCTCGCCTCCCGGCGCCTGCTCGCCGGTGAACCGGTACTCTACCGCAATAATGTAATGCGACAATTTGTCTTTATAAAAGATGTGGCCAAACCGGTTGTTGAACTGGCCATAGTGGTCGTAGGAGACCTTCATGACTCCGTCTTCCACGCGGAAGGTGTTGCCGAAGTTCTCACCCAGTTCGTAGCCCTTGATCTTGGGAGTCCATCCGTCCAGGTTCTTGCCGTTGAATAGCTGCACCCATTCCCTGTCATCCGGGCCCTTTTGAGCCAACAGCCCTCCCGCCAGGCCCGCGACCATCGCCACCAACAATAAGTGCCTCATCGCCGGATATTATAAACCGTGCCAGAATATCCAAATGAGCTGCTGTGATGAACTGGCACGGCTGATGGATCGTGATTTCGCGCGCAACACGCAGGTTTACCAGTTGACCGACGGCAGAATCCTCAACGAAATCGATACGGAGTATTTCCTGGTGTTCGGCGGAGAGCGGCGCTGGTTTGCCGGCATCAACTACTGTCCGTTTTGCGGCCGCGCCATCTCGCGCGGGCTCTGGAATCAGGAAATGGAGAAGTGAGCGCCGGCTAATCGGCAAAGTAGCGGATGCGTCCCGCGTAACGGCTCAACGTCCGCTGCAACGCGTCATCGCCGCTCTCGCCCACATTCGCGCTGAGCAGCACCGGCACTTCCACGCCGGCATCCTGCAGCCGCCGCGCGGCTGCGATGCTGATCAGATTGATGATGGCCGCTCCCGCCACGGTTGACGACGCTCCGATCGGATTGGCCAGGCCCGGCAGCCGCAGCACGGCATCGCCCGGCGGCACGCAGTTGTCAATCACCACGTCGGCCAACTCGAACAGTCTCCTGCCGGAAGAGTGCCTCGAAGCGGTCTCGCGGGATTGCCGGACGTTGGTAATGGCGATCACCGCCACGCCGCGCTCCCGCATCGCGAGCGCCATCTCCACCGGGGCTGCATTGCGGCCGGAGTTGGAGACTACAATCATTACGTCTCCCTGGCGGATGTCTTCCTTCTCCAGTAACTGGCCGGCGTAACCGCTTTCGCGCTCTGCCCGGGTACTGGCCAGGGCTCCTTCCAGAAACACCAGGCGGGGCGAGAGAATCGGATTTACCGGAGCGAGTCCGCCTGCGCGGAAAAACGCCTCTTCGGCCATCATGTGAGAGTGGCCGGTACCAAAGACGTGCAGGATTCCGCCCGCCGCCAGCGCATCGCCAGCTCTGCGCCCAGCCTCCTCAATCGCTTCCATCTGCGTGCGCCGGATACTCTCCAGCACTCCGTGCAATGCTTCGATGTACTCTGTCATTTCCACTCTATTCCGGCGCCGTGGCAGGCACGAACTCGCGGCCCAGCGCCCGGCAACCCAGTATCCACGCGCCGTACACCGCGCGCCGCGCCGGTGGCATTACCTTTACGCCCTCCAGCCGGGAAGAAATCGTGGCGATGAATTTCCGGCGCACGTGCTGGCAGCGGTTCAGTACAGAGCCGGCCCAACTGACCGTACAGAGCCATTCAGACGCGCCGGCGCCTGCGCGCAGCCGCTCGATTACCGCTCCGGTACCTACTGCCAATTCCTCGGCAGCGCGGTCGAGAATGCCGGCGGCCACAGCGTCGCCGTCGCGGGCGGCGCCGTCCACCACCCGGCTCAATGCCGCAAATGCGCGCGCGTCCATCTTCTTACCGTAGATCCGGTCCAGCGCTCCGGAAAAGTCCGCCAGACCCAGCTCCTGGCATATGGCCTCTTCCAGTAATGTGGCCGGTCCTCGCCCGTCATAGGCGCGCGAAGCCGCCGCTACCGCCATCCGGCCGATCCAGTAGGCGCTGCCTTCGTCGCCAAACCGGTAACCCCACCCGCCCGCTTTCGCCCAGCGTCCATCCGGCGCCTGGCCCAGAAAAACCGCGCCCGTTCCGGCCAGCGCCATCACGCCGGGTTTCCCATCCAGCGCGCCCGCGTGCGCGATCACCATATCCCCGAACACGGCGCAACGGTCAATCCCGGCCTGGCCCAAAATGACGCGCGCCTCCTCAGCGCCGGCGCCGTTGTAATCCACACCAGCCAGCCCGGCTGAAACCAGTTCCACATCCGCCAGGCTGATGCCGCAACCCTCGATCACTCCCCGGATTGCGTCGGAAAGCGACTGCCGCACCACCTCGCGCGCAGCCGCCAGATGGTTCGATGGGCCGCCCGCGGCTTCGGCCAGCACGTGTCCGGCAGTGTCAAAAGCCACCGCCCGCGTTTTTGTCGCGCCACCGTCGATGGCGATGATCAGGCCGCTCACCGCCGCCCCTCGGCACTTGCCGACATAGAACGGAACACACCCCGCTGAATCCACCGCCGGATGAAACAACCGCCCGAAATCGCCGCAATCAGAAGCATCGCCGCAAACGTCCACCACGCCCGCCCCAATGGGCTGACTACCGCCAGAATCGAAGCGCCGGCGAACACGACGCCCAGCCCGCAGTCTATCAGGTCAGCGACGGTCTCCCGGCGAATGGCGGCCTTTGCCGCCGGGTCCATCCGCGCCGTCACCGGCCCCCAAAATCCGGGCGGACGGCAACGGTCATAAAAGTCCCGCAGGGTTGCCCCCGGCTCGGGACGCGTAAGTAATGTGATCAGCACGATGGTCAGAAACCCCACGCCGAACAGCAGCAGAAACCCCTGCCAGAATGGATGCGCGCGCTCATTGGAGAAACCCAGCGGGAACCAGACAATGTAGCTTAGCGGCAGGCCGATGATCAACGCCGCCGCTTCTCCGAAGATGTTCAGTCTCCACCAAAAGAACCGCAGCCATGATAACGGAAGCACGAAGGCAAACACCACCGAGTTGATGAAGAGGAACCATGCCCTCATGCCCTGCACGAAAAAGTACGCCACCACCAACGAGAGGCCGAAGATCACCACGGAGAATGCGCGGCCCGCCCACACGTAGTGGCGTTCGCTGCGTCCTGGAAGCCAGGGCCGGTACAGGTCGTTGATGATGTAGGAGGCGCCCCAGTTCATCTCGGTGCTGATGGTCGCCATGTAGGCGGCAAACACCCCGGCCACCAGCAGGCCCAGCAATCCTACCGGAGCGTAGGCGCGAACCATGCGCGCCCACAGTTCTCCCGCCTCGCCAACCTGCGCCGGGGCGTAGAGCGCCGCCGCGGCCATGCCCAGAAAGAGGAACGGGACCACTCGAACGATCAGCGTCAACAGCGTGTTGAACAGTTGCCCCACCTGGGCATGAAACTCGTTGCGGGCGGCCATGAAGCGCTGCGCCGTGAAGCCCTCGCCACCAGTGGGCGACGCGGCGAAAAACAGACCCTGCACCACGAACGCCAGCACGGTCAGCGTGTCCAGGCCGGGAACCGGTGGAAGAACCCGTAGAAACTGGCTCGCATCCGCGCCTCGCAGGGTGGCGATGCCGTGATACACACCCGCCATTCCGCCCGCGTGTCCGATCACGATAGGCACCAGTACAATGTTTCCCGCCAGAAAGATGCCGAATTGGAAGGCATCCGTGTAAGCCACGCCGTAGAGGCCGGAGCTCACCGTGTAAATCACCGCGATCAATCCGGCCACGATGATCAACTCCAGCGGTTGCCAGTTCAGTATGGGGCCCAGCGCGGCTCCAAGCCAGCCCGAGACATAGCCCATCAACAAAACAATGAATCCGAAACTCATGAAAATCGCGTAAATACTCCGGTAGGCGCGCGCGATCTTTCCGCTGTAACGAATCTCCAGCAGCTCGGCCGAAGTCACCGTCCCCAGCCGGCGCCAGTACTTGGACCACAGCACCGCGCCGAGCGGCATCCAGATCACATACGGAATCCACCACACCGCGTTGCCCAGCAGCCCGCCCTGAAACGTCAGCATTGTGACCGCCGGGGCCAGGCCCGCGTCAGTGTAAGTGGCCACCGCCGAAAGGGCGATGATCCACCAGGGCAGGTTGCGCCCGGAGACGAAGTAATCGGTCACGCTGCGGCCGGCCCGGCGTGTAAAGTAGAGGCCCACACCGAGCATGAAAAGGAAGTAGAGTGCTACGACAGCCCAGTCAATAACCGTCATTCGTCCGCCTGTGGAGGTGTAGTTTGCCGCATTCGTAGGACAATCTGCCGGACCGCTTCGATCACCCGCTGTGCCGAACCGGGCGCGCAGCAGGCGACCGAGGCTTCATAGCCTTCCTCGGTGAATGCCTGATCAGTAGGAACATATCCGTAATAACCATTGGCCAGGCCGATGACAAAGAGCCGCGGATCCACCTGGTGTTTTAGCGCCAGTCCGGTTTCGGTGAATACCTCGCCTGGCGCGCCCAGGAAAATCGCATCACCGATTCGTACCGCCTGCAGCGGAAATGGAATCCGGCCGCCCAACCCGGCGATCATTCGCGCATTGGCGCAATGAATTCCGGCGTAGAGTTCATCGGCCTTGGCCCGGCGCAACAGATCCTCGCCGCCGGTGGAGGCGGCCACTCGCCTCCGAGCCTGTTCCAGTTCCTCCGCCGGAGCTACGCCGTAGCGCCGCCCCTCCAACTCGAGAGGCCACATCATCACCCGAATCGGCGTGATCTCCTCCGGTACCAGGTGCGGCAGCGCGCCCAGCACCGCGTTGGCTAAGCGGTTGCCGATTCCGGCTGCGCGCTCAAACGTGCGATCCGGCGTCGGCACCCCAATCGCATTCAGTTCCGAAGCGTGATTCACGCTGACATTTCCCTGCGCGCCGTTGAAGAAGACCGCCTGGCAGCCCGGCCCGAGAGACGCTTCTATCGCCGCAATCGCCGCCCCGGGGAAATCGGCCGTTATCTGCAGATTCTCGAAACCCAGCACCGTCGGGTGGCAACCGTATTGCATCACTACGCCGCGAATGTGGCCCGCGGCGTCGTCTACTCGTACGATCGCTGCTTCCCGGTCGACAACTCGCGCCGGGCCGCAGCGGTTGAAACCGGCGCCCTCCACCGTGCATGCTCCAACGGCGAGACGCGCGGAGAAGCGCTCCTGCCAGGCTATAGCGGCACACTGCTCAATCGCCGCCGCCAGGCGCTCCATATATATGGCATCCGGAGATTCATTTTCGTTGAAGAAGGTGCGAATCGTGACCGGTCCGGAGTGCGTATGCGTCGCGGCGACCAGGACGCGCTCCGGTTCAATTCCGGTTCGCGCATGGATCCGGCGCCTCACGTCGGACACGAACTCAGCCCCCAGCGCCAGCACATCCACGCTCACCAGCGCCAGCGCGCCGGTGCCGCCCTCAAGCACCACCGTCCGAGCGTACAACTCATCGTGCACGCCTTCGGCAGCCCCTTGGCGCGCGGCATAGCCTGTCAGTTGGGATCCAACCTGTGGCGTTACCAGGACCTTGGCGAATCCGGCTCTCACTTCGTCTCTCGTATTACCGTTCTTTTTTTCAGCATGGCCACGGCAGGTTGGTTGGGCGCTTCATACTCTGAAACATCATGCCATAGCGAATTCATCGCGTTGTGGGCAGCCCGCCTGAGTGAGTACCATCTCATCGATGGTGTTTATCTCGAAGTTCTGTGCCGTAGCAGCTCTGCTTGCGGCTGCCTCTCCTTATCACGTCGTCCTCCCATCACACATCCGGCCCCTGCCGGAAGGTTCTGATAACCCCCGCGTCAAGCCTGGCTTCGCAATTCGAGGCATGAAGGGCTGGGCCTGGAGTCCCGAACAGTACCTGGAGGAGATTCCGGTAATGGCCAAGTACCGCATGAATTTCCTGATGAACTGTTACTCCTCCCTTTGGGACCTGGGAGAAAACGGCCGCTGGGTCAGTGATCGCAAGATGAACTTTTGGTACCGCCCCCTCGCCGGCGCCCGCAAGCGCGCCTTCGAAAAGGTCGTTCGCAGCGCGCGGGAGCATGGCCTCCAGTTCTGCTTCAGCATCAATCCCAATCTCCACTCGGACCGCCCGTTCGATTACAACAGTCCCGCGGACTTCGAGCGGTTGTGGAGTTACTACGACTGGCAGCAATCGCTCGGCGTGCGTTGGTTCAACCTGTCGCTTGATGACATCGGCGAACGGATTGACGCCGATGGCCAGGCGAGGCTTCTGAACCGGCTCCTCGCACGCCTGCGCCAAAAAGACCCTGGCGCCCAACTGGTCTTCTGCCCCACCTGGTATGCCGGAACGGGCGAAGCCGCCACCGAGACGGCTCACCGCCTCGGCCGTGGGGATACGCCGGGCCGGCGTTACACCCGGATTCTGGCCGAAAGGCTTCACCCGGACATCTACCTCTTCTGGACTGGCGCTGAGGTCGGCCCGCTCGCGATTACCGCCCAGGACGTCCTCAAGTATCGTGCGCTGGCAGGCCATCGTATCATCATTTGGGACAACTATCCGGTCAACGATCAGCATCCGGCCCTTCACCTGGGCCCGCTCACCGGCCGGGACCCGGGGCTGCCCGAAGTTGTGGCTGGCTATATCGGAAATCCCATGGGATTCCAGAACGAAGCGAACCGGCTCCCGATGCTGACGATTGCCGATTATCTCTGGAACCCTGCTGCCTACAATCCCGAACGGTCCATCGGACAGGCCATTCTGCATCTCGGTGATACCGCCGGGCAGCGCGAAGCGTTGCGCGAACTGGTGGAGCTTTACCCAGGCCGGCTGCACGACGGCAGTCTTGCCACGAACTGGAACTCCCTGCGTGAACGGTACGGCCAGCTCACCAGATCGGGGAGCCGGACAGAAGCCGAACGGCTTGCAGCCGGCGCCTCCCGCACAGCCCGGAATCTTCGACACGCATTCCCAGGGAAGTTTCAGGCCACGCTTGCAGTCCTGGACGCCGACATTCGCGCCATGGGAGCCGAGCCGTAGGGCGCGGAAACAAGCTGGCCGGGCCGGGTTCGCTTCGGTGTGATACAACGGTGAGTGTATCCGCCCTCCTTCGGTTCCCTATTGCGCCGGCGCGCGTTGATGGCCGCGATTGCTCTCCCTTTGCTGGCTGGTTTTTCGAATCTCCAGGCGCAGGGGCCGACCGCCGAGCCGCGCCGTCCGAAACTGGTCATGCTCATTGCCATCGACCAGTTTCGTTATGACTATCTGCCCCGGTTCCGCGCCGAATACACCGGCGGACTTGCCCGGCTGCTGGATCGCGGCGCTACATTCGTCAGTGCATATCTCGAGCACTACCCCACGGCAACCGCGGTCGGCCACTCGACCATGATGTCCGGCGCCACGCCGGCGCTGAGCGGCATTGTGGGCAACGAATGGTACGACCGCGCCACGGGCAAAGCGGTAACCAGCGTCTCGGATGAATCCGTGCAGCTTTTGGGCGCCGCTGGTACCGGTTCTTCGCCGCGCCGGCTGTTGGTCAGTACCATTGGCGACGAACTGAAGCGCAGTGGATCGGTGAATTCCAGGGTGATTGGCCTGTCACTGAAAGACCGTGCCGCCATCTTGCCCTCCGGCCACATGGCGAACGCGGCGTACTGGTTCGATCATGCCACCGGCAACTTCGTCTCCAGCACCTTCTACTTTCCGAGGCTGCCCTTCTGGGTGGAGGCTTTCAATAGCCGCCATGAAGCCGCAAAGTTCGCCGGCAAGGTCTGGCTGCCGGCTGGGGCGGGGCGCACCGAACGCCGTATTCCAAGCGAACCCGGCGCCAAGCTGAACAATGCGCTCTACGCCAGCCCCCTTGGCAACGATCTTTTGGTATCGTTTGCCGAGCAGGCGATTGAAGCCGAGCAATTGGGAATGCGCGGCACCACCGACCTGCTGACGGTGAGCTTTTCCTCCAACGACGCCGTGGGACATGACTTCGGTCCCGATTCGCCCGAAGTCCACGCCGTCGCGCTCGGGGTCGATCGCTCCATCGGCAGGCTGTTCGCTTTCCTCGATCGGAAGGTCGGGCTGGACAACATATTGATCATTCTCACCGCGGATCATGCCGTGAGTCCCTCGCCCGAAGTATTGGAAGCCCAGAAGATGCCCGGCGGGCGCGTGCAGGGTGACTTTTATGCCCCCATTCAGCAGGCGCTCGAGCAACGCTACGGCCCCGGTAAATGGCTGGAAAGCACTGCCGGCGGCGCGCCCTATTTGAATTACAGGTTGATTGCGGAAAAGAAGCTCGATCTCGATGAAGTAACGCGTACGGCTTCCCTCGCCATGGTTTCGGCGCCGCATGTCGCCCGTGTCTATCCGCGGCAGCAGCTCATTACCGCCCGCGGTCCGGCCGACATCGTGGATGCGCGTGTGATGCGCAGCTTCTGTGCCGGGCGTTCCGGCGATCTGGCGGTGGTGCTGGAGCCGTACTGGCTTCGCGGCGGCAAGAGCGGCACCACCCACGGCACGCCGTACAACTACGATTCACACATACCGCTCATCTTCATGGGGCACGGAATCCGTCCGGGACGCTATTACTCTTCCGCCGCCCTGAACGACCTTGCGCCAACCGTGGCGGCCATGCTCGATGTCGAGATTCCTTCGGGTTCGGTGGGCCGTGTATTGAATGAGATCATCGACCCCGCCCGTTTGGCGGCACAGCCCTGAGCCGGTCGTTCGCCGCGCTCAGAGAACCACGCTGCCGGTCTGTGAGGTTTCGTAACCTGCCAGCGCCTCCAGCTTTCGCCGTAGCGTGGCGCGTTGAAGAATGTCGAAAAATATTCCGGCGGCGGACGTGTCGAGCAGGGAGCGGCGCATTACGAAGTCGTAGCGCTCCTGCTGTAGCGGAACAAACTCGAGGCCGAATGTTTGGGCGGCCGGCCGTGTCGCCAGGCAGCAATCGGCCTCTCCCGACAGCACGGTGTACGCCGCGGCCAGGTGGCCGGCGGCGATCCGGTCGTAACCGGCAACGCAGTCCGCGGGCGCGCCTGCTTCCGCCAGCAGGCGATCGAGCAGACCGCGGCTGCCCGAGCCCGGCTCCCGGTTGACGAACCGCACCCGGCGCCGCGCCAGGTCCGTGGCAGATCGAATATTTTTCGGATTTCCGGGCGCGGTAACGAAGCCCTCCTCCCACCACGCAAAAGTAATGACGGTGTACTCGCCTCCCGCCAGTTCACGCCGCACGAAGGGAAGGTTGAACTCACCCGTCTTCGCGTCTCTCAGATGGGAACCGGCCACGTGCACCTTGCCCTGCTTCAGCCAGTTGAGCGCCAGCCGGCTGGAGGCGGCCGCCGAAACCAGTTCCACGCCGCTCAACTGCTCCACCATGCGCGACACCAGTCCGATGGCCGGATCGCATCCCGCAATCACCAGTCTCTTCTGTTCCGGTTCGCTGCCTGAGAATCGTGTCAGTTCGGTCTTGCCGGAGGCGCATCCGGCGCGCGAGACGATACCGTCGGCCTCGGGCAGATAGTATGGAGACGCCGTTACGGGGATACTCACCAAATGCGTGCCTACTTGGCACACCTTCACGGCCTGCCCCTCGGCTACCGGAGTCGCGCTCAGTATCTCCGAGCGCAGTGTCCGGGGTGGCTCCGGCTGCGCGGTATCGAGCGCGAACAGCTCTTCCACAGGTACTTCGAGTTCCTTTGCCAGCCGCAGCGCGATCTCCGTGTTCGGCATATAAGAGCCCCCTTCGATCGCGTGAATGGTCTGTCGGCTCACACCCACGCGCCGGGCCAGGTCGGATGCTCCGATTCCCCGGCTGCGCCGGATGGCGCCCAACTGATTTCGTATCCCTGCCGGCATGACTCTCTGCTCAGAATTGTAGCTTGAGCGCAAACTCGAAAACCCTCGGATCCAGTGCCGTGGTGATGCTGCCGAACCCGGCGCTGCCAAAATTGCCGTTGGGATTTCCCAAGGGCGGCGAGTTCATCACGTTGAACGCCTCGGCGCGAAACTCGGCCCGCAAGCGCTCTGAGAGTGTGAAGCTTTTGCCCAGCATCAGATCGAGCGCGCTGTATCGAGGGCCTGATACCGGGTTGCGTGAACTGTTGCCCAGGGTGAACTGCCGCGCCGGGGTGAAGGCCGACGTATCAAACCAGCGGCTCACGCTGCGCCGCGCGGGATCCAGTGCCGGGTTTGCCACCCGGTTGGGCCGCTGGATGCCGAAGCCGGCAAAGGCATTGAAGTTGGTCGTCTGGGTTACAGCCACTGGGCTGCCCGATTGCGCGCGCAGGATTCCCCCCGCGCGCCATCCGCTGAGGATGCGCACCCGCGTCCAGTGCCGGGGCAGTTCGTAAACGAACGCGCTCGAGAACACGTGCGGGATGTTGCCCGTCGAGACGTCCTTCTCCAGCCGCTTGTTGAAACTGTCCGCCGCCTGAAAGTTGGCCACCGGGCCGGTCAGAATCGCAGAGTCGAACACCGCGCCGGCATCGTCGATCAATCGCGAAAAGGTGTAGGAAGCCGTCAGCGTCAGCCCGCGCGAGAACCGTTTTTCCAACCGGGACTGAAAGGAATGATAGGTGGAGTGGCCAATGTTGTCACGGTACAGCGCAACCGTGGTGAAGCGTGGGAACGGGCGCAGCAATTGAGCCCTCGCGATGGTGGGCGCCCCCAGCGTCGTGTTGGCGGGAATCTCACCGGCATAAGGATTCGCCACTGGTTCGGTAAGCGCCGTGCCCAGCGCCAGTTGTTGCACGGTGAGTTGGTTCAGGTTCGCATCCGGCACCCCCAGCCGCGTCAGCTTGGAGCCGAGATACCCGCCTTCGATCGTCCAGTTATCGCCGAAGGTCTTTTGCAGCATGAAATTCCACTGCTGGGCATAGCCGCTGCCGTTGTCGCGCTGCACGCCGAACACTCCCTGCCCAAGTCCGGAATCGCGGTTTGGAGGCTGTAGCCGAACCGTGGGGCCGGCCGACAACGTGAAGGCCGGGTGGATGTTGTCCAGCGTCTGCTCGCTCAGGGTCTGGATGAACGGAAACAGCGGCGTGGTGAACGGAGTAGTGATACCGGCCTGCTCTATCCAGGTGAGCCCGTAGCCGGAGCGGATCACCAGTGAATCCGTCAGTTTGAACGCCACCCCCAGGCGGGGAGCAAAATTCAGCTTTTCGAGGTCTCGGGCCGAACGCGGAAAGCCGTCGTTGCCCAGGAAATCCAGCGTCTCGCGGCGGAGGTCAAATACCGCCCCACGATCCCCCTCCACGGTAGAGGGAAAGTTCAGCGTGTAGCGAACGCCCAGGTTCAAGCTCAGGCGGTTGCTTACGCGCCAGTCGTCCTGAAGAAAGAACTCGGCGATATTGGCGCGTGGTTTGAGAGTCTGGGGCTGGGCGTCGATTCGGAATTGTCCCACCTGTCCCAACAGGAACGATGCGAAGCTGTTGCCCGTGCCCGTCATCACCGCGCCAGCCGGCGTAAGTCCGCTGGTAAATATGTTGGTGAACTGGAAATATCCGGTGGGGCTGGGCGGCTGCAATACGTCCAGTGCCTCGTGGCGGATGTCGGCGCCAGCCTTCAGGCTGTGGCTCGCCCGTACCCACGAATAGTTCTCCACCACCTGCGTAACCGATGTGGTGAAGTGCGCATTGCTGCTGGCCGGAGGTCCCAACTGCTGGTAACCCGCCACGTCGTAGGTGGGAAGCACATCGGAGTATGAGGTCACCGGAAGGTTGGGGATCCGTGCCGTAGCGCCGATGTCCTCGCCTGTGCGAAGCGAGTTCCGGCCAAAGCCGCGCCGGGTATAACCCACGCGAAGCTGATTGACCGACTGCGCCGTCACATTCGCCGTATGCTCCAACGCCAGGCTGTCGGCCCGCGTCAGCGTGTTGCCGATGACGCCTGAGGTAAGGTTGCCACTGCCATCGGGAAGCGGTGGTGTGGGATGGCTGTCGTCACGCAGGAAAGAGTATCGTCCAAACAACCGGTGCCGGCCGCCGAAGTATTCATCGAGCCGTGTATCAAACTGGTCCGAAAGCGTATCGTTATTGCCGGTTCGCCGGTAGTTGTTCGCCGCCGCCGCGATGCCCGCGCCCGAATCTACATTCGGCGCCGGATAGCGTCCCGCCGCGGCGCGCGCCGCTGAATCGATGCGAGCCAGCGGAATCCGGCTGCCGGGGAAGGCATCGCGCAGATAACCCGCATCCGTGCGGCGCGTGCTGGCCGGGTCAAAGATGGCCACGGCAAACACCCCACTCTGCTCGGCCGCAGTAGGAATCGTACTGGTTCGAACCACGCCGGTGCTCAGTTGCGTCTGCTGCCAGTCGACAAAGAAAAAAGTCTTGTCGTGCCGGATGGGCCCGCCCAGCACAAACCCATACTGGTTGCGGCGGAAGCGCGGCTTCGCGCCGGTGGAGGCGAATAGGTTCCGCGCGTTCAATGCCTCGTTGCGAAAAAACTCGAACAGCGTTCCGTGCAGGATGTTGGAGCCGGATTTCTGGCTCACCATGATTACGCCGCCATTGGAGCGCCCGTACTCGGCCGAAAAACTGTTGGTCTCCACGCGAAATTCGTCAATTGCGTCCACAATCGGATAAAACGCCACCTGGCCCGGCTCCGGCTGGAGGACGCTGACTCCGTCGTAAATGTACTCGCTTACGCGCGGCCGGCTGCCATTGATGCGTGGCAGCAGGTTGCCCGGCGGAAGCGCTACGCCGGGCGCCAGCGCAACCAGCGGGACGAAGTTGCGTCCATCGAGCGGTAGCGTCACCACCTTACGTTGTTCCACGTTATAGCCGGCGGTTCCCCGGCTCGCCTGAAGCAGCGGTGCGGCGGCCGTCACCTCAATCTGCTGGCTGGAGCCGCCAATCGCCAGGGCCATGTCGAGCGCCAACCGCTCGCCCACCCGTAGCGTGATGCCCTCTCTGACAAGCGGAGCAAACCCGAAGTGATCGGCCGACAGGCGATAGGCGCCGGGCGGCAGCGCCAGAAAGCGATAGACGCCATCAGAGCCCGCTTGCGCGCACCGGGTGAACCCGGTACCGGTGTTGACCAGCTTCACCGAGGTGCCGCTGGCCGGAAGGCCGGCGGGATCCCGGATTACTCCGAATAGCTCCGCCTTGGTCGACTGCGCGCGGAGCTGCGGAACCAGAACCATGAGGATCCCGAACGTGAGGATTTTACACACGACGCTGTCATGTTAACACGACAGTACAGCCGTGCCTGGCCCTGGTGTCCGGTCAATAAACGGCCCGCAGATCCTGCAAGCGAATGGTGGTGGAGGGCACCGGCGCCAACTGGTTGACGTAGACCACGTGGTCCCGCATCTCCACCACGATGCTTTGGAGCGACAGCGGATAATCCACCAACTGATCTCCGCCCGTTGCCGTCCAGTTGTTCGATATGGGCCAAGGGAAGCCATCGCGGAACTGCCCGGGAAGATCCACCTCCACCCATCGCCAACCGTCGAAATTGATGAAACCGTAGCCGTAGGGATCCTCGGAACCTCCCACACCGGTCCAGCGTTCTCCCTTGGCGTCGATCACCTCGAAGGTGACACGCCCCCATCCGGAGTTGCCCTTGACGCGCAGGCCCAGCCGCCTGGGCCGGCCTGGGATTGGAAGCGGCTGAGCCCGGTCCAACACGCCATACATCGGCAACAGCGGGTTGTGATCGACTGCGCTAGCGGAAACCTCCACCACCGGCCCGCGCGAAGAATCGGTCACCGTTCGAAATTCGAACTTGCCTGGCCGCCGCGGGTAGGCTGGATTTCCTTCTTCGATCAGGGCATCCTTCCCCGGCCTGGGGCGCCAGCCGTCAAGCGTGTTCAATCGGATTACCGGCTCCGCCCCGCGCGGAGGCGTCTCCTGATAGACCGGCGCCTGGGGCTTCACCCGTTTCAGCCGCGCGCTGGTCGCCAGATAAACCGGAGCCTCACTCAACTCCACCTGGGTTCCTTTGAGCGGTGACCGTCGAAACATTCCATCCACCACTTCAGCACCGGCCTCCCGGTCCAATTCCACCGTGACCGGCCGCGTTCCCCGGGTGGTCCACATCGCGTAGACGTTTGCGCCATTGGGACGCACAAAGTGCAGGGCGTAAACGCTGGCCGTTCCCGTCTCCACGTAGCCCGCGTAGTGAGCCTGGTCAATCATGCTGGTCATCGTCGCGTAAGTCACATACGATTCTTTCGGACTCGGTTCCGGCGCCCGATGGCACAGGCCCACATTGCCCCAACTGGTGCGGTAATAGTCGTCGCTGACGTCGGTGATCATCGCGCTCATGCCGAACAGCTTCACGCCGTAGGCCAGTCCCAGCAAAAAATCTCGCACGTAGTAGTTTGCCTGGTCGCGTTCCGTCACGTAGCCGGGAGCCGTTCCGTGGAACATCGACTCCACCATAATCGTGTCCAGCCCCTGATAGCCGTACTTCTTCTTCCACTCTTGAATGAAGTAGAGACCGTTCAGGTCATCCGTAGCCGGCGGCCGTTCCGGCTGCATCCGGTAACACGTCACCTCCAGGCTGAGCGCATCCAGATACTGTTTGGGGAAACCGCGCCGCAGAAACTCCTCGGTGAAATTGGGGAATGCGCCCAGCGCCAACTTCTCTCGTGGCAATTCGCGCCGCGTCTCGCGGGCGTAGCCCTCGGCCCGGTCCCAGTAGGACTTGAGCCGGGCCTCCTCTTCATCGTTGAGCACCATGGGCGCTCTTCCAGTCAGTGACGGCGGAAACTGATGATTGTGGCGGCTGGAGAGGGAGTCTTCCCAGTAAATCTGCCAGTAGCGGGGATTCGACCCGCGCTTCTTCATGGTCTGTACCATCGCCCTGGCCGCCTCCGGAGAACTTGCGGGGACGTGCTCCGAAGTGTAGAAGACGCCGATCACGCTGTCCGTGCCGGTGCCGATCCCAAACTTGTGCTTCGAGGGATAGTTCACCCCCAACGTAAAGCGCGCTCCTGCCCTGCGCATCAACTCTGCTTCGATTTCATTGGGAGGCGTAAGATGCGCGCCGCCCCAACTCCACAGGCCGAACGGCGAGTCTCGCTCCGCCCGTCTCGTATCAGGCGGAAGAACGGCGAACGTTGTCGCCCGCTGAACCATCAGTTGGCCCTTGGCGTCCCGCAGTTGAAACGACAGGTCGTACTTGCCGGGCGCTAACACCGGCAGTTGCACCCGTTCGGTCCGCCTCTCCGCGGCACCGAGTGGAACGGCCGCCATCTTGCGAGCCTCCTCGCCCTCCCGGTTGCGCCAGGCCACCGCCAGGGAAGCCTGCTGTGGCTTTCCGCTGTTGTTTTCCAGCCAGACACGAAAGTGCGGCTGCGTGCCGGTTTCAAAAAGAGAACCCACCACATCCGTCGTAGCCACCATCCGCACCGGCGATTCCTCGAGCGTGATGCCGTAGATCCGCACGCCGCTGGTGGGACCGAGCGGCAGCATGCAGTACAGTTCGGGTCGTAACTCGCGGGTCAGTTCCATCTCCATCCAGGGCACGCCGGCATCGAGTTCCAGCACCTTGCCCGGATTGCCCTGCGCTTTGAGCACATCAGCCGCCAGAACATCCTGCAGCGCCCCGGGATCAAGTCTCACCGGCACCAGCCAGAACCGTCCCTCGAGGCCCGGAATCGTCACCGGCGCGCCGCTCTGTCCGGGCACCGTAAACTCCGAATCCGCGAAGAACGCACCGGCCGCGCCGCGATAACGCGCCAGCCGCAGCGTAGCCTTGGCGCTCAGCCTGGGGTCGGAGAACGCGCAAAGCAGCCACGCCTGGCGGTAGTAGCGCTTGGGCACGCGGATCAGGCTGGTCAGCGGGTCGCCATCCATGGCGCTGATGAAGTTGAACGGATGCTGAAACAGGGAAGTGTGGCGGTTCCGCTGCCGGCGAATCCGCAACCCGGTCTTCGACAGGTCCACCGCCTGCCGGGTGGCGTAAAAGGGAATGCCGTTGACGGTGAACTGGCCGCGAACGGCGGGTCCGTCCATGTTGGCGTATCCGGCCAAATCCACCATCTGAAACGCGCCGCGCCGCGACGGCGGCTCGGAAGCGGCCTGGCGGATCGAACCTTCGCCGGAAGCGCGGATCACAATCTCCGCGGCCAACGCCTGCCGCGGTATCTTCGCAATCGCGCGGCCGTCGAACCAAAACCACACATCGCTCCGGTCCGCATCCACTTTCAACCGGAACCAGCGCCCGCGCCATCCCGTCATGGCCGCCGCTTCGCGGGCCAGATCCTGTTCGACGCCATCGCCCCACCCTTTGCGGACTTCCGGTTTCAGCCGTTCGGTCTCGCTGGCAAGCGTCTTGTCTCCGAGCGATGCCTTGATTTGGATCGCCGAATCGGCCGTGTCGGCGGTAAGCTCCAGCCGTCCTCCGGCATCAACCTGAACCGTGGAGCCGGCGGCGCCGAACCGCACGTCCGCCTCAACGGCAAATTCCGCTGTACGGGGTACGCCGATTCGTTCTACTACCCCATCCGCTGCCAACGCCATCGAGGCAGCAAGCGCTCCAAACAGAACCACGGCAATTCGGACTGGCACGAAACCTCCCAACCGATCATACGCAATTAGTCTGTCCGCGGTAGCCGGATGACGCGTTCAGGGACGGAATGCGCCGCGGCAATCGAAGGACACCGAATCGATCGAAGTGTTGCCGTAGGCCGCCCACTCGAAATGCGAACCGCGCGCCGCCTGTGCCAGATCGTTGCCAAGATCGGCGTCGAGAGCCGCCAGCAGTTCCCCGTCGCGATACACCTGTACCGCCGTATCCGGCCGGACAGCCAGGCGGAATGCGTGCGGCGAATCCGTATTGTTCAGACCCTTGCGAATGACATTCCATCGCGCGCCGTCCCAGTAGTCCACCGTGGACGTTGACACCCGAATCGCATACCGGTTGAGCAACCGCGGCCCACTTACGGCGAAAGCCCGCAATTCAAAGCCCTGTTCAACACCTGCGTCAGGCACCCGCGCCCGCGCCTCCACCGTGAAGCCCTTCTCCGGGTCGAGTGGAGTCACTTCATCGGTGCGGTCATTGGCCCACTTGCCGGGCGCCGTTTGGCGGCCCGCGAGCACCGGCGTCAACTCGCCGGCGCGCTTGATTTCACGGGCCAGCGGCTCAACGGGAACGTCCGCCTGCGGCTTCTTGAGCCATGCCAGGTTGAACGCATAGTGGTTGATGCTGCTCAGCAGATGAATCAGGCCATCGCCGGCCTGGGTAATGGCCAGATATCCTTGCGGCTCGGAGCGGACCGGGCTCATCCGCACGCGGCCGTGGTCCATGGTGAATACCGCGTGATCCGGCAGGTTGTCGCTGATCACCTTGCGCAGCGGCCAGGTCTTTCCTTCGTCAAACGAGACGGCGGCGAACAGGTTGGTTTTCCACCGGATGTCGGCTCCCCGCGGGATCGGCTCGAACCTCCGCACGTCGCGGGCGAAGGAAACCAGCACGATCGGTCCCTCTTTCAACCTTACCAGCGCTGCTCTCTGCCCACCGGTAATGGGCGGAAAAATGCTGGCCGAAGTCTGCCACGTTCTGCCCAGGTCGCTTGAATGGCTCACCGGCATCCAACCGTTCACCGCCTCTCCGCGCCCAAAAGCCATCAGCCGGCCGTCCTTCAATTCGACAAATGTTGCGTGCACGCCGGGGATCACCCCTTCCTTGTGGCTCCAGGTTTGCGCCCCGTCCCGGCTGAACCAGATGCCGGTGCCGGAGTGCCGCTTCGTTCCGGGCTCCGGCGAATAATCCGCCGCCGCCGCAACCGAACCATCGCTCAGCCGCGCCACCGATTGCGCGAACATGCTGCTCGAATCGAACTGCTGCGATACGAAGCGTGCCCTCGACCAGGTGACGCCGTTATCTTCCGATGTACGCACGATGCCTGCCAGCGGCACCCAGCCTCCCGCGATGCCAAGCCCGTTGAAGTGGTAGATGGTCTTTTTGCCGTCGAACCACATCGCCGGCGCGTGATCGTTGCGGTCGGGGGCATCCCAGAATGGCGACGCCTCATCCCACTCGCGCGCGCCGCGCCGCAACCGGCTAATGGCTGTCGCCAATTCCCTGCCGCGTTCCTGCACGCAGGTGTACCAGATGGCCAGCAGATCGCCACTGGGGCAGGCGGCGATGGCTACATCGTGATTGTGGTGTGAGTAAAGCGGGCCATGCGAATGGGGCGGAATTCTGATAAATTGCCGCGGTCCCTCAAAGTGGGGCCGGGCCGGGTCGATGGCCGGCAGGGGATCGCCCCGCTGCGATACATTTTGTTGAAATGGCAGCGGGCCGGCCTCGGGCAACGGCCGGGTGGCGGGCGGCTCGCCTTCGACTACCCGGAAGCCGATCATCCAATTTGCGGCTCCAGGTACCATCCCCATGCGGTTTGCCGATCGCAGAAAGTACAACGGGGTGCCGTGGCTGCCGCTTCGCGTAACTTTGAAGTCGCCTGAGGCCCGCCCCGCCGGATCCACCGCCTCGCCGGCCTCGTAGGCGCCGTACCAGTCCTGGCACCACTCCTCTACATTGCCGTGCATATCGTAGAGCCCCCAGGCATTGGGTGGCGTCTGGCCGATGGTTAGAGGAACGACGTCGCGCGGTTGGTCGAAGGTACTGTTGCGAACATTCTTGTGGAACGCCGCCGGCAGGTGATCGCCCGTAAAATACAGCGACGTCGTACCCGCCCGGGCGGCGTATTCCCATTCTGCCTCGGTCGGCAGCCGGTAGGGCTTGCCCTCCTTTTTCGATAGCCAATCGGTGAAGGCTTTGGCCTGATACCAGGTGACGAACACCACCGCCTCGTCGTCGTCTCTGGAGAAGCCATGCTTACCGCGTAGTGCCTTGTGCCCCGGGTCGAATTGCTCGTATTGCGCGTTCGTCACCTCGAAAGCGCTCATGCGGAAGGAATGAGTGATTCGCACCCGGTGCAGCGGTTTCTCGTCGAAGTCGCCCCGCCGCGCATGGTCGAGCCACAGCCGGAATCGTGAACTGTCGCCGGTGGGAAATCGCTTGCGCAACATCTCACGCGAGTAGTAGGTCAACGGCTCGGTCAGATCGTCGGGAACCGGCGAATCCTGCCCCATGAGAAAGGTGCCGGCTTCGACCGGCATCATGCGCATCCCGATCGAATTCACTTCGGGTGATGCGCCTGCCGCCAGTACCGCCGACACGGCCGCGATGAGAACCATCCGCGCAGTCATCCAATACAGACTATCAGGGTTGATCTTCGCCGCACAGCGAGTGGAGACGGGGCACTAACGAATTATTTTAGGGGGCGTACTGGGGCGCCATTTTCGGTGTACACACCGGCCATGGCGCAAAGCTCAGCGACTTGTCGGATCGTGTCACCCACAGCAGCACGGGCTCTCCGCGGCCAAAGTTGATAGTGGCTATGATTCCCGCATCGCAGGAACGGCTGCGCGAAAGGCGGGCCTCGGAGTAGTCCTTGTGGGGACCGTCCGGCCCCCAGTCTTCCAGGAACCGGGCGAAGCTGTAATCGCGGCAAGGGTGGGCTTCGGTGCAGCCCCACAACGCATATGCGCCGCGATAGTTCTTCTGGCGAAGCAGGTCGAGGAACCTGGCGATCTGAGCCTTTTCAGTGCGGTCGCGCAGGGAAAAGTACGTCACGCCGGCGGCCACCAGGATAGCCAGCACGATGAAAGACCACCGGCGAATTAACTTGGCCCGCCGCTCCTCGCCCGCGCCGTAGTTTTCCAGGTAGCCGTGCATGGCCCGAGAGCTACTTTACCGGATAGGCCTTGTCGTATGCCGTCACTGCCTCGTCGGTAATCTCGAGCGCCGGTTTATAGAAGATGGTGTTCGAAACGTCCAGCACCACGTCAAGGCCCTTCTCTTCGGCCAATTTTTTCACAACTTGCTGAAAGCGCTGCCCAGTCCGTTGCAGAATCTCGTTCCGGTCGCGGTCTACGTCACCCTGCAGGTCTTCACCCATCCGCTGGTATTCGCGCTGTTTGCGCTGGGCCTGCGCCGTCAGTTCGCTCTCGGCCTGCGGCGTCAACTTGCCCTGCATGGATTGCAACTGCTGCTGGATCGCTTGAAGATCCTGCTGCAACTTGGCCATCTGTTCCTGGCGTGGCCGGTAGCGGCCTTCCAACTCTGCCTGTGCCTTCTTGATCTCGGCCGTTTGAGCGACCGCCCTCTGAAGATTGATGATGCCGACCTTTACCTGGGCGGAGGCCACGCCAGACGCGACCGACAACGCCGCCACCGCGGTGAGCAGCGCTCGATTCAAACGAACCATATGGACACAAACTCCTAGTTTGATGATCTAATTTTCAAGGGTAACACAGCAAAACCCGGTCCCAACCGGTACTCACACCTTCTGCGAGGCCTCGGGCAATGCCGAGCCATTGCGGTATCTCCGCTGCAGACTCTCGAACCGCCGCATCCGGAAGATCCGACGCCGGTGCAGCCAGTACTCGCTCAGCACGCGGAGGATGGAAAGTCCGTAAATTGTACTTTGAATCAATGAAGCGGAGGACGCTTGAGGAAAATATCGCGTCGGCACCGGCACCTCGGCAATTCTTAATCCGAGTTGAACGAACTGGGCGATGATCTCCTGGTCGAAGATGAAGTTATCGGAGTTCATCTCCACGTTCACCGCTTCCAGCGCTTCCCGGCGGTAGGCCCGGTAGCCGGTGTGGTACTCGGACAGTCTCAGGTGGAACGTCCGGTTCTCCAGCCAGGTCAGGAACCGGTTGGAGATGTACTTCCACCACGGCATGCCCTGGCTCATCGGATGTGCGCCGAGTAGCCGGGAGCCCAGCACGATGTCGGCCTTGTCCTCTTCAATCGGGCGGATGATCTCCGGCAGCAGTGTGGGGTCGTACTGATAGTCCGGGTGGACCATCACCACGATATCGGCGCCGGCGCGCAGCGCTTCCCGGTAACAGGTCTTCTGATTTGCGCCGTATCCGTAATTACGGTTGTGAACAAACAACTCCAGCCCGAGGTCACGGGCAATCCGCACTGTTTCATCGGAGCTTCCGTCGTCCACCACGATTACCAGGTCCACCACGTCGCGCGGCAGTTCGGCATAGGTCATGTGCAGCGTCTTGGCGGCGTTGTAGGCCGGCATGACGACGACGACTTTCGATTTTGCGAGCATCAAAGTACCCTTTCCGGATATGCCGTGACCACGAATTGGTAGGCGAACAGCCGTTTCCACATCCGTGCCAGTTGGAACGAGATCCATTCGGCGGCGGCGATCAGCGGGGAGCCCTGCCACGAGGGAACGGCCAGTCCCACCGGTATCCCCGTCGGTTCCAGGCGGACCATGTGGTATCCGGCGGCGGCCAGCAGGTTCCGCCAGCCATCCAGCATAAAGAAATGAAGGTGAGTGCGGTCAAACAGCCCCTTGTCGTGCTCCGGGAAGCGTCCGAAGAGTATGTTCAGCCGGAAATAGAGATTGCCGCTATTGGGCAGCGACGCCACCAGCACGCCTTCGGGCTCCAGAAGCGGGACGAGTTGCCGCAGCAGCCGCGCCGGGTCTTTCAGGTGCTCCAGAATGTCGGCGCAGACAATATACATATAGCGGCCGTCGATGCGGGGCAGTCCGGCGTCCAGATCCGCTTCCACCAGTTCAACATCCCGTGGAAACGCCGCCGTGTAGCCCCCCGGGCGCTCCACGCCGGTCACCCGGTAGCCACGCGCGGTGAGCAGCCTGCCGATATACCCGTCGCCGCAGCCGACATCCAGAACACGGCTGCCGCCGCCTTCGGTCGGCAGCAGATCCAGCAGCCGGGAGTGGCTGCTGTAGGGGCTTTGCTTCAGCGTGTAAACCAGGAGCCCGCTCAGGATGTCTTTGGCCGGCGTCATTCGATCTTCTTTCATCCTAGCCTGCCTCATCCCGGCGCGCGCTCACCCGTTCGTACCGCTACGTTTTCTCCCGGACCCGATCTTTTGTACCAGCCGGCGGGCGCCGCTACCGGCGCAGGTAGGCGTCGTCGCCGCGCTTCCAATCCTCGCGGCAGGGCGAGAAGACGTCCACCGCCACCGTGTCTTCGATTGCTTCCACCCAGTGCGGCACATTGGGCGCGATCACCAGCGATTCGCCGGCTCCCAGCAGGTATTCCACGCCGGCCAGAATCATCTTCAGCTGCCCCTGCTCCACCGTCGTCAATTGCTCGTTTTCATGGTGATGCTCGCCGACGATGGCGCCCTTTGTCAGGTACAGGCGCGCTACCGTCATCCGTTCGCTGTGCAATACCTGTCGCGCGCACAGCGGATTCATTTGTTCTTTCGGGATCTCGCTCCAGCGGTACTGGCTCATCGCGGCGTATTGTATCATGAAGGGGCTTTCAGGCTGGAGGGATCTGATGAAGGGCGTCGTACTCGCGGGTGGCACCGGAAGCCGCCTGTTTCCGCTGACGAAGATCACCAATAAGCATCTGCTGCCGATCTACGACAAGCCGATGATCTACTACCCGATCCAAACGCTGGTCGACGCCGGAATCAAGGATATTCTGATCGTCACCGGCGGCAAGAACGCCGGTGATTTTCTGCGCCTGCTCGCCAATGGCAAGGAGTTCGGCGTCGTCCACCTGAATTACACCTATCAGGAGGGCGAGGGAGGCATCGCCGATGCGCTCGAGTTGGCCGAACACTTCGCCGACGGCGAAAAAGTCTGCGTGATCCTTGGCGATAACATCATCGAGCGCGGCATCCGCCACGCCGTCGACGAGTTTCGCGCCCAACCCGCCGGCGCGAAAATCCTGCTGAAGAAGGTAGATGACGCCGGGCGCTTTGGCGTCGCCGAGATCCGCGACGGTCGCATCGTCTCCATCGAGGAAAAGCCGGTCCATCCCAAATCGAACCTGGCCGTCACCGGCATCTACATGTACGACCCAACTGTCTTTGGGAAGATCCATCACCTGGTGCCCTCTGGCCGCGGCGAGTTGGAAATTACCGACGTAAACAACGCCTATATCCGGGAAGGAACCATGAGCTATGCGTTTCTGGAGGGCTGGTGGACCGACGCCGGGACCTTCGATTCTCTGCGCCGGGCGACTAATCTGGTTGCCGAAAGCCGTGTCCGGGAGGACGCCGGAGTCGGAGTTTCATGCTGAGCGCCGCCGGCGGCCTCACGTTGCTGGTACCGGAGTGCGAAAAAGGGATCGGGAAGGTAATCCTGTCGCCCGAATCGCCCGACCTGATTGACGGCGTGCTGGTGCGGCCGTATCCGCTGTGGCCCGATGACCGCGGCTATTTCCTGGAGGTCGCCCGAATCGGCCAGGGGCTTCCCGCCGGCTTTCCCGCCGCTTCGACGCAGGTCTCGGCGACCTTTAACCACCCGGGCATCATCAAGGCATTCCATTACCACCGCCGGCAGACCGATTACTGGGTGCCGGCAGTGGGCATGTTTCAGGTCGTGCTGGTTGATCTGCGCAAGGATTCACCCACACACGGTGCGCGCAATACCTTCTATGCCGGTTCGCTGCGTCCCTGGCAACTGCTGATTCCCCCCGGCGTCGGCCACGGCTACAAGGTGATCGGAAACCAGCCGTCGGTGCTGGTCTACGTTACGGACCGCCACTACGATCCGGCTGACGAAGGCCGGATTCCTTACAACGACCCTGGCATCAATTACGATTGGGAACTCCAGCATAAGTAACCGGTTCTACCTCCAGGCCGCGGGAGCTAAGATGAACTCATGCGTGTCTTCGTCACCGGTGCAACCGGCTACCTGGGAGGCGCGATTTCCCGATGCCTCCGTTCTCGCGGTTACGAAGTTGTCGGATTGGCTCGCACCGGCGAGTCCGCGCGGCGGCTGGAGTCGATCGGCCTGGCCGCTCAAATCGGAACGTTGGAACAGCCTGAGATTCTGGCGCGCGCCTCCAGGGACGCCGATGGCGTCATCCATGCGGCCCTGTCCCAGTCCGCACGGGCTGGCGAGATCGACGCCCAGGCAGTTGCCGCAATGCTGGAAGCGCTTTCCGCATCCGGCAAGCCGTTCGTTTATACCAGCGGTATCTGGGTGATGGGCAATACGAATGGCCGGGCGGCAACGGAAAGCGATCCCCTTAATCCCACGCCGGTGGTTGCCTGGCGTCCGGCGGTGGAGCACGAAGTGCTCGCCGCAACCACCCGGCATATTCGAACCAGCGTGATCCGGCCTGCCATGGTCCACGGCCGTTGCGGCGGATTCGTGGCCGGCTATTTGAAATCGGCGCGTGAAGAAGGGTCGGCGCTTGTGGTTGGTGATGGCGAGAACCGCTGGCCCTTCGTTCACCTCAATGATCTGGCCGAGCTTTACGTGCTCATGCTCGAACACGCTCCGGCCGCGACCCTGTTGCTGGCGTCGGCCGGCGAAGCCGTACGGGTGAAAGACGTTGCCGCCGCCGCCAGTCGTGCCGCCGGAGCCCAGGGCCGTGTCCGGTTTGTTCCCCTTGAGGATGCGCGCCGGTCCATGGGTGAGTTGGCCGATGCGTTGACGCTGGATCAACTGGTCGATAGCAGCAAAGCGCGCCGCCTGCTTGGCTGGAATCCTACCGCCCCCGGGGTATTGGAGGAGCTGGAGACCAATCCGTGCTAGCGTGGGTGCCGCCGGGCTGGCGTTGGAAAACGCTGCTACTGATGCTGGCGGGCTGTGGCGTACGATTGCCGGTGCCCGTTCGCGCCGCTGTACCTGCCGAATTCGACGCCGAACAACTTCATTACTACGTCAACTGGCCGAGCGGCCTCAGCCTTGGCGAAGCTGAATTTCAGGCTAGTCGCGTCAAGGGCGCCGCGGCCGGCTCCGCTCACTGGGAGTTCCGGTTTCAACTGGATGCCGCCGTGCCCGGATTCCAGGTGAAGGATCTCTATCGATCCCGTGCTACGGCCGACTTCTGCTCCGAAGAGTTCACCAAGCAGGTGCTGCACGGCGCCCGTAAAGCCGACGAAACTACTGTCGTCGATCCGGCTTCCGGCTCCGCGCGGAGAACCACCAGAGGAGGCGGCTCTTCCACCATCCAGGCGGCGCCGTGCGTCAAAGACTCCCTCGCCTTCCTCTACTTTCTTCGCGCCGAGTTGATGAAGGGACGCCTTCCATCCCCACAGGTTATCCTCTCCGGTGCCGCCTACCGGGTGCGCCTGGAATACCGCGGCACACGCAGCCTCACTATCGCCGGAGAGCCAACCGAGGCCGACCGCATCGGAATCTCGCTAAAAGGCCCCGCATCGGAGACCCGATTCGATGTCTATTTTGCGCGAGACGCCGTCCACACGCCCGTTTTGGTTGTCCTCCCGTTGCCATCCGGAGTTATACAGATGGAACTCGCGCGCTGAGGAGGGTAATCGCGCGGTTCAGAACCCCGGCATTGCGGTGATCAGATCGGCCAGCAGGCTGCGCTCTTCGCTCGTGTAGCGGTTGCGGAACTCTTCGCTCTCGATCCGGGCCTGGCGTTCATTCGCGGGCAACGCTGCCAGGTAGCGATATTCGCGATGCACCATACGCCGCTCGCCGGGAGGCAGTTCCCGCATCCGGCGGTAGGCTTCGCGGATCTTCTGCTGTTGATCCGAAGGCAGACTGCGGAATCGCTCGAAGCGCTGTTCAAGGCAACTTCGTTGCGGCTCGGGCATGCGATCCAGGCGGTCGAACCGCTCCTGAAGGATTCGCTGCCGCTCCGGCGGTAACTGCGCCAGCGCTTTGCGCCACTGTTCGCGGGAAAGCCGCCGCCAGCGGCCAAACGGTGGCCGGTTCTGCCGCATGCCCATCCCATAGCCAAACCCACCGCCCGGGCAGGGCCTGTCCATCCGGCGCGGCTTTGCGGGCGCGGCTCCGGTATCCTGCGCCGTGGGAGCCTGCTGCGCCTCCTCGGCCGGCGGGCTTTGCGCGGATAGCAGCGCCGCCAGGCTGCCGATTGCAGCCATGATCCCGACCTGTCGCCAGCGAGTCATTTGTATTTACAGTGACTTTTCCGCCACTGGCATCTCCGCTTTCACCGCTGGATTCAGTTGCTGTAGCATCTCCAGGTCGTCCAGCGCGCGTTCCACCTGTTTAATATCCACCGGGTCCATCCTCGACTTGGGGTGCGCCGGTGGAGCCGGCTGAACATGCAACAGCAGCATCGCAACGATCACTACGCAGGCCGTAGCCAGCGAAAATGCCTGTTGCCATCTTTTTCCGTCCGCCCGCCGCCACAGCCGTGGCAGCCAGCCGGCGTTTTCTTCGTGTTCGATGCGCGCATAGAGACGCCGGTTGAAGCCACTGCTCACGGTGGGAGCCTCCCACTCGTCCAGCACCGGCCACAGGCGTTCCTGCCGGACACAGAGAGCCCACGCCTCGAACTGTTCAGTGGTGTTCCGGTCGTCTTGCTGGCTTTCCATTACTAGTTCCTTTATGCCATATGCGCCAGCCGCTCCCGCAGGCGCTGATAGGCGCGGAACAGCAGTGATTTCACTGCTGATTCGGAGCACCTCAATACGCAGGCGATCTGCGTATACTCCATCTCTTCATACTTGTGCATCAGTACCGCCGCCCGTTGCTTGGCGGGCAGCGAGTGAATCGCCCGCCGGATCTCTTCGATCCGGGCCTCTTTCACCAGGCGGTGTTCCACGCCCGGGTCACGGTCGGTAACCTGGCGTGCCAATCCGTCGCCGGCTTTCGCATCCAGGCTCTCGACTCCCTTTTCGTTTCGCCCGTCGCGAATCCAGTTCAGCGCAAGGTGTGTGGCGATCCGGAATAGCCAGGTGGTGAATTTCGCCGTTGGTTCGTAAGTGGTCCGCGACCTGTACACGCGGAGAAACACCTCCTGCGCCAGTTCCTCCGCCACCGCCTGGTTCTGGACCATGCGATAGAGGAAATGTACCACCGGGTTCCGATGCCGGTCCAGCAGCAGGCCGAAACTGGCCGCGTCACCGTCGCGGACGCGCAGCATCAGTTGAGTATCGAGTTCGAGAGCCGCCACCGCGCTCACATCCTGATAAACCCGTCTGTTCTGATAAGGTTGCGCGACAGCCTTGGTCATTGCTCGATTTCCGCTGCTGTCCTCGCCGGACGATGCCCGCTATTCGCCCTTGAGGGAACGCTCCATGAGTTCCTTTACCGCTTCGCGTGGAGAGCGGCCATGCCGGAATATGGCGTCCATCTGCCGTGTGATCGGCATGTCTACCTGATACTTCCGGGCCAGGTCCACCGCCGCATACGTAGTATGGATTCCTTCGGCCACCATTTTCATCGATGCCACGATGTCGTCCAGTTTCCTTCCGCGTGCCAACTCCAAACCCACCTTACGGTTGCGGCTCAGCTCGCCGGTGCATGTGAGAACCAGGTCGCCGAGTCCCGCCAGGCCGGACAGCGTCTCCTGCCGGCCCCCCATTGCCAGCGCCAACCGGCTGATCTCCGCCAGTCCACGGGTAATCAGCGCCGCCACTGTATTGCTTCCCAACCCGAGGCCGTGGCAGATACCCGCGCCAATGGCGATTACATTTTTTAGCGCCGCCCCGACTTCCACTCCAACCGGGTCCGGATTCGTGTACAACCGGAACGCCGGTCCGGCGAAAGCGCGTTGAACGGCCTGGGCAACCGCCTGATCGTTCGACGCGACTACCAGCGCCGCGGGTTCCCCTTTCGCCACTTCCCGGGCAAACGTCGGGCCCGATAGCGCACAGATCCGCGGTTGAAAATTAGTGGACACCACCTCGCCGATCACCTCTGTCATCCGCAACAACGAGCCGTTCTCGATTCCCTTGGTAGCGCTGACAAAGACCATCGAATCGTTCAGCCGTGACAGCATTTCCTGGTACAGCCGCCGGACATGCTGCGATGGCATCACGCTCAGAACGATCGAGGCTCCATCAAGGGCGCGTTCCAGGTCCGAAGTTACCTCGACGTCCGGGGGTAACTGAAAGCCGGAAAGATACACATCGTTCTCGCGAACCGCCCGCACCCGCCGCGCCAGTTCCTTTTCGAAGATCCACAGCCGCAGCCTGTCAAAGCGCGGCGCCAGGACGATCGATAGCGCCGTACCCCAACTGCCGCCGCCGATAATGGCCAACCGATTCATCGGGCTTTTCCTCCAAATGAGAACCTGTGTTCGGCGTGACTACACAGTCGCTCGATGTTGCTACGGTGCCGCCAGATGATAAAGAGCCCGGCGAAGACGGAGGCCGCGATTACGGCCGGATCCGGCCGTAAGGTGACGTAAACCACAATAGGAAACAAACCGGCTGCGATAATCGAGCCGAGCGAGATGTAGCGGGTCACTGCCACCGCCGCCAGAAACGCGATCAGAATAATGGCCAGCGGCAACGGCGTCAGATAGAGGAACGCTCCCAGAAAGCTGGCCACGGCTTTTCCTCCGCGGAATTTCAGGAAGATGGGGAAGGCATGCCCCAGCATTACCGATACCGCTGCCGCCGCCATCTGCGCAGGATTGGCGTGAAGAACCGCATCTGCCAGCCAGACCGCCAGGAATCCCTTACCGATATCCAGCAGCAGCGTAAGCACACCCACCGCGCGCCCGGACGTGCGTAAAACATTGGTGGCGCCTATGTTGCCGCTGCCGAACCGGCGAATGTCGCCACCGGTCTTGAGCTTCACCAGCAAGTAGCCGAACGGAATTCCGCCAATTAAGTAAGAAGACAGAATGACCAGCGCGAGAGTCATGTCAAAGGGAACTCGGCGAGTTTATGGTAGATGGATCCGGTGGGGAGCAACTCACTCTGGTAGAGGAAGAAGCGCTCGGCCGTGAACCGGCCCAACTGCGGCTCCGGCATCACGGCGACGGCCTGCCTCAGACCGTTCACCTCCGCCCCGGCCTTGATGCGTCCCAGGGTCAGGTGGGGCGAATAGGGCCGCGTCTCCAACGGCACGCCCAATCCCGCCGTTGCCCGGTCGGCCGCCGAAGCCAATTCAATTAAACCGGCCGGCACCTGGACGGCGGCAAAAAATACCTTCGGCCGGTGCGGGTTGGGAAACCAGCCAAGGCCGCGGACCTCGATCTCGCACGCTCCCGGACGAGGAATCGCCCCCAGCACCTGGCGCATCTCATCAAGCCGCTGCCCGGGCCACTCCCCGATAAACTTGATCGTGATGTGCAGATTTGCCGTGGGACTCCAGTTGATCCGGGCCGTAGGCCGTAACTGATTGACCAGACGCTCCAGGCTGCTTGTGACCGGCGCCGGAATGTCGAGACCAACAAAGAGCCGCATACGTTCGGGGACGTGTTAACCTCCTAGCGTAAGGGAGTGTGAAGAAATCTGCAAACCGGCCCTGGGCCGACGGGGTGGCCTTTTCGCGCCTGGTGCGGGAGACCCGGCTGTTGCCGCGCAGTTTTTACGCCCGCCCGGCCCTCGAGGTGGCGCCCGACGTTCTTGGCGCGGTTATCGTCCATGGCCGCATGGCGGCACGGATCGTCGAAACCGAGGCCTATCTGGGAGAGACCGATCCGGCCTCGCACGCCTCACGCGGTTTGACAAAACGAACCCGAGTGATCTTCGGTCCGCCAGGACATGCCTATGTTTACTTCATTTACGGGATGTATGAGTGCCTGAACCTGGTAACCGATCCCGACGGCCGGGCGGGTTGTGTCCTGATTCGGGCGCTTGAGCCGCTCTGCGGCCTGGAACAGATGCGCGTCCACCGGCCGGGCGCCCGCCGTCCGGAGCAGCTTGCCTCGGGGCCCGGGAAACTGACCCAGGCGCTCGATATAACTCGCCGGCTGAACGGCGTCGATATCACTCGCGGACTCTTCAGCGTCCGCTATCCCCGCCGGCCGGAACTCTTCGAAATTGAGGTGACCCCGCGCATTGGCGTCTCGCGTAGCGCCGACTGGCCGCTACGCTTTCTGATTGCCGGCAGCCGGTTCGTGAGTACGCCCCGCGGGCCTGTGTTATGGTCGGATCATGTTGCAGCCGAAGCTCTTTCGTGAGTACGACATTCGAGGCATTGCCGATTCGGAGTTGACCACTCCGGACGTGCAGGAGCTGGGCCGTGGCGCTGGCACGCTTCTAAGGCAACAGGGCATTTCCGGCGTTCATGTGGGACGCGATACCCGCCTCAGTTCGTCTCGCTTGCGCGACGCGCTAGCCTCGGGACTGCGATCGGCTGGGATTGACGTTACGGACATCGGTGTGGTGCCCACCCCGCTGCTCTACTACTCGGTGATCCACCGGAGGGCCGGCGCCGGCATCATGATCACCGGAAGCCACAACCCGCCCGAGTACAACGGCTTCAAGATCATGGCCGGCGGTTCTACCATCTTCGGCGATCAGATCCAGCAGGTACGCCGCATCATCGAGTCGGGAGAGTTCGCTACCGGCCAGGGAATTGAAGAACGGTTTGACCCCATCACTCCGTATGTGGACGAAATCTCGCGGCAATTCCGGTTTACCCGGCCGGTAAAGGTGGTTTTCGACGCCGGCAACGGCGTCGCCGGGCCCACCATGCGCCGCCTGATCGAACGACTCGGCCTGGATGCCACGGAACTGTTTTTCGAGATGGACGGTAACTTCCCCAACCATCACCCGGACCCGACCGTTCCCGAAAATTTGCAGGCCCTGGTGGCCGAGGTCCGGCGCCGGAAGGCGGAACTCGGCATCGCGTTCGACGGCGATTCGGACCGCATCGGCGCGGTGGATGAAACCGGCGCCATCGTCTGGGGCGATCAGCTCATGCTGATCTACGGCCGCGAAATCCTCAGCCGGAAGCCCGGAGCCACGTTCATCGGCGAGGTAAAGTGCTCCCAGGTGATGTACGACGAACTCAACCGGCTGGGCGGCAGGGCCATCATGTACAAGACCGGCCACTCGCTGATCAAGGCGAAAATGAAGCAGGTGCACGCCGAGCTGGCCGGTGAGATGAGCGGCCACATCTTCTTCGCCGACCGCTACTACGGATATGACGACGCCCTCTATGCCGCCTGCCGCCTGATCGAGATCGTCGCCGCCTCCAGGCGCCCGCTCTCGGCGCAACTGGAGGGGATACCGAAGATGGTAGTCACCCCGGAATTGCGCCTCGATTGCCCCGACGAGCTCAAGTTCGATGTGGTGGCGCAAGTGGCGGAGCATTTCAAGCGCATCTACCCGGTGGTCGACGTGGACGGCGTTCGCGTCCTGTTTCCCGAAGGCTGGGGCCTGGTGCGGGCATCCAACACGCAGCCGGTGCTCGTAATGCGCTTCGAGGCCTCCACGCGGGAACTGCTCGAGCGGTACCGGGGCGAGGTCGCGTCAGTAACGGAACAAGTGCAGGCGCAACACTTCTTATAGGACGGCCATGGGAACAGTTCCAACCTCTCTTGCCTCGCTTCTCGCCACCGGGGCTCTGCTCGCCGGCATTGGCGAATGGAAATCCGCTCCCGACATGCCGTTGCCGCGAGGCGGCCTTCAGGTTGCGGTTCTGGGCGGCCGGGTGCTGGTGGCGGGCGGCTCTCATTGGGAACAGGGACAGAAGCGATGGTCCCGGCGCGCCGACTGGTTCGATCCACAAACGCTCACCTGGACAGAGGCCCCGCCGCTCCCCGCCCCACGTTCGGATGCAGCCACCGTTGCTACCGGCGAAGCGCTCTACCTGCTGGGCGGCGTTCGCGGCGGGATAGCGCTTGACGACGTGCTGGTCTGGATCGGCGGCGCTTGGCGTCCGGCGCCGGAGATGACGCTTCCCGGACCGCGGGCCTACGCCGGTGCGGCCCGCGCGGGCTCGCGCATCTTCCTGGCCGGCGGGCTCACTGACGGCAGCAAGTATCAGACCGCTTCGGCCACCTTTTGGGAGTTCGATCTTACCAATACCGCCGCTCGCTGGCGCGCGCTCCCACCCATCCCTGGGCCAGGACGCTTTCTTTTTGCCATGGTGGCTGACAACGACAGCCTGTTCGTGTTCGGAGGGGCGGCGGCGGAAAGGGCAGACTCGGTTCGGAATCTGGCCGATGCCTACCGCTTCGATCTTGCAACGAAGAAGTGGCAGCGTCTGCACGATTTGCCCCAACCGAACCGGGCGCTAGCTGGAGCCGGTGGTGGATCTGAGATTTTACTAGCCGGCGGATACAGCACGGACTTCCTGTCGCGCACCTGGTTCTACTCCACCCGGACCGATTCTTTTCGCGAAGGTCCCAGTCTCGCCCACGCGGTCGCCGATGGCCGGCTCGCGGTTACCGGAACCCGGATCGTCTTCGTTGGGGGTGAGCCGGCTCCCCGGGTGCGGGCAGCCTGGACGCTGGTAGCTCATTCGACCGGCGGCGAAAGCAAAAATTTTCGATAAAAAGTTCCTGCCGTGGATACGGAATTTCATAGAAATTTGGGCGAAATAGAGGAATCATTTGTTGCGATCCAAAATCAATAACGCAGGCGTACGATTCGGAGCATCGCTGCGAGTTGGCGCCACTTTGTTCCTGCTTTTCGGCATGCCGGCGGCTGCCGCCTCCTTTCCCGCCATCGCCGACACGCCTTTCGTTCAGGAATATCGAACCGAGGTGGCCTACCCGGATATACCCGGCGCCAGGCAAGCGCGAGCGATTGCGGTAACACCGGACGGCGCCTTGTGGCTGGCAGCCAAGGCCGGGGTCTTCCGTTATCTTGGCGGGGCCTGGAGTCAGCCGCACCGCGGTTCAACCTATGCGCTTGCGGCTAAGGAAACGACCGTCTGGGCCGGAGCCTGGGACGGTCTATATCGCATCAGTAGCGAGGGTGAGCAAAAGGTGGTGGCGATTGATGCTCCGGTCGTCGCCCTCTGGGCCGATAAGGCGGCGGTGATCGCTGCCGGCCAGCAGCGGTTCTGGCAGTTGGAAGGCAACTCAGGAAGCTGGACCTCCCGCCCATGGAAGGGTGCCCGCGGCGTTCGCGCCATCGCTCGTGATGCCGGCGGAGGATTGTGGGTTGCCACCCGGATGGGCGGCTACTACGTGCCGGCACAGGGGCCGATGCGCGAATTTCACGATGAATCTCAACTGCTTTCGGGCTCGCTTTTCGACGTCAAGCTGGCGCCCGACGCCTCAGTTTGGCTGGCGAGCGACGCCGGAGTGGATATCTACCGCAAGGGGGTCCGCAGCGGGCACTTCGACGCCTCCAATGGCATGCCCAATCAACAGGTGCGAGCCCTGGAAGTAGAGCCGGACGGCACCATATGGATGGGCACCCGGCTGGGCGCTTTGCGGCGCATGAATGGCCGATGGAGCCTGCGCCATTCCCGCCGCTGGCTGCCGTCCGATGACGTGCTGGCCCTGGCGGTTGGCCGCAACGGCGATGTCTGGGTTGCCACCGGCGCCGGACTCAGCGTCATTCATCGCAAGAAGATGACCCTGGCCCAAAAGGCTGAGTATTACCAGCAAATCCTCGAAGCGCGTCACGTTCGTCCGCCCGGCCTGGTGGAACAGTGCAACCTCAAGCGGCAGGGGGATACGTCCGAATTCCTGCCGCGGGACGACGACAACGACGGCCAGTACACCAGCATGTACCTGGCCATGGAGTCCTTCCGCTATGCGGCCACGCACGATCCCCGGGCGCTGGCCAACGCAGCCAAGGCCTTCCGTGCGCTACGGTTCCTTCAGGAAGTGACCGGCACCAGCGGCTTCGTGGCCAGAACCGTGGTTCCGGCGGCTTGGACCAGGGTTCATGACCCGAACCAGGCCCTTTCCGATGAGGACCGCATCGACCGCCAGGTGCAGAACCCGCGCAGCAAGAATGTCGAGAAGCGCTGGCGCCCGAGCGCCGATGGCAAGTGGCTTTGGAAGGGCGACACCAGTTCGGACGAGATCACCGGCCATTTTTACGGCTATCTGATGTACTACAACCTGGCCGCTGCCGAGGCCGGCGACCGGCAGGCCGTTCGCGACCATATCCGCCGTCTGATGGATTACCTGATCGACGGCAATTACACCCTGCGTGATATCGACGGCACGCCCACGTTATGGGGCGTCTGGACACCCGAGCGGCTGCTCCATCATCCGGACTGGCGTGCCGAGCGCTGGACCAATGCCCTTGAATTGTTGTCCTACCTACAGACGACCTACTACCTTACCGGCGATAGCAAGTACCGTAAGCGCTATATGGAACTGATCGACCGCTACCGGTTCGATCGCCTGGCCCGGCGTCCCCTGGCGACGGAACCCTCCGAGCGGACTTACTTCGACCACGAACTGGTGGCACTGGCATTTCCCGGCGTGATGACCGAGAAAGACCCGGGAATCCTGGCCGTCTACCGGGAAGCGCTGCATTTCTGGATCGGAGATATGCGCAATGACCTCAGCTCCTACTACAACTTCACCTGGGCGTCGCTTAGCGGCGCGCAGGATCCGCGCTCTTTTGCTCTCCCCGAGTGTGTTGATGCGATGCGCGAGCAACCGCTCGACCTGGTGCAGTGGACGGTGGACAACCGCCGCCGTGAGGATGTGCGTTTTGTCCACCGTCCGGACATTGAGCGCCCGCAACTGAGCCGCATTCTGCCTGTCAGCGAGCGTGGCCTGATCCGTTGGGACGGTAATCCATATAACGTTACTCAGGGTGAAAACGGCATGTCCGAGAGTAGCGGTGTGTTCTGGTTATTACCATACTGGATGGGGCGGTACTATAACTACATTGGGGTACCAACAACGCACTGAGCCGGTTATCGTCCCGTCGAGTCGTGTGGTAATACAGTGACGCCAAAATTAACTAATTCGTATTTCAGTAGCATCCATCTCGCCGGAACTTCGTCGCGCCGCTGAAGAATCATCAACCTGTCGAACTCCTTCGTACAGCGCCTGTCTCGATCGAGACGCGGTCCCTGTAAGTCTATGATTTTTGGAAAAGTTACCGCTG
Organism: Bryobacterales bacterium; assembly: GCA_020854055.1. GTDB lineage: Bacteria > Acidobacteriota > Terriglobia > Bryobacterales > Bryobacteraceae > JADZGD01. The sequence continues at coordinate 2,320 of JADZGD010000017.1, read as the reverse complement.
TGAACCTCCAGTTTTTAACAGCACATTTCTGTTGACAAGTGTGCTAACCCACCGTAGAATCGTCGCAGAGTTTTGCTTCACCGGCGTCTCCGGGTGGTGTGTGGGAAATCCACACATGATCCATCCACCTGGAGTACGGAGTAGCGATTAGCTGGCTTGCAATGAGGGCGGGAAATGAGCCCGCCATTGTGAAGCCAGAGCTGAAAGGATGCAAATGAGGCTAGTAACACAGAGCTTAAGGATTCTGCTTCTTACTTTCCTGGCCTGCGCCGCGATCTTCGCACAGGCAACCTCGGGTTCTATGTCGGGCACTGTGAAAGACCCGAACGGCGCCGTAGTTCCAGGCGCAAAAATTGTGGCGACCCACCTGCCTACGGGTCGTGAGTACCCGGCTCAAACGACCGATGCCGGGTTGTACGTGTTTCCCAGTCTTCCACCCGGACCCTACTCGGTAACCGTGCGGCAGCCGGGTTTCAAGGAACTCGTTCGAACCGGCGTTGAAATCCGCGTCGGACAACGTCAGGATCTCGATCTGACGTTGGAAGTCGGCGAAGTCCAGCAGAAGATCGAAGTAACGGCCGAAGCGCCGCTGCTTGAAACCACCAGCGCCGAGCGCGGGCAAAACATCAGCCCGCAGGTGCTCCAATCGTTGCCCATCTACACCGGTGGACTCCGCTCGGCTGAAGCGTTCGTCGGGTACATGCCCGGCGTGAATGCCAACGCCGAAGTGAGTATCAACGGTTCCAATGGACGCGCCAAGGAGATCTTCATCGACGGCGCCAGCATTACCATTCCCGAGTCGGGCGGCACGAACTTCTACTTCCCCGGCTTTGAAGCCTACCAGGAAATGAAGCTCATAACGGGCACCTTCAACCCTGAATACGGGCGTTTGGGCGGCGGTTTGGAAATGTTCACCACCCGGTCTGGCACCAACGATATCCACGCATCGGCTTTCTGGAACTGGCGCCGTGACGTGCTCGAAGCCGCCGGCTGGGCCAGCAACCAGGTTCGTGGCCGGACTCCGGGTTTCCGCACCAAAGTGCGCCTGAATGAACAGGGCGGCACAGCCGGGGGACCGGTCTGGATTCCAAAAGTGTACGACGGACGGAATCGGACCTTCTTCTACTTTACCTATGCGCGAGATATCCGGCCGGCGACGCCCGTCTCCGCGACGGGGGAGACCGTCCCCACAACGCGCATGAAGCAGGGCGACTTCGGCGAGTTGGCATACGGAATCTTCGATCCGGCCACCACCGCGCTGTCCAACGGCGTCCTCGCGCGGACCCCATTCGCCAACAACCAGATTCCCAAGTCCCGGTGGAGCAGGATCTCCACCAACATCGTCCCGGTGATTCCCGATCCGAACTCCGGCGGTGGTGTCATATCGAACTATACCCTGACCGGCGCCGCCGTTCATGACGACTATATTTACACCATCAAGGCCGATCACTCTTTCACCGATAAGCACCGCGTGGCCTTCTTTATGACCCGCCGGTCGTATTCCGACGCGGCGCCCTCGCAGTTTGCCGGCGCGCTTGGTAACGGTCTGCTGAGCGGCCAGTATCCCGAAGATTATCGCGGTAACTACGACTGGGTGATCAGCCCGACCAAGCTATTGCACCTTACCTTCGGCGAGAGCGAGACCATTCAGCGGTGGAACAACCCCGAACAGCGTGGATGGGGTTCCAAGTTTGGTTTCCCCGGACTGACCGGCAGATCCGATGCCACCCCGGTAATCAACTTCGATACCGACAACCTCACCGGCTGGGGTATGAACCAGGGCAAGGTGGACAATGGCGGCCAGTTCAATTACACCTACCAGTGGGCCGGTCAGTTGAGCATTGTCCGCGGCAAGCATGAATTCAAGGTTGGCGGCGATGTCCGGCGCTTGCAGACTACCGGCGACGATTGGGCCGGCACCAATGGGTTCTACTATTTCAGCCGGTTCCAAACCGCCGATCCGGCCAACAAGAACGCTACCGGAAATGCCTTCGCCAGCCTCCTGCTGGGAGCTCCCGACAGGGCCAATCAGACGACCCTTCCGGTGGTCATCGGGCAGATCCGCTACAGCTACTACGCGGGCTTCTTCCAGGACAACTGGAGAATTACCCCACGCCTGACCATCAATTATGGAATCCGCTATGAAGTGCCGATCGGCTGGCATTCACGGGACGGATTGTATTCGAACCTGGATATCACCAAGCCGAACGCGGGCGCGGGCGGGCTTCCCGGCGCCATGGTCTTCGCCGGTTCCGGCGCTGGCCGCTCGGGCGTTAAGCGCTTTTATCCGACGGACTTCGGCGATGTCGGCCCCCGTCTC
>JADZGD010000016.1 GCA_020854055.1 Bryobacterales bacterium | reverse complement strand
TTTGCTCCGCGCTTCTTTCAGACCCTCCGTCACCGGAACGCCCTTGCGCTTCGCTATGACTTCACCTCCATCAGGTTGTCAAGGGGACTTTCACCCCCGAGCTGTCGAACATGCTCGGCACACAAAGGAAGTGACCCCAGTCACACTGCGACGTGCGAACGGTTGGCATCGGCGCGATTCCCACACCGCCCGGAAAAATCGTCCGCCGTCCCGGCCTCAGCCCTGGTCATTGGCGAACGGGCTGTGGCTGATGACATATTTCAGGATCTGCGCGGGAACTTCGAACTTTGACTGCCCGATGTTGCCCATGTAGCCCAGGTACTTGATTCCCACAGGGCTGGTGAAATAGGCATCCACCGTCATGCGCCGCAGGAAGGCAAAGAACGTGATGCCGGGCGCCAGGTCCGTGGTGCTATTGCGCTGGAACGCAATCTGGTCCAGCAGTCGCTCCTTCGCTGCCGGTTCGGCAGCGAGAAAACTCGTCCCGTCCGAATCCTTTATCCTCGCATCCATCCACCCCAGTCCGCCGGTATACAACTCCAACATCCGGCCACTGTGGCGGGCCAGAATGTCAACGAACTCGGCCGTGCCGCCCGCCGCGCCCCCGGGGAAGTTTTCATCGGGTGGAATAATCAGGTCCGCGAGCGCCCGTAAAGTGGCAAATTGGTGTTCGCTGAGCGCCTGTGGGCGGAAGGTTCCGGTTTTGGCCGTTTCGGCGGCGGCTTCCTGATGAACGTGTTGCGCGACGGCTTCCGGCAGGCTCGCAGCCAGTGCCGCGGCGGCGATGCGCTGTAACAGGGTGCGCCGAGTCAATGCCGCATCAGACATTGCCCTTCCTCATTTCTTCGGCCAGGTATTCGGACATCCGCCAGGCCAGCGCCACGATGGTCAACGTCGGATTCTTATCGGGATTGCTGACCAGCGGCGCCCCGTCGGCAATGAACAAGTTCTTTACGTCGTGGGCCTGTGAGTATTTGTTGAGCACCGATGTTTTGGCGTCGGAACCCATGCGCGCCGTTCCTATCTCGTGAATGATCTCACCCCCGGTCGAGATACCGGCGTCGGCCCGGCGCAGATGATCGGTGGCAGTGACTTTGCCGCCCATGGTCTCCAGAATCTCCTGGAAGGTCCGGGCCATGTGGCGCACCTGTCCAATCTCATGCTCGGTCCACTCGAAGTGGAACTTCAGCACCGGAATGCCCCACTTGTCCTTTACCTCGGGATCGATCTCACAGAACGTCCTGGCATTGGGGATCATCTCGCCGCGGCCGTCCAGGCTGACCCTCGCTCCGTAATCTTCGTATATGGCTTGTTTGAGCCCGCTGCCGTAGCCCTCGTGCTCCTTGGCGATACTGCTCACGAAACCGAAGCCAGGCATGTTGAATCCACCACCCAACTCCACGTGATATCCGCGCGGAAAGTCCTTTTTCTTGCGATCCCACAGCCACCACGGGATGTACAGGTGCGATCCACCCATGCCGTCCGAATCATAACGCGGCATCCCGCGCAGCGCCGGAATGGTCGCCGAAAGCGCAAACCCGGTGCTGTCCATCAGGTTCCGGCCTACCATCCCCGAGGAGTTCGCCAGCCCGTTGGGAAAGCGTCCGGATTTGGAATTCAGCAGCAACCGCGCCGATTCGCAGGCGCTCGCCGCCAGCACCACCCGCCGGCAGCGAATCTCGCGCTCCTGCCCGGTCGTTTTATCGATGTAGGAGACAGCCCGTACCAGGCCATCCGGACCGGTGAGCAATTCGCGAGCCATGGCGTAAGGAATCACGGTCAACTGACCGCTCTTGAGTGCGGGCATGATCTGCACTTGGAGCGAAGAGTAATTTGAAGCGGTGATGCAGCCGCGACCGCATTGGGCACAATAGTGGCAGGCGGGGCGCCCGTTGTGGCCGCGGGTAATAATCGCCAGCCGCGAGGCGATGCACGGGATCTTCAACCGGTCGCAGGCCTTCTTGATCAGAACCTCGTGTGCCCGCGGTGGCGGAGGAGTCTGAAAGATTCCGTCGGGCGCGCTACGGATGCCCTCGCGGCTTCCGGTTACGCCGATGAAGTCTTCGGCCTTGTCGTAGTACGGCGCCACATCCTCATAGCTGAGGGGCCAGTCCGTGCCGAGACCATCGGTCGAGTAGGGTTTGAAATCGTAGTCGGCATAGCGCAGTGAAATTCGCCCGTAATGGAGCGTCCTGCCGCCCATCACCCGTGACCGGAACCACATAAACTTGTTGCCTTCGGCCACCGTGTAAGGCTCGCCATCCAACGACCAGCCGCCGTGGCTGGCCGCAAAGTAACCGAAACCGTTCTTCAGCGGGTCGAAATAGGCTACGCCGCCCTCGCCCGCCCCGCGATGGTCCACCTGGTACGGCCAGCGGTGCTCCTTGAAATCTTTATACGGCGTGATCATCGGGCCGGCCTCGAGAAGCGTGACCTTCACGCCCAGGTCGGTCAGAACCTTTGCCGCGGTTCCGCCGCCGGCGCCGGAACCAATGACAACGACATCATGAACATCACCGCCCCTTTGAATCTGCATTGGTAAAAGTTTAGCGCGGCGCCGGCCTACGCCAGCCCGTTTCTAACATCCCCTTTCAGTAGGGTCGCGGTCTGACGCCGATCACTGTGAAGCTCCGGCCTATCCATTTTTCCCCGTGTCTTCCGGGAGTGCCTCACGAGCCGAACCGTGAGCCGGTCTTCGGCTCCCGCCACGTCAAACCCAGCGTGCGGATTTCCCGGCCGGAGCCTGCTACCGGGGGCTCCGATGCCTACCCGGATAGTACTTGCACCTGCCAGGACAACGCGTCTTTCAAGACGCACCATGACTCCATTGTAGTGGAGTCCGGGTGCGCCTGGCGGGGTGGCATCAGAAGGTCAGATTGTTGGTTTTTACCAACGAGAGAAACTCGTCGCGTGTCTCCTTGCAGGTTCGGAATCCGCCTAGCATGGCGCTCGCAATCGCGCCGGAGTGTTGCTTCTCCACTCCGCGCATGATCATGCAGAAATGCCGCGCCTCGCTGATCACACCCACGCCCTTGGGCCGCAGCACCTCCTCGATCGTTTGCGCCACCTGTTGCGTGAGCCGCTCCTGCAACTGCAACCGGCGGGCGAACATGTCCACAATTCGCGGAATCTTGCTCAACCCGATCACTTTGCGGTCCGGAAGATAGGCCACATGCATCTTGCCGTAAAACGGCAGCAGGTGGTGTTCACAGGTACTGAAGAATTCGATATCTTTAACGATCACCATCTCATCAATGTCCACGTCGAAGATGGCGTGGTTGACAATCTCGTCCACGTCCTGATGGTAGCCGGAGGTGAGAAACTTCAGCGCCTTCTCGCTGCGCATCGGCGTCGCCCGCAGTCCTTCGCGTTCCGGATCTTCACCCAACTCGCGCAAAACCTGCTCTACCAGCGACGCAATGTTGCCCTGCCCGGAAGTCAACCCGGGTTTCACCACCTTCAGTTCGCTCGGAACCGCCAGGTTTCCGTTGCTGTGTACGAACGCTTTCGATGTTGTCATAGTAGTCTCAATTCAAACGAATTATTTGCTGTCTCCTCCAGCCGGATACTCGAAATCCCGCAGCCGGCCAATGGGAAGAATTCCGTCCAGCGGCGCCCCAGGCGCCCGGCAATGACCCGGACAAGATTTTCCGTGGTTGGCGCCAGCCCGGCAAATTCGGGTATCTCGCTATTCAGGTTGCGGTGATCCATCGGACCGGTAACGGTCTCATCCACCAGGCGGTCGAGGTGGCGTGGATCGAGGATGCGGCCATCCTCGCCCACCGGTCCGGCCACTGTTAACTCCAAAACATAATTGTGGCCGTGTCCGAATGGATTATTACACTTGCCGTAGATCTCCCGATTTGCTTCCGCCGTCAGCGCCGAAGCATGCAGCCGGTGCGAGGCGGAGAAGCGGTAGCGGCGAGTCAGCTGAATCATCGAATGTTGCCCGATACCTCCACAAAAAAGTCAGCGGTCTCATAGAGCCGTACCGAGTGCAGACGGCAGCCGGACCCATTCAACCGCCCCTCGAGCCTCCGCCAGACCTCCCTGCTCATATTCTCAATGGTCGGAATCACCCGGTCAAAAGGCGGTACTTCGTGGTTCAGAAAGCGGTGATCGAACGGTTCGACAATTTCTTCGTTTAGAATCTGCTTCAACCGCTTAAGATCAAACACCATACCGGTCACCGGATCCGGCTCTCCTTCCAGCGTCACGTCGAGGACGAAATTGTGTCCGTGCCCATCGGGATTCGCCTCCCGGCCGTAGGTTTGATGGTTCTCCATCTGACTTCGCGCCGGATCAGCGCAAACATGCGATGCCGAAAATTCAACTCGTCGCGTGATCAACATGTTCCAGTTTAGTTAGATGCCCCCAGCCCCCGGGAGGATCATAAAAGGTAGCCGCTTCGCTGATAGAATCAAGGTGTTGAGCCGCTTATGAAATCGGGTAGGCCGGAGAGAGCCCTTCAGATTTTGATCGCCGTGCTGGTGATTGCATTTAGCTGGGTGGTTTATGACTCACTGCGCAATAGAGTAATCGAAGCCGGTGATTCGGCGCCTGGATTCTCCATCACCACCGACAGCGGCCGAACCCTATCGCCGGGCAATTTCGGCGGAAAACTGCTGGTGCTTCATTTCTGGGCCACCTGGTGCCCGCCCTGTGTCGAGGAGATCCCATCGCTCAGTGCCTTTCAGAAACAGTTTGCCTCCTCCGGCGTGGTGGTGCTCGGCGTCAGCGTCGACAAAAATGAGAAAGCCTATTCCGCCTTTCTGAACCGTTTTCAGGTGACGTTTAATACGGCCCGGGATCCGTCCGCCATGCTTCCGGCCAGCTATGGTACTTATCAGTATCCGGAAACCTATATCATCAATTCCAGCGGCAAGGTGGTCCAGAAAATCATTGCCAACCGGGACTGGACCGACGCCGGGATGACGGCTCTAGTAAAATCACTGCTCTGATCCGTCCTGCCGTGTCCGGCGCGGGGCCGAGGAGAAAACATGATCCCGTCTGAAGCGAAGCGGCGAATCGAAGCCCTGCTCGGCGCGCGCGGATATCTCGATCAACCCGAGGATCTCCGCCTCTATGAGTACGACGGGAGTCAAGACAAAGCCAGGCCGGACATCGTCGCCTTTCCCCGCTGCACCGCGGATGTTGTGGCGCTGGTTCGGTTGGCCGCCGAATTCAACCTGCCTTTTGTCGGACGGGGCGCCGGCACCGGACTCTCGGGCGGCGCCATTCCTCGCGCCGGCGGCCTGATGATCGCCTTCGCCCGCATGAACCGGATCCTTCAACTGGACCTCGACAATGAACGCGCCGTGCTGGAACCCGGCGTGGTCAATCTGGACGTCACCCTGGCCGTGCAGCGGCAGCACTACTTCTACGCGCCCGACCCTTCCAGCCAGAAGGCCTGCACGGTGGGCGGCAACGTCGCCGAGAATGCGGGCGGCCCCCACACGCTGGCCTACGGCGTCACAACCAATCACGTACTCGGGCTGGAACTGGTGTTGCCCGACGGAACGGTCGTCGAGACCGGCGGGTTGGAGACCGATCTGCCAGGCTACGATCTCACGGGCTTGCTCACCGGATCGGAGGGTACGATGGCGCTGGTCACCAAAATTGTGGTGCGCCTGATGCGACAGCCCGAAACCGTGAAGACGCTGCTGGCAATTTACGACTCCACCGAGGATGCCGGTGATACGGTGACCGAGATTACCACCCGCCAGGTGACGCCGGTGGCGTTGGAGATGCTGGATGGCGTGATGCTTCGCATGGTGGAGGAGGCAACCCACGCCGGTTACCCCCTGGATGCTGCCGCCGTGCTGTTGATCGAGCTCGAAGGGCTGAAGGAAGCCGTCGAGTCTCAGGCCGAACAGATCCGCGCCGCCTGCTTCGCCTGTCACGCCCGCGACGTCCGAATCGCACGTAGCGCCGGGGAGCGGGACCTGTTGTGGAAAGGCCGCAAGAATGCGTTCGGCGCCATTGGCCGTGTCAGCCCGACCTACTACGTGCAGGACGGCGTCGTCCCCAGGACAAAGATTGCCGCTACGCTCCGTTACATCGCCGAAGTGAGCGGCAAGTATGGCGTCACCATCAGCAACATTTTTCATGCCGGTGACGGTAACATGCACCCGATCATCCTGTTCAACGGGCGCGTGCCCGGCGAACTGGAAAAGGCCCAGCAGGCCGGCTTCGAGATCCTCCGGTATTGTGTCTCGGTGGGCGGCAGCATCACCGGAGAACACGGCGTGGGGATGGAAAAACTGGAACTGATGCCGGATCAGTTCAGCCCGGCGAGCCTCGCCATGATGCAGCGCTTCAAAGATGTCTTCGATCCCGGAGACCGCCTCAACCCGGGCAAGCTTCTACCCACAGGAAGAGGCTGTGTCGAAACCCGGTTTCAGGGAATGGCGATGGGTCGCTGAGCGATGGGCGCCATCTCCGGACAAGGCTCCCTGTTTGCGGATGCCCCCGGTTTTCGCGGCCGCCTCACCGCCAGGCTGAAAGCGCTGGCTGCCGCTCACATTTACCTGGGAACCAGTTCCTGGAAATACGACGGCTGGTTTGGCCAGATCTATACTCCGGAGCGCTACTTTTCGCGGGGCCGCCTCTCGCACAAAAAGTTTGAGGCCGAATGCCTGGCCGAGTACGCTGAGGTATTCCCGACCGTATGCGGGGACTTTACGTTCTACCAGTTCCCTTCCGCGGCCTACTGGCAGCGGCTGTTCGCCTCCGCCCCCGCTTCACTGCGGTTCGCTTTCAAGGTGCCCGAACAGATCACCTGCCGCAAATTTCCCAGACATCCCCGCTATGGCGCGCGTGGTGGATTGGAGAACTCGAATTTCCTCGATGCCGGCCTGCTGTCCGATCAGTTTCTCCAGCCGCTGGAAACGTTCCGCGAGCGGGTCTCGGTACTCATCTTCGAGTTCGGAACTTTTTCCGGCTACCACTCCTTTGTGTCCGATTTGGACCGCTTCCTCGGCGCATTGCCCGCCGGCCGGTTCCGCTATGGAGTGGAGGTCCGGAATCGGGAACTGCTTGCCGAGCCCTATTTCGAGTGCCTCAAGTCGCATCGCGTGGCACACGTTTTTAACGCCTGGACGCGAATGCCCGAACTCGACCGCCAATTCAATCTTCCGGGCGCCTTTACGGCGGACTTCTCCGTTGTCCGCGCGCTGCTGCGTTACGGAAGAACCTACGAGCATGCGGTCGCGCAGTTTGCCCCATATGAGCGCATTCAGGATGAGAACCCCGCGGCGCGCGCTGCCCTTGGCGGGTTGATCGAGCGGGAGCGGGAACTGCAACGCGATACTTTTATCTATGTGAACAACCGATTGGAAGGGAACGCCCCGCTCACCATCGATGCGGTGTCGGGGTTAGTTTGATTTCTTCCCCTCGGTGGCGAGGGAGTGGCGCGCCGGCAGCAGCGAGAAGTATTCGAGAAAGCGCTTCCGGCTCTCGATGGGCGCGGCCGCCTTGTGGTCGGTAACGCTATGCGCCAGGCGGGTGTACTGTTTGCCCAGATCCGAGCCGCTTTCCACATACTTGCCGGCGGTGAGCGCTTTGTGAACGCCCTGGTAATTGTTGGGGAATGTCATGTGCACCGGAACCCCAAGCAGCTCCTCGATCTGCATGGGCGTAATCACGGAACGCTTGTGATAGCGGTTCACAAGCAGGCTGACCCGGTCGCCCAGGTCCACGCTGCGCAGAAAGCCGAGCTTTTCACGGGCCAGGTGCAATGAAGGAATCTCCGGCGTGCAGACCAGGAAAACCCGCTTGGCCTCGTGCATGATCTCCAGGGAAAACTTCTCCATATTGCCCGACAAATCCACGCAGATGGCCCGATAGTGACGCCGGGCGAAATCGAGCAGGTAGCGTATCTGTGGTCCTTCGATGCGGAATCCCGGATTCAGCTTTCCCGCGTGCAGTACGTCCAGGTTGTCCAATTTGGTTACCAGTTGTGGCCACATGGCCTCGTCCATTGCCCCGGCACGCTCGGCCGCATCGGCCAGCGAGTAGGGATTGTCCAGCTTCAACATGAAGCGCAACATCCCTGAATTGAGGTCGAGATCGATAAGCAACACGTTGGTATCGGGAATGCGCGCAATCGCCCCGGCCGTGTTGAGAGCAATCGTTGTCGTGCCGACGCCCGCTTTGGCAGGGAGAAACGCGAAGAGCAGGTCGGTGGAATCGATCGCCGGCGGCTTCTTATCCAGGATCTCCCGTACCCGGAGCAGCGCGTCCACCACGTTCTGGCGCTGAAACGGCATCGCCAGGAATTCCCGAATTCCGGACCGCATCACTTCGATCAGAACCTGCGGGTCGTAATCGCGGCTGATGGCGATGATCTGAACTCCGGGTATCGTCGCCTCGATGCCGGCCACAATCTCCAGGGCGCGGCTCATCGATTCGATACTCAGAAAGACGATTTGAGGCGCATGCGCCCGCAAGAACCGGGTCAGTTCCAACTCGTTCGGGTAATGATCCAGAGTGCGGAGAATTCCGGCAATTCCCAGTTCCGAGACTGAAGTTCCCAGCCGGTCTGAAAGATCACTATCGGGGCAGATAGTCACGCCACGCAGCATTGTAGTTCCTTCTCCTTCAAACTAACCTCACTTACCAATCGGAACAATCACCGGATTCTATTAGATGTGTGACACAAAAAACTGACCAGCCTCATTCTTAGGAAGTACTAGGCTGAACACCTTAGATTCCACAGCCTCGCTTTTGCCGGCCTCCAGTGATACCATCAGACCGATGAAAGTCGGCCGGCGCGGTTTTCTTCAAATTGCGATTGGGGTTGTAATCGCCATTCTCACGGTTGCCGCGCTCGCTTCGGGTTTACGGCTCCATCGCGTCCGTGTGCGAGTCGCCGCGCTCGAAGCGGCCGGGCGGCAACTTAGCGCGCAGGCGGTAGACCTTGCCACCCGCGCCGAAGCCCTGCGCGCCCATCTGGAGAAACTCCAAAGCGCCGAGCCAAACGCGCCGCGGCAACCGGTTGCCAAACCAGGGACATCGGACGGGGCCGATCTGCTGCAGCGGATTTCCAGCCTGGAGTCCTCTGTTAAGAACGCCGCCGCCTCGCTTGCCGATCTCCAACTTCGATCTCATCGCCTTGAAGACAAACTTGCCGAAACGGGCGGTGAAACGAAAAAACTGACTGATCTCGCCGCCGATCTCAATCAGCGCCTCTCAAACGCCAACAACGTGGTGCAGGCCATGGAATCCGAACTCCGTGGCAAGCAGAGCCGGCTGGTGCCGCTCGAGTTATCGGCGCGCAACCTCCACTCGAGCCGCGAGGCCGCGCTCGATTCGATCGATCGCCAGATTGCGCCGGCTCGCGCCATCGAGGAACTACAGCGGCGCCGCGAGACGTATCTGAGCAGCCTGCTTGGCCGCTACCGCCAGCTTGTCGATCAGTCCGGATTGCAGTCCTTTCAACCGGCCAATCCGGCCGGCGCGAATCCGGCCACCTATCTCGACGTGTCACGGGTTCACTCGGTGGTCAGTCAGGCCGAGGAGGATCAGCGCCAGATTCAGGCGCTCGACGCACAGGCCCAGCTCGTGCTGGACCGGATGCAGAAATTGCACTGAACTGCGGGAGTCCTGCGGGCGATAAGCCGGTTTCTGTATCCCTCGGTGGAGGGTGGCGGCCATTCGTCTTGGCCAGACATTACTGCCTGGCTCCAGCAACCTACCCGGGAGTTGAAACGGAGCGGGCAGCTCCTCCTCCCCTATTTGGTCTTGCTCCGCGTGGGGTTTTCCTTGCCGGCGGAATTACTCCCGCCGCGGTGCGCTCTTACCGCACCATTTCACCCTTACCGGCGCAGTGGCGCCGGCGGTATCTTTTCTGTTGCACTTTCCGTGAAACCCGCCTTGAAACGGATCCCCCCGGCCGTTAGCCGGCACGCTGCCCTACGGAGACCGGACTTTCCTCTCCGCCGGAGCGGAGCGGCCACCTGCCCGCCGGATCCCGCATTCATTATCGCATTGTGGCGCTGGTTCAGTCCCGGAATCCGCTCACCCGCCGCCGTGGGCTCCCGCGGTCGCCTTATTTCGATCACCATGTTGACTTATGTGCGGTACTAGTACCAAATCACGGGCCCGCTTCGCGGTATCATCAAGAAGTTATATTGTTGCCGGACCGGACGGTACAATCGTCCAGCAGCTTTTGTCCGGTCGTTTTCGGGAGCCGCGCGGGGCGATACCGCGCCGGCTCCGTGAGAGCTTTGGCGGGCGATTATCTTATCATTTCGAAATCGTCGGTCCGAAACGGTGTCCTTCGAACGTTTCGCTTCAAAGGTCGTCTCCGGATCGGTTTCGTCCGGTGAGCGCTTCCGGCTCCGATAAACGTATCGCTCCGAAATTGGTGGGGAGGACGTTCGATCATGTTCATCAAGGGTGCGACTGCTCTGTGTCTCTTCTCCATGCTCAGCGCCAGCCTGTTTGGCCAGGGTATGAGCACGAGCCAGACCAAGGACGACTGGGAAGAGATTAATTTCGAGTTCAATTCGGCAATCCTGTCCGACGGGTATCCGAGTCTGCTGCGGCTGGCCGATCTTCTCCAGAAGAATCCGGCCTTCAAGGTTCGTCTCGAAGGCAACACGGATCACGTCGGCGGCAAACGCTTCAACAAGAAATTAGGTCTCAAGCGCGCCGAGACGGTGAAAGACTTCCTCGTCAAGTACGGCGCCCGTTCCTCGCAAATCGAGGTGGTCAGCAAAGGCAAGGAAGACCCTGAAGTCGCCAACCGGACCAAGGAAGGGCGGTTCATCAACCGCCGCGTGACCCTGCGGATCACCGATGCCAACGGCAAGGTGATCTCTGCCGGCGGTATCGGCGAGGCCATCAAGCAAATCGTCCAGGAGCAGCCCAAACCGGGTCCGGACTGCTGCGACGCCATTCTCAAACGCCTCGACCGGCTCGATGAAATCGTGAACATGCTGAAGGACCTGCATGGTCTCAAGGACCAGGTTCAGGCGCAGCAGAAAGCGCTCAATGACCTTCGCGGCGAGGTGACCAACATGCCCAAGCCGCTAGCCAAGTCCGACGTGGAAAGCATCACCCGCAGCGCCGCCGCCGACGTGGTCGATAAATCGCGCATGAAGCGTTTTTCGCTGCTCGGGCTGAACGCCGGATTGGATGACAACCGCGATCTGACCTTCACCGGCAAGGGACGGTTCTTTGCGCCGTTCAAGGATACCTTCGCTTTCCAGGCCGAAGGCGAGTACATGTACTGGCATGACCGCCAGGAGGGGCAGATCGACTTCGGCCTGGTCGACCGCTTTGTGCATAGCGCGCAGGCGGGTCTGTTTGCCAGCTTCAAACGCGTCAACATGCGCGGGATGCAGTACGGCGCCACCCTGGGGCAGGCGTCGATGACCATGGACTGGCTGTTCAGCCGCGGGCGTCTTGGAGTGTTCGGGTCCAAAGGCTTTATGAACGATGGCGTGATCAACCGCAGCCCCGTTCTCAATCCTTTCGGTCCATCCGTGTTGATGAACGAAACCTACTTACGGGTCATCGACCAGGTGGGCGCCAGCACCACCCTGGGCCTTTACGGCCCCGTTTACCTGGAGGCCAACCTGGGCTACCTGAAGAGCCGCGGCTATGCCGACCGGCCCGGCGGCACGGCTCGGCTGGTCTTCCCGCTGAGCGATCGTTTCGCCTTTACCCTGGAGGGCGGCATCAATGAGACGCTGCTGGCCCAGAACAACTACGGCCGCGTGGCAGCCGGTTTCGCTTTCGGCAATTTCATGCGTCCGAAGGATTATGCCGGGGTCGATCACGCCGTTCCCGCCGATATTCCGCGCGTTCGCTATGAGATGCTCACCCGCCAGGTCCGAACCGGATACCTGGCCCCGATCGCCAATGCCGGCGGGGACCAGATCGGCGTGGCTGCCGGTACGGTTACCCTGAACGGCTCCGAGTCGTATTCGCCCGAGAGCCTGGCACTGAGCTATCAGTGGATGCAAGTGGCCGGACCCGCGGTTACCCTCAATGGAGCCGCCACGGCAACTCCTAGTTTCACCGCCGAGGCTGCGCAGTCCTATTCCTTCCGGCTCACCGTGCGTGATTCGCGCGGCGCCCAGGCCAGCGCCCGCACCAACGTCACCACCCGGTCCAACCCGGCAGTGCGGATCAATACATTCACCGCCAACCCGGGCTCGATCAACGCCGGGCAGGCCGCGGTACTCGTCTGGAACGTGTCTGATGCGACAGAGGTATCGATCGGCGGCATCGGATCCGTGGACGTCCGGGCCGGCACCATCAGCGTGGCGCCGGAGGTGACAACAACCTATACTCTGACGGCAAAGAATGCCGCCGGCACGCAGACGCAGACGACCACGGTGGTGGTAACCAGCCCCATGGTTCGCATTGCCGGCTTTAGCGCCACCCCGATGACCATCCGGGCTGGCGAGTCCGCTACCTTGTCCTGGTCGACCGATAACGCTACCAACGTGACCATCAGCGGAATCGGAGCCGTCGCCAACAACGGCAGCCAGCAGGTTACTCCGTCGGCGACCACCACCTACCTGCTAACTGCTACCGGAGCCTCCGGCCAACCGCAGACGGCGCAGGTCACCGTCCAGGTGAATCCGGCGCGCATGCCGCGTATCATCCGCTTCACCGTGGGACCGATGTCCATCGTGTCGGGCAGCCGCGCGACTCTGGTGTGGGCCGTGGAAAATGCCGATACGGTCAACATCAGTGGAATTGGCGGTGTCGAACTGGTCGGCACGCAGGATGTGTCGCCCACCGAGAACACCAGTTACACCCTGACTGCCTCCAATAGTTCCGGACAGGTGACAGCGCAGACCTCGCTGACCGTAACCGCTGCCGGGCCGGCGCCCGGTGGGGGAATCACGCTTGCCAATTGCGCCGTATCGCCAAGCTCCGTGCAGGCCGGCCAGCCGGTTGTGATCAGTTGGGTCCAGACCGGGGCGACGGTGCTTACCGTCAGCCCGGTGGGGAACCACAACGCGTTCATTCCGCTGGTGGTGAAGCCGCAAACCAGCACTACCTACACGCTGGACTTCGGCAACGCCGCCGGCCAGACCGCAAGCTGCCAGGTGAGCGTCACCGTGGAAGCGCCGCCACAGCCCCCGCAACCGAGCGGTGCTCCGAACGTGGTGGTTCTTGGCGCCCCCGTGTGGAACATCGAGATCCCCGGGCTGACGCTCGATGCTTCGGCCAGCTCCAGCCCGGTGGGCAACACGCCGCTCAGTTTCGCATGGTCGGCAGGCAGCCCCAACGTGCAGTTCGTGGATTCACCCAACATCGCGCGGCCCAGGATTCAGTTGTCCGCGCCCGGCTCCTACACCCTTACAGTGGTAGTGACCGACTCCAAAGGAAAGTCGGCGCAGGGCACGTTGCAGGTGAATTACACTCCGCCGGCTCCCGCGCCCTGATCGCTCATCGGCGTGCCAATGGCGCGGCTGCCCGGCCCAGTGCCCCGCAGCCGCGCCGGTTTTCCGTGTAAGCTGTAGGTTCCAGGAGCGGAATTTTGCGCATTCTCATCTCGGGTGTGGCGGGGTTCATCGGATCTCACCTGGCGGACGGCTATCTCGCCCGCGGGCATCGCGTGGTCGGCCTGGACAACTTCATTACCGGTTCCCAAGCCAACCTGGCCCACCTGGTTTCGGTGGCTGAATTCGAACTTCGCCCGCTGGATGTCGCCGCGCCCTTCTCCATCGAAGGACCATTCGACCTGGTAATCCACGCCGCCGCGCTGGCCAGCCCGCGCGACTATCTGGCGCATCCCATCGAAAGTCTCGACGTCGGCGCCGCCGGAACCCGGAACCTGCTCGAAATCGCCCGCCGCGACCATGCCCGCTTCCTCGTCACCTCAACGTCGGAAACCTACGGCGATCCGGCCGAACACCCCCAAAAAGAGACTTACTGGGGCAATGTGAACCCGATCGGCCCCCGATCCTGCTACGACGAAAGCAAACGCTATTCCGAAGCGCTGACCATGGCCTACCATCGGGTGTATTCGCTGCCCACGCGAATCGCCCGCATCTTCAACACCTACGGACCGAGAATGCAGGCCGCCGACGGACGGGTGGTTCCCGAGCTGATTGGACAGGCCCTCGCCGGCCGCGCCCTTACCATCTACGGCGACGGCGCCCAGACCCGCAGTTTCTGCTACGTCTCCGATCTCGTCGATGGCCTGATGCGGCTGGCCGAATCCGGGGATGCGCTCCCGGTCAATCTCGGCAACCCGGCCGAAATCACGATCGGAGATTTCGCCGCGGTCATTCGCCGCCTGGCGGGCTCATCGAGCGCCATCGAGTACCATCCCTTACCGCAGGATGATCCCAGGCGCCGCCGGCCCGACATCGCCAGGGCGCAGAATCTGCTCGGCTGGGAACCACGGGTTCCACTGGAACAGGGGCTCCGGGAGACCATCGAGTATTTCCGCGCCCGCCGTCCGCAATCCACGCTTTCCGCCTGAGCGCGCCTCATGGCGGACAATCGAGTAAACAACTCTTATAAGGTGTATATTCTCGATCAGTATGTCTGCCGACGAGCCTTTTCACTTCCACGATCTGGCGGACCTGGAACAGCGTATCCGTGAACCAGGGCGCAGCGGTGGTCTACCGCCGCTCGTTCGCCGAAATGCCCGCCTGGCCTGGGGAAAGGGACGCAGCCCTGAACGCCGGCGTAAATTTTCTCATCCTCACCGCACCTCTGGGCTATGAAGCCGGCCCCTCGGGCCGGCCCGGGGCCAGACAGGCTGAACGGAGAAACATCATTACGCCAAACCGCATCAAGAATACGGACGTGCAGGAAGCAGCGCCCGGCGGAATCCCTTGACCGGGCAGCCGTTCTAGTACCATAATAGGGTTCTGCTCGGCTAACTGACACTGACAGACAACAACGGTCTCCGCCTCTCAAGTGCACGTACGTACCCGTTGTGTGTCTAGCCCTTGCGCCTCACTGATCATGATGCGGATTCTCGTTTTTTTATTGATGCTGGTTCTGATGCAGCCAGCCGTGTCAGGTGCATCCCGGCGGCGAACGCACCACAAACGGACTCATACTTCGCTCAAAAGCAAGAAGCGCGTGCCCAGCCGAAGGGCGGCGCGCGCGGCTGCCAGGAAACGGCGGGCGCGGGCGCATCGGAGCCATGTCCCGTTCGTGGCCGGCGGCCCATGGAAGTCTCCCACATTTAGCGCCTCCACAGGCACCGATCTGATCGACGGCGATGACCTCATCGTCAGGCGCGCCGCCGTCGAAGCGCTGAGGAACTACAACGGCACCGTGGTGGTCACCGACATCAGCAACGGCCGTATCCTCTCGATTGTCAATCAGGAACTTGCCTACCAGGGCGGATTTCAGCCCTGTTCCACCATCAAGCTGGTGACGGCCCTGGCGGCGCTGGGCGAGGGAGTGCTCGATTCCGATACCAACGTGCATCTCAGCCGCACCCGCTGGAATCTGACCACGGCGCTGGCGCGTTCGAATAACGGCTTTTTTGCCGCGCTGGGCGTGAAGCTGGGCTTTGACAAGATTACCCACTACGCCCGGTTGCTCGGCTTGGGAGAGAAGGCCGGCCTCGGTATCGAAGCCGAACAGCCGGGCGGCCTCCCCATCGAGCCTCCGAAAAATGGCGGCGTCGGCATGATGACCAGCTTCGGCGAGGGCATTTCGCTCACGCCGCTGGAACTGGCGGCGCTGCTCGGCGCCATCGGCAACGGCGGAACGCTTTACTATCTCCAATACCCCAAGTCCCAGCATGAAGCGATTGAACTGCAGCCGCGGGTCAAGCGCCACTTGCCAATCGCGCCGTTTGTCGAGGCTTTGAAGCCGGGCATGCGGGGCGCGGTGGAGTTCGGCACCGCCCGGCGCGCCAGCGCGGACCAGGACGAGGCGATCCTGGGGAAAACGGGTACCTGCACAGACTACCGCGCGGCCGCCCACATGGGTTGGTTCGGTTCTTACAATGAGTCGGGGATAAGAAAGATCGCCGTCGTGGTCATGCTGAGGGGCGCCGCCGGGGTGAGCGGGCCGGTGGCTTCGGGCATCGCCGGGGAAGTCTATCGCCTACTGTCGCAGGAGGGCTACTTCAGCCCGTCCTCAACGCCCCTGGCGCTGGTCTCCACCCAGTCCTGCTGCCTGCTGCCCGCGCCACCGGTTATTCGAGAATAAGAAAGCCGGATTCGGCCTCTTCTCCGAGAATACGTGTCCAAATTACCCGCGCCCGCCCGGAGACATCTTCGCGGGTGAACTCCACCTCGCGGCCGGCGCTCAGTTCGGGGTGCGAATGGGCTGCCCGGAACCCCCCTCGACTGGTATCGAGCAGGCGCGCCCACACCTTGATGTCGCCATCGCCGGTGAGAGTGAGCGCTACGTCGCCCTCTCTGAGCGTCCGCTCTTCCCGGCGCCGTTCGATGCTATTCCTCACGCTCTGGTCTCCACCTCGCGGCCGTTTTCCTCCATCTCCCGGAGGGCTTCCGCGCCATAGATTTTCAGTTTGCGGCTGAGGGTGCGTCTGGAGATCCCCAGCAGGTCCGCCGCCCGCTGGTGATGTCCGTTGGTCTGGGCCAACACGCGCAGGATCATTTGACGTTCCATGCCGTCCAGCGTGTCCGGGCGGATCGTTTGCGGCTCCATACGGCGGTGGCGCACCTGCGGCGGCAGATGATCGCAGTGAATCACTCCGTCCGGACACGCCACCAGCGCCTTGGTCACCGCGTTCTTCAGTTCGCGAATGTTGCCCGGCCATGGGTAGCCAGTCAACGATTCCCGGGCATCGTCCCCAATGCAGAGCGCCGAATGCTGTTGCCCCAGGAAGAACTCGGCCAGCGGCAGAATGTCTTCGGGCCGCTCCCGGAGCGGCGGCACATGAAGATGAATCTGGCTGAGCCGGTGGAACAGATCTTCGCGGAATCTGCCTTCGCTGATCGCCTCCTCCAGGGGGCGATTGGTGGCCGCCAGCACCCGGACATCGGCGGTCACCTTGTGCGTGCCGCCCAGGCGGTAGTAAGCGGCGCCATCGAGTACCCGCAGCAGTTTCACCTGCATGCGAGGTTCGAGCTCGCCGACCTCGTCGAGAAATAACGTTCCGCCGTGGGCCATCTCGAACAGGCCGGGCTTGTGGCTCTGGGCGCCGCTGAAGGCGCCCTTCTCGTAGCCGAACAGCTCACTCTCAACCAGTTGTTCCGGCAGCGCGGCACAACTGAGGTCCACCCACGGTTTGGTGCAGCGCATCGAGAAGTGGTGCAGTGCCCGAGCGATCACTTCCTTCCCGCTGCCGCTCTCGCCCGTAATCAGCACCGTCGCCTGGGTCACGGCCACCCGCTGCACAGTGCGCAGCAGTCCCCGCATTCTCTCGCTGGCAACAATCACCGGCATTCCGAGAAATGTCAGTAGGTCGGCTTCGGTTGACATCTGCTAGTAGCTCTGTCGGCAGTTTGAGCCCCGCGTTTGATAGTACTTTCGTTCTGATTCGGCTTGCGCGGTGACAATCCGTCACAAACGGTGTCCGGCGGGACAAATTGTCACCCTGCCGGATGGACAATAGTTCGGCCTTGTTGAACAGGTTTTTGAGCCAGCCCCCTGTTCTCCGCGCCAATTTGTCCGATAAGACTATAGCCCGTCCGATCCGTGATCGTTGCACCAAGACAAAGTTCCGTGGCAAGTGGTTGTTAATCAATGGGATACCGTTAAGAATCGATTCGTCCTTCATATGACGGATTGGAACTTGGGATGCTAAACAGCCTGTTACAAATGCCATTTAAGGCGAAACTACATCTGTCGGTGATCCTGACTCTGGGAGTCGCTGCGGTCATCGTCGGACTGCAGGGCTGGGACTCCAAGGAGCCGATCAATTACCTGTTCTATTTCCTCATCGCGCTGTTGTCCTCCGGCATGAAGATCCGCCAGCCCGGAGTGCAGGGGGCCATGCCGGTGAATGTATTCTTCGTCCTTATCGGCATCACCGAGCTGAGTATCGGCGAAACGCTCCTGATGGCCTGCCTGGCGACCCTGGTGCAAACGTTATGGCGCGTCAAGTCGCGCCCTAAACTGATCCAGGTGCTCTTCCGGATGGCGACCATGGCAATCGCCGTCATCGCCGCCGACCGGACTTATCATTCGCCCAATCTCTACGCGCTCAATCTGGATTGGCCCCTCCGGCTGCTGGTCGCCGCGGCCGTCTACTTCTTCTCCTCCACCTTCCCCATCGCCGGCGTGGCCGCGCTCACCGCGGGCAAGCCACTGCGATCCATCTGGCGCGCCAGCTACTTCTGGGCGTTTCCTTACTACCTGACGGGCGCCGCTTTCGCCGCCCTGATCCACAAAACCGGCATTATCTCCGGCTGGCAGTTCTCGATCCTGGTGGTGCCGGTGGTTTTTGTCGTCTACCGTTTCTACCGTCATTACCTCGGCCGCCTGGAAGATCAGAAAGAGCACGCCGAGCAGATGGCGTTCCTGCACCTGCGCACGATCGAGGCCCTGGCGCTGGCCATCGAGGCGAAGGACCACACCACGCACGACCACCTCAAACGGGTCCAGATCTACGCCATGGAGGTGGGGCGTGAACTGGATCTTTCCGGCGATGAGTTGGATGCCCTCCGCGCAGGCGCGGTGTTGCATGACATCGGAAAGCTGGCGGTGCCCGAGCACATCATCTCCAAGCCCGGTAAATTGACCCGTGAAGAGTTTGAGAAGATGAAGATCCACCCCGTCGTCGGGGCCGAGATCCTCGAGCGCGTCAAATTTCCCTATCCGGTCGTACCGATCGTTCGCGCGCACCACGAGCGCTGGAACGGAAGCGGCTATCCGGACGGATTGAAGGGCGAACAGATTCCTATCGGAGCCCGTATCCTCGCGGCCGTCGATTGCCTCGACGCCCTGGCCTCCGATCGCCAGTACCGGCGCGCGCTGCCGCTGGACGAGGCGATGCAGAAGGTCGTGGAGGAATCGGGTATCGGCTTCGATCCCCGGGTGGTGGAGATCCTTCAGCGCCGCTACCTGGAATTGGACCGCATGGCCAGGCAAGAGGAAAGCGCCTCCAAGCCCCACCTCTCAACGGACCTCAAAGTGGAAAACGGCATGGAGCCGGCCACCGGTCTCGAAAACCTGCTGCGCGCCACCGGCGATGAGGGCCGTTCGATCGACTTTCTTTCATCCATCGCCGCCGCCCGCCAGGAGGTGCAGTCGTTGTTTGAACTGGCCCAGGACCTGGGCAACTCGCTCAGCCTGAACGAGACGCTCAGCGTGGTGGCGAACCGGCTCAAGAAGATGGTTCCCTATGATTCCATCGCGATCTACATCGAACGGGAGCGCCGCCTGGTGCCGGAGTACGTCAGCGGTGACAATTTCCGGCTCTTCTCCTCGCTCGAGATTCCGTTCGGACACGGTCTTTCCGGCTGGGTAGCCCAAAACCGGAAGCCGATCGTCAACGGAAATCCGTCGGTAGAGTCCGGCTACCTGAACGATCCCAACAAGTTCACCACCATGCGGTCGGCGCTCGCGGTCCCGCTGGAAGGAATCAACCAGAACGTTCTCGGCGTCGTGACGCTCTATCACGCCGAGCATGACGCCTTTACCAGGGATCATCTGCGCATCCTGCTCGGCATCAACGCCAAACTGGCGCTATCGATCGAGAACGCGCTCCGGTTCAGCCAGGCCGAGAGCTCGGCCTCCACCGACTACCTCACCGGCCTGCCGAACGCGCGCAGCCTGTTCCTGCACCTCGATAGTGAGTTGTCCCGCTGCCGCCGCCTCAGTACGCCGCTTGGCGTGATGGTGTGCGACCTCGATGGATTCAAGCAGGTGAACGACCGCTTCGGCCATCTGGAAGGAAACAAGCTGTTGCGCGAAGTCGCGGCCGGATTGAAGCAAAGCTGCCGCGAATACGACTACGTTGCCCGCATGGGCGGAGACGAGTTCGTCCTGGTGATGCCCGGCTTAACGGCCGGCGCGATCGAAGCCAAGGTCTCTCGCTTTCGCCATCTGGTCACCGAGGCCGGCCGCAAGATCTGTAACGAGGAGATCATATCCATCAGCGTGGGCCAGGCGCTTTACCCCGAAGACGGCGCCGATGCCGAACAACTGCTGGCCGAGGCGGACCGCCGGATGTACAAGTACAAACAGCGCAACAAACTGCTGCGCCGGACGACGGAAGGCTTCGCGTTCGATTACCATCCGTCCGGCATACAGTAGCCGCGCCTATTTCCCCTCTTCGTCCGTTTCGGCCACGAAGCGATCCACGTTCAACCCGTAGATGGCGGGTTTGCCGTCGCGGTCCGATTGGAAGTAGATCTTCTGGCTGGAGGGAGCAAACAGGATCGGCACCGAAGCCGGGTCCGAGGCGCCATGCTCGCACAAAGTCAGTTCACGCCGGGTCATCCGCAACAGCAGCAGAATATAGGGCGCCCCCTTGCTCGCGCTGGCGCCGGCAAACATCGTCCCATCGCTGTTGCGTGTGAAGCTGCCAAACTGGCTGGTTGGCGCCACCAGTGTGTCTTCGTTGGTGTCGGGCCTGTTCTCCCGGATGCTGACCGGCTTCCCGGCTTCCAAGGGAGTATTCAGATAAAGTACCGAACGTCCATTGGCCTGCCATAACGCCGCGCCCGGCCGGCCGGCGGCAGTCTTAAGCATCCGGTTCCCGGTTCCGTCATAGCCTGTCAGCATCAGGCTCCCGCCGGAGTGATGGTACAACAGCCCAGCCCTTCGCGGCCGTGGCCAGGGCATCGAGATCGGTTCCCTGCTCTCCACCGGCGTCAGCACTGCGGGACGGTTCACGCGCACCAGCCGCAGGCGGAATAAGCCAGCCTCCGTCTCCACGTAGCAGACATGCAAGCCGTCTTCGGAGACGGCGAATCCCCGCCCGCGCCCGGCGCCGTCGCCGACCTGGTGAATCATGCGCTCCCTCAGATTACCCAGTTGGACCTGTTTGAGCGCCGGGCCATCGAACAACAGCATCGAGCGGTCACCGGGCACCAGCGTCACCGATTCCGGGTCCAGCCGCTCCACGTCAGTCAACTGCTGCGATTCGCCCGACTTCAGATCCATCCGGAACACCTGCATCTTGCCGGCCCGGTCCGAGGAGTAGAGCAGAAAGCCGCCGCGCTGCGAAATCGCACGGCAACTCTGTAACGGAAGCAGGCTGCGGTAAGCGGGATCGGTGAGCCGGTAGACGATGAATTCGGTGGATGGGTCCGAATACCGGCGGACAGCGGGCGGCACTTTCCGGCCTTTTTGGGAAACCGGTCTGCGTGTGGCCCGGGTATCGCCAGGACCCGATTTGGCCGGTTCATCGCTATCCAGCCTCTGAGCCTGGACCACCAGCGGAACGGCGCAAAGCAATGCGCGGCGCGAAATCATCGGCGTGCGCCGCGCCACACTCATACTCAGAATGTAACACGCCCCGTTTTTCGCCTCGCCGCCGGTGCGTTGTTACAATTTTCTTAGTTGCGCCGGCGCGTATTCATCCCCGGAGCGCATTCATCCATGGATCAGCATCAAAATCGGAACCCGTTGCTCGAAATGGAATTTGCCATTCCTTTCGATCAGATTCACGCTGCGCATGTCGAACCCGCCGTCCGCCAGTTGCTGGCCGGCGCGCGGGCGGCCATCGGCGCGCTGGCCGCTTCTACCGGACCCCGCACCTATGCCAACACCATGCAGGTGCTCGACCGCGCTACCGAGAATCTGGAATATGCCATGCAAACGGCGCGCCACCTGGAATCGGTTGCCACCACGCCCGAACTGCGGGCGGCCGTCAACGCCGTTCAACCCGAGGTTAGCGCCTTCTATTCCGGTATCCCGCTAAACCCCGGTCTTTACCGCGTGCTTCGCGAATTTGCCGCCACCGGCGAGGCCCAGTCGCTCGATCCGGTGAGAAGGCGGTTTCTTGACAAGACGCTCGAGAACTTCCGCCGCCACGGAGCCGAGCTTGACCAGGACGGCAAAAAGCGGCTGGAAGAGATCGACGTGGAGCTGTCGCGCATCACCACAAAGTTTGCCGAAAACGTTCTCGATGCAACCAACCGCTATGAACTCCTGATTGACGATGAACGGCGGCTGGCCGGGCTTCCCGCCAGCGCCCTCGATGCCGCCCGCGAGAGCGCGGCGTCAAAAGGACTCGATGGCTGGCGATTCACCCTTCAGGGGCCCAGTTACCTGGCGGCCATGACCTATCTGGATGACGCCTCCATCCGCCAGACCCTCTATCATGAGTACTCCACTCGCGCTACCTCCGGTGAGTTTGACAACCGCGCCCTGATCGGGAAGATTCTCGCTCTGCGGAAGGAAAAGGCCCGCCTGCTGGGCTTTGAAAACTTCGCCGACCTGGTGCTGGAAGACCGCATGGCTCATACCGGCCGCGAAGCGTTCGAATTTTTGCGCGGTCTCAAACAGAAGACCGAACGGCATTTTCACACGGAAAACGAAGAGTTGCACCGCTTCCGGCAGACGCTTGAAGGCGCCTCGGCGGCCCCGCCGGCGGCCTGGGACATCGCCTATTACGCGGAGAAGCAACGGGCCGCGCTCTATGATTTCGACGAGGAGTCACTGCGCCCTTACTTCCCGCTTGATCGCGTCGTTTCCGGCATGTTCGAAATCGCCCGCCGGCTGTACGGCATCACCGTGTCCCATCGGCCCGGTGTCCCGGCCTGGGATCCGGCCGTGCGTTACTACCACATCCACAATGAAGCCGGCATGTTGTTGGGTGGCTTCTACGCCGACTGGTATCCCCGTGAGAACAAGCGCGGCGGAGCGTGGATGGATGCTCTGCTCACCGGCGGGCCCGATGGCGCTGGTTTCCTGCCCCATGCCGGCGTCATCTGCGGCAACCTGACGCCCCCCACCGCCGCCCGCCCGGCCCTGCTGACGCACCGCGAGGTCGAAACCGTCTTCCACGAATTCGGCCATCTGCTGCACCACTGCCTTAGTAACGTGGAGGTGCACAGCCTGGCCGGCACGAACGTGGCCTGGGACTTCGTCGAACTGCCTTCGCAGATCATGGAGAACTGGTGCTGGGAACGGCCCGCGCTCGACTTGTTCGCCGCTCACTGGGAGACGGGCGAACCGCTTCCCGAGGAACTGTTCCTCAAGATGAAGCGAGCCCGCACGTTCCGCGCCGCCAATGCGCAGATGCGGCAGCTAGGCTTCGGCTTCATTGACCTGGCGCTACATATCGAGTATTCGGCCGCCGGCGACGGCGATGCGATCTCCTATAGCCGCCGGCTGCTCGAACAATTCTCACCGGCGCCGCTTCCCGCCGATCATGCGATGATCGCCGGCTTTACCCATCTGTTTGCCAGCCCCGTCGCCTACGGCGCCGGCTACTACTCCTATAAGTGGGCCGAGGTGCTCGACGCCGATGCCTTCACACGCTTCCGCCAGACGGGAATCTTCAGCCGTGAGGTGGGTTCGGCCTTCCGGGAGTCGATCCTGTCAAAAGGCAACAGTGCCGATCCGGCGTCGCTCTACCGGAAGTTCATGGGCCGGGATCCGAATCCGGACGCCCTGCTTGAGCGCCAGGGGTTGTTGTCCGCTTAAAGCCGTTCCCGGTCCGGAAGGGCTAAGACCGATGCGCTGTCTCTATGCCGCCTTTTTCGGCCTGCTGGCCGCCGGCCAAAGCGTTCCCGGGGCCAGTGCCGTGCGCGCGACGTTTCTCTATCTCGAGGGTGATGCCCGCGCCGGGGAATTGGTTCTGCGCGCCCCCGAGGGCAACGTCTTTCGTTGCGGCTACGATTCGAAGACCCGCTTCGAAAACCTCGGCGAATACACCGGGCCGGTTGCTCTGGCGCGGGGAACCACCCTGGAACTGGAAACCGGCCCGCCATCCGTGGCCGGACAATGCTACGCGCGGGCGCTCCGCCGGTTGGGAACCGCGCCATCCCCCGCCATCCGGCGAACGCCACTGCCCCGCTGGACCAATCCGACCGAGGATCTGGTCCCGCGCGGCAACCTCACCTACACCGGTGTAGTGCGGCGGGTTACGCCGGAGCATCTGGTTCTGCGGCTGCGTGGAGGCGCCGAGCAGGCTATACTTTGGGGTGGCGGCACGCGTTTTTTGCACGACGGCGCGAGGGCCGTGCCGGCCAGCCTGAGGGTGAATACCCGCGTCTTTGTGCGTGCTGGAACAAACCTCGATGGCGAGGTTGAGGCGTATCAGATTATCTGGGGCCACATTCTCGAAATTCATTGACTCAGGATGCAACCCCGCGTCCCCCGGCGGCGTATCTTTTGATTGGTATAATGTTGCTTCGGCAAACACCTCGATTCATCATGAAGTCTTTTGCAATCTTATTTTTTGCCGCGGCGCTCGGTTGGTCCGCGGACTTTACTACCGGCCAGGCTGCGCGTCTCATCATCGGGCAGCCGAATCCGACCGCGCAGCAGGATGGAGCATCGTCAAGCCAGGTGGGCGCTCCCAGCGGCATCGCCATTGGCGGTGGAACGTTTGTGCTTGCCGATGACAATCGCGTCGGCGCGTTTCCAAACAACAACCGTGTGCTGATCTACCCCCCGGCCGGCAACTGGCTTCCACAGCCGTCCGATCCCCCGGCCCAGGGAACGCGCTGCCCCATCTGTGTCGGCGACGCGAGCATTGTCCTGGGGCAGCCGGATTTTTCCACCACCAACTTCATTGCTCCCACCCAATCGAGCCTGCGCCAGCCCACCGCCGTCGCCACGGATGGCACAATGCTGGCCGTTGCCGACACCGATAACAACCGGATTCTGATCTGGAAAAACATTCCTTCTTCCAACGGCGCTCCGGCCGATTATGTACTCGGCCAACCCAACTTCACGTCAAACCGTGTCGTCGGATCGGGCACCTCCACTCCCAATGCCACCTCGCTGCGTGGACCCCAGGGCGTGTGGATCGATAACGGCAGGCTGTTTGTCGCCGACACGCAGAATCACCGTGTCCTGATCTGGACGCGGTCCATCAGCCAGAACGGCCAGGCAGCCGACATTGTGGTTGGGCAGCAGAACTTCACCGCTCATGTCGAGCCGGATCTGACCAAGACTAATCTCGAGACTGATGCCAGCAACCTGCTCAATCCCGTCTCGGTGACCACCGATCCGATGGGCCGCATGTTCGTTGCCGATCTGGGGCACAACCGGGTTCTCATCTGGAAGAACATCCCCACCAGCAATAATCCGCCGGCCGATTTCGAGATCGGCCAGCCCGATATGACCCACGCCTTCGCCAACTATGTGCTCGACGATTCGAATGGCGATGGCAAGGTGGATGATCCCACCGGCTTGTGCCCGTCCAATGGCACGGACAGCGACGGAAACCCTACCTACCCGAGCCTCTGCGCCACCACGCTGAACTTCCCGCGCTACGCCCTCTCCGATGGCACCCGCCTGTTTGTTGCCGACGGCGGTAACGACCGCGTCCTGATCTTCAATTCCATCCCGCAGGCGAACGCGGCGGCCGCCGACATCGTTCTCGGGCAGCCCAACTTCGAGATCAACCAGAATTCGGACGCGGCCAACCCGCTCTACCGTTCGAGCACCGACTCGGTCCGCACGCCGAGTTCCCTGGCCTGGGATGGCACGAACCTGTTTGTCAGCGATCCTTACAACCGGCGCGTGCTGGTATTCACTCCGGGGGACATCCTGCTCGGTTACACGGCGATCCGCAATGCGGCCAGTCCGGAGATCTACGCCGTCGGCGGTGTCGGCATTACCGGTACCATTAACCCCAAGGACAAGTTGACCATCACCATCGGCGGCAAGGATTATGTATATACCGTGGTGTCGGGTGACACGCTCGATACCGTCATCGACCACTTCGTCAGTCTGATCAATGCCGGCGATGGCGACCCGAACGCCTTCGCCTACGCCAATCATGTCATCGGCGGCGTCCAGTTGACGGCGCGTAACTCGGGCGAAGGCGGAAACTCCGTATCGCTGGGGACAGCCACCTCGACATCGGCGCAAATTACGCTGACCGCATCGGGCGCTACTCTGGCGGGCGGCGGAGATGCGGCCAAAATCGCGCCCGGCACCATCGTCAGCCTGCTCGGCGACAATCTGACGGATCAGACCCTGCAATCGCCCGGCAGCGCCAACCCGCTGCCTACCGAACTCGGCGGCGTCGAGGTCTTTTTCGACGGTATTCAGGCCGGATTGCTTAGTGTCTCGCCGGAAATGATCAACGCGCAGATTCCCTACGAAGTCTCCGATGCAACCAGTTCCACGGCTTTCGTCCGCTCCCGATTCACCGATGGAACCCTGCGCGTTTCGACTGCTACCGGCGTGCCCATCGTGCCGCAAAACCCCGGTATCTTCACCCAGCCGGACTATACCGGTAACGAACCGAAACCGGGTCTGGTGCTGCACGGCAGCAGTTTTTCCACCGGCACCGTATATGTGGAAGGCGCGCCGCTTCCGGGTGATATCATCAACGTCACGATTGGCGATCACAGCTATAGCTATACCGTCGTCGACGGCGACACGAAGGCCAGTGTCCGCGATGCATTGATCGCGCTCATCAACGCCGATCCCGATGTTCCGTTTGTCGCCTCCCGCGGCGGCGTGTTCAATCGTGTGCGCCTGGTGGCGAAGATTCCCGGACCGGACTACGACAACATTCTCATCTCGGCCAGTTCGCCGGAAACTGGCGGCGCGGCCGTCGGCACCTTCAACGGGGTGACCTGCTGCGCCAGTCAGGCTGGGGCGCCGGTTACCGCCGCCAGCCCTGCCCGGCCCGGTGAAACCATCCTGATCTATGCCACCGGTCTTGGCCTGGTCACCCCCGACGATGCCCGGCAGGCGCAGCGCTCCGGCTATGAGTATGACGGCCCGGTCTACAACCAGCCCAACGCCGATGTCTCATCGATGGCAGGCGGTAAGACCGCTAACGTCATCGCGGCGGGCATGCAGCCGGGAACTTACCTGTTTCAGGTGCAACTGGAGTTGAACTCCGATATTCCGACCAATCCCAGCACGCAGTTGACCATCGCCCAGGACATCTACGTCAGCAACATCGTCACGTTCCCGGTGGTCAACCCGAACCCGGCCCCGTAGACACGCCGGCAGACAATGGGAGAACTTCGCTGGCACCCGTTACTACGGCAATGGGTTGCCGTCGCTGCTCACCGTCAGGACCGCCCGCAGATGCCCGCCGCCGGCTGCCCTTTCTGCCCGGGATCCGGCCTGGTGCCGGGCGGCTACGAGGTCTGCCTCTATCCCAATGACTTTCCGGCCTTTTCGACGGCCGCCGGCGAATTTGCAGAAGAGGGAGTCCCGGCTGACGGTTCCCCGTTCTATCGCCATACGGCGGCTCGCGGCGCCTGCGACGTGGTGCTCTACAGCCCGGATCACCTGCTGTTGCCTTCCCGTCTGCCGGTGAGCCACTGGGAGAAAATTGTCCGACTTTGGACTCGCCGGTTGGATGAGTTGCGGGCCGTTTCCGGCGTCCGGTACGTTTTCATCTTTGAAAATACAGGTGAGGCGATCGGAGTCACCATGCCCCATCCCCATGGGCAGATCTATGCCTTCCCGTTCATTCCGCCCCTCATCGAACGCCAGTTGGATTCGGCCCGCCAGCACTTCGGTGAGACCGGCGGCTGTCTTTACTGCCGCATCCTGGCCGAAGAGGAACGCGCCGGCGTCCGCATGGTGGCCGCGAACCGATGGTTCGCCGCCTTCATTCCGTACTTCGCCCGCTTTCCCCAGGAGATACACATTTACGCCCGCCGCCACCTTGGCTCGTTAACCGAGATGACGGCCGCCGAGCAATCGGGACTGGCCGAAATGCTCAGCGTGGTTCGCCGCAAGTATGACAACTTCTTCGGCTTCGCCATGCCGTTGATGATGCTGTTGCGCCAGAGTCCCGTTACCGGCAGCCATCCCTATTGCCACTTTCACGTTGAGTTTGACCCCATCCAGCGCGGCCCGGCGAAACTGAAGTATCTAGCCGGCGTGGAAAGCGGAGCAGGGACCTTTCTCAACGACACCATCGCCGAAGAACGCGCCGCCGAGTTCCGCCGGACGGAACCCCTCGTCTGCCTGCCTCAATCGGGCGAGTAGGGCTTGTAGCCTTTCTCGCGCAGAATGCGCCGCGTTGCATCGAGCGTTTCCGGCGTGACGTAGAAGAATGCGCCCACCCGTGTACTGCGAAAGATGATTCCACCCGAGTAATGGTCCGGCTCCACCAGGTAGTCGATCTCACGATCGGTAAGGTACTGTTCCAGTGCCAGTGCCTCTTTCAAACGCTTGGCAATGTAAAGCAGAGAGAGTTCCTGGCTGGAGAAAAATTCGGGTTCGCGTTTCATCGCACACAACCGGGGATTGGTTCTTCCAGGCTAACACGAAGAGGTTGAGGGGCTTGCCACGGGCTGCTTTTGCCAGGTTCACCGCAAAAAGATAGAGAGAATCGGCGCCTCACCGCTACCACCGACTAGACAATGCCGCCCTGCACCCTCACCGATACAGACGAATTGCATTGGCTCGCCCTGCGCATGGTGTCCGGGCTCGGGACCCGCAAGGCCGCCCAACTTCTCGAATACTTTAAGTCGCCCACCGCCATCTTCGGGCGTTCCACCTCGGAGCTGGAACAGGCGGGGCTACCCGGCGCGATCGCGCGAAGCATCTCAAGTGGATGCGCCTTCGAGGACGCCGCGCTGCAACACCAGATGCTGAAAAGTTCCGGCGCCACGCTGATACCGATCAGCGATCCGCGCTACCCGCGGCGGCTTCGTGAAATCTTCGATCCACCGATCGTGCTGTTCGTTCTCGGCCGCATCGAACTGCTGCAATCTCACATGGTCGCCATCGTCGGAACGCGCCGGCCCACCGCCTATGGCGTCGCCGTGGCCCAGCGTCTTTCGGCCGATCTGGCCCGGGCCGGACTCACCGTCACCAGTGGCATGGCCCGCGGCATCGACACCGCCGCCCACAGGAGTACGCTCGATGCCGGCGGGAACACGATCGCCGTATTTGGCTGCGGCGTCGACACCCTGTACCCGGTCGAGAATCGCCGCCTGTACGAGGAGATCGCCTCTAAAGGTTGCCTTGTCAGCGAGTTCCCCATGGGTTCCCCGGCTTATCCGCAGAATTTCCCCATCCGTAACCGCATCGTGAGCGGCATGGGGCATGGCGTGATCGTGGTGGAAGGCGCTCAGTACAGCGGCTCGGCGATCACGGCGCGCCTGGCCATGGAGCAGGAGCGGGAGGTATTTGCAGTTCCCGGCAACATCACTTCGAAGTCGAGTTGGGGGCCCAACCTGTTGATCAAGCAAGGCGCTAAACTCGTTCAGGACTGGAATGACGTGGTTGTCGAACTCCCGGCCGAGGTCCGCCGCGAATTGATCGCCCAGGGCAAGCAGCGCCTGCTCGTCGAATCCGGGGCGCCAGAATCTTCCATGGAGTCTGAAGCATCAAACCAAGGTGAGACCAGCCGCGGAATCACGCAAGCCATCCTCGGCCAACTTCAAGTGGATGCCACAGTACACATTGACGACCTGCTAGAACGTTTGGAAAACTATTCCTCGTCGGAGTTGATTGCCGCGCTCTTCGAATTGGAGATGTTGGGGCTGGTGAAGCAACTTCCGGGTAAAAACTTTGTTAAAGTGTGGGGAGAAGCCTAGTCGGTTGAATGTTGTCGGCTTGAAGATGGCTCCGGTCACCTGTGGCCGGCTATCGTGTGTCTTCAACTTATTGATTTTCAATCCTCTGGTTTGTCCCGTGTGTTCATCGAAAGTCTGACAAGTCATTATGGCTAAATCTCTCGTCATCGTCGAATCGCCGGCGAAGGCGAAAACAATTGGTAAGTACCTCGGCAATCAGTTTGTCGTCAAAGCGTCGCTCGGTCACATCAAGGATCTTCCCAAGAAGGATCTCGCCGTCAACGTCGAGCACGGCTTCGAACCTCACTACGAGATCATCGAGGGCAAGAAGAAGCTCATTCAGGAGTTGCGCAGCGCCGCCAAGGGCGCCGACTCCGTCTACCTGGCCGCCGATCCGGATCGCGAAGGGGAAGCCATCTGCTTTCATCTCAAGGAAGAACTGGAAGGCCGGCGCGATGGAGTGAAAATCGTCCGCGTTCTGTTCAACGAAATTACCAAGACCGCCATCCGTAAGGCTTTCGATACGCCCCGGGAAGTGAATGTGCACCTGGTGGAAGCCCAACAGGCCCGCCGCGTGCTCGACCGCCTGGTCGGTTACAAAATCTCGCCGCTGCTTTGGGACAAAGTGCGCCGGGGCCTGTCCGCCGGAAGAGTGCAGACGGTGGCCCTCCGGCTGATCGTCGATCGCGAGCGGGAGATCCGGGCCTTCGAAAAGCGTGAGTATTGGACCATCGATGCCGTTCTCAACGCCCGCAAGGCGCCCGTACTCACCGCACGCCTGGTAAAGGCGAACGGAGACAATATCGAGATTCCGAATCAGGCCGCGTCGGACTCGATTGTCTCGAACCTCGCCGGCGCCGCTTATCGGGTCCAGTCGGTAGCTACTCGCGAGAAGCGCCGCAACCCGGTTCCCTCGTTCATTACCTCCACTTTGCAGCAGGAGGCGGCGCGCAAACTCCGCTTCAGCGTGAAACGCACCATGGTCCTCGCCCAGCGGCTCTATGAAGGCTTGGAACTGGGCGACGAAGGCGGGGTGGGCCTCATCACCTACATGCGTACGGATTCCACGCGCGTCTCGGCGGAAGCCCTCCAGGAAGTCCGCGGCGTGATCGCCGAACGCTATGGCCAGCAGTATCTACCCGAATCGCCCAACATCTACCGGAGCAAGAAGGACGCGCAGGACGCCCACGAGGCGATTCGTCCCACCTCCGCCGCCCGGACACCCGAGTCGGTTGCCAAGTATCTGCAGGAAGACGAGTTAAAGCTCTACCGCTTGATCTGGATGCGCTTTGTCGCCTCCCAGATGACACCGGCTGTGTTCGATCAGACCACCATCGAAGTCGCCGCTGCCGGCCAGGACGGCGCCCGATATCTGTTCCGGGCGACTGGTTCGACTCCCAAGTTCGACGGCTTCCTCAAAGTGTATGAGGAGGGTAAAGACCAAAAAGACGAAGACGACGACGAACTGAAGCACAAGCTTCCGGCAGTAGCCGAAGGTGAAACCCTAAAGTTCAAGGAAGTGAAACCGGAACAACACTTTACCGAGCCTCCTCCGCGCTTTACCGAAGCGACGCTGGTGAAGGAACTGGAGGCTTCCGGGGTCGGCCGACCCTCCACCTACGCCTCGATCCTGTCCACGATCCAGGAGCGGGAGTATGTGAAGAAGGAGGGCGGTAAGTTCAACCCTACCGAACTCGGCATGGTCGTTACGGACCTGCTCGTCAAGAACTTCGACGACATCTTCGACGTCCGCTACACCGCCAGAATGGAAGAGGAACTCGACGAAATCGAGGATGGCAAGATCGACTGGCGCCAGTCGATGGACGAGTTTTATCAGAAATTTGAAGCCGATCTCCAGCGCGCCGAGCAGCAGATGGAGAATATCAAGCGCATGGAGAAGCCCACCGACCTGGTTTGCGACAAATGCGGCAAACCGATGGTCATCAAGTGGGGCCGCCACGGCAGTTTCATCGCCTGTACCGGATACCCCGAGTGCACCAACACCCGGGAGTTGAACGTCGATCTGCCCGATGTCGATAACGCCGACCTCACCGAGCAGGGCGCCGAGGAGTATTGCGAGAACTGCGGCCGGCCCATGGTTCTGAAGAAAGGCCGTTTCGGCCAGTTCTACGCCTGCTCCGGCTATCCCGATTGCAAAACCACCAAACGCATCGGCGGCGAGCAGAAGCAGTCCGATGTCCCGCTGGAAGAGAAATGCCCCCAGTGCGGCAACCATCTGGTGATGAAGCAGGGGCGCTTCGGGGAGTTCATCGCGTGCAGCAACTACCCGGCCTGCAAATACGTGAAGCAGAAGACCATCGGCGTCAAATGCCCGCAGTGCGGAGAAGGCGATATTATCGAGCGCCGCTCCAAGCGTGGTAAAACCTTCTACGGTTGCAACCGCTATCCGGATTGCGAGTTCGTGGCCTGGTCCAAACCGATCGCCGAAACCTGCCCGCAGTGCGGCAGCAACTATCTGCTGGAAAAGTGGCTCAAGGCCGGGCCTGTCGCCCAGTGCCCCAATGCCGAGTGCAAGTACAAGCGGGAACTGCAGGTGACCGAGCCGGCCCCGGTCGCGAGCTGAGATTACCGGCTGGCGGCCAATTGCTCCAGGATCGTCCGGCTGACTTGCCCGGCCAGTACCGCGTACCCCTCGGCGGTGAAGTGAATTCCATCGGCTGCGTGGTACTCGGGATGGCCGCTAGCCAGCGTAAACAGATCGTCAACCGGAATCTTCTCCCGTTTCACGATCGCGGCCGCCAGGCGATTTCGTTCCAACACCCTTTCGGTCTGCGGGCTTACCGTGTTCACATCGTTCGCCATGCGGACGCCGGTAGTCGTCGCCCAGATCAGCCGCGCCTTGGGCGCCCAGCGCCGCAGCACCGAAAGGAGTTCCGGAAAAGCGGCCGCATATTCGGGCTCGGAATAGCCCGATCCGTGCAATCCGTTGTTGAAATGAATCACGTCAAAAGCCTGCTCCCGCAGCACCACCGCTACCTGTTCGAGCAGCACCGGGTCGCCCAGGGACTTTGACGTCGCCAGCCGCGCCACATAAGCCTTACCCGCCAGCTTCTCTTCGACCGGCTTGTAGTAGCCCCGCGTGATGGAATCGCCGATCAGCAACACTCGCGGAAGGTCATGGCCGTTGGTGTGCGGAATCCACACATCCAGCCATTCGATATTTTCACGCGCCACGCGCGGTGCGGCCGTCAGGCCCACCGCCAGTCCGGCAAGCAAGAGTGGCAGCCATCCGCGGGTCATGATATTTCTCCCTCGAACACACTCCACTCCTCGAGCGCCGGAGAAGCCGCTGCCTCCACGATCCGCAGCCGCATGCGCGTCGTTCGGAGCGGGCGCTGAAGCCGGATCAGCCGGCAGGCGCCGATACTGGCCGCCTCGGCCGCTGTCTGCCAGTCGCCCGCCTGCCAGGTGTCGATGGCGAACCGGTCGATCCGCTGTCCGAACGGCGTGTGCTCGCGCAGCCTCACAATGCCGGCGCGGACTTCGCCGGGAAACTCCAGGATCACTTCGGCGCTTCGCATTCGATCCGGTGTGCCCCAGCAGGTACCCGCCTCGCCGTCAATCAGATTCGCCGCGCGATAAACCGGACCGCGCTCGGCCGAAGCCCGGATGCGTGCCCGCGCCGCCAGATTGGTCTGGAACATTCTGCTCACCCGTGAGCCAAACCCGGCGAGTGCAGCGGCATCGCTTTCGTACAGCAAGCCGCGCCGGTCCGGCGGGACATTCAACAAAAAGTGAGCGCCGCGCCCCACCGATTGGAAGTAAAGATCCACCAACTGTTCGGTCGTCTTCACCCGGTTGTTTTCCCGCTCGTGCCAGAACCATCCGGGGCGGATCGAAACAGGGCACTCGGCCGGCATCCACCGCGCGCCATGGCGATGGCCGTGGGTCGCTTCCTGGTATGGGGTAATAATCCATTCTCCCGAATCGCCTTGTTTGCGCACCGGATCGTATGTGGCCCAACAGGGATCGCCGGCCACACCGCTTTCGTTCCCTACCCAGCGAATGTCCGGACCGATGGCGCTCATGATGTTGGCATCTGGCTGGAGGCGCCGGACCATCTCCCAGGTAGGCTCCCAATCGTAGTAGGTCCGGTCGTCAATGTAGCGCTTATCACGCGCGCCGCCGTAATACCCATCCGGGCGCTTGAAGCCGTCGTGCCAAACCTCGAAGACCGGTCCATAACCGGTGAGCAACTCGCGCAACTGTTGGCGGTAAACCGGTATGTACTCGGGCCGCCCCCAGTAGGCATTGTTGCGGTCCCATGGAGAGAGATAGACGCCGAAGCGAAGGCCGTGGCGCGCGGCCGCCGCCGCAATGTCCTTAACCACATCGCCCCGGCCGCCGCGCCAGGAACCGTTCTTAACCGAATGCTCCGTACTCCTGGTGGGCCACAGGCAAAACCCATCGTGATGCTTGCAGGTTAAGATCACACCCTGCATTCCGCCCGCTTTGAGCACGTTCAGGATGGCGCCGGCATCGAACGCGCCAGGCTGAAACACGTCCGGGGATTCATCGCCCCCGCCCAAATCCCTGCCGGTGAACGTATTCACGCCAAAGTGCAAGAACGCGTACACCTCCATCTTCTGAAAAACCAGTTGGCGGGCAGCAGGAATCGCCCCATACGGCTCCGGAGCCGAAAACTGTGGCCCGGCAGGCGCCAGAACCGACTTGAGCAGCGTTCGCCGCGTCATGGTGACCATCCTATCCCAGCTGCTCCGGCACCGGCTGCCGGCGTCCCGGCCGTAGGTATTCGTTCAGCGATTTCCGCGCGAGGTGAACGGAACAACTGAGCGGACGGCGGAGCATGGATAAAGATACAGTTCCGGCTCCGATTCCTCGACCCAGCCATGATCGGTCCAGCGCGTAACGGTCCGGACGACCGGAGGACGCCAGACTATCGCACTCACCCCCGGTACCTTGGTCGAGCTGATGATGGCATCGAGTCCGCTGGCGTTTTCGCATACCGTACCGAGAGCCGCAAGCGTTACGTCCGGCGGGCGCGTAAACCCTTCCGTCATTGGCAAAAATCGGAATAGGTTGCGGCTTAACGGCAGAAGGCTCCGGAAGCGCCGCCTGAACTCAAACGCATTGGCGCGAGTAAACAAGACGCCGGCGCCCTGTTCGTAGGAGAAGTAGGACGGATGGCGCAGCACCAGCCAGGTTTCCGCGAAACCTTCTACCCAGAACACTTGCGCATTTTTCGCCAGCACCGCGGAAAAGGGGGCCGCTTGGGGCGCGGAGGACTCCACCCACTGCCGCCAAGGGGAGCGGCGGTCCCAGGTTACGAGCGACACCATGAAGACCATGCCCGCCGCGACTGCAAGCACAGGCATCTTCCATTTGTGGTTTGAGCGCCAGAACAGGAATATCGCCAAGCCAACCGGGAAGACGATTAGCCCGAAGTCGGCGCGTCCCAGCACACCGGACATGGCGTGGATGGAGCGGTTTCGCAGTTGCCCAATAACCAGCGCAACTCCCGTGGCGACTGTGATGCCGGTGATCGCAAAGACTGCGATCGAAATAGCCGGATGCAGGGCGCATTTTGGATTTTTCCGGTCAAACGCCAAGAGGCCGGAAAACAGCAGCAGCATCGGCAGCGCGACCTCCGGAAACCGGATCCACAACCAGCTATTTGCCATAAGACAAATCAGAACGGTACGGTTGCGCGATTCGCGCCACAAGAAGGCGGTCAAGTATCCGGTGGAGGCATTCGCCAGAATCGCAACTACCCACAGCACGCGCCAAATCTGAAGCTGGATGATCAGTGCGTTGAGATAGAATGCGGACACAACCAGCGAGATGGCGAGCATTGCGGAACCGGCGGCAAGCACCGCCAGCAGGAACGGCCGCGCCGCTTTCCCAAGTGCAGCGGCGGCCGTCAGGAGCACGAACTGCAGCGCGACCCGGTACCAGTCGCCCAAACCCCATAGGGAAGGAAAGGTGAACGGGCATCGTTGTTGGGCGATTGCAAGCCACTCGGGGTCCAGCGTTATCAACAGCCGGCCGAACGGCTCCACTCTCAAAACAGTCAGTGCCACCACCGCCGCCGCCAACGCAGCGCCTGCCCAGAGCCAGCGGCGGTTATTCCAGCAGAGCCGAATGCCGGCGATTACGGCCGCCGGAATTGCGATCAAGGGCTGTAGCAGTGCCGAGACGAAAATGCCAGCTAATGCCAGCCGTACCCGCCCCCGGAGAGAAAAGGCGAACGCGTGCAGGACGAGCGCCTCGGCAAAGATCCGCGGCGTCAGGAACCCCTCGCCGTACGAGAACACGTCGAAGGCGCCGTAGGCGGCCGGCAGAACGAAAACGCCCGCCAATGCCAACAGGCGTTCACTGCGGCCTCCGGCCAGTTGTCTCAGCAAGCGCACCGCGCCCCACAACCAAATCCCGTGCGCAACGACAACAAGTCCGAGGGCCAGCGAGCCGATGCTCACCGTCCCGATCAACGGAGCCCACAGGCGGGAAAACAACGTAAATTCCTCTTGCGCGCCCTGCATCAGAAAAAGATCGCCCGTGAAGAAACCTGGATAGCGCCGGCTTAATGCCTGCACAGCGTAAAGCCGGGCATCATGGGCGATGCCAAGGTAGGGATGCGCGAGCAGCCAAAGCGCCGCGAGGGCCGCGCAGGTCACCGTGCCAGTCCACAGACCGGGCCGGGACAGGGACGGCATCCACTTCAACACTCCGGCATCCTCTCAACGGACAACGAACCCGACGGCACTTCGACGCAACGGCCCTGCTTTACGCGCTCTTTCTTCGCTACACGCCCATGCCAGGCCACGGCGGCATAAAGCAAAGCCAGTGCCCAAGCCGTTCGCTCCGAGCCCCACTGCAAATACGGGCACTCGTAACCCGTGTTCCAGGTATTGGGTGAAATAAATACAAGAGCCGGAGCGATGAATGGGACTGCAAGCGTAGACGGCATCCCGGGTCAGACTCGCATTCGCATTTCGCGTCTTTTATCTTACTACTCGTTTAACGCACGGTGGATCCGGAACACGCCGGAACGGCAAGAACCTGAACGGCCAGTGGAATAACTCCTCCAGCAGTGATAGCATACGGGACCATGCTGCCTGATTACATTTCCAGAGCCAAACCGAACCCATCCTCCAACCGTACTCCGTGGTATGCCAACACGGCGCCCACTTATGCCGGTATCTTTCTGTGGATCGCCTTCTACCAGCAACTTGCCGGGACCGTGGTCGGCCATGCTTCCATCGGCGTCATCATCCTGGCTTTGGCGGTGGCCGGCTTTCTAAGCTACGCCCTTTACTATTACGCGCCAGCCATGTTCGGCATGAAGACGGGCCTCCCGCTCTACGTAATCGGCAGTTCCACCTTCGGCACACGGGGCGGCTACGTGATGCCGGGCCTGCTGATGGGCGTGCTGCAAATCGGCTGGTTTGCGGTCGGTACGTTTTTCGCCACCACTTTCTTCCTGTCGGCCCTGCGGCTCGATCCCTCGCCCCGCAGGCCGCTGTTTGCCATTGTTGCCATAGTCTGGGGCTACACCATGGCCTGGGTGGGAGCCAAGGGGATCCAACACGTGTCGAAGGTCGCGATCTATCTGAACGGGATCGCCTTCCTGATGGTGCTGGTCGTCTTCCTGCGGACCATGGGCGGCCTGGGCGCCTACAGCGTGGAGCCCGCCAAGGCGGCTCCCTACGGTTCGTTCACTTTGCTGGTGCAGGCCATCATCGGCTTCTTCGCCACTGCCGGAGCGGCCGGCGCCGACTTCGGCATGAACAACCGCAACGCCAGGGATGTCCGCATGGGTGGACTGGTTGGCATT
This sequence comes from Bryobacterales bacterium, assembly GCA_020854055.1. Taxonomy (GTDB): domain Bacteria; phylum Acidobacteriota; class Terriglobia; order Bryobacterales; family Bryobacteraceae; genus JADZGD01. Next base: position 10,109 of record JADZGD010000016.1, on the reverse strand, counting down.
GCCCTCGCCATTCTCTATGCCGGCGGCCTGCCGATCCTCTCGGTGATCGGAGCCAGGGCGGAACACTTACCGGTCGCCGATCTTAGCTACGGAGCCACCCTGGCATCGCTCGGCGGCGTGCTGGCTTCGACCATGTTCTTTCTGTTCACCATAACCTCCATTCCTTCGGCCTGCGTCTGTGCGTTCATTGCCGGCAATAGCTTCGCCACCATGATTCCGGGCGTAAAGCGCATCGCATCGATGATGGCTGCGGTCACCGTGTCCATCGTGCTCGCCATCACTGGAGTTGCCGCCGATCTGATCGGTTTCTTTACCATCATCGGCGCATCCTTCGGTCCCATCTGCGGAGCCATGGCTGCCGATTACCTGCTCTCGGGTAAGCGTTGGGCTGGCCCGCGGCAAGGTGTCAGCATCGCCGGCTACGGCGCCTGGGCGCTGGGTTTCATCGTCGGAATCCTACCGTTTCTCCCGGTGTCCGACTCATTGAAGAGCGCCGCCCAGCCGGCCGTGGTCTATAGCTTTATTACTGGCTTCGTGGTCTACGCCGTGCTTGCCAAACTGGGGCTTCAGCCCAAGCTGGCGCCGGTTAACGAAGCCTGAGATGATCGCCGGACTGTTCTCAGCCGGGCTCCGGCGAGCAGCGTTGCTGCTGTTGGTTTCTTCCGCCGCCCTCCCGGCCGCCACTCATCGCGTGGTCTTCGACCAGGCGGAAACCGAAGTCCGCTGGAACCGGAATGAGTTCCACCCGCCGCTTCCCGCCGATTGGTCGGGATACGAATATCTCGTCCTCGAACTGAGGGCCTCGTCGCCGCAGCGGTTCTACCTGAGCCTGTACGGCGGAGGCGGCGTTCAGAGCCGTCAGATCCATCCTCTGGCCGGCGTCTGGATTCGCGCCGCCATCCCGCTCGTTTATTTCCGCCAACCGAATCGCGCCGGCTTCGACATGGCCTCCGTCAGTAAGATTCCGCGCGATTCTTTCTGGATGAGTACCGGTGGCACCTACGGCCCGTTGAACGCAGTCGATGCAATCGGTCTAAGGATGCAGGCCCCACTCAACCGCCCGGTGATCGAACTTCGTTCGGCCCGCCTGTCGAAACAGGATCCTGGCTCCACCGTCCTCGGCCACAAGCCGGTGGTCGATGAGTTCGGCCAGTGGATCCCGGCCGATTGGCCCGAAAAGTTGAAGAGTCTCAACCAGGCCCGCGCCCAATGGCAACGCGAGGAGGCCGCACTCTCCCCCGGCGGGTTCGGCTACTGCCGCTTTGGCGGCTACAGCGGCACGAAGCGGCAGGCCACCGGCTTCTTTCGTGTCGAACAGGTGGATGGCCGCTGGTGGTTCATCGACCCCGACGGCCATCAATTTTTCTCTACCGCCTCCAATGGCATCGTAAGCAGCGGCCAGGACGCGCGTTTCGAAAGCCGCCAGGACTACTTCCGCCAGCTGCCGCCGCCCCAGGCCGCCGGTAGTTTCTACACCTGGAATCTGTTGCGCCGCTTTCAAGACCAGTTCCCCGCCCGCTGGATCGATCTCACATTCCGCCGCATGGACGCCTGGGGACTGAACACCATCGGCAACTGGAGTGACCACCGCCTGTGGGATGCCCACCGCAAAGCCTACGTGGTGAACCTGGAAGGTTGGGGCATGAACAGCGGCTACCTGGGGCTGCCCGATGTCTATTCGCCGGACTTTGCCGTCACTGTTGACCGAGCCGCCGCCGCCCAGTGCGCGCCGCGCAAAAGCGATCCCTACCTGCTCGGCTACTTCATCGCCAACGAACCTCCCTGGCCTGGCCGGGAATCGCTGGTGGTCGATACCATCCTCGACGGTCCGCCGAGTCCGATCCAGAAAGCAGTCCGGGCGTTCCTCGCCGCGGGCGATACGCCCGAACGGCGCCGCCAATTTATCGAACGGGCATTCGAAAGATTTCTCTCCGTCGTCAACCGGGCAGTCCGCCGCCATGACCCGAATCATCTGAACCTCGGCCTGCGCTTCGGCGGTGTGCCTCCAGAGTGGATGCTCCGCGCTTCACACTCTTTCGATGTGTGCAGCCTGAACGTCTACGCCACCGAGGCCGATCCCAAAGTATTGCAGCGAATCCACCAGGTTTCGGGCCGGCCCATTCTGATCGGCGAATTTCACTTCGGCGTCCCCGGCCGTGGACTGGCTGCCGGTCTGGTCCAGGTGCGCGATCAGGCCGAACGTGGGGTTGCCTACCGCTACTACGTGGAGCGGGCTGCATCTTTTCCGGCGTTCGTCGGTGTAAGCTGGTTCCAGTGGATCGATCAGCCAGTGACGGGCCGCGGCGACGGTGAGAACTACAATATCGGATTCGTCGATGTGACCGATCGCCCCTATACGGAACTCATCACCGCCATCGGGATCACGCATCAAAGGCTCTATGATGTACACGCTGGGAACACCCCTCCTTTTGACCGGCCGCCATCCGCATATTGACGGGCGCGGACCATCGTTGATAATATTGCAAAAAAATTGCGATGGCCACTAAGCTGACCTTGCAGGATGTCGCGCGAAAGGTGGGCGTCTCCGTCAGCACCATTTCGCGGGTGTTGAGCGGCGCGTCCGGCGTAAACGAAGGTACGCGCCGCAAAGTGCTCAACGCCGTCCGTGAGCTCAACTACGTTCCCGGCGTGGTCGCTCACCATTCCGGAAGCAGCCGCCTGATCGGCCTGCTCATGCCCGCGGCCGCCGAACCCTGGGGTGTCCGCACACACTTCACCGAAGAAGGGCTGAAGGCCATCAACGATGTGGCCGCCGCATCCAATTACGCCGCCATGGCCGGTTCCTTCAACCCGGTGCCGGGCGCAAAGGTGGAAGACGAAATGATCCGCCGGGGCGATTTCGCCGGCGTGCTGCTGTTTCGTACCCGCGATGAACTGGGCGATTCTGAAATCTTCCGCCGGCAGGGCATACCATTTCTGGTCGTGAACCGGTTGCTTCCCGACACGCCGCTCAACTACATCGGGCCGGATCATTTACACGCCGGCGTGTTGGCCACCGAACATCTGCTTGCCAGCGGCCACCGCCGCATCGGCCTGCTGCTCGGCAGCGAGCGGTACGTCAGCCACCGCCTGTACCTCCAGGGCTTCCACAAACTGATGTCGGCTTCAGACGGCGTCACCGAACACGTCTCCGAAATCGAGCTCACGCCCGAAGACGGTTACCGCGCGACGCGCGCCATGATGCAGATGGCCAAACCGCCCGACGCGCTCATCGTGACAGGGGATCGCGCCTCGCTAGGCTGCCTCAAGGCCCTGCGCGATCTAAAGAAAAAGGTGCCGCGCGACGTAGCCGTTGTCTCCATCGATGGCACCAGCGAGACCGCCTTCGCCGACCCGCCGCTCACCGCGGTCGAATTCCCCTGGTACGATATGCTCGCTCTCGGCACGCGGTTGTTGATGGATCTTATCCGGCATCGCCCTCCCATCGTGCAAATCGGTGTTCGCCTGAGTTCCCAATTGGTTGTCCGCGAGTCGACTCAAGCGGTACGGAAGGAAAAACGCAAGTGAAGTCCGCGCCCAGGTGCTTCCGCGCCGCAAACAGCCGGCAGCGCCAATGACTCGTTCCGCTGCCGCCGAGGCGCTCGATAAAGCCTACCGCCCCTGGCAGGTTCGCATCTTTTCCGCTACCTGGCTCGCCTATGCCGGATACTACTTCTGCCGGAAACCGTTCTATGTAGTGAAAGCCGATATGGCCGGATCGCTCCACCTCTCGGCGGCGCAACTGGGAGATCTGGGCACCGTCTTTCTGGCTGCCTATGCCGTGGGCCAGTTCTCCAGCGCCTATTTCGGCCGCAAACTCGGACCCCGCCTGCTACTACTTCTGGGCATCGTAATCTCCGTCATCTGTAACCTCGCGTTCGGCGCCGCGAACGGTTATTGGACCCTGATGCTTTTCCTCGCCCTGAACGGTATGGCGCAGGGCACCGGATGGCCCGGCTGCATCGGTAGCCTGGCGTACTGGTTCCGGCGTGACCAGCGGGGAAGCGTGCTTGGCGTCTGGTCTACCTGTTACCAGGCCGGTTCATTCCTGGCCACCGCCTGGGCCGCCTGGCTGCTGGGCCGCGCCGGTTGGCGCTGGTCTTATTTCGGCTCCGCCATTTTGCTTCTCGGCATCTGGCTGGTGGTCGTCCTACTCCATCCCGACCGTCCGGAAAAAGCCGGCTTGCAGCCTCTCGAGCCCGAAGAGGAGCCGTCTGTTGCGGCAAAGCAAACGATAGCAGGCAAGGAAGGTCTCGGCTGGACGCTCAACACCACCATCACCATTCTGATCATGGGGAGCATCTACTTCAGCATCAAGTTCCTTCGCTATGCGCTGTGGAGTTGGGCGCCGTTCTTCCTGCGCCAGAACTTCGGCCTCACTGGCGATAAGGCCGGCTACCTCTCCACGGTTTTCGAAGTGGCGGGCTTCCTCAGCGTAATGCTCTCCGGCTTTGTTTCCGACAAGCTGTTTCACGGCCGGCGCGCTTTCCTCTGCTTCGCCATGCTGGCCATGATGACCTTGTCGTTTGTCCTGATGTCCACGCTCGGAGCGGGCAGCGTGGTATTCTTCACCCTGGCCATGGCACTCGCCGGACTGATGCTGTTCGGTCCCGATTCGCTACTCTCGGGCGCCGGAGCCATCGACGTCGGGTCGCGCCGCGGAGCCCTCGCCGCCGCCGGCATCATCAACGGAATGGGCTCCATCGGCCCCATCTTCCAGGAAGAGATCATCGGCCGGATGTACACTCATGCCGGTCAGGATCTGACGCCCATTTTTCAAGTGCTGGTCTGGGTGGCGGCGGCGGGAACCGCAGTCATGTTTCTGCTCTGGGTGCGCGCGCGCCAGGGTAAAGCAAATATTTAGGAGGATGAATGGCGCCTGTTCGCGCAGTCTCGTTTGATCTGTGGGATACCGTGTTCATCGACGATTCCGATGAGCCGAAGCGCGCCCGCATGGGGCTCGCCCCCAAGCCGGTGGCGCGGCGCGAACTGGTGCGCCTCTTTCTCGGCCGTCACCAGCCCGTCGGCCGCGCCCAGGTGGACACGGCCTATGATGTCGTTGACGCCGCGTTTCGCCACGTCTGGCACCATCAAAACGCCACCTGGACGGTGGCCACCCGTTTGAATGTCTTGCTTGCGGGAATGAAGCGCACGCTCCCGGCCGAAGAGTTTGCCGAGCTGGTCCGGCTGCATGAAGAGATGGAGCTCGATGTTCGCCCGGATCTGGTGCCGGGCGTCGAAGCGGCGCTCGCCGCGCTTGCCTCCCGCTACCGCCTGGTGGTCGTCTCCGACGCCATCTTCTCGCCCGGCCGCGTCCTGCGCGAACTGCTCAAAGGCTACGGCCTGCTCCATCACTTCTCGGCTTTCGTTTTCTCCGACGAGGCCGGCTGCTCCAAGCCCGCTCCGATCGTTTTTCACCGTATCGCCCAGTTGGCCGGATGCGGCGTGGAAGAGATGGTCCACGTCGGCGATCGCGAATCGAACGATGTCGCCGGCCCCAAGGCTGCCGGCGCGCGTGCCGTGCTGCTGACCGCCGCCATCGACCGCGGCTCCACCGCGTCCACCGCCGCCGACGCCGTCTGCAGCGACTATCGCCAGTTGCCCGACATTATTGATTCTTTAGACAAGGTGAGTAAATAGGCTTATGGCACTACGATTTTTGATTGTCGATGGATACCCCGAGGAGAGCCGGCTCGAATTCGACGCTGTCGGCATGAAATACGCCTCGCTTCTTTATGCGGAAATGCTGAAGGCCCACCTGCCCGATGCCGAATTTCGTTACTGGTATCCCAGTGATAACCCGGAGCCGCCCGAAGGACAGGGCCCGGAAAATTACGCCGGCACGCTCTGGCCCGGCTGCAATCTCACCATCTACGACGATGACCGCCGCGTGACCCGCCAGATCGAGTACGCGCGGAAGGGCTACGAAGTGGGCACCCCCGCCTTCGGCAGTTGCTGGGGAGTGCAGATGGCTGCCGTCGCCGCCGGCGGCACCGTCAAAAAGAATCCGAAAGGCAGGGAAATGGGCCTGGCGCGCAAGATCCGCCTTACCACCGCCGGCCTCGAACATCCCATGATGCAGGGCAAGCCACCGGTCTTCAACGGCTACATAAGTCACTTGGACGAGATCACCAGCCTGCCGCCGGGAGCGGTGCTGTTAGCCGGAAACGATTTTACTCACGTCCAGGCGATTGCGGTCCGGCATGGAAAGGGCGTCTTCTGGGGCACTCAATATCATCCCGAATACGACCTGCACGAAATGGCCCGGCTGGTTCAGGCCCGTGCCCACAAGTTGCTCGACGCGCAGTTCTTCCGTACAAAGGAAGACCTGGAGGCTTACGTCGCCGACCTGGAGGCCCTGCACAGCGAACCCCATCGCAAGGACCTGCGCTGGCGCCTGGATATCGACGACGACGTGCTCGCTCCCGAGGTGCGCCAGGCCGAGTTTCGCAACTGGATTGATCACGTCATACTCAAGCGTTCCACGGGCGAGTGAAAACCATGTTTGACGAAATCACTACATTCTCCTTTCCTACCCGCATCCTGTTTGGCTGCGGCGCTATCGACCGCCTGCCTCTCTGTTTCACCGAAACCGGCGTCCGTAAGCCGCTCATCGTCACCGATCCGGGCGTCCGCGCCACCAGGGTATTCGATAGAGTCGCAGGCGTATTGCAAAGCGCCGGCATAGCCTTTGAAATCTTCGGCAAGGTGCACGGTAATCCCGTCGAAGACGACCTGCTGCAATCCGCCGCGCTCTATCGCGACGCCGGTTGCGACGGTGTGGTCGGTCTCGGCGGCGGCAGTTCGCTCGACGTAGCCAAGGCCGTTCCCGTGATGGCCCGCCACCAGGGCCCGCTGGCTGAACTCGAGGCTCAGGCCGGCGGCATGGATCGCATCAACGGTCCTTACCATCCGACGATCGCCATTCCGACCACTGCCGGAACCGGCAGCGAGGTCGGCCGCTCCTCGGTGATCACTTCGCGCGCGCTCGGCCGCAAGATCATCATCTTCAGTCCGTGGATGATGCCCCAGCGCGCCATCCTCGATCCCGAGTTGACCGTCACGCTGCCGCCCGCCCTCACCGCCGCCACCGGCATGGATGCCTTCACGCATTGCCTGGAATCGCTCACCTGTCCCACCTTCCATCCCTTGTGCGACGCCATCGCCATCCATGGATTGGAGTTGATCATCCGCTATCTGGAGCGTGCGGTAACCAACGGCGCCGACATCGAAGCTCGCGGCAACATGCAGGTAGCCGCCACCATGGGCGCCATCGCGTTTCAGAAGGATCTGGGCGCCACGCACTCGCTGGCGCATCCGCTTTCCACCGTCTTTGGGATGAACCACGGCCTCGCCAACGCGCTCTGCCTGCCCGCTGTCATGCGCTTCTGTGAACCCGTGGCCCGGCAGCACTATGCCCGTGTCGCCACCATGCTCGGCGCCCCGGCAGACTCTCTGCTGGCCGTCAACGGGGTGGAGAAAATGATCGCGCGCCTTGGCATCACCGCCGGTTTACGCAACCACGGAATCCCCCGCGAAAGTCTGGAAAGCCTCTCGCGGCAGGCGTTTGAAGATTCCTGCCACAGGACCAACGTACGCCCCTGTACGCAGCAGGACCTGCTGGCGCTCTATGAGCAAAGCTGGTAACGGGAGAACTCAAGTGTCACAACCATCCGCCTGGAACCTGGTAAACCCCGCCACCGGGGAGGTCTTCCGCTCCATCGAACCGCGGTCCGATGCACAGATGGACGCGCTCCTCGCGCATATGCGCGCCGCCCAGCGCCAGTGGCGCGACGTGCCCGTCTCCACGCGGGCGGCCATCTGCCAGGAGTTCGTGGCCCGCTTCGAGGGGATGAAAGAATCGGTGGCGCGCGACATCACCCTGCAGATGGGCAAGCCGCTGGCGCAGGCGCGCGGCGAAGTGAATACCATGCTCGACCGCGCCCGCGCCATGATCCGTCTGGCGCCCGCGGCGCTGGCCGACGATGTGCAACCCGCCAGGGAGGGCTTTCACCGCTTCATTCGCCATGAACCGCTTGGCATCGTGCTCGACATCCCGGCCTGGAACTACCCGTTGCTGATTGCCGTCAACGTAGTGGTGCCGGCGCTGCTTGCGGGCAACGCCGTCCTGCTGAAGCACTCCCGGCTGACGCCGCTGTGCGGCGATGCCTTTGCCGAAGCCTTCGCCGCCGCCGCGCTCCCGCCCGGCCTGCTGGCCTCGGTCCACATCACGCACGACGCGGTTTCCCGTCTCATCCAGTCGCGCGCGGTCGATTTCGTCTCCTTCACCGGCTCGGTCGAAGGCGGGCGGCAGGTCTATCGCCAGGCCTCGGCCCAACTGATCGACATGGGTCTCGAACTCGGAGGCAAGGATCCGGCGCTGGTCCTGGAAGACGCCAATTTCGAATTCACCGTGCCCAACCTCGTGGACGGCGCGTTTTACAACGCCGGCCAGAGTTGCTGCGCCATCGAGCGCATCTACGTGATGCGTCCCCTCTACCAGCGCTTCGTCGATGCCTTCGTGGCCGAAGTGGAAAAGTACAAGGTAGGCAGCCCGCTGGACGAATCCACCACCATCGGCCCGCTGGCGCAGAACAAGACGCGTGATCTTCTCGACGCTCAGATCGCCCAGGCCATCGAACGCGGCGCCTCTTTACTCACCGGCGGCAAGCGCATCTCCGGCCCTGGCTACTTCTACCAACCCACCGTGCTGGCCAACGCCGATCACTCCATGGACCTGATGCGGGAGGAGAGCTTCGGCCCCGTCATCGGCATCATGCCCGTCGATACCGAACAACAGGGCGTCGAGTTGATGAATGACAGCCCCTACGGCCTCACCGCCTCCATTTGGACCGAAGATTCCGGACGCGGCGAACAACTGGCCCACCAGACCAACGCCGGCACCGTCTATGTGAACCGTTGCGATTATCTCGATCCCGAACTCGCCTGGACCGGCATCAAGGATTCCGGCCACGGCTGCACTCTTTCGCACCTGGGCTTCGGTTACCTGACGCGGCCCAAGAGCTTCCATCTCCGCACCCGGACGAAAGGTTGAGCCATGCCGGAAAAGCCCGCCGCCGGAATGCTCACACTCGCAGATCTCACCCGCCTGGTCGAGTCCGGCGGGATCGACACCGTCCTTCTTGCCTTCACCGATCATTACGGCCGCCAACTCGGCAAGCGCCTGAACGGAGAGTACTTCCTCGAGCACGCGCTCGAACACGGAACCCACGCCTGCGACTACCTGCTCACCATCGACATGAACATGGAGCCCGTGGCCGGTTACGACGTCGCCAGTTGGGAGCGCGGCTACGGCGATTTCCGCGTCGTGCCCGATCTGGCTACTCTACGCCGGGCCACCTGGCTGGAAAAGACCGCGGTGGTAGTCTGCGACCTAGTGGAGCGCGATCACTCCGGCCTGGTGGAGCAGGCGCCGCGCTCCATGCTGCGCCACCAGTTGGATCGTGCCGCTGCTTTCGGCTATCAGATTATGGCCGGCTCCGAACTGGAATACTACCTGTTCACCAACTCCTTCCGCCAGGCCGCCGCCAGTGGGTACGCCGGCCTTCAATCGGCCGGCTGGTACCTGGAGGATTATCACATCCTGCAAGGCACCCGCGAAGAGGCGATCAATGGCGCCGTGCGCCGCCACCTGGCCGCATCCGGAATTCCGGTGGAGTGCTCCAAGGGCGAGTGGGGTAAGGGCCAGCACGAGATGAACATCCGCTACTCGGATGCGCTCACCATGGCCGACCGCCATGTGCTGCTGAAACAATGCTTCAAGGAAGTGGCCGATGCCCAGGGCTCCAGCGTCACCTTCATGGCCAAATACGATGCCGCCCAGGCCGGCTCCAGTTGCCACATCCACTTCAGCCTCTGGAGCGGCGGTCATAGCCTGATGCCTGGCTCGTGCCGCCTTGGTCCCGTCGAAGCAAGCGATCTTTTCCGCTGGTTCCTGGGCGGTTGGATCGCGCACGCGCCTGAATTCATGGTCTTCTACGCGCCCACCGTGAATTCCTACAAACGTTTCCAATCCGGTTCCTGGGCCCCGACCAGACTTGCCTGGAGCTACGACAACCGCACCGCCAGTTTCCGCGTTCTCGGCCGCG
>JADZGD010000015.1 GCA_020854055.1 Bryobacterales bacterium | reverse complement strand
CGTGTTCACGGCTTTGCTATTCTGGATGGTGACCCCTTCCCGCAGGTAGAACAATCTTGAAGATCGGTTTTGTATCGCTCGGCTGTCCGAAAAATCTGGTTGACTCGGAAGTGATGATGGGCCAGTTGGTGGCGAATGGCCACCATTTGACTCCCGATCCATCCGACGCCGATGTGATTGTCGTCAACACCTGTAGCTTTATCGATCCGGCGAAACAGGAGTCGGTGGATACCATCCTGGAGATGGCCGAGTATAAAAAAACCGGCCGGGCGAAGAAGCTGATCGTCGCCGGATGCCTGGTGGAGCGCTACCGCGGCGATATCCGGCGGGACCTGCCCGAGGTGGATGCGCTGATCGGCACCAACGAGGTGGAGCGCATTGTGGGGCTGGTGGATGGTACGGGCGAAAGCGGCGGTAGCGCGGAGCCATATCTTTATCACGAGCTGACACCGCGCGTGCTGGCCACGCCGCGGCATTTTGCCTACATCAAGATTGCCGAGGGATGCGACCATCCCTGCACCTTCTGCGTGATTCCGCACTTCCGGGGGGCGTTCCGCAGCCGGCGGTTCGAATCGGTGATTGTTGAGGCCGAGCGGCTATTTCGGACGGGCGTACGGGAGATCAACCTGGTGGGTCAGGACACCACCTGCTATGGCGAAGACCTCGGGTTGAAGGACGGGTTGGCGCACCTGCTGGCGCGGCTGGCGCAGATCGAGACGCCGCAGCCAAAATGGATCCGCTTCCTTTACGCCTACCCCAACCGCATCACGGCAAAGCTGCTGGAGACCATCGCCGCGCACTGCTCGCTGGTGAAGTACATCGACATGCCGCTACAACATGCCAGCGCGGCGGTGCTGAAGCGGATGAAGCGCGGCTCGAGCGGCGAGTTGTTTTTGAAGCTCATCGAACGGATCCGGCGTACGATTCCCGGCGTGGCCATTCGCACCAGCATGATTGTGGGCTTTCCCGGCGAGACGGAAAGCGATTTCGAAGAACTGTGCCGGTTTGTGGAAGCGGCACGGTTTGACCGGCTGGGCGTTTTTGGTTATTCGGACGAAGAGACCAGCGTCAGCTTCGGACTGGATGGCAAGGTGGGGAAAAAGGCCATCTACAATCGCAAACGCCGATTGATGGCGCTGCAACGGAAGGTTTCGCTGGCGCGCAACCGAAGTCTGCTGGGTAGCGAAGTGGATGTGCTGGTGGACGGGCTTTCGGCGGATTCGGATCTGGTCTGGCAGGCGAGGATGGCGGCACAGGCGCCGGAGATTGACGGCGTGTGCTACATCAACGACCCGGGCGAGGTGGCTCCCGTGCCGGGCCAGATGCGGCGCATGCGGATTGACGAGGCTCACGATTACGACCTGGTAGGCGCGCTGGTGGATGAGCCGCCGCCGGAATACGTTCCTCCGCCTCCGTTGTTTCCGATGTTCACGGGCGGCAGAACATGAAGTGCCCAATCTGCAACAAACCGGTAGAGATGGACGACCCGTATATGCCGTTTTGCAGCGAACGCTGCAAGCTGATCGACCTTGGCAACTGGGCTTCGGAGAAGTATGTGATCTCGATGCCGATCGATCCGGAAGCGAGCGCCGATACGGAAAAAGAGGACGATGAAGAGTCCCGGTAAGCCCTGGTTGGCGCTGACGATCGCAACCTGGTTCGGCTGTGGTTATTCTCCATTTGCGCCGGGCACCGCTGGTTCGCTGGGCGCCGTTGCGGTGGCGCTTGCGCTGGCGGGCTGCTTCGGGCTCGGCCGGTTGGAGCTGGCGTGCATGGCGCTTGCAGCCGCGCTGGTCGGCATTTGGGCCGGAGACCGGGCGGCACGCTATTTTGGAAGAAAAGATCCTGGGCCGGTGGTGGTGGATGAAGTGGCCGGGCAGTGGCTGGCGCTGGCCGGAGCGGCGGTGTGGAACTGGAAGAGCTGGCTGGCGGCGTTTCTGCTGTTTCGGGCCTTTGATATCTGGAAGCCGTTTCCGGCGCGGCAGGCCGAAAGCCTGCCCGGCGGTATCGGAATCATGACCGACGATGTGGTTGCGGGTCTCTATGCCGCGCTTGTGTTGTGGGCGGCAGGATGTTTCAATCTTTATTGACTATGCCGATTCGGAAAGCTCCGGGCGCGGGCCCTCAAATTGCTCAAGTCTCACCGGCCGCGGCCATCGCGGGTGGTGAATTTCAAATTCGCGGAAAAGGCTTTCAACGGGCGGAGCGGCCGCGTGTCCGCTTCGGAGATGTCACGGCTCCGGTGATCATCGGCTCCGATTCGCTGGTTATTGCGAGGGTGCCCGAGGAGGCCTCCCAGGGCGAACTGGTGGTGGACAACGGCAACTCGGTGACCGCGGCGTGGAGCTGTGATGTGGGGCTGCTGGTGGCGAATGGCATGCACCCGGTAGCCAACCCGGCCGTGGATGCGAGCGGCAATATCTTTACTACATTCAGCGGCTCGCGGGGACAGAAGACGCCGGTTTCGGTGTACCGGATCGACACCAACCACGACCCGCAGCCGTTTCTCACCGACATCATGAATGCTACCGGGCTCACCTTTGACTCGGCGGGCATCCTCTACATCTCCAGCCGCCACGACGGAATCGTCTACCAGACGACGCCGGATGGCACGGTTTCGGTTTACGTGGAAGGCATGGGAGTGGCCACGGGACTGGCATTCGACGGCGAGGAGAATCTATACGTCGGCGATCGCAGCGGTACTATCTTCAAGATCAGCCGCGACCGGCAGATTTATGTCTTTGCGACCATCGAACCGTCAATTGCCGCGTATCACCTGGCGTTTGGCCCGGAAGGCAACCTGTTTGTCAGCGGCCCCACGACTTCGAGCTTTGACGTGGTACACCGCGTCTCGCCATCCGGACAAGTGGATATCTACTACCGCGGCCTGGGGCGGCCTCAGGGCATGGCGTTCGATGAAGATGGCAATCTGTATGTGGCCGCTTCGCTCAGCGGACGCAAAGGCGTGGTGCGAATCGCGCCCGACCGCAGCGCGGAACTATTCCTGTCCGGACCGAACATTGTAGGGGTGGCGTTTGCTCCGTCGCGATCGATGATCGTTGCCACCAACAGCTCCATATACCGGGTGGATGTGGACATCCGGGGATTTGGCGCCTGAGGCGGATTCCTCAGATATGAATGCAGAAATCATTGCGGTGGGGTCTGAACTTCTGACCCCTAGCCGCATCGACACGGATTCGTTGTTTCTCACCGAGCGGCTGAACGGGTTGGGCGTGGCGGTGGTGAGCAAGTGCGTGGTGGGCGATGACCGCCAGCGATTGGCCGCCGCGGTTGCCACGGCGGCGGCGCGCTCGGAAGTGATTATCCTGACGGGCGGGCTCGGTCCGACCGAAGACGACGTGACGCGCGACGCGGTAGCCTCGGCACTGGGGCGCACGCTGGAGTACGATCCGGAGATTGAGGCGGTGATTGATGCCCGCTTCCGCCGCATGGGGCGGACGATGGCCGAGATCAACAAGCGGCAGGCCTACCGGATCAGCGGCGCTGAACTGCTGGAGAACCCCAACGGCACGGCGCCGGGACAGTGGTTGATGGCGGGGGAGACGGCGCTCATGCTGCTTCCGGGTCCACCCAACGAGATGAAGCCGATGTTTGATAACCACTGCCGGCCGCGCCTGGAAAAGCTGCTCCCGGCGCAGGCTATCGCGACGCGCTTCTACCGCATCGCCGGCATGCCCGAGTCCGACGTGGATCAGCTTCTGGCTCCCGTCTACACCCGCTACAAAGACGTGGCCACCACAATTCTGGCTGCTCCCGGGGACATCCAACTTCATTTCTACGCCAAGGCCCCAACCGCGGAGGCGGCCGAAGCGCGATTGGGCGTAGTCGCTCCGCAGATCGAGGCGTTGCTGGGAGACCGCCTGTACTCGACTAACGGAGACCCGCTGGAGAAGGTGGTCGGCGACCTGCTGGACAAGCGGGGCGCTACGCTGGCGGTGGCCGAGAGTTGCACCGGTGGGATGGTGGCCGAACGGATCACTTCGGTCCCCGGAAGTTCCAGATATTTCCTGGGCGGAATGATCACCTACACCGATCCGATGAAAGAGAGCCTGCTGCAGATTTCGGACGGGCTCATCTACAAATTCACGTCGGTGAGCGAACCGGTTGCCCGGGCGATGGCCGAAGCGGTCCGCTTCCACTGCCAGAGCGATTACGCGCTATCGGTGACCGGATACGCGGGACCGGACGGCGGTACGGAAAGAGATCCGGTGGGCACGGTTTACATCGGGCTGATCCGGCCCGGGTCGGTAGAGTGCCGGCGGGTCCGGTATCTTGGGGACCGGGATCGCGTGCGTAAGCTGGCGACGCAGGCGGCGCTTGATTTTCTGCGCCTCACGCTGGAAACGCCTCACCCGGGACAGGCATAGCGAAACCCGGCCGCGGCCACCTGCCGCAGTTCTTCACTGGTGAAGCCGAAGTGAGTCGCGGCCAGCGCGAATTCGCGGTTCAGGGTGGTGTGAAACATGGCCGGATCGTCGGTGTTGAGCACAATGGGTACACCGGCATCAAACAACCTGCGCACGGGATGGTTTTCGATCGATTTCACCGCGCCGGTGGCCAGGTTGCTGGAGATGCAGACCTCCAACGGCACGTCGTGCTCGCGCAGCCAGGCCATCAGTTCGGGGTCTTCCGCCGCGCGGATGCCGTGGCCGATCCGGTTGGCGCCCAGACGGACGGCGTTCCAGATCGATTTCGGTCCTTCGGTTTCCCCGGCGTGCGGGAGGATGCGCAACCCGCTGGAGCGGGCGAAATCGAAAACCGCCTCAAACCACTCGATGGGGCCGCGCGCTTCATCACCGCCCGTGCCGAAGCCCACCACGCCGCAATCGGTGCGCCCGGCGGCCAGGCGGGCCACCTCGAAGGCGTGTTCGGTTCCAAACTGGCGGACGGCGTCGAAGATCCAGCGGACCTGGACCGGTGAATTCCCGGCCGCACTGACGATGGCATCGAAGTTCCTCGCCGGATCCTGCTTGCGCCACAGCATGACGCCCACCGAAAGATTGATTTCGGCGTAACGCACATTTTGGGCGGCCAACCGCTCGAGCAGGCGGCGGGTGATCAGTGCGTAATCGCCGGGTGTCGCGATCCGTTTGCCGGCCCAGACATAGGCGCGCAGAAAACCGGCGAAGTCGCTGTATCGATACTCGTTGCGCACTTGTTCGATTGTCACCGAAGGATCGAGTTCGACCATCGTTTCGGGTTCGATTGAGCCTTCCAGGTGGACGTGGAGTTCCGCTTTCTCCAATCCGGCGATAAAAGATTCCACATTCCATCCTAGACCGGCAGCCCGGACGCGGTCTTGCCATAATGATTGGAATGGTCCAGAACGAGATCGAAGCGATTGCAGGCGCTTACAACGGAGATGCTTTCCACTATCTGGGTCCTCACCGGGCTTCGAGAAAGGGCGGAGCAAGGAACTGGCAGGTGAGGGCCTTTCTTCCCCAGGCCGAATCGGCCAGCGTTATCCTGGACCCGGCCGGCGCGGCAACCGCCATCGCGATGACCAAGATCCACCCGCATGGTGGATTCGTGGCCGAGATGCCGGCGAACCCGGAGAACTACCAGATTCAGATCCGGCGCCCCGATGGCACAACCGGGCAGGTGGAGGATCCCTACCGGTTTCCGCCGATGCTGACGGATTTTGAGCTGCACCTGCACGGGGAGGGGACACACTCGGAGACCTACCACATGCTCGGGGCACACCTGATGGAGTGCCTGGGAGTACGCGGGGTGCGGTTCGCCGTCTGGGCGCCGAACGCCGAAGTTGTGTCGGTAGTGGGCGATTTCAACGACTGGGATAGCCGTCGCCATCCAATGCGTCTGCGCGACGGCGGGGTGTGGGAACTGTTCATCCCGGGTCTGGCGGCGGGAACCACCTACAAGTACAACGTGCGCTCGCGGCTGCGCGGCTACCAGCAGCAGAAAGCAGATCCTTACGCCTTTGCGACCGAGATGCCGCCCAAATCGGCCTCGGTGGTGGCCGAACTCGATTCCTACACCTGGCACGATGAGGAGTGGATGGCGCGGCGGGCCGGACGGAACCTGCTTAAAGAACCAGTGTCGGTCTACGAGGTTCACCTCGGCTCCTGGATGCGCGGGCCGCACAATCGGTTTCTGACCTACCGCGAACTGGCTTCGACGCTGGTGGAGTACCTGCAAACGATGGGCTATACCCATGTGGAGTTCCTGCCGGTGATGGAGCACCCGTTTGCCGGATCCTGGGGCTACCAGACGACCTCCTACTTCGCGCCGACGGCCCGTTTCGGCTCACCGCAGGACTTCATGTTTCTGGTGGACAGTCTGCACCAGGCAGGTATCGGAGTGATTGTCGATTGGGTGCCGGCGCATTTTCCAAAGGACGCTCACGGGCTGGCCTACTTCGACGGCACGGCGCTCTATGAGCACGCTGATCCGCGCAAGGGCGAGCATCGCGACTGGGGCACGTTGATCTTCAATTTCGGACGTAATGAGGTGCGCGATTTCCTGATTTCCAGCGCGCTGTTCTGGCTGAAGGTCTATCACATCGACGGCCTGCGGGTGGATGCCGTGGCCAGCATGCTCTACCTGGACTACTCGCGGCAGCCGGGGGAGTGGATTCCGAACCAGTATGGTGGCAACGAGAACCTGGAGGCGATCGACTTCCTGCGGCGCTTCAACGAACTGGCGCACAAGGTGCCGGGCGTGGTCACCATTGCGGAGGAATCGACCGCGTTTCCGGGCGTGTCGCGGCCGGTGTACCTGAACGGGCTCGGTTTCACCATGAAGTGGAACATGGGTTGGATGCACGATATGCTGGGGTACTTTTCGAGCGAGCCGATCTATCGCAAGTACCATCACAACGCCATCACGTTCAGCATGCTTTACGCTTTTTCGGAGAACTTCGTGCTTCCCATCTCGCATGACGAGGTGGTGCACGGCAAGGGCTCGCTGTTACGAAAAATGCCGGGCGACGAGTGGCAGCGCTTCGCCAACGCGCGCGCCTTTCTGGCTTACATGTACGCGCATCCGGGCAAGAAGCTGTTGTTTATGGGCTGCGAACTCGGCCAGTACGAGGAGTGGAGCCACGACACCGGATTAGTGTGGGAGTTGCTTCAGTTCGACTATCACCGGCAACTGCAGGGCCTGGTGCGCCACCTCAACGAATTCTACGCCTCCCAGAAATCCCTCTACCAGGTGGATTATCACTATTCGGGCTTTGAATGGGTGGATTTCCATGACGTAGAGGGTTCCATCATCTCGTTTCTCCGCCGCGCCGAGGATCCCGGGGATTATCTGCTGTTTGTGTGTAACTTCACTCCGGTGCCGCGCGAAGGTTATGCCATCGGTGTTCCCGAGGAGGTCTTCTTCGAGGAGGTGCTGAACACGGATGCGGCGCGATTTGGCGGCTCCAACATGGGAAACGGCGGCATGGTGTCTACCCAGCCCGTCAAAATGCACGGCCGCCCCGCTTCCATCTCGATCACGCTGCCGCCGCTCTCGGTTGTAGCCTTCCGGCCGTTGCGTAAGAGCAAGGGGCCAGGGAGCGACGCCTGAAGATTCGAGGGGTGACAAAAGATCGCGGCGGACAGAATCGCCCGCCGCGCATCAACCGAGAATGAACGTTGGAGCCAGGCCGTTGATGGTAGAGAAACCGGAAGTGGCCGACTGAATCCAGGTGGAACATCCCTCCACCTTACCGATGAAGGCGTGCGGGTGAACGTCGATGTGAACTTCACGCATCTCAAGCGAACCCCACTGGTAAATGGGAAACATGCCGCTCACCGGCGGCACGCGTTCCTGCACGACGTAGGGACGGCGCAGCGCTATCTTGAGCGCGCGGTCCCAACCGCCGTCGCCGGTCTCCCAACCACGGAAGGCGTGTTCGTCGCCCGAATCGTCGTTTGGTTTGAGCACCAGGTTCTCGCGGTTGCGCGAGATGAAGTCGGGAAGATCGATGGTCTGGTCGTGATAGGTGGTTTTACTCTGGCTGACGATGCGGGTCCAGGGAAGAAAGTCGCGAATGGCTTTCCTCTCAGCCGCAGGAAAGCCGGCGGTGATCGTCTCGTCGGTGAGCAGGTCGAAGATCGCCTTCTTGTGCGCCAACTCAGAGCGGAAGCTGTTTACAAGGCAGACCTTGCGGTCGCGATAGGCGCGCACCAGCGGGTGCATCAGGTCGAAGCGAACCAGAAACTCGTGGGCCTTCACGCGGCGGTACACCATGTCGATGACAAAGTCGCCGGCGCGAAGGATGCCGCCCTTGTACTCCAGTTGGTCGGGAGAGACAACTTCGGTGGGGTAGCCGGCCTGGCGGAAAAAATCGCGTAACAGTAATTCGCTCGGTTGGCCGGCCTGAAACGGCTGGCGAAATTCGAGAATCGCGATGTGCGGCGTCGCGGTCCTGCCGCCGAATTCGGACCAGGCCTTAAGCATTGCGGCGAGCAGATAGCGGATGCCCCCGACGCGAGTCAGCGGATATTTCTTGCGAAACTCTTTGACCGGTGCGGAGTCATAGAAGAGATCCGATAGCATGGCGCCGTAGGCGACGCCGGAGGGCGCATCGGCGTTGTATTCTACGAAGTGGAGATGACCATTGTTGAGGTGCGTGTCGAGCAGCGATGCGACCGACAGAAAGGGGTACCCAGGGTCAACCGCCGCCAGCATCTTCTCCGCCGGTAGCAACTCCATGCGGGAAAGTAACGCCGGACTGGCCAGCGCGATCTGTTTGATCCGATCGATCGCGCTGAAGAGCGCCTCGGCCGCCTTCACCAAATTGGTATACTGCCGCTTAGTGAGAAAGTGAGGCCGGAGAACTGGAGAAATCGGAGGGCTGCCGGCGCTCGCAAGCCGCTCCTGGATCTGTTGACGGAGTTCTTCCGCCCATGCCAGGTCACGGTAAGGAGCAGCCTCGATTAACTTGTGGTAACGGGCTATCGCCTCGCTTAGCTGCGTCATGCCAAGGGGACACTTTCTAATTTGAGTATCGCATAGCGAAGGCGTGGAAGAAAACGTGCTAAGGGAATAGATTTGTCCTAACAAGTTGATGCGATTGGAGTTATTCTTCTAAAACAGTACTGGTGTCCCACTCGCCGGTAGCGTGTCTGAAGATCGGGTTCTCCCGATTGTCATAGTTTCTTTGGAAAATCCCCAGTAACCGAGGCGCTTTTCGCCGAGTGCGCCTACGGCCGGATGAGACAATCGAAACATGCAGAAACGCACTCTTGGACGCTGGGGCCCCGCGGTTTACCCGCTTGGGCTCGGCTGCATGGGGATGTCGGAGTATTACGGCCCCACGAATGAAGCCGAAGCGCTGGAAACCATTCATCGGGCGCTCGATCTGGGCGTCAACCTGCTTGACACGGCCGATATTTACGGGTTGGGTGAGAACGAGAGGCTGGTTGGCAAAGCGATTCGCGAGCGCCGCCAGGAGGTGGTACTGGCGACCAAGTTTGGTGTCGTTCGCTCGGAGTCCGGGGTGTTCCGCGGCTTTAACGGCCGTCCCGAATATGTTCAATCCTGTTGCGAGAACAGCCTCTGGCGGCTCGGCGTGGATGTAATCGACCTTTACTACCAGCACCGGGTGGATCGTACCGTGCCGATCGAGGAGACGGTGGGGGCAATGGCAGACCTGGTCCGCCAGGGCAAGATACGCTACCTGGGTCTTTCAGAGGCTTCAGGCGAGACGATCCGGCGGGCGCACGCAACGCATCCGGTGGCGGCGCTGCAAACCGAGTATTCGTTGTGGACACGCGATATCGAAGCGGCGATTTTGCCCACCTGCCGCGAACTGGGAATTGCCCTGGTGGCCTATAGTCCGCTGGGGCGTGGGTTTTTGACCGGCGCTATCACTAGCGCCCAGATGCTGGCCGAGGACGACTACCGGCGGAACTCACCGCGATTCCAGGAGGCGAATCTGGAGGAGAATCAGCGTCTGGTGGCTGGGTTGGAGCAGATGGCGCGGCGGAAACAGGCGACGCCGGCGCAGGTCGCCCTGGCGTGGGTGCTGACGCAGGGTTCCGACGTCATTCCGATTCCCGGGACGAAGCGCCGCAAGTACCTGGAAGAGAATCTGGGGGCGCTCGGGATTGAATTCACCGAACAGGAGCGGCAACAACTTGCCGCGGCATTTCCGCCAGGCGCCGCCGCCGGTAAACGCTACCCGGAGGTGATGATGACGGCGCTTGACAACGAGATGGCGCGCTAAGGCGCCAGTTTCCCACCACGCCTCAATCGGGCGGCAGGAAAAGCGGCGCGCGGGATGGTGTCTGGTTGACGCTCTCCCGAAGAACCTTCCTTAGTGCTTTGGCATCGAGTGGCCGCACGCTGCTCCCGTCGTATTGATTGATCTCGAAATGAAGATGATGGCCGTGGCCGGGTTGGGAGGCGTTGAGCCCGGTGTGGCCGACGGCGCCGATCACATCGCCCGCCCGCACCACGGCGCCGCCCGAGACGTTCACCGATTCCAAATGGCAGTAGCGGTAGAAGCGTTCCAGCCAGGGATCGAACACGATGATCGAGTTGCCTCCACGGCGCGAACTGGTGGAAAACGGGTCAACGGCGGACCACCCTCCCTCCGCCAGAACCACTAGACCGTCCGAGGCGCTGCGGACCGGCGTTCCCTCGGCGGCAAACAGATCAATTGCGTGTTTGTGCGTGCCGCGGCGGCGGCGGCGCCCGGGTTCGCCTTCCACCACCGGAGCCGCCAGCGCAGTGGCACGGTCAGTGAGCGCCATCTGCTGCCAGCTTTGATTGAGCAGGCTGATGAAAAGCGTCTTGTGCCCGAAATCGAGTATGCGCACCAGTTCCGCCAGAATACGGCGGCCGGGGTCGGCATCCTCGCGGCCGCTGGGGAAGCTTTCGAGGAAGCCGTCATGATAGAAGACGGCGGAGACTACATAGGGATTCTCCAGAAGGTTGGCCGCGCTCAGGTTTTCCAGGATCTGCCGGCCGAGGCGGATCTGGTTGCCGACCCTCTGTTCGATGGCTTGGGAGGGAGCGACCCGGTCACTCGGCAGACGGTGCCGGGGTCGCCTCTTGCGGTGGGTCTTCGATTTCTTGCGCGAAGCCTTTTTCAGGGCGGCGCCGGCGGCGTCGAGCGGTGATAGAGCCACGCCCGCGAACAGGATGATGCAGATGGCGGTGAGCCGCCTCAGCGCCGGCATCGAAAACGCCCGAGCAGCGCTCCGAACAGGAACGCCGCGCCCAGCGCCACGCCGGCGCGTTTAGCATCCCAAAGACGCACGAACCGTGTGCCGGCTTGGGAGATCTCCAGGGCGCCGACCGGTATGGCGCGCACACCGCCGCCCCCACCCCCGCCCTGTCCGGCGGGAAGCGATTCGCGGCCGGCGCTGGCGCCTCCCGAGCCGGCGCCGTAGCCGTACATGACCTTGGCCACCGGAATGATGGTGCGTCCCTGCGCGGTGACCGGTTCGCCGTATACGTTGCGGACGTGAGCGCCGGATTGAAGGTTTTCTCCCAACGCTTTGATGACAATTGACGGATCGCTCATTAACTTAGTCTCCTCTTGTATGGTCCGGACGGAAGTCGAGATCCCGGCAGCCGAAGCGGAAGCCGGCCAGCATTGCGATCAGCAACCAGCGCCGGATCGTGGCAGGACGGTGCATGGCGACGGCTGCCTTCATTGTCTCATCTGAATCCGGCTGCTTTGAGACGACTATGCTAGGATCGCGGACAGCATGCCAACCGATCAAGTTAGAAACTACGTTGCGGGTTCCTGGGTCGAGGCCCGTGCGAGTGAGTTTACCGACGTATTGAATCCGGCAACCGGCGAAAGGCTGACCCTGGTTCCGATGGGCAAGGCGCTGGATGCGGGCGCGGCCGTTGAGGCTGCATCCCGGGCGTTTTCCACCTGGCGGCGGGTGCCGGCGAACGATCGCATCCAGCCGCTGTTCAAGCTTAAGGCTCTGCTCGAAGAGCACTTTGAGGAACTGGCCCGGACGATTACGCTCGAGTGCGGCAAGACGCTCAGTGAATCACGCGGCGAGATGCGGCGCGCGGTGGAAAACGTCGAGATGGCCTGCGGAATTCCCATCCTGATGCAGGGTTACAACTCCGAGGACATCGCCAGCGGAATTGACGAGATGATGATACGCCAGCCGCTGGGAGTGGCGGCGGTGATTGCGCCGTTCAACTTTCCGGCAATGATACCCTTCTGGTTCTTTCCCTACGCCATCGCCTGCGGCAATACCTGTGTGATCAAGCCCTCCGAGCGGGTACCGCTGACCATGCGGAGGGTGATGGAATTGGTGGCCGGGACCGGACTGCCCAAGGGGGTGTTGAACCTGGTGAACGGCGGGCGCGATCTGGTGGATGCATTGATCGACCACCCGTCGGTGCGCTCGGTCAGTTTCGTGGGATCGACGGCGGTGGCGCGGCACGTCTATGCGCGGGCGGCAGCGGCGGGCAAACGGGCGCAGTGCCAGGGTGGAGCCAAGAACGCCGTGGTGATTCTTGACGACTGTGACCTGGCGATGTCCACCCGTATCATCGCCGACAGCGCCTTCGGCTGCGCCGGACAGCGTTGCCTGGCGGCGTCGATCGGCGTGACCGTGGGCAGGGCAAAGCAGCCGTTTGCCGAAGCGATCGGCGAGGCCGCCGCGCGGCGTGTTACCGGCAATGGCATGGATGAGCAGGTGGAGATGGGGCCGGTGATCAGCAGCCAGAGCCGTGCCCGGATTGAGGAGTGGATCGGCAGGGGCGTGGCCGAGGGCGCCTCACTGCTGGTGGACGGCCGCAATCCGTCGATTCCCGGTGGTGAACAGGGCTACTTCATACGGCCCACGGTGCTGGCCGGCGTCGATCCGGGGGGCGAGGTGGCGGGTACCGAGATCTTCGGGCCGGTGTTCAGCCTGACGCACGCGGAGACTCTGGAGGAGGCGATCGCGCTGATTAACAGCGGACGTTACGGCAACATGGCCTGCCTGTTCACGTCGAGCGGCGCGGCGGCGCGCGAATTCCGCTCGCGGGTGGAGGTGGGCAACGTGGGGATTAACGTAGGCGTGGCCGCTCCCATTGCCAGCTTTCCATTTTCAGGCTGGAAGGAGAGTTTCTTTGGCGATCTTCACGGGCAGGGGCGCGATGCGGTGGAGTTCTTCACTCAGCAGAAGGTTGTGGTGGAGCGGTGGCCGTCCGCCTGGAGCCGCAAATTCTGAGAATGCGTTGATTGCGGGCAGGCGCGTCACTTCCGGCTACGCGCCTGTCTTTCGCGCATCTTCCGTAGCGTGACGCGCAGATAGCGAAGATAGCCGTCAGGCGACATCCACCCTTTGGGGCATTCCACAGGCACGAGTTCGCTGGCCTTGAAATCTACGAACTGGTGGGTGTCGCTGGTAGTTCGCCGTAATCGAACGCGATAGAGGCCATCCGAGCTACCGCGGACCCGCCCGATGCGGTCGTCGGGCACCTGGACGCAATCGCCGGCGCGCAGTTCAGGCGATGTACCCATTGGTTGATCTACTGCAGCTTTCCACGCCCTTCCACTTCCCAGGTCTGCTCCACGCTTTCCCCGCGCACGCCGTGGACGCGGTCGTGCAGGTTCATCGCCGCGCAGACGTGATTCGGGATGATACGAATTCGGTCGCCGATACGGAAACAATGGCCGGATGATCCGGTTTTTACGTAGCCGTGCTCCTCGTTCATGCGGGCCAGCGTCAATTCGGGATGGTCCGGGGCGTAACCATAGCCGGACCCGCCGCCGGCCAACTGGTCCGAAGAGAAGGTCTTCGAGCCGCCGTCGATGATGATCTGCCCCGGAACGGCGGTGGAGACGACGGTGGTGATCACGGAGGCCGCGCAATCGGCCCAGGAGCAGGTGCCCGCCGCCACCGTGTTCCCGTCGTTGAAGATGTAGGTGCCGGGGCGGATCTCGTTCATGCCCGCGATGCGGTGGGAGTGCCACAGCAGGGGTGTGGAGCCTCCACTGACGATTCTCGCCTCGATTCCCCTGGCGGCAAGATCGGATTTGCAGGCGGCCAGCAACCCGCCAATCCGCTCCATTTCCCGATAGGCGGCTTCGTCGATGGTCTTGACGTAGCCGGGGTAGAATTCGATGCCCAGGAATTTCAAGCCAGGCAGGCGCTCGATGCCCTGGGCCAGGGCTACCAGTTCGGGGCCGGGCTGGACGCCGACGCGGCCGAGCCCGGTATCGATCTCCGCCAGGACGCCCACCGAAACTCCCGCCGCGGCGGCAGCACCGGAAAGTTGGGTAGCGGCTTCGATGCTATCGAGGGCAACCGACAGTTGGGTTTGTTTTGCCACTTCCATGAGCCGGGCCAACTTTCGGGCTCCAATGGTGGGGTAAGCGACCAGCAGTTCGGGCGGTTCGGCCTTGATCATCACCTCGGCCTCGCCCACTTTGGCGACGGTCAGGCCGACGGCTCCCAGCGCCAGTTGACGCCGGCCGAGCAGCGGGCTCTTGTGGGTCTTGGTGTGGGGGCGGAGGCGCAGGTTATGCTGCCGGCCGTAGTCGGCAACCTTGCGGAGGTTGGCCTCCATGATGTCGAG
Organism: Bryobacterales bacterium; assembly: GCA_020854055.1. Classification (GTDB taxonomy): domain Bacteria; phylum Acidobacteriota; class Terriglobia; order Bryobacterales; family Bryobacteraceae; genus JADZGD01. The sequence continues at coordinate 40,447 of JADZGD010000015.1, read as the reverse complement.
ATCGACCACCAGGGCAGGCGTCTCCAGGTCGGTGATATTCATTCGATTCGTCGGACTCCGTTGGTTAGTGAAATTCCATGCTGAAGCGGCCGGCCTGGCCTTTGTAGAGCAGCGCCAGATCCTTGGCCTTCTGTTTCCCTTCGAGCGGGAAATAGAGCAGACCACTGACCGGTTCCATGGTCTCTTTGCCGGGGAACATCTGCTTTTCAAGCGCCGCTAGCAGGGGACTCTTTTGGGCGCTGCGGCTTTTTTCCAAAGTGGCCGAGGTGGTTTCCTCGCCGCCTGAGTTGCCGAATCCGCCCCCGCTGCCCGGCAGGCGCTCGGGAGTGCCACCGATACCGCCCCAAATGGGTCCACCGCTTTCACCCATGATGCCGCCGCCGGTCGAGCGGGTAGAAACTACCATGGTGGCGCCGCCGGCGATCTGGCCTGGCTGGAAGGGCTGGCTGCGCTGTCCGTCCTTGTGGGAGAGCAGAGTGAAGTCGTCAGCATCGACCCGCAACTTGTCATCGCCCTTGGGGGTGACCTTGAGTTTCACTACGCAGTAGCCCGGGCCGAGATCGGCGCCAAGCAGGTTGCGGATTTCGTCGCGGTCCAATAATACGGTGGCGGCGACATCAACGTTGTCGTTGGAGTAGGTGGCGTCGCCGATGATTTTGGCGCGATCCTTATCCTTGCTCGCGCCGCAGGCGAGAACGGAGACGGCCAGGGCCACAGTGATCAGGCGAAGCCTCATAGAGGATCCCTCCCTAAGGCATTATACGCCCCGGCCGTAACCGGGCCGGGTTACCGGCCCATTGCCGTCACGCAGCTTTCCCGGAGGAAAGCTTTTCATAAGCCGGGTAGAGCCTCTCTTCTTCTCTCCGCATCCGCGTGGTTATGACCGCCATCAAACGTGCGAAATCGGCGGTGAATTCGACGGTGCTCTTGCCGTCGCCGTGCTTGGTAAAGAAGCGCAACGCGCTTTCGGAGACTTTCGCCATGTCGGAGCCGAATAGATTCAACAAGGATGCGATGCCGTGCTGGTCGCCGGCGGCGCGCATGGCGGGGTAGAGACGGGCATCCTCCTTGCCGATGTGGGTTAGCAGCGTGGACCGGGCCTGCTTTAGAATCTGGAAAGCTTCGGGAGTGGCACCCAGCCGCCTGGCCTTTTCCAACAGATCAATCAGTCGTTTGTGGTCTGCTTTCAGTTCGTCAATGAGTTGTGACATTCAGGCACCCTTTGAAAGTTGGTCGATTGAACTCTTACCGCGGCCGAGCGGCGGCAATCACTCAAACTCAATTACCTCATCGACAGCGAGCGCCGAATCTTTCGCCAATCCCGACACTGCGGCGGAACTGTCTTGCCGCTGATCCGGTAATCTGATAGTATTACGAATATCCCAATGTTGCTACTACTACGGTGGGTGCCTTTACTGCTGCCGCTGCTGGCGGGAAGCGCGCTGTGGGCCGCCAGCGAAGTCTCCGGGCGGGTGATGGATGCGCAGGGACGGATTGTACCCGGCGCCACGGTCACGCTGGAGGCGAGCGGAGGGTTACGGCGGAATGCCAAGACAGATGGCGAGGGCCGGTTCCGCTTTGCGGCAGCGGCGGACGGGGAATATCGCCTGCGCGCCACTGCGCCGGGGTTATTCAGCCGGGCGGTGAACGTTGCCCTGAGGGGAAAACCGGTGGTGGAAGATGTTGTCCTGTCTCAACTTGCTGAGCAGCATCAGAGTGTCGTCATCACCGATAACACGGTGGAGCCCGAGGTGGATCTGCGGAATGAGGAGGTGTTCAACCGGACTCTGTTTACCCGCGACGACCAGGTGCTGCAGCAATTGAATGCAGGCATCAACGCGGGCCAGCACGAAGGCGGCGGAAAATCGCTTGAGATCCGGCGTTTCGGGTTCAACCTGGACCACGGTGGGGTGAACGGCGGGTTGAAGGTGATGGTGGACGACGTGCAACAGAATCAGGGCACGCAGGGGCACGGCCAGGGTTACCTGGGGTCGCTCAAGGCGCTGAGCCCGGAGCTGATTCAGGATGTGACGATTATCAACGGGCCATTCAGCGCCGAGTACGGCGATTTCAGCGGGTTGGGTGTGGTGCAGATCCACCAGCGGGAGTCGCTGCCGGAGCAGTTGACGCTGCGGGTTCAGGGCGGCAATTTCGACACCGCGCGCGGCTTTGTGGCCTACAGTCCGGATGCGGCACGGGTGGACGCATACCTGTCCTATGAGGGCTCCTACACCGACGGGCCGTTCGAGAATCCGGCCCGCTATCGCCGGGACAACGTCAATGGAAATTACACCTGGACGCGCTCCGAGGGAGAGAAACTGGGATTCCGGATGCTGTTCGGCCGCAATAATTTTTACTCTTCCGGACAGATTCCACAGGACCTGGTGAGCGAGGGAGTGCTGGATCGTTTCGGTTATCTCGACCCAACCGAAGGCGGGCGGGTGAAACTCGGCACCCTGGCGAGCTATTACAGCAAGGTCCGCGGTAACGGAGACACGTTCAAGGCCGACGGATTTCTCTCCCGTTCGCTGTTCGATCTATATTCCAATTTCACCTACTATCTGAATGACCCGGTAAACGGTGACGCGTTTCAGCAGCACGATTCCCGGCTGCAGCAGGGCTTGAACGCGCAATACACCCACACGCACCAACTGGGTTCAGCCCCGGCGCTGCTGGTGGGGGGCGCCAATTACCTGGACAACGAGATCAACGTGGGGCTCTATCCCCGCGATGGGAGAGCGCCGGCAGGAGTCACTACCAGGGCCCATGCCCGCGTAACCAACGCTGCCGGCTACGCGCAGGAAAACGTGAGCCTGCTACATAACCGCCTGATGCTGGGCGGCGGGATGCGTTATGACGTGTTTCGCTACGCTGTAGCCGACCGTGTGAACCCGGCCGAGGGCGGTGTAGAGGTGGCGGGAAAGTGGCAGGGCAAGGGAAACGCTGCCTTCACACCATCCCGGAAACTCCCGCTGACGCTGCATTTCAACTATGGCCGGGGGATCAACAGCGTGGATGCTCGGGGCGTGGTGGAGCAGCGCGACTTGCCGCGGTTGGCCACCACCGATTTCTACCAGGCGGGAACATCGTCCAATTTCGGCCGGTTTTCAGTGGCCACCGACATATTTTTGATCGATCATTCCCACGAGTTGGTCTATATTCCCGACGATGGGAGCTTCGAATTCCAGGGTCCCAGCCGGGCTTACGGCTACGAAGCCAAGGCATCGGTGGCGCTCAGCCGTCACCTGTCGCTCAACGGCGGAATGACGAAAGTGGGCAATGCCTATTACCGCGGCGGGGAGTTCCGGGTTTACGTTGATAGCGCCCCGCATTTCGTTGCTAATGCTGCACTTACCATGGCAGACTGGCACGGCTGGAGCGGATCCTTGCGAATGCGGGCGATCAATCACTACCGCCTGGACGGAGAGGATCCTTCGATTCTGGCCGCGGGCTACACGGTATTCGATCTGGGGCTGTCGCGCCGGCTCCGGCGAGGTATTGAGTTCAGTGTCAGCATGGATAATCTGACTTCCCGGGATTATTTCGAAACGCAAAATTACTTTGAATCGCGTGTATCGCCAGCGGCTCCGGCCATCAGCCGGATTCATGCCACGCCGGGGTATCCGCTTACCGTGGTGGTGGGAGTCACCGTGCGGCTGTGGGGCAGGACGTAGAGGAATCGGGTTCTTGCGACGGATAACCGTTACATGAAGGTATGCTCCAAGTGTTGACATATCCTGCAATAGTTGGTACTGTCTAAAGGTTCATCCTGTCTTTACGGTAGTTACCGGTTATAAGCGCAATCGGATTCGCGCTTGCTGCGTGCAGAAGCAAGAGCGCGATGTTCGAGGAGTCAGTGAATCAGCCATACTTTATCGTTGTATTAGCCCATTCGCTGCACGGACGCCTCCGCCGCATCCATATCCTTTATCCCTTTGTGTATGCGGTTTTGGGTCTGGCGCTGCTGGGCGCGTTTTCGCTATTCGGCTTCGTTTCGAGTTACGCGAGGATGGCGTGGAAGGTCGCCAATTACAATAATTTGCGGCGGGAAATTCAAGTTCTACGTCAACGTTATAATCATCTTCAGAAGGCCAATAACGAAACCCGGGAGCAGTTGGCGACGCTACAGGTATTCGCGACCCAGGTTTCCATGGCTTATGGGATCAAACGTCAAATGGAGGGTCCCGCCGATATCGCCAGCGAGGGCCGCCTGGTCCCCACTTTCCGTGAGACGCTGGCCGAATACGACTTCCTGAAGACTGCAAAATTGGGCCTGCTGCGCCGCAGTCCGGCCCTTATGTGGCAGCAGAACACGATGCCCGCGCTATGGCCGATTACCGGCAGGCTGTTGAGCCATTTCGGCAGCCGTAGCGACCCGTTCACCGGCGAGGGCGCCTTCCACTCCGGGTTGGACATCTCGGCCCCTTACGGCACGCCGGTACACGTGGCGGCTGACGGCGTGGTAAAGCGCACCGAGTGGGGCGGCGGATATGGCAGACTGGTAATCGTAGACCACGGCAACGGCTACCAGACCTACTATGCCCATCTGTCCCGCTATGAAGTACTTCCGGGACAGGAAGTGCGCTCCGGACAAGTGATCGCCTACTCGGGCGCCAGCGGGCGCGCCACCGCGCCTCACCTGCATTACGAAGTTCGCCGGGGCGGCAATCCGGTGGATCCGCACCGCTTCCTGGTGAAAGCGTCGGCGTTTCCGGCGCAGGCATATAACGCGCTACCCTTCTGATTTTCTCTCCGGCGGGAACAAACCGGACATAGGCCTCGTCTTTACCATTAATGCAATCGTCCGCCACCCTGCGCGAGGCATTGGATATCGCCACCGGCTCGCTGCGCGCCAGCAAACTGCGCAGTTTCCTCACACTGTTGGGCATTATTCTGGCTACCACCACGCTGATCGCGGTGATGTCGGTGATCCGCGGCATGGATATGTACATTGCCGATCAGGTGTCGGACATGGGCAGCGAAGGCTTTCGCATCCGCCGGATGGTGGTGTTGGGGCGGGTGGATCCCAAGACGTATATCCGGATGCAGCGCGCCAACCCGCGACTGAGCGCCGAGGAGTTCCAATTCCTGAAGGCGAATGCGCAACTGGTGCGCGAAATCGGCATGGAGGCCTGGGGCGCGGTGAATGTGCAGGTGGGCGCGGAGTCGGTAAAGGGCGTGCAGTTGAGCGGGGTCTCCTCCAACATGAGCATCATCACGAGCACCCCGGTTGCCAGCGGCCGCTTCTTCACGCCGGTGGAAGACCGCCGGGCAAGCGATGTGGTTTTTATCGGCGATGACATCAGGGAGAAGTTTTTTCCGGCCACGGATGCGAACGACAGGACGCTGGCCCTGGACGGCCGTCCGTTCCGGGTGGTGGGAACGGCCAAGAAACTGGGGAACGTGTTTGGCCAGTCGCGCGACAACTTCGTGATGATCCCGATTGAGACCTACTTCAAGATCTACGGGCGGCGGGGCAGCCTGGGTTACAGCGCACTGGCCCTGGACCGGGACCACATGAACGCGGCGCAGGATGAAGTCCGGATGCTGCTGCGCGTCTACCGGAAGTTGAAGCCGAAAGAGGAAGATAACTTCGGGATGATGGCCTCCGACTCCCTGGTTCAACTATGGAACCAGTTGACAGGAGTCATTGCGGCGACGGCCGTGGCGATTGTATCGGTTTTCATGGTCGTAGGTGGCGTGGTGATTATGAACATCATGCTGGCGGTGGTCACCGAACGGACGCACGAGATTGGAATACGCAAGGCGGTGGGCGCGCGGCGGCAGGACATTTTGAACCAGTTCCTGGTGGAGTCTTCGCTGCTGGCGGCCTGTGGTGGATTACTGGGAGTGGGCCTGGCCTGGGGTGTCACGCTCCTGGTGCGCGCCTTAACGCCCGTGCCGATGGAAATGCCGGTAGCGGCGGTGTTTGCCGGGGTGGGGTTGTCGGCGCTGGTGGGTCTGTTTTTCGGGGTCTATCCGGCTCGGCGGGCGGCGCTGCTCGATCCGATCGAGGCCTTGAGGTTCGAGAAATGACCATCAGTGAAATCGGATCGGCAGTCCGCATGGCCCTGGCGACGGTGCGCGAGCACAAGATGCGCAGCTTGCTGACGGTGCTCGGCGTGATTATCGGGACCGGAACGGTGATCGCGGTGGGATCGGTGATTGCCGGCGTGGACCAGACGATTGTGAACATGGCCACCGCGTTCGGACCGAATACGGCATTCGCGTTCAAGTTCAATATCGGCTTTAGCACGAATATTACCGGAGAAGAGGTGCGCCGTAAGCCGCTCACCTGGGAAAACGCGCGGGCGATTGCAGAACATTGCCCGGCGGTGGCGCATGTGGCGCCCTATCTGTTGACGCCCGGGGTTTTTGGTGGGGGGCGGCAAACCAGCCGTGCGAAGTACAAGGGGAACGAGGTCTATGCGGTCGACCTCAACGGTACCGAAGAAGGTTATGCCGAGGGCGGCGCCGAGCGAATGATCCATGGCCGGTTTTTCACCGACATGGAGAACCTTCGGCGGGCTCCGGTAGTGGTGTTGGGGGAAGACCTTTTTAACGGCCTGTTTCAGGGCTCCGATCCGGTGGGCAAGTGGGTAGAACTTAATGGCCACAGCTTCGAGGTGATGGGCGTGATGGCCAAGCCGGCGGCGTCGTTTCCAGGGCAAGAGGACTTGCGGGCGCTGGTTCCCTATTTCACCATGCGCAAGATGTTTCCCAACGCCAAGGAGTTGATGCTGGTAATCATCGCCGAACCGGGCCAGTTGCCGGCCGCGCTCGACCAGACTCAAGCGGTGCTGCGGCAGCAGCGCCGGGTTCCGCTCTCCAAACCGGATGATTTCTGGATCGGCTCGGGCGCGCAAATGGTGGATGAGTTCCACAAGATGACGGCCATGGTGGCGCTGGTGATGGTGGCGCTCAGTTCGATCGGGCTGCTGGTGGGCGGCATCGGAGTGATGAACATCATGCTGGTATCGGTAACCGAACGCACCAAGGAGATTGGCGTGCGCAAGGCGGTAGGAGCACGGCGGAGTGACATCATCGCCCAGTTTCTGACCGAGGCCGTCGTGCTGACCGGCCTCGGTGGGCTTCTGGGAATGTTGTTCGGATGGAGCGTTTCGTTGGCCGCGCGGCTGATCTTTCCCAGCCTGCCGACGTCCGTGCCACTGTGGGCGGCCGTGCTGGGGGTGGCGGTGTCGGTGGGCGTAGGCCTGTTCTTCGGCATCTGGCCGGCGGGCAAGGCAGCCCGTCTCGATCCGGTGGAAGCGCTGCGTTACGAGTGACGCGCCAATTTGGCGGTGATGATCATCTCACCGACGTGGCGCATGATGTGCTCGCCGATATGGTGCAGCAGGCCGGCGGCGGTGGCTGGCAACTTGCGGCGCCCGATGGCGCGCGCATCGGTGAGCGTGGCCGGATCGAATGCACGGATGACGGCTTCGGCTCTTTGGAAAACCTCATCCACCTCGGTCAGCATGGCGGCGCGGTCTGAGCCGTTGTTCCAGTCTTCTTCGGTCTTGAGGCGGTCCCACTGCTTTTCGGAAAGGGCGCCGTTTTGCAAGTACGTTATCAGGCGGTCCGTGCTGCCGGCGATGTGGCGGATGTGGAATCCTACCGGGGCGAGGCCCTGCACGCTTTTCCAAAGCTGCTGGGCGGACAGGCCGTCGGTCCACTTCTCCAGGTCTTCCCGCGCTTGCCGCAGCGGGTAGATAGCGCACGCGGTCAACGGATGAACTCCTTCGACTGGTCCGCGCATCCAGGGTTCGATATAAGCGATTGCACTCACGCCAGGCATCCTCCGTTCGTAGAATTTCGGGCGATCGGACACCGAAGCAAGATCCGGTGCGTTGGCACTAATTTCAGTGTACCGCCCGGTCACGGTCTTCGATTCAGCGCTGCTAGTGAACGGTACGCGTCTTACGGTTCATGTAATCCATCAGCAGATACTGGCCGAGCGTGTAGGGCGTGGTGAAGTAGGCCTTGCCGCGGCAAAGTTCGGTGACCTGGCGCACGAAATTCACCAGGCCGTAGTCGGTGGCCAACATGAAGGTGTTGATCAGGATTCCCTGGCGCTTGCAACGGTTCACCTCTTCGAGTGTGCGGCTGATCACCAGCGGGTCGAGCCCGAAGGCGTTGCGGTACGTCCGGCCATCGTCCAGGGTGAGGGCCGAAGGCTTGCCGTCGGTGATCATGATGATCTGTTTCATGTCCTTCTTCTCGCGGGCAAGCAGCCGCTGAGCGAGGATCAAACCATCGCGGGTGTTGGTGTAGTAGGGGCCCACCTGGACTCGCGCCAGTTCGGAGATGCGCAGTTCCTCGGCCGAATCGTGGAACAGCACGCAGCGCAGGCTGTCACCGGGATACTGAGCGCGAATCAGGTGGGCCAGCGCCAGTGCGACCTTTTTGGCGGGCGTAAAGCGATCCTCTCCATAGAGGATCATGCTGTGGCTGCAATCGAGCATCAGCACGGTGGCGCAGGAGCTCTGGTATTCGGATTGGTGCACGTGCAGGTCGCCGCGTTCGAGCATCAGCGGCAGAGCAACCCCAGCGCGCCGCATGGCGGAAAACAGCGTCTCGCTCACATCGAGGTTCAGTATGTCGCCGAACTCGTAAAGCTTCGATGAGCCGCTCGATTCGACGCCGGTGGCCAGATCACGGGTGTCGTGGGCGCCAACGCTCGACTTGCCGAGCGAGGCCAGCAGATCGCGCAGCGTCTTGAAGCCGAGAAAATCAAGTGATTTACTGGTCAGCTCCACCTTGACGCGCGCCTCGGACCGGCCGCCGGCGCTGGGGCGGCCGGAAGGCTGCAGGTCGAGATACCCTTCGTCCGCCAATTTCCGCGCGAGACGCTGGACCAGTTGCTCGCGTTCCGCCGCGGTCATGTTCTCCAGTTGGCGGCGCAACTCCCGGGCGCGTTCCGAATCGAACAACTCTCCCGAGGCGAGTGCTTGTTCGATCGCTCGCTTCAATGCTTCCCAGGAATCCTGGTTCATTCCGGAAGACTCGATGTACTGGCTGTCGAAACCGCTATCGAGAAAGAAATCGGCCAGTGCCCTCATCAGGTCTTCGGCGCTGATGCCGAAATCTTCGCCAGTGTAACGGGAATATTCGATCCACTTCATCGCGCGATGCCTCGTGTGACAGCCCGGTCAGTTAAACTGCCGGCGCGAAGCGCCGCCCGGCCGCCGGCCCATGTCGTCTGGGGCGGAATCACGTTTTTTCTCTCCCGAGCTGTAACCCCGCTCCTCGCTCCGGTTGATGCGGCGATGGGCGTAGAGTCCTTCCAGAATGAATTCGGCGGCGGAGGCTTTGAGCGCATCGTCATCGTTGGCGCCGGCGCCGAGCGTGCCGGTGCGATCCAGCAATCCCTGAATCGAACTCAACTGGCGGATCACAGCGGCCGAACCGGCTGCTTCATCGAGCTTCAGCGAGCCGCCCAGATCAAACCACTGAATGATGTTTGAGACGTTGATGCCTTCGAAGTGGTGGCTATAGACCTTGGCAGTGGCCTGGCGCACCAGTTCCCGGGCCACCGTGTCACCGCCTTTCAGTTCACCTTCGTATTCGAGTTCGAGCTTGCCGGTGATTGACGGCAGCGCGGCGTAGATATCCTCTATGCGGGGAACTGCCAGCTTCTCATGGGCAAGCAAAGCGCGGCGCTCCGCGTTGGACACGACGCTCTCCAATACGGAGATGGGCAGGCGCTGGGAGACGCCGGAACGCTTGTCGATTTTCTTATCTTCGCGGGCCAGGAAGGCGACCTGCTCGATTACTTCGCGAATGTAATCGGGGATGTTGAGCTTCACCGGCGAGTGGCGATCGACCCAGGACTCCTGCCCGGTGATGGCCATGCCGTGATCGATGGTGGCGGGGTAATGAGTGCGAATCTCGCTGCCGATGCGATCCTTGAGCGGGGTGATGATCTTGCCGCGGGCGGTGTAATCTTCCGGATTGGCGGTAAACACCAGCATGATATCGATGGGAAGGCGCACCGGGTAGCCCTTGATCTGTACGTCACCCTCCTGCATGATGTTGAACAGGCCGACCTGGATCTTGCCGGCCAGGTCCGGCAGTTCATTAATGGCGAAAATGCCACGGTTGGCACGCGGCAGCAGGCCATAGTGGATGGTCAACTCGTCGGAGATGTTCTGGCCGGTGCGGGCGGCCTTAATGGGATCGATATCGCCGATCATGTCGGCGATGGTGACGTCGGGAGTGGCCAGCTTTTCGACGTAACGCTGATCGGGCGCGAGCCAGGCGATGGGAACGCCATCGCCCAGGTCCTCGACCAGTGTCCGGCAGCGGGCACACAGCGGGCGGTAAGGGTTGTCGTGAATCTCGCAGCCGGCGATATAGGGGAGTTGCGGATCGAGCAGCGTGGCCAGCAGGCGAATCAAGCGGGTCTTGGCCTGGCCGCGCAATCCCAGCAGGATGAAATTGTGCCGCGAAAGGATGGCATTGACCACTTGCGGAATGACGGTGTCCTCATAGCCCATTACGCCGGGAAACAGAGATTCACCGCGCTGGATCTTGGCGATCAGGTTGACGCGCATCTCCTGTTTGACGCTGCGCTCTCCGATCAGATCCTCGCTATAGCGGCTCCGGCGCAATGCGCCCAGAGTCGATGGAAGTTCGGTCCGGGATTTCATTCCCCTCAGCCCTCCTCGTAAGACCGCGCCGCCCCAGGCTTCTATTACTGTTAGTTTAGATCCTTTGGGAACCGGTTGCGAATTGAAAAAAGTGGTCAGAGCCGGCAGGCTGACATACAATTGAAGAACTGAATACAGGATAGCGAAGGACTGTTTTAGATGAAATTGTTGCCACTTCTTGCGGCCGTGGTCCTGGCGCCAATGTTGGGCGCGCAACCCGATGGGCCGCAGACGCTGCTCGACGAAGGATATCGCCAGATGTACAACCTTCAGTTCGGCGAAGCGCATCGAACGTTCGCCAAGTGGCAGCAAATGCACCCGGAGGATCCGATGGGCCCGGTTTCCGATGCCGCGGCGTATCTCTATTCGGAGTTCGACCGGCTAAAGATTCTGCAATCGGAGTTTTTCGCCAGTAACGATGGCTTTTTCGGCATGGGTAAGCGGTTGCCGGATCCGGGCATCAAGTGGCACTTCGAGCAGGCGCTGGCCAAAGCGGGGCAGTTGGCCAAGGCGATTCTCGACCGGTCTCCGAAGGACCCCAATGCGCGATTTGCCGAGGTGCTGCGGACCGGCTTGTACTCAGACTACCTGGCGATGGTGGAAAAGCGCTACATGGCCGCGCTCACCCAGGTGAAGGAGAGCCGCGCGGCTGCCGAGAGTCTGCTGGCCGAGCACCCGGACTATTACGATGCCTACCTGGCGGTGGGCGTGGAGAATTACATCCTCAGTCTGAAACCGGCCCCGGTCCGGTGGTTCCTCCGGCTCAGCGGAGCGCAGACCGATCGCGCCCTGGGGGTGGAGAAACTGCGGTTGACGGCCGAACACGGACGATATCTGATGCCCTATGCACGGCTGCTGCTGGCGGTGGCCGCGCTACGCGATAACAACAAGGGCAAGGCCCGGCAGACGCTGGCCTGGCTGGCCGCCGAGTTTCCCCGTAATCATCTTTACCGCGAAGAACTGGCCAAGTTGAACTGAGCCGCGGCAACACAGCCCGGTTTCCGGTCCGATAAAATGGCGGTGGTTTTTCCTTGGAGGGAATCATCGTATGACGGATCGAAGACGGTTTCTTGGCCGGGTGCTGGCCTCATCGGCGATGGCCGGATTTCCAACGATCGTGAAGGGCTCCGCGCTGGGCTTGAACGGAGCAGTGGCAGCCAGCGACCGGGTGGTGCTGGCCACAATCGGCTGCGGCGGCATGGGGAATGGCCATATCGGCCACTTCCTCAAGATTCCGGCTGCCCAGTACGTCGCGGTCTGTGACGTCGACGAAGATCATCTGGCGGCGGCCAAGGCTCGCATCGACACAGCCTACGAAAACAGCGGTTGCGTCACCTATCGTGCCATTGAAGAGGTGCTGCTGCGGCCGGATATCGACGCCGTTACCATTGCCCTGCCGGACCACTGGCACGGCATTGCATCGGTGCTGGCGCTACGGCAAAAAAAGGATGTCTATGGTGAAAAGCCTTTAGCGCATACCTTCTCCGAGGGCCTGGCGATTGCCGATGCGGTTCGCAAAAATAACCGCATCTGGCAGACGGGAAGCTGGCAGCGCTCGGTGGCGAATTTTCACCGGGCGTGTGAACTGGTGCGCAACGGCCGGCTCGGCAAGGTTCGCGCGGTTGAGGTCGGCCTGCCGAGCGGGCCCTTCGATTACGGGAAGCTGAAGGATCAGACTCAATTTGTCGAGCCGCCTCCGCAGTTGAATTACGAGCGATGGCTGGGGCCGGGGCCGGAGGTTCCCTACTGGGCCGGGCGCTGCCATGGAACCTGGCGCTGGAATCTGAGCTTCGGTGGCGGCCAGTTGATGGATTGGGTGGGCCACCACAACGACATCGCGCACTGGGGCCTGGGTTTTGATGAAACCGGCCCGGTGTCGGTGGAGGGGCAGGGCGAGTACCCCGCTCGAGAGGAATTGTGGAATTCCGCGCGGCGCTACAAGATTACCGCGCAGTACGCCGAAGGAGTGACCTCAACGATCGCCGGAGGAGTTCCCGAGATTCGCATGGGAACCCGGTGGATCGGGGAGAACGGACACTGGATCTACGTGAACCGCGGCAAACAGTTGGAGGCCGAGCCCGCAAGCCTGCTCGAGTCGGTGATCGGTCCCGATGAAATTCACCTGAGCAAGGGACCAAGCGGGACCGAGCACGACCACTATTTGCAGTTTATCGAGTGCGTCAAGTCGCGGCAGGAGACCAGGACGCCGGCGCGGATTGCACTGCGGTCGGTTACGCCCGGCTGGTTGGGGCAGATTGCGATGCTCACCGGGAAACGGATTCAGTGGGATCCACACCTGCAGGTGATTGTGGATAGCAGTGAAGCATCAAGGATGCTATCGCAGGAAATGAGGGAGCCGTACCGGCTTTAGTGGCACATTTCTTTTCCAAACTGTCTAACGAAGTGATCCAGAGCGGGGTGTTTGCAACGGTCCAAAACATCGACGATTTGGCAGGTGGATTGCCAAACCGTCGCCGCCTCCTCTGCGTTTCCAACAACACCGTTGGTTGAGCGGACCGGAACTCGATGACGTGGCACTCCGGCCGGCAGAGTCCAATTGCCCCGGAAGCTACCAAATGGTGATATGCTTTGTTGCTGTGACAAAAGCCATGCGCCTAACCCTGCTGATTGCAGTTCTTTTTGTGTCGTTGGTTCCTGCCTTCTCGCAGGATTACACGATCGCCCTGATCGGGTTGCGGCACTCCCATGCGTTTCACAACCTGGATGCGATTGTCAAAGGTCACGATGCGAAACTGGTCGCGATCTCCGAGACGGCTCCGGATTTGGTGGCGGAGGCGAAAAGACGGGCTCCGGGCGTGGTGATCTATCCGGAGTACCACAAGATGCTGGACGAGGTAAAGCCGAATATCGTGTGGGCCTTTGTAGAGAACAGCCGGCACCTGGAGATGGTGGAGGCCTGTGGGCCGCGCAAGATCCACGTGGTGTTTGAAAAGCCGCTGGCGGCAACCTATAAACAGGCGCTGGCGATCCGCAAAGCCGCGCATAAGTACGGTATCCAGGTGATGACCAACTTCGGCACGGCCTGGACGCCGCAATACTATGCGGTCAAACAGCAGGTGGAGGCAGGCGCCACCGGGAAACTATTCCGCATGCGCGCCATGATCGGCCATTCAGGCCGCAACATGGGCGCCGGGCTGAATAAGTATTTCTTCGACTGGCTGACCGATCCGGATGGTAACGGCGCCGGTTCGCTGATGGACTTCGGTTGCTACGGCGCGTTACTGAGCCAGTGGTACATGGGCCGGCCCGAGAGCGTCTATGCCTACGCCATCCATCTGCGCCCGGATGAGTTTCCGAAGGTGGAAGACCATGCCGTGATGGTGCTTGGTTACAAGAATGCCGTTTCCATCCTGGAAGCCACCTGGGACTTTCCGGGTGGGCGGCGCGACACGGTTTGGTGGGGCCGTAAAGCGGCCATTTCGATGGGTGACGGTGGCGTGCAATTGATGCGCGACAAACAGCCGCCCGAGCAGGTGATGGTGACGCCGATGCCGCCGGAACGTTCCGGCACCATGGCCTATTTGACCAACCGCCTGCGAACGCATCAGCCTCTCGATGGGATGCTGGCGCTGGACATCAACGTTGGCGTCCTGGAGATTATCGAGGCGGCAAAAATCAGCATACGCACTCACCAGGTGGTGAAACTTCCTCTTCCGACGGACAATTGAGAAGAGGGGGGAACTATCATCGACCGCGTAAGTCTGATTTGGGAGGATCTGCGGCAGATTCGCGAACGCGCGCCGGTGGTCCACAATATCACCAATTATGTGGTGATGAACACGACGGCCAATGCGCTGCTGGCGATTGGCGCTTCTCCGGTAATGGCGCATGCCGTCGAAGAGGTGGCCGAGATGGCTGCGATTGCCGGGGCGCTGGTGTTGAACATCGGCACCCTCAGCGCGGCGTGGATCGAGGCAATGGCCGTGGCCGGACACGCCGCGGCGGAGCGGGGAACTCCCATCGTGCTCGATCCGGTCGGCGCCGGCGCCACTCGTTTCCGTACGGCGACCGCCCTGAAGCTGCTCGAGGAACTGAGGCCGATGGTGGTCCGCGGCAACGCGTCGGAGATCCGAGCGCTGGTTCACGACGATCAGGCGACCAAGGGTGTGGACAGCACGCTCAGTTCGGACCAGGCGCTGGAGGCTGCGCGAACCGTCGCGGCACGCTATGGTTCGGTGGTGGTGGTGAGCGGCGCCACGGACCTGGTGGTGAACCGGGACAGGGTGGCACGCGTATTTAACGGGCACCCGATGATGCCGCGGGTGACCGGACTCGGGTGTACGGCGACATCGCTGGTGGGCGCTTTCGCGGCCGTGAATCCGACTCCTGGCGAAGCCGCTCTCCACGCCATGGCGGTGATGGGGATGGCCGGCGAGTTGGCATCGCGCAAGGCATTGGGCCCCGCGAGTTTCCTGGTAGCTTTCCTTGACGCGCTCTATTCGATGAACGAGGACGATATCCGTTCCCTGGTTCGCGTGGAAGAGGCATGAGAAGGCGCTTCGACCCGTCGCTCTACCTGGTGACCGATCGCGGCCAGATGGGCGGGCGCGATCTGGTGAATGTGGTGGAGGCGGCGGCACGCGGCGGTGTCACCGTGGTGCAGTTGCGCGAGAAGGACGCGAGCACCCGCGAGTTCATAGAACTGGCCCGGCGATTGAAACCGATGCTGGCTGATTTGGGTGTGCCGCTGATTATCAACGACCGGGTGGATGTGGCGCTGGCCACCGGGGCGGACGGCGTTCACCTGGGCCGGAACGATATGGATTACGCCACGGCGCGGCGGCTCCTGGGTCCGGAGGCGCTGATCGGCATCTCGGTGGAAACTGGGAACCAGCAGGCGCCGGCTTCAGCGGATTATCTGGGGGTGAGCCCGATCTTCGATACGCCTACCAAACGGGACACCGCTCCGGCCTGGGGCCTGGAGGGTTTGCGGCGGCTGCGCGCGCAGGTGACGCAGCCGCTGGTGGCGATTGGCGGCATCCATTTGGAGAACGCCCGCCTGGTGATGGAGGCGGGCGCGGATGGTATCGCCGTCGTCTCGGCCATCTGCACCGCCGAAGATCCGGAGGAGGCGGCGCGCGAATTGCGCCGTGTTATTCCGCCGCGATCCTGAGCAGCATACCCGAGCCCGGCGCCAGCCAGTTGCCTTCCTCGCCAAGCGGCCGTTCCTCGCCGGTGACGGCGGACAAGCGGTAGAGTTTGGCTTTTTCGGCTCGCGGCGAAAGATGGAAGGAACAGCTCCTGGTCAGGCTCTTGTTCACCAGCATCACCCAGGGGCGTCCCTGATCATCGCTGAACTCGCCGACCAGCAGGCGGCCGCTGGTTCCGATGCCTTTGAGAAGCTGCGTGCCGGCGGCGGTGGATACGGGCCAGTGATAGACGCCGGTGCTGTGAAGGCGCGCCAGCGTCGGGGCTAGCGCGTGGATCTGCAGGGCGGCGCGGCGTAGCGCATCGTAGGTTGAAGTGCGGTTACCCCAATGATCGATCGGCGCCAGGCGGAAGTTGCCGATGTCTTCGGAAAAGTAAGTGAACAGCTCGATTCCGCGCCCGCCGTAGGCCATGGTGGCGTAGATTTGAAGGCTGTAAATGGCGTCGTCCGGCTGGGGGAAGTCGAACATGGCCGTGGAGAGGATGCAGTTCCAGAATGGGATTTTTGCTTCGAGCGTCAGTTTCCGGGCGACCTCCAGGTTGTCGTAAAAGCGGGGTAGCATTTCACCGTCTTCGACTGAGTAGTTATCCCAACTCAGATAGGGCAGCTTTACGATGTTCAGGTAGGCGCGCAGATGGTCTTCGTAACTTGGCGAGCCAAGCTGTTTGTTGCTGGCGTAATTGGGAAACAGGTTTACGTAAGGCAATTTATCCGGCATTACACGAAGGAGTTCAGCCGCCAGGCGGCCGAGGATGGGCATCTGCTGTTCGCTCGGTTCGTCACGCAGGTTGACCCCGAAGGCCGTTCGGTTGGAACCGATCCGCTTTGCAAGCGCGGCGGCGGCTTCGCGGATTTCGGCATCGGTGGCTTCATTGCGGGCCACAATTTTTGCGATTACGGGATCACTGACGATGCAGGTGAGTCCGGCCGCGGCTACGCGGTCGAGATCTTCCACCTTGCAGAAGCCGGAGACGTTCAGGCCTGCTTCTTTCATCATGCGGAGTTGTTGCGGGTCAGCCGGAGACGATCCCCAGGCGAGCACGGGAAAGACGTCAGGCCCCACGCGGGCCACCTCCGGAAACGGCTTTCCGGCGGCGGTGAGACCGGCCGTCAATGCCAGTGAGAGGGCTATCGAGTAGAGCAAGTGGCGAGGAGACATAGGAGAAATCATACCGAACCGCGAGTGCCGCCCGGGCACCGGACAAAGTTGGATTCAGATATAGTATTCTGATTAGCAACAAAATGACTACCCGACGCCAGATCCTTCAATCCGCCATCGCGCCGATGATTGTGCCTAGCGTGGTCTTGGGCCGGAGAGCCGGGGCGGTGGCCCCCAGCGACAAGATCGTGTTTGGGGGAATCGGCATTGGCAGCCGCGGCTCCCACGACTTGAGCAAGATTCTGAAGTTCAAGGACCAGGCCCGCTTCGTGGCGATTTGCGACGTGCGCAACGAGCGCCGTGAAACCATCAAGTCCACCGTGGACCAGACCTATGGCGACCACGGCTGTCAGATGTACGACGACCAGTTCGCGCTGCTGGCGCGGCCGGACATCGACGCCGTGCTGATCGCCACCGGCGACCGCTGGCACACACCGCTCTCCATCATCGCCGCGCAGCACGGCAAGGATGTCTACTGCGAGAAGCCGTGCTCGATGACGATGGAGGAGAGCTGGGCCCTGGCCGATGCTTTCCGCCGCTACAACCGCATCTATCAGGCCGGCTGCCAGCGGCGGAACGGCGCCAATTTTGAATTCTGCAAGAACCTGCTGAATACCGGCGCGCTGGGGAAACTGCAGACGCTTTACGCCAACGTCGGCCCGTCGGTCGATTGGCCCCCGATTCCGAGCCGCGACTGGCTGGCCGAGGAGGCTCTGCCACCCAAGCAGGTGCTCGATTGGGACCGCTGGCTGGGACCTGCGCCGTGGCGCCCTTACCACTCCTCCTATGTCCGCGGCGGGTGGCGCAATTTTTACGATTTCCACGGCGGCGGGATTCTGGAATGGGGATCGCACACCGTGGATCTGTGCCAGTGGGCGGCCGGGTACGACGACACGCAGCCGGTGGAGTACGAGCCGGTGGGCACTAACGTGGGTCCCTATCAGGTCCACTGCCGGTATGCCGATGGAGTGCGCCTGGTGATGCGCGACAACGGCTGGAACGGAGCGCTGAAAACCGGCTCGTGCAGTTTCCGTATCGAGGGCGATCTGGGGTGGGTGGAGACCGGCGATGCGTCCATCATCGAGGCGTCGGATAGCATCAAGCCGCTGATACGGCCAACCGAAGAGGCACGGATGGCGCTGGATAATCACATGTTGGACCTGATGCACGCCATCAGGATCCGCCAGCAACCCAAGGCGAGCGCCGCCGCCGCGGCCAACTCCCACGTTGTTTGCCACGCCGCCTTCATTGCCTACCAGCGGGGCAAGACGCTGAGTTGGGATCCGGCGCGGCGGGAATTCACCAACGACGAAATTGCCAACCGGATGCGGTCGCGCGCCATGCGCGAGCCGTGGAGAGTCTGAAACTCAAGGGAGATCAACGATGCAGAACACGACACAACCCGCACCTGCCGCAAAGCCGGCGCCCCCGCCGAAGCCGGTTCCACCTCCCGAGTTTCGAGAAGGCGATATTGCCACGATGGATGTGGCGTCGCTGATCGCAATCGTGAAGGACCCCGGCGCGACTGATTTTCATAAGGCGAAGGCATGCCAGCGGCTTGGCGAACATGGGTCAAAGGAAGCGGTGCTGGCTCTGGCGCCCTTGCTGGCCAATGAGCGGCTGAATACCTACGCGCGCCATGGTTTGGAAACGGTGGAAGATCCTTCGGCAGACGATGCGCTGCTGGCGGCGATGGCGAAGTTACACGGCGACCGGAAGATCGGCGTGATCAACTCGCTCGGCAAGCGCCGGGCGGAGAAGGCAGTGCCGGCGCTGGCACGGCTGATTTACGGCGGCGATCTGAATTCCGCCTGTGCGGCAGCTTCGGCCCTGGGACACATCGGAAGGTTGGCCGCGGCCAAAGAACTGCAAGCGGCGCTGGGAAAGTCGCGTGGCGCGGTACGGACTGCCGTTGCCGACGGTTCGCTGGTTTGCGCCGAACGGTTGCTGGCCGATGGCAAGCGGGAGCAGGCGCTGGCCATCTACACGCAACTGGCCGTTCCGTCTTCACCGAAGCCGGTGCGATTAGCGGCGATGCAGAGCATTATCCGCGAAGAGACTTCGCTCGAGCGGCCACGCTGACGAAGCTCGAAGGGCTACATGCGCAGGTAGATCTTCTGCTTGTCCAGACCCCAGACGAACAGCCAGGTGATGCCGAAGTAGATGGCGAAGGTCACCGCTACCCAGTAGAGGGGCGAGTCGCCGGGCGCGTACGGGCGAACCGCATCGGCTACCACACCGTGGATGATGTAGCCGGCCAGCGGGTTCAGCCCGAAGACGCGGAGCATCGAGAGTTGCTTGCCCTTTTGGTCGCTGAGCCAGACAAACAGCGCGTAGACGAGCAGCGAGAAACCGGCCGAGAACCAGAGATAGGAGTTCGAGCCCGCTCGTTGGCTCATGGTCCACAGGTCCACCGGACGGGATGGCGGCCAGAATGGCGGCTCCACCAGAAAGCGTGACAACCCACCGGCCTGTACGGGGTTGAACACCGCGTTCAGGCAGGAGAGTGCGTAACCGAACACGCTGAGAACCAGCCCCCATTGAAGCAGCGGCTTCATCGCGCCGGCCGAGCCACGCTTGGCGATCCAGTCGTAGGCAAACGAGCCCATCAGGGTGGGGATCGCCCAGGAGATGAAGCCCAACTGCCCACCGTCGATCACCTTCTTGTCCCACAACAGGGAATACCAGAAGGCGTGCGAGAGCGCCAGGTGGAGTAGCGAGGTGCCGGCCAGGAAGATCACCCGCACCCGCGCCGACGCGCCGATCACCGGGAGAATCCAGAGCGAGGTGATGGCGATATGAACCAGCGCCTGGAACGGACTCCTCCAGAATGACTGCGCGATGAAGCCGCCCCAACCAAGTTTTTGCAGGTCCTGCCAGTTACGGAAGTTGCCATCCAGGTGATACACCACCAGGCCGATCAGGATCAGCGACAGGCAGCGCGTTACCGCCTTGCGGTACGCCGCCGATCTGCCCATGCGCTCGATGTGGCGCAGCAGGGCAAGGCGCAACGAGAAGCCGACGGCGAAAAAGAAATGCGGCATGATCGTGTCGGCATAGCTGTTGTAGTTGTTGTGGTGCTTGAAGACGGGATGCACCACGGCGAATGCGCCGATGAAGTTGACCAGAAACATTCCAGCCATGGTGTAGCCGCGGAACTGGTCCATCGAAGCGATGCGGGAACTGGCTGCCATACCGGCTACTCAATGTAACGATGATAGAGGCCCATGTAGTAGGGCAGCAGGAAGACCGCGCCGTCGCCTAGCGCGTGGCCGCCGCCGCCGGTAACTAGACGGTAGAGGTTGTGATTCCAGAATTCGAAGAAGCACTCGTCCACCGGGATCACCTTGCCATTGCGGCGGTAGGCGAGACCTTGGCGGCGGTTATCGTCCTCGGGGATAAAGGAGCGCACCGGGATCAGGTCGACGCGGTGGCTGTTATCGTGCCGCCAGTCGATGCGGTCGAGCGGCAGGCGGCGCAGCGTATCCACGGAGTCCTCCAGCCAA
The DNA here is from genome assembly GCA_020854055.1 of Bryobacterales bacterium. Classification (GTDB taxonomy): domain Bacteria; phylum Acidobacteriota; class Terriglobia; order Bryobacterales; family Bryobacteraceae; genus JADZGD01. The sequence goes on along the minus strand of JADZGD010000015.1, from coordinate 19,960 downwards.
TCGCCGTGCAGGCTGAGGTTCTGGGTGCGAAAGGCGCTGGTGAATTTCTTTCCCTCGAGGCTGGCGGCGGCCACGAAGTTGAAGAACGGATTCATCTCTGCCCGTTCGGCATTCCAGTAATTGAACAGCGAGTATGAATATTTCTGTAGTAAGTCGTCGTCGGTCTCGTACTTGATCAGGTTGTAGTAACTCATGAACGCCATCTCGTCGTCGGACTGATTCCCGGAGCCGGGCCCGGCGCTGATCTTGGCGACCATCGCGTTGGTGGCATAACTATCCTGTTTCACCAGCTTGTCGTAGGCCTGGCGATACCTGACGTCGCCGGTCATGTGTTCAGCGACCTTCAGGTAAGAGAGGATGCTCAACGAATTCAGGCCGCGTCCGGCCCAGAAAGCGCGGTTGTGATTCAGATTTTCGGGATCGAAGATGCCCCAACGGGTGGGAGTGCCATCCCAATCCACAAGCTTGAAATCGTGCGCCAGCAGGTGATCGGTGATGGCGCGCACCACCTTGCGAACGTCTTCTTTTTCCTGAGGCGTTTCGGCTACCAGATCGTAATACTGAGCGTAGAAGAAATAGTGGCCGTCCAACTCGTCGGAACTGGTGTCGGTCTTCCAATACCATTTGCCGTCGGCGCTTTTCGGCCAGCGGGGGGAGAGAATCTTCCATAGATGGTCATGGTTGGCCCTCCGGTTGATGTCGCGTTCGCGGGAATCCCCGATATTTGGGTCGGGGCCGCTGGTGGGCAGAATCGACCGGGCAGGGAAGCCGGGAGGCGCGGGATGCTCGCCGCCCTGGGTCACTTCACTCAGAAAGCGCAGGGCTTCGAAGGCCTTGCGGGCGCGCGCGCGGGCCAGGGGATCGCGGGTGGCGGCGTAGCCGAAGCACTCGCCGGCGCCGTACATGGCGGTCCACAAGCCATCATTGTCGCTATCGTGTTGTACCCACTCGCTCTTGTCGCCTGCCTTGGGAAGCTGGACGGCCATCACATAACCATAAGGCGTGCGGCGGTGGCGCTTGTCGATTTCGTCTTCAAAGTAGCGCGCCTTTTCTGCCAGCGTCGTGGGCTTGCGTTCGATGCGGCCGGCTCCGGCGGAGGTGGCAAACCAGGCGTCGCCCGTGGAGGTAACCGCAATTGAACGGATATTATCGGCGGGCAGCCAGCGGAGGCCCTGACGGTACTCCCAGGTCTGGCCGTCGTAACGGATGGCGCCGCGCGTGGTGCCGAACCAGATGACTCCCGGTTCGCCCAGGGCGATGGTGTTGATGCCGCCGTAGGGCAGGCCTTCCCGGCCGGTGAAAAGAGTCCAATTAGCGCCGTCAAGACGGGCGACTCCGGGCGGGGTGGCGACCCACAACCGGCCTTGCGAGTCGTATATCACGCCGCGGCTGTCAAGCGCGGCCCAACTGTGGTCGCCGGCGTGAGGGATCAGGTGTGTCCAGTCTCCGCCGGCAGAACGCTGGAAGACACCTTCTTCCGCCGCAACGGCCAGTTCGCCCCGCGGCCCAAGCGCCAATTGGCGGGCCGCCATCGGCGAGCCGGGAATCGGAGCCAGCTTTCCCATATGTAACCGGTACAGGGCGCGGCCGGCGGCGAGGACTGCTCCGCTCTTATCGGCCGCGAGGGCAGACGGCGTTGCGTCCGGTAGGGTAGCCAGCCGTTTGGCGGCTTCCGCGTCAGCCCGATACAACCCGCCGTTGTAGGTCAGATAGAGCGCCGTGCCCGATGAAGCACACAGCTCGACCGGGTGTTCGGACAATCCGCTGACGGCCCGCCATGTATTGCCGCCATCCAGCATAGCCAGCCCCTTAGCCGTGCCGGCATAGATGCGGTTTCCCGCCGTCGCGACACAGTTCACCTGGTTATCGGGGAGACCCTGCGCGGTGGTGAAGCTGTGTTTGAACTCTTCAGGGAAAGTGCCCACCTTGATGGTGGCTGCAAAGAGAGGAAATACAAGGAATAGCAAGAGGATTCTAGACATGTTGGATTGACCGGGAAGATTTCTCAGACAGAAAGAACAGCACCGGCCGCCCGCGGAACCCGACCAGGAATCGGATTCCGGCGAGCGGCCGGCCACAGCGGCAAGGTTAGAAGATGATCTTCATGACGAAGACCACGATTCGGGTTTCATTACCCATGTCGGCGAGAAGGTGTCCGAAGTTCTGGTTGGTGACGTTGGCGCCTTGTTTGTCGATTTTGCCAAACCAAGGGAAGTTTCCGGCATTGTGCGCATCACAACGGAGCTGCCATTTCAGCTTCTCGAAGAAGTTGAACTCCTTATAGAGCGAGATATCAGCGACGTTGAGCGGTCTGCCACGAACATCGGGAAATCGCGTGGGAAAGTTGCGCAGAGTGTACGCCGGCGGCGTTGTCGTGGGAAAGATCGATGTGTCGAACCACACGTCGTACGAAGGATCATACTGCGTGCGGCCATTGGCTTGCGCTAGCTTGTCGCGCTGGGAATCGTTCAGCCTGGCGCTCCTGGCAACCAATGGGCCGGCGTTCGGAAAATCGAGCGGGAAGCCGGAGTGCGACATGAAGACCCCGCTGAAGCTCCAGCCGCCGATGACCGCTTCGGCATACTTGTTCATACCGGCGAGCAGCGGGCGGCCTTTGCCGAACGGCAGATCGTAGGTGCCGATGACGGACAACTGCTGCGGAACATCGTACTGCACAAGCCGATTTTCGAGACCCGTAGCGAGCACGTTGCTCAGGTTCACGTCCTGCGCATTGAGCACTGAAACCTGTTCCAGCGTTTTGGACGCGGTGTAGGACACGGTGGTGGTCAAACCGTGAGAGAAGCGCTTGGTCAACTTCAATTGCAGGGCATCGTAACGCTGGCGGCCGATCGGCACATCGGTTAAGGTGACGCCATTGTACTGCGGGTAGGCGTAGAGCAACTGCGCGCGGGATAGCGTCGCATTGTTCAGGCCGGAGCCGGGCAGCAGACCAGCCATCGGGTTCGGGAGTTGTGCGTTGAAATAAGCCGGCCGCTGATCGACCGGCAGGCTGGTCAGCACGTTCTGCGGGATAAAGTTCAGCCCCAGGTTGACCGGCAGGCGCCGGGTGATGTTACCCACATACGAAGCGTCAGCCAGCCAGCCACGCGGCAGTTCGTACTGCAAACCGACCGAATACTGGTTGGAGTACGGGAGTGAACGGTCGCGATAAGGCACCGCGATACCCTGGCCCAGGTTGGTGCTGAGGCCCTGGCTGTTGCCAACCGGCTGCAGCAGGCCGGTAGGGTAAATGCTGGCCGGGAACGGGTCGTTAAGCGTAACTGCCGGTGTCAGGTTGGCATCGAGCGAAGAGGTGAGCGCAGTGGTGCGGCTATAGCCGTAGGACTGGCCCGCGGAACTCTGGCCCAGGTAGCTGATGGCATAACCGCCGCGGAGAACCATGTTCTGCCGCACGCGGTAGGCCACGCCAAGGCGAGGCTGGAATTGATTCCTCTTCGGGTCGAAGGGGTAGCGGGCATCGCCGCTATTGCCGGCATAGACGATTCCGCCGGTGAGACCGGCCGCGCAGGCCGGACAGTTGGCGGCGTTGGGCGAGGCTTTGGCGGCGGCCGCGACCGGACTCGGGCCGGATGCGAAGTCGGTAACCATGCGGTTGAACCGCTCGTATCGCGGAGACTCATAGTCCCACCGAAGACCGAGGTTCAAGGTCAGTTTACTGTTGACCTTGAAGTCGTCCTGGATGTAGGCCGCGTAGTACTTGCTGCGGTAAGCCGGGTAGATGTTCTTGTCCACCTGGCCGCTTTGGGGGTAACCCAACAGGAAGGACGCAAATTCATTTCCGGAAACTGCGTCCGACCGCTGCGGATTGGCGCCCGTGAAGCCGGTGGAGAAGGTGTAGGCGCCGCTGGCGAGACCGGGGCCCTGACTGTTGTCATTGTAACGGCGGAACTCAGTACCGATCTTCAGGAAATGACGGCCTTTGGTCCAACTGATGTTCGGCTGGAGGCTGTAGGCATCATTTGTGCTGTAGCTGAATACTGGACTGGCGCCAAGAGGCGAGTAGTTGCCAACGTTGAAGCGCGGGAACATGAGCGCACTAAACTGCGCAACCAATGAAGATGGGAACCCCAGTTGGCGTGGATCGTAGTTCAATCCGAAGGTGTTCCCCCCCTGTCCTTCGTAGCGCGAGAGACCAAAGCGTAGGTTGGCGACCACGGTGGGAGACACGGTGTAAGTCCAGTCCGCGCCCCACGTCCGCGGGATGCGCGTGGAGGGGTACTCACCACTCGGCTCGGCAGGATTATTGCCCCAACTGAGTTTGGAAAAGTTTAACCAGGGCGTCTGGCCGTAGCGGAATGAGACGCGCTGCCTGTCGCTGAACATGTAATCCATCTTGCCTAGCCAGGAATCATAGTTGTTGCTGGAGGGCAGGATCTTGGCGTAGTTGTTCAGGTGGGCCGGACCGTCACCGGCAAACGTCGGCGCGGGGTAGAAAGCAGCAGCCTTGGCTGCAATGCCGTTGATGCGTGAGCCGGGAATCGTGTTGTTGGTAAACGGAGTGCGGACGTAGGTCTTTCCGTCCGGGCCGAGTTGAGTGCTCAGGGGATCGTAGATGGTAACCTGAGCTCCGGCGCCGTTCAGCAGATTGGTGAAGTTGCCGGTGAGTTGTTCGGGCAGCGGCAGGGTAGTCAGCGTGCCGCCGGGGTTATGCTCGCGCAGACCTTCCAGTGAGATCATGAAGAAGGCCTTGTTGCGCCCGTCAAACACCTTCGGAATGTAGAAGGGTCCATCCACTTCAAAACCGAACGTATTGTTCTTAAAAGGTGTTTTTCCTTCTTCGTTCTTGTTGGCAACCCAATCGTTGGCGCGGAACTTGTCATTCTTGAAGAACTCAAAGAGTTGCCCGTGTAACGAGTTGGTTCCGGACTTGACGTTAATCATCGTCACGCCGCCGCCGACTCGTCCGAACTGCGCGTCGTAAGAGTTGGTCTGCACCGTGAATTCCTGGGTTGCGTTGATCGAAGGAACGAAGCCCACACCCCGGTCGCTCTTGGTGTTCGTGGTACCGTCGAGAACGGTTTCGTTTTCTTGGTTGCGGCCACCGCCGATCGACACACCGTTTACGTTGCCGAAGGCATAAAGTTCCATCGAACCCCAGTAGGTGCTGGTCTTCACGACACCCGGCTGGTCATACATCAGCGCGAAGATATTGCGCCCGCCGGAGGGAACGTTTTCGATGATCCGATTTTCAAAAGACGTCTGGCGGGTAGCGGTCTCCGTCTGCAGCAGGGAGACATCGCCAGTTACCGTCACGCTATCAACCACGGCGCCCAAATCCAGCCTTACGTCGAGGGCGAGTTTGTCCTGTCCCACCAGGACCACGTCTTCACGAACGAATTTCTTGAACCCGGTCTTTTCCACCGTCACGGTGTACTTGCCGGGTAACAAAAATTGAATGGTATACCGGCCAACCGCGTTGGTCGCCGTGTCGTAGGGAACGTTTCGTTCCACGCTGGTGGCAACGACCTTAGCGCCTTCCACGGCAGCCCCGGCCGGGTCGGTGACCTCACCGGATATGGTGGCGCGAAACTCCTGCGCGACCATCGCTGAAGCGAGCGCCAATGCTAAACAGCATATGCGTAACAAAGTTGATTTCATTCAACTCTCCTAACCTTCTTGCTCTGAGAATGTGATTGGAACCACATGGAGGCGGGTGGGGAACAGACACACCGGGTGGAGACCGCAGTGGTGAATGCGTATCGATCGTCCCCCCATATGGCTCATGCCAAAAGACCCAACAGCATAGTAAACGGAATCTCGCCGCACGTCAAGACATTTTTGCTCTCAGCAGCAGGAAGTCTGCTTTGAGCTCACTCTTGGTACAGTTCTTTTGTTCAATCTTGTTAAAATATGCACACATACGGGTTTGCTTTACCCTTGATTCACGATCAGGAGTGAGCGTTTACTTTCGATTGCTGGCAAAAAGCGGTCGATTAGCTTCCAGCGGTCAGCGTGTGGCAACGCTGTTGGCAGCCGCCGACTCGAAGTCGGGACGCCGCTGATGGATTTTCCGGACGGCGCCGGCGATATCATCCATATCCTGCCGGTTCCCGAGCAGGAGCCGGTGCTCCAGCCAAACCATCTGCCGGCAGGCTCGTTCGGCGTTCAGACACAAGTCCGTGTAGCGCGCGTAATCGTGCCCCAGACCTGGAGCGGCGAACAGCGGATTGCGGTACAGGGGATAGGCGTATCCGCTCATGGCTGGAATCCCCTCGGCAATGAGCGCCTGGAGGAAATCGCCGCGGCTGATTCCGAACTCGCTTTCCTCAAAACGGAATACATAGATATGGTACGAGTGTTTGGTCGCGTACTTAGGAACCTGGAGCGGATAAATTCCGGGCACGCCACGCAACTGTTCGCTCAAATAGGCTGCGTTGGCACGCCGGCGCTCCGTCTGGGCTTCCAGCCGCCGCAGTTGCTCGATCAGAATGGCGCCCTGAAACTCGGTTAACCGGTAATTCCAGCCCAGATAGTAATGCTCGTACCACGGCTTGCCGGCCTTTCGCCCTACCCAGATATAAGACTCACAAAGTTCCGCCAGCGCGGCGTCGGCGGTGGTGATGAGGCCGCCTTCTCCGGCGGTCATATTTTTCGATGCCTGGAAACTGAAGGTTCCGGCCAGTCCGATGGTCCCCAGCCCGCGGTCCTTCCACATGCCGCCGTGGCCGTGACAGGCGTCTTCCACCACGGGAATTCCTTTTCTTCCGCTAATGTCGAGAATGGCGTCCATGTCGGCGGCCAGTCCGGCGAAATGAACCGGCATGATGGCACGGGTGCGCGGTGTGATCGCTTCCTCTAAACGTGCCGGGTCGAGATTCAGCGTCTCCAGGTCGATATCGCAGAAGACCGGGGTTGCTCCAATCAGCATGGGAGCTGTGGCGGTGGCGATGAATGTGTAGGGCGGCACGATCACTTCGTCGCCCGGGCCGATGCCCATCGCCTTCAGCACTACCTCGATCGCCGCCGAACCGGTGGCGCAGGCGATTCCGTAGCGCGCCCCCTGCCGCCGGGCGAACATCTCCTGGAACTCGCCCACCTTGGAGCGGATATTTTCCGGGGCTCCGGTTGGATCCACGGCTTCTCCCATCGAATAGCGCCACCACTGGCCGCTACGCACCAGGTCCACTAATGCCTTCTCTTCGGCGCTGTCGAAAACGGGCCAGTGCGGGAAGGGCCTGCGCCGCAACGGTTCGCCGCCGAACAAGGCTAAATCGCTCATCCAATACCTCCGGCTTTCCGCCATGTGTTCCGCCCGTTAGGCGAAGACGGCGGGAACCTTAAAAGAAGGAATCTCAAAATGCTTTTCTAAAACCATCGCCGCCACACCGAGCACGCCGGCATGATTCGACAGGCGCGCATAACGGACCTGTACCTGCTCGACGGATTCCCGCAGCGCCTGGCGCCTGACAATCGCGGTGATCTGGTCGAGCAGTTGTTGTCCGCCCGATCGCAAGCTGGCATCCAGCACGACCACGGAAGGGTTGAACAGGTTCACCATGTTGGCGATGCCCAGGCCCAGGTAGCGCCCCACCTCGGCAATAATGTTGATGGAGATCTTATCTCCCCGGCCGGCAGCTTCCAAAACCATCCAGCCGGAGATTTGCGACGGATCGCCGTCGCCCGCAGGGATCAGTTCGGTCTGTCCCCCGTCAGCCACCGCCCGCCGGAGGCGGGCCTCAACGGCACGCATTCCGGCAATGGCTTCCAGGCAGCCGAAGCTGCCGCAGTTACAGGCCGGGCCGTCTTCGACGATGTGGGTGTGGCCGAACTCGCCGGCCGCCGAACCCTGCCCGTATAGCAACCGGCCATCCACGTACAGGCCGGCGCCGATGCCGGTGCCGTAGTCGATATAAATCATCGTTTCGGCATCATCGCCGGATTCCTTGCGCTCGGCAACCGTCTTGGCGCGCGTCCGGGTCTCCACCAGCACCGGCAGGCCGAATTCGCGTTCGAAAATCTCCTTCAGCGGGACGTCTTTCCAGAAGCCGATGGTGGAAGATGTGACTGTCACTCCGCGGCGGCTGTCAACCAGTCCGGGGTCGGCTACTCCGATCCCTACCAGCGAATGCGGATTGATGCCCGATTCGCGAATCGCTTTCCGCACCGTGTCAACCAATTGGCGAACCAGGCCTGCCGTTCCATGGTCCAGATTTGCCGCCACGCAACTGATCTGGGTGAGGCGAGGACCGAGATCGGTAATCCCGGCTACCACCGTCTCGTCGTCGAACTCCACCGCGGCCACATAGCCAAACTGTTCATTGAGACGCAGCAGTACACCCTTGCGGCCCAGGCGTCCCTGCTCGACGCCGGCTTCAACGACGCGTCCTTCACTGAGCAGTTGTCGTACAATCTGGGATGTCGCGCTTGGCCGGATTCCGGCAATCTCATGAATTCCGGCACGGGAGATCGGGCCGAACTGGCGGATGGCGGCTTCCACAACCTGCTTGTCGAGTTCCGGTTTCGCGCTGGCGCGCTGCATCGAGAGACGGCTCCAACAGCATCGTAAGCTTGAACACCAGGCAGAGTCAAGCCATTGTTATCATAACTGGTAGGAATCGCGTCAGAATTGTTCGTCAGGCAGTAACATTCATGACGGACGTGGCAGAAACATCTTGACTTCTTGCTCCACCAACACGATAATTCGGTTTGCCGGTAGGATAGTTTATCCATGAGCACCACCAGAGATCCGGACGAAGTGATGGCGTCTTCCGGCTCTTGCTCCGCGCCCCATCTCAAGCGAGTTCTTTCTCTTTGGGATCTGATTGTTTACGGCATTGTGCTGGTGATGCCGATTGCTCCGGTGCCACTTTTCGGCCTGGCGCAACAGCTCTCCAACGGGCACGCGGTTTCCACCATTCTTCTGGCGATGGTGGCGATGGTGCTAACCGCCGTCAGCTACGGACGCATGGCGGCGCTCTATCCATCGGCCGGTTCGGCTTTCACCTATGTGCGGCTGAGCCTGAATCCGTCGCTAGGGTTTCTGACCGGCTGGGCAATGTTTCTGGATTATCTGCTGGTGCCGCTGATCTGCACCATCTACGGCTCCCTCACGCTGGCGAAGCTGATTCCCGCGGTGCCCTATGCGGTCTGGGTGCTGCTGTTTTCCGCCGGGATGACCGGGGTGAATCTGCGAGGAATTCGTTTTACGGCCAGAACCAACCTGGTGCTGATGCTGGTGATGCTGGCGGTGATTTCGGCCTTCCTCGTACTGGCCGTTCGGCTGCTGTTCGGTGAGAGCGGCTGGAGCGGGATCCTCTCTGTGAAGCCGTTCTATGAACCCGGCACCTTTCGGATCTCCACGATTCTGACCGCGACCTCGGTGGCCGCCCTCACCTATGGCGGCTTTGACGGCGTTACGACGCTGGCCGAGGAGGTGCGCAATCCACGGCGGAATGTTCTGCTGGCGGCGGTAATCGTCTGCCTGTTCACCGGGTTGTTTGGCGGGTTGCAGGTCTACCTGGCACAACTGGTGTGGCCCGATTTTCATACGTTTAAGAACGTGGAGACGGCGTTTATGGACGTCAGTGCCAGGGTCGGCGGGCAGTGGCTATTCCATGCTATCGGTATCATTCTGATCGTGGCCAATGTGGGTTGCGGGTTGAGCGCGCAGGCCGGTGTGGCCCGGTTGCTTTACGGCATGGGCCGGGCAAAGGCGCTTCCCGGCCGGCCGTTCGCTCACATCGACGACAAGTCCGGATCGCCCTCTTATAACATCGCCCTGGTCGGCGTGCTTTCCTGCCTGGGCGCATTCATCCTCAACTACGAACAATCGGCCGAACTGATCAACTTTGGCGCGTTTTTGGCTTTTATGGGCGTCAATGCGGCCGTCATCCGGCACTCGTTCCGGGTGCGGTTTTCTCAACCTGGCCACCGCGTCTTTTCCGGTGTTCTGCTTCCGGCATTTGGATTCCTGTTCTGTCTCTCGATCTGGTTGAATCTTTCCCATCCCGCCAAAATAGCGGGTGGATTGTGGTTCCTGGCCGGACTGGTGTTTCACATCATCCAGCGCCGCCGGGGGACGGAAATGGAAATCAACTTCGATTGAGATTCAACCGCTGAGCTTATTCCGATGACACTTCGCAATTTTGTACTCCTTCCGCTGGTTCTGCCGGCTCTGCTCCAGGCCGCCGAGGTGAAGCCGGCGCTGATGCCGCTGCCGCGAGCCGCGGAGTGGCGCCCCGGGACCATGCGGATCGATACGAGGTTTCACGTGACCTTTGCTTCCCGGCCCGAAGCCCGCCTGCAGCGCGGCGCGCGCCGGATGACCGAACAACTGTCGCGTCAGACCGGCCTGCCGCTCGACGCTCCGGCCGGCACAACCCGGCCCGGCGCCGCGCTGGCGATCGACTGCGGGGAGACTACCGACCAACCCGACACCCTGGGCCAGGATGAGTCTTACCGGCTGGAGGTGACACCCGCAGGCGCCCGGTTGAAGTCGGCAACGGTGGTGGGCGCGCTGCATGGTCTTCAGACATTTCTGCAACTGGTCGTTCCCGGCGAGGATTCCTTTGTGGCGCCATCGGTCGTGATTGAAGATGCGCCGCGCTTCCCCTGGCGGGGATTGCTGATCGACGTCACCAGCCACTTCATGCCCATTCCGGTCATCGAACGGAATCTCGATGCGATGGAAGCCGTCAAACTCAATGTATTCCATTGGCACCTGACCGACGATCAGGGCTTTCGGGTGGAGAGCAAACTCTACCCGAAACTGCACCAGTTGGGCACCACCAATGGCGAATTCTACTCGCAGGCTGAGATTCGGCACATATTGGCCTACGCGCACGACCGGGGTATTCGCGTTCTGCCGGAGTTCGACATGCCCGGCCACTCGGCCACCTGGCTGATTGGCTACCCGGAACTGGCCAGCGCTCCCGGTCCCTATTCGATCATTCGTACGTTTGGAGTGTATGATCCGGCGCTCGATCCAACCAAGGAAGAGGTTTACCGATTCATTGACGGCCTGATCGGAGAGATGGCGGCGCTGTTTCCCGATCGCTATTTCCATATCGGCGGCGACGAGGTGAACGGCAAGCAGTGGAAGGCCAACCCCGCGATTCAAGCCTTCATCCGGCGTCACGATTTGAAGAATGAAGCCGGCCTCCAGGCATATTTCAACCGCCGCGTCGAGGTGCTGGTGAAAAAGCACGGAAAAGAAATGATGGGCTGGGACGAAGTGCTGCATCCCGATTTGCCGAAGGGCATTATGATCGAGTCCTGGCGCGACCATGAGTCGATGGCGGTGGCCGCCCGCAGCGGTCATCCGGCGCTACTGTCCTGGGGCTACTATCTGGATCATCTCGATTCGGCCGGAAAGCACTACGATGTCGATCCGCTTGGGGGTCCGGCCAAGGACCTGACACCTGAGCAGGCCGCCCGCGTGATGGGAGGCGAGGCCTGCATGTGGACCGAGTTCACCAGCCCGGAGACGATTGACTCGCGCATCTGGCCGAAGTCGGCGGCGATCGCCGAACGGTTCTGGAGCCCCGCCGGTGCAAGTACCCGTGCCGGCATGTACCAACGGCTGGACCGCGTCAGCGACTGGCTCGACTGGCGCGGTGTGACCCATAACAGCAACTACCTGGCGATGCTCCAGCGGCTGGCGCCGGACGCTCCCATCGATCTGTTGAAGACGATTGGGGATGCCGTGGAACCGCTGGGGATCGAGGGGCGCGAGATTACACAGGTCTACAGCCAGTCAACTCCACTAAATCGTTTGGTAGACGCCGCCCGGGCGGAAAGCGTGCCGGTGCGCCATCTTCGCGAGCTGGTTGAACGCTACCTGGCGGCGCCGGACGCGGCAAGTGAAAATACGATCCGGCGCCAACTGGAGCGATGGCGCGACAACCGCTCCCGGTTGGAGCCCTTTCTGGCATCGAGCTTTCTCATGAAGGACACAGAGTTAATCTCGGTGTACCTGGCGCGCATTGGGGAAATCGGGCTGGAGGCGTTAGACGCACTCCACGGGGGACGCCGGTTGCCAGCGGCGGCAGCCGAAAGCCGGTTGGGCGCCCTGGCAAAAAGAGAAAAGCCTGGAGGTGAAGTGGTGATCGCCGCGGTCGGTCCGGTACGCCTGCTGGTTGAGGCAGCGGCTAAATAGAAAATCGCCGGGCACAACTGAATGTACCCGGCGATTCAAATTGAACAGCGCGATTCTAAATCGTAGCCGATCGAATCGAACTACTTCCGGCGCAGCCGCAGGAAGCCGAAAGCAAGTCCGGCGAGGCCGATCATCATAAAGGACGCCGGCTCAGGAACTGTGGTAGACAGAAGCAACTGGCCGCCAAGGAAATTGGCATTGGTGGAGGTGAAATTGCCGTTGACGCCAATGCTTGAGCCTGGAATAAATGACAGGCCTTGCAGGATCGCGTTCGAAACGATCATGTTCCCCGGTGTCAGCGCCTGGATAAATTGCAAACCCGCGGCCGTCGGTGAAAGATCAAGCGAAGCAGTGCCAACCTGGTTGATCACGCTGGTGCCGCCGCCAACCTGTTCCAGGTCGACGCCGCTACCGAACGTACCAGTGAACAGCACATTATAGCCGGCTGGCGCGCCAGTGAGATTCGAGACATTGCCGTACACCGAGAAACTGGAGGAGCTTGCGCCGTTCGCAAAGCTCCAGGTGTTGGTCGCCCCGGGAGTGAAACTCGTGATGTTCAGCGAATCAAACACAATGTTCAGTCCCACGATGGAAGCGTTTGGTTCGCCGGCGCCCGAATAGCTGTAGCTGATGGTACCGTTGTTGGCGGCGGCGCCCGAAATAGTCATCGAAGAGGACCGTGGTCCCTTCAGCCCCTGCTGGCGAAAATCGACAAGCGGCATTCCGAATGTGCTAACGCCTTGCCCGAAAGCGGCGAGCAGATCAATCGTGATTAGGTCCGCCTGTGCCGTTGATGCGAGCACAAGCGCCAATAAGGTTGCTTTCAGCATTCGTTTGTGTGGCCTCCCCGGGCCTTCGCGGGCGGGTGTCATCCCGTCATCTGCACATAAAGCAAACAGATTGTTTCATTCTATCACCGCGGCTGGCGACTTCAATAGGGAATTAACTGAAAGCGCTTGATTTTTGTCTGCGTGAGCCTGGCCGAAGGATTGGATCGATTGATCATATAGGGAGCCGGGAAGTATCTAGACCCGGCTCCCTATCATTAGAGTGTAAGGCGACTAACTATGTCCGTATTCGCTACTTCACCCTGACCGTAGTACGGTTGGCCAGCACACCATCCACGGTTAACTCGACGTTGACGTTACCTTTACCCACGAGCGAGCGTGGAACCACGACATCAACAATGTCGAGTCCCATCAACTCCCACTGCGGCTCGGCCCGGAGCACTTCCGTCACCTGGCCTCCGATTTTAACCACCGGCAGCGAGGCAAAGCCGCGCACACCGGTTGCAAACAGGGAGAGCACTACGGTGTCGGTTGCACTACCGAGATCGAGCGGAACGGCAGTACAACTTCCATCCTGCCCGCAAGTGAAGACGGGCAGATCGGTCTGTTTGCCCTGATCGCTGGTTCGAACCGCCGTCGCGGAAGCCACTCCGGTTCCGGTGCCATTAGCAGAAAACACCCCAGGCACGACGGAGTCAATTTGTACATCGGGCCGGATCCTGGTGCCATCGGCAAGTGTAACTAACACCGAGCCGGCGCCGGGTTTGGGTCCGGCTGGCACCACGAAGTTCACGCGATCCGGCATTACCGCGCTCACGAGCGAGGGCCGCTTCACACCCCTCTGATCAATGATCTCCACACTCACCCCGGCCAGCGTGGTGGGCAGTGGTATGGATGTCACCGCGGTGCTCGACGCAGCCACTCCCGATGCCAGGAAGGTGGCCATCGATTCCGGGGCCACTCTCTCGGCCGTCATGTTAGCCGCGTTACGAACGGTGCCGTCTTCGATCGAATCGGCGATTCCGTTCTGGTTGCAATCCGGAAAATCTGTTATCCAGATCTGCTTGAAGTTGTTGCCGCCGAAGTCTTTCAGCAGAGTGGCTGTCTCGTCGTAAGTGGGAGTCCGGCGGATGAACGCCAACCGGTGGCCGTCACGACTCCAGACCAGGGCTTCGCTTGCGGTCCGCCCGGCTCCATGTGAGGTTACAAAGTGTGAAATTCCGAACAGCGGTCCCGGTTTCACGCAGATTACCGCGACCCCATTGTCCGCCTGAACGGCAATGGAGTTGCCCGTCGGATGCCAGCGCACGCCGCCCTGAACGCCGCCCGGAAAGAAGGTGGCCTGTACCGGGCGCATCGCCGGATCCGGACTGAGGTCAGAGCCTTGCGAGTTGATGATGAACACCTGATTGGTTCCGTCGGGCGCGGCGGCGTAGTAGGCCACCCTGGTGCCGTCGAAGGATCCACGCACAATTCCGGAGGCAGGCTTGTTTGTCAGCCGCCGAATGGTAACGCCCGTGGGTGGCCCGGGGAATCTCGTCTTGGTGCCCGGGTCGTTGGTGGTAATATCGACATCGGCAGGAATATCGACCACAAACAGCGAACTCATATAGGTGCCATCGTCTTGCTTCACCTTTCCGATGAAGCCGCGCATCAGCCCTTTGGCGCCCACCCACGAGTCGTTGTCGGCCTGTTCGATCTCACCCGGCTTTGCGGTGCCCGCCGGTACCACCGGGATCAACAATGTGGAGTAGTAACGGGCATTGCCGCAGATGTTCGACGCCGGTTTCATAAACCCCAGGGTTCTTGGGTAGTTCTGCATGAGGAAATCGTCGTAAGTGAAGCCCAGGCGCGATCCGTCGGCGGTAAATTCATGCCGGTGAGTGCCGCCTCGCAGCGCGCCTTTTGGAGTCGTATCCGAAGTTACATCGCGGCAGTCGGCCCAGGATAGCTTTTGACTGCCGTCGGCGGCCACGATGCCGCCCTGCCGGTTGCGAGTGCTGTAATAGCCGCGTTCGGCCACTTCCGACAGCAGCGGGCCGTGAATGAAGATCACCTCGTCAGCCAGCGGACTGTAGGACGCGGCACCAAGGCCGGGCGCTTTGTTGTCGCCCGACATATAGGTTTCCGGCGCGTAGATTACCGTCTCCTCGCCGGTCCAAATATTCACTTTCATGATCGTCGTCCCACCGCCGATACCGCTGCCGACGGTGTCACGGGTATCGATACTTAAAAATAAGTTATCGATTGAGAAGTTGTCGTTGTTGTCCAAGTTGTGACTGATTGGACTGAAGGTCACCTGCCACTCTCCCGGCTCGTTTGCCGCGCACGCCGGAGTTGCGGAAAGGTTTTGAGTGAGAACGAGGCAGATTACCAATAATCCGGGTATCATCTGCTTGGAAGGCATCCAGTTTCTCCTTATTCAGGTATTCAAGAGCCACAGATCTCAATTAGTATGCTCCTTGCCGAACCCGGAGTAAAGTGAATCCGTGGCCCCGCGGTTTTGCGCCTCCCCCACACTGCCGGTTCCGGGTGTATGCTGGGGTTCTACCGCATGCGCGCAGTTTTTTCCCACCTGCTGTTCTTTGTGGCGGCGCTACCTTTGCCCGCTCAATCGGTGAATGGCGGCGCGGCACTCAACCGCACCCCGTTTGACCAGTGGGCGAAGGACCGCGCGGATACCTCGATGGGCTGGAGCCTTCATGTTCGGCACGCCGAACTGACCTGGCATCAACGGCTTCTGGTTCCACTGGAAGCGCAGATCGGCATAGGGAATCTGACAAAGCGCCCAAGGAATGCCCAACTGGTTATTTATGTCCAGGTTCAGGACTCGAGCGGCGTCCGTTATCACCACCAGGACACGGTGAACGTGAGCCGGATGGAGGATAGCGACAGGGAAGACCATATCGAGTACTCGCAGTTGCTATTTGTCAGACCCGGCGATTATCAGGTCTCGGCCGTGCTCTATGATCCGGCGTCCGGCGAGCGGAGCGTGCGGCAGACAAGATTTCGCGTTCCTGAGCTCAGCAAAGACCCGTTCCCGGAATTGTGGAAGCCGCTTCCGACGGTGCAGTTTCTGGACGCCGCCGATCCGCCGGATCTCTGGTTTCAGCCACAGGTGCGGCAACGGCTTCCGTTGGTGGCAAAACCTGGCCATGCGCTAAAAGTCGATGTTCTGGCGAACCTCACCCCCTCGGAGCACCTGTCGGCTTCGTTGCGCGTACAACACCGGAACCTCAGTATTCTTCTTCCGGTCTTGAAGGTACTAGCCGGATTGGAATGCGGCGGTTCCCATCCGGATATCTGCTTGATGGACCTGTCGCGGCGCCGGATCGCCTTTGAGCAACGCGATGCGCAGGCGCTCAACTGGCCGGCTCTGAGAGAATCGCTGTCGAATGCGAATCCGGCAACCATCGATTACCGTTCGCTGTGGAGCCGCTCGCTGAGCGCGGCCTATTTCGTCGGGCAGGTGGAAAGACGACTCGGCCCGTCGAAGGCGTTGATAGTCATCAGCCGGCCGCTTTCGTTCCGGACCGCTCAGGCGGTGGACCCTCCCCGGCGGCCAATGTCATCCGATTACCGGCTGTACTATATCCGGCTTATGCCGCCACCTCCGCCCGCGCGGTTAGCCGGGTGGGGCGGAGCCCATTTTCGCCAGAGGCGCATGCGGCTTGATCACGGCGGAGCGGCCGGCAGCCGCGACGATTTTGACAGTATGGTTAAGTACCTGCAGCCACTTGCGCCGCGCGTTTTCGACGTGGACAGCCCCGCGCAATTCCGTAAAGCATTGGCCGCGATTGTGGTCGATCTCGGCCGGGCGTAGTGGCGGTCAGCCTCCAGCGAGTGAGCGCATAATTGTATCGACGCGGTCCAGCAACCGCTCTGCCCGCTCGCCCGGGCGGGCCTCCACCACGCCGGCGCTAACCTGCAACAACAGGTGGGCCGGCTGGCCCTCACGTGTGCATTGGTGCGGCCCCCGGAGTTGTCCGGGAAGATCCCGGCAGATGCGGACGGCCTCGTTTTTGGGGATGTTGACGATGGCGATCAGTTCGTCGTCGCTCCAGTGTCCGGCCGACCCCCGGTTTCCCACAATGGCGGCCAATCGCCGGCTGGCTGCAACCGTTAACTGATCGGTGATTCGGCGTCCATTCTGGCGTTGCAGCGTCTTGAAATTTTCCACCCGTACAAAAATCATGCAGAAGGCCAGGCCAGACGCCACCTGTTGTTGGATGACCGCTTCAATTTTTCCACGGTTCATTAACCCGGTCACCGGGTCCACCGTGGCGGCGTGCTCCACGGTCTCTACCCGTGAGTGCAGTGTGCGAATCTCGTCCCTCAGCAGAGCAACTACCAGTTGGTTTTGCCGTTGAATCTGTTCGATACAATCGGAGATCCCGCAGATCGCTTCGCTCAACCCGGCTCGCAGCGTCTTCAGGTCATCAACCCGCATCAGCGTCTTAAGCCGTCCGAGTTCCGTATGCAGCCGTTCCTGATGGCCATCCGATCGGCCGGCCAGTGATTCTATCAGCTGTTGCAGTGCGGCAACGGTGGACGCCAGTTGCTGATTGAGCGCGTCCAGCCGCCGTTGCGCGTCTGTCCGGTAGCCGTGCAACTCCACCTTTAATACACTCGCCGACTCCAGAATCGAGTCCCGATCGCGCAGCTGATCCAATGATCGCAGGATCGTCTCCAGACGCGCCCGGTGTGCGGCCGCGCCGGCGGGTTCTACCTCCACAATATTGTCGCGGACAGCCGTGAGCGCGGATCGGTATGCCTCCGAGGCCGCATTGAACAAACTCTCAATCTGGGTCAACTCGATCACAGACTTATGCAGTGATATCACGCATTCCCTCGACACACATATCGGCCGGGCAACCGAACTTTATTGAAATCCCGCGGAGATTACCCGATCTGACGCCGGCTCTGGCATAATCGGTCCAGCGTGAAGATATTTCTGTACTTTATCGGGAAGCCACGGGATCAGCATGCCAACGCAATCACCGCCGAGTTTCTGAAGCGCTCCCGGCGCTGGGTCCAGTGCGAGTCGCGGGAGATTAACCCGGCTCGCTTCGACCTGCTCCTGCGGCACCCGGCGGCGCACAAGGTTTTTCTCGACCCCGCCGGGAAGCCTCTTACCTCCGGCGCATTTGCGGCCTATCTTGCCAGCGTCGAGGCCGGAGGACGCGAACTCGTCTTTCTGGTCGGCGGACACGACGGACTTCCTGCCGCATGGCGGCCGCACGCCGATCTGCTGCTGTCCCTTTCGCCGCTAACCTTTCCGCACGAACTGGCGCGGGCGCTGCTGGCCGAACAGATCTACCGCGCTTTTGCCGCATTGCGGGGGCATCCGTACCCGCGCTAAGGTAGTGACTGTCCATCTGGCGCTATGGCTTGGTTTACCCGACCGACGACGAACATCAAACGCGACCCCGCGGAAGCGGAACGCCACGTCAAGACCGAGGGTCTGTGGTTTAAGTGCGACGGTTGCCGGCAGATCCTGTGGCGTAAGGCTCTTGAAGAGAACCAGCAGGTGTGCCCGCACTGCGGTTTCCACTTCAAGATCGACGCGGCGGCGCGCCTGAAGTTGCTGTTTGACGACGGCGCCTGGGAAGAGTTCGACCGGGATCTGGCCTCCACCGATCCACTCGACTTCGTCGATTCCAAACGTTATAAAGACCGGCTGAGCGCCATGCAGCGGGCACTGCCGATGAAGGATGCGCTGATCTCGGCCGGCGGCACGCTGAATGGCCGGCCGGTCAACATTTGCGTGCTCGAGTTGAAGTTTATCGGTGGCAGCATGGGGTCGGTGATGGGTGAAAAGATCACCCGCGCGATTGAACGCTCGATCACCCGGCGCGCTCCGCTGGTCATCGTCTCGGCCTCGGGTGGCGCCCGGATGCAGGAGGGCGCCATCAGCCTGATGCAGATGGTGAAGATCAGCGCCGCGCTGATGCGCCTGGATGAAGCGAGGCTTCCTTACATCAGCGTGCTGACCGATCCCACGACCGGGGGCGTGACCGCCAGCTTCGCGATGCTGGGCGATCTCAATATCGGTGAACCGGGAGCACTCATCGGCTTTGCCGGCCCGCGGGTGATCGAGCAGACAATCCGCCAGAAACTGCCGGAGGGATTCCAGCGCAGCGAGTTCCTGCTCAACCACGGTTTCCTCGATGCGGTGGTGAAGCGCCCGGATCTGAAGCAGTACATCTCCCAGTCGTTCGACCTGTTGCTGAATTGAGCCGCGATCACTTTCCGCTGGTATCGATCTTCAGGAACTCCAGCAGCCAGGCATTCATGCGCGCCACCTGCTCGGGGATACTGTTATGTCCGGTTTCCAGCGCCAGCAGAAGTTTCTTCGGCCCGGGAATCACATTATAGGCCGAGTATGTGGAAGTGGGCGGGCAGGTTTCATCGTTGTAACCCCAGCTATAAATTCCGGGCACCTTCACCCGGCGCGCGAAGTTCACCACGTCGTAGTAGCCCGACGTCTCGATCATATCCTTGGAGCGGAACGACATGGCGCCTTCCGCGGCGTGGAACATGTGGGGCCAGCCTCCGGCGCGATTGTGCAAGTAGCCGGTAACGTCGGAGAGCGCGGGATAATAGGCGGCCAAACCGCGTACCCGTGGATCGAGACCGGCTGTAACGATGGATAGAGCGCCGCCCTGGCTGCCTCCGGTGACCACCAGATTGACGCCATCGTAGTTGGGAAGGCTGGATAGAAAGTCGTTCCCGCGCACACAGCCAAGGTAGACGCGCCGGTAGTAATAACGGTCCCGGTTATGGAGTCCGAACAGGAAGTACCCTTTTAGCGCTCCCGCTCCCAACGCTTCGTAGACGGTCTGATCGAGCGTCACCGGGATACCGTGGATTCCCACCTGCAGGGTGATGATTCCGTGCGCGGCCATCTCGGCCAGACCCCGGTAAGGGCGCACGCCGGCGCCCGGAACGGCCAGCAGCGCCGGATACTTTCCCGGCGCCTTCGGCTGGCACAAAATGCCGTAGAGGCGCGATGGCGTGGAATCCATGCCGATATTTTGCAGATTTACCTCGG
>JADZGD010000014.1 GCA_020854055.1 Bryobacterales bacterium | reverse complement strand
TCGCTATACCCATGAAGCAGGTAGAGTACCGGGTAGCGCCGTTTTGCGGCCGGGTCATAGTCCGGTGGGGTGTAGACGTAAAAGTCGCGATCGTCCCCCACCACGGTGGAATGGTACTCGTGCCGGTGCACCACGCCATGCGTCACGGCCTGAACGTTCCAGTCCTGTGGCTCGGGGCCCTTTACTTCCACGAGGCTGGCATTGTTCAGAAGATTCGGGACAATTCTCCAATTCAGCGGATCCATCACCGCGGCGCCGTCGACGAGGAAGTGGTAGCTGTAAAGATCCGGATCGAGAGGCCCCACGGTCACCCACCACACCCCTCGGTCGTCCCGCTGAAGCGCCGTACGCGGCTCGCCCGTCAGATCCAGTGCCACCGCCGTAGCGCGTGGGGCGACGAATCGAAACGTGACGCGAAGGTCCGGATGAACCTCCGGCGACCGCGGCCGCTGCGCACAGAGCAGGGAGCCGGTCAGTAGCGTAACACCCGAAAGAAACGGCAGGATTCGTCTCATTTGCCTCCATTATTCCCATACAGCCGGCCACCTTGCTAGGATAAAGCCATTCAGATCTTATATTCCCCGATTGACTGTCTAATCTCACCGTTCGGCACTGATCTCTAGTAGCCTCGCAAACTGTTGACTATACTGGCTGCAAACGGAAAGTGGCAGGTCGCCTGGGTCGGACCCTGCTGGAATCGAGAGCGGATTTGAGGAGACAGGGCTCATGAACACCCAGGCATTTGCGGAAGAAAAGGCGATCGACTTCAACATCATCCAGCCGGAGACTACGTACACCGGCGGCCGGATCGAACGAGTTCCACGAGGTTTACCCAAAACAACCGAATCGCTTTGCCCGGAATGCCTCCGGATCATCCCAGCGCTGCTCCGCGAAGACAACGGCCGCGTCGTCATGGAGAAAACCTGCCTCGACCATGGCTTCTTCAAGGACACCATCTATTCCGACGCAACACTCTACCTGAAGATGGAGGAATGGACGTTCGGCGATAATCGGGGTCTGGCCAATCCGGCCGTTCCCGACGCCAAACGCTGCCCGGAAGAGTGCGGCCTCTGCTCGCTGCACACCAGCCACACGGGATTGGCAAACCTCGACCTCACCAATCGCTGTAATCTGACCTGCCCGGTCTGCTTTGCCAATGCGAATGCCGCCGGCTACCTCTACGAGCCTGATTTGGAAGCCGTCCGCCGGATGCTGCTCGCGATCCGGTCACAGAGGCCGGTAGCCGGCCGTATCATCCAATTTTCCGGCGGCGAGCCAACAATCTATCCCCGCTTCCTGGATGCGATTCGCCTGGCGAAGGAAATCGGCTTCTCCCACGTGCAAATTGCCACCAACGGCATCAAGTTCACCAGCGAAGAGTTCGCCCACCAGTGCAAAGATGCCGGCCTTCACAGCCTCTACCTTCAGTTTGATGGCGTCAGCGACGACGTTTACCGCCGCACCCGGGGTGAACCGCTGTGGGAAAAGAAACTGCGTTGCATCGAAAACGTCCGCAAGGCCGGCCTGAAGATCATCTTTGTGCCCACTATCGTGAAGGGGGTAAACGACCACCAGATCGGCGACATCGTCCGCTGTGCGTTGGACAACATCGATTGTGTAAGCGGCATCAGTTTTCAACCGGTGGCCTTCACCGGGCGTATCGCCCGCAGGGAGTTGGAAAGCAAACGCTTCACCCTGTCCGACTTTGCCCATTCCGTTTACGACCAGACCGGCATGTGCCACCCGCACCAGGACTGGTTCCCGCTTTCTTGTGTGACGCCATTTTCCAGGTTTATTGGCGCCCTGCGCGGTGAAGAGATCCCCACCTTAAGCTGCCATCCGCACTGTTCGCTCGGCACTTACATGTTCGTCGACCAACACAAACGGGCGACGCCGGTAACCCAATTTATCGACATGGGCGCAATGCTTCAGGAGATCGATCTGCTCGCCCGCAAGACGGAGAAGGCGCGGTTGAAGTTCTTCTCCAGGATTTCGGCCTGGAACTCGCTGCGCAAGCACTTCAACGAGGAGCGCGCGCCCGAAGGCCTGACCTTCAACAAATTCCTGCAAACCCTGCAAGGGATGCTCGACAAAGACTACGGCCGCGGCCAGATGGAAAAGAATGGCTTTACCTACAAAACGCTGATGCTCGCCGGCATGCACTTCATGGACCCCTACAACTATGACATCGAGCGTGTGAAGCGCTGTGTGATTCATTATGGCGCCCCGGACGGCAAACTTTACCCCTTCTGCGCCTACAACGCCGGTCCCTGCTACCGGGAGAAGATCGAGAGAGACAATTCGATCCCGTTTGAGGCTCAGATCGCCCACCTGGCGAACGCCAGGAACGGACATAACGGCTGCGGCGGTTGCTGAAGACTGCCGCAGCCGTACGCCTACTGTTTTTGCGCTTCCGCGCCGATTGCGCCGAGCGCTTTTGGATCGAGGCTGCCGACAATGTTGACTGCCTCGAACCGCGTCGGTTTCACGTCGAGCACCACCAGACCGTCGGGTCTGCCATCCGTCGAGTGGAGGTACACCTCCTCGATCTTTCCTGCCTTCTCGTCGTTTGACCCAACAATCTGCGTCCACCCGTGGCCCCGCAGTTGGCGCCGCACACGATCGACGTCGTTATCGCTGAAAGCCCCCGGCTTCTCGAATCGGAAACTGCGAACGCAGATGCCTTGGAGCCCGCTGATCATCTTCATGATCTGTCCGCTCTTGTCCCTTACAGACAGAAGCGACCCGGCGCTCTTCATCGTCGAAGCGTCGATATTTACGTTCTCCACTCTGCTGGCTTTCTTGGCCAAATGATCAAGATTGAGTTGAATCTGCTGCCCGTAAAGCGTGAATGCGAATGACAGCAGAATAAGAATGCGAAAGCTCATCGTTGTCTCCTTCACTACTCAATACGAGCGGAATCCGAAAAAGTGCCCCAAAAGATGCGGCGATCTTCGCCAGAAGACAAATCTCCCCGGACGAGCCACCCGCCAGAGCCGGGATTCCTGTATACTGCTTCCCAATAATCACTGCCGGTTCGCTGGCAGGTTCAGAAGTGCTGGCGGGGATTTGAAATGATCGTATCTGTAAGTTTGCTGCTCTGTCTGCTCTGTCTTCCGCTTCTGGCGTTGGCCGAGGATTCCGGATCCGCGCCTTCGTTCGAACAGCAACGGCGGGAATTTGTCCGCCGGACGTTCGGCGCCGAACGTTTGCTGTTCATGGCGGTTGACACCTCTCTCGACCAGGTGCTCGGCGAACCGTGTGAATGGGGTAGAGGCGCACCGGGCTTCGGGCAGCGCTATTCCGACCGCCTGGGAAGGCGCATCGCCCGCAATGGGATCAGCTTTCTCACCGCCGCCGCGCTCGGGGAGGACCTACGGTATCGTCCTTCGCGCGAAACAGGGCTTTTGCGCCGCTTTCGTCATGTCCTGTGGCAGTCGGTGGGGAGCGCCGACGGTTCGAGACCGTTTCTGATATCCCGATTCACCGGCAGCCTGGCCGGTGATGTTGCCACCACCGCCTGGCGCAATGACGGCCTCACGACCGGCCGGATCGGCGGCCGTCTGGCGTGGACATACATGACGCATCTGGAAGACAGCTTCGTCGCCGAGTTTGGACCCGAATTGAAGGCGTTTGGACGCCGGACCATGGCACGGGTGTTTACCCGCAGGCGCCGCGCGACTGCAACTGTTCCTGCCAGTACGCGTAACATCGCTATAGAGGGAGTGAGAAGGGACAAATGACCGGCCGCGAACGCATACTGGCGACGATCGAGGGGCGCACTCCGGATCACCTTGCCTTCATGCCGATCACGATGATGTTCGCCGCCACTTTTACCGGCGTGAAGTATGGCGATTATGCCCGTGATCACTCTGTCCTCGCCACCGCCCAGGCAGCCACCGCGGAGGCTTTTGACTTCGACTTCGTTTCGGCAATCTCCGATCCCGCGCGCGAGGCGTCCGACTTCGGCGCCGCGATCGAGTGGTTCGACGACCAGCCTCCGGCCATCATCGAGCGCCGGGCTCTGCTCACCGACAAGGCAATCCTACATCGCCTTCAACCCGTCGAGCCATCCCGCGGAGAGCGGATGTCCGACCGCATCGCCGCCGTTGAACTGTTGCGCGAGCGTTGCGGCCGGGACCGGCTCGTCGAAGGCTGGGTCGAAGGGCCCTGTGCCGAGGCGGCCGATCTTAGAGGCATTAACACCCTGATGCTCGATCTGTTCGACGATCCGCCATTCGTTAAGGACCTGTTCGAACTGGCCCTGCAGAACGCCATTGGGTTCGCAATTGCGCAATTACGAGCTGGAGCCGATATTATCGGAATCGGCGACGCTGCGGCATCGCTCATCGGGCCTCGTCCTTATTACGAGCAGGTCTGGCCATACCAAATGCGGCTGGTACAGGCCATTCAGGCCGCCGGTGGCCGCACCCGCCTGCACATTTGTGGGAATACGAAGCGAATCCTGGACGGGATGGGCAAACTCGGCTGTGAGATTGTCGACCTGGATTTTCTGGCGCCGCTCGATTCCGCCCGCGCCGCGATGGGTGAGCAGCAGGTTCTGCTGGGGAATCTGGATCCGGTAAAGGTATTGCGCAACGGCAGCGCGGGTCAGGTTCGCGCTGCCATAACAGAATGTCATCGCCAGGCGGGCTCGCGCTACATCGTCAGCGCCGGCTGCGAGGTAGTGAAGGATACACCCCACGAGAACGTGCGGACGCTGGCCGAATACGCACGCAATGCCACGTAGGCCGAATCAGCATCACAGGCGGTTGTAATTGCGCGCCACTACCCGCAGCACGATCGCCTTGGGCGCGATCTTCAACAGCGCCACCAGCAGCCGATAGCGCCAACCGGGGATCACCAACCGTGCGCCGCGATCCAGGCCTTTCAGCGATTCCGACACCACGAAATCCGGCGGCATCCACATCCCTCGGCCCAGGTTGTCCCGTCTGACACCCATCACATCATGGAATTCCGAATAGGTGAATCCCGGACACAGCGCCTGTACGATTACCGGCGAACCAAGTGCCTTCATCTCCGCCCACAGCCCTTCGGTGAAACTATTCATCCAGGCTTTTGTGGCGCAGTAACTCACATTCCCCGGCCCGACGACAAAGGCGGCCACCGACGACACATTGATGATCGCTCCCGACTGACGCTTCATCATGCCCGGAAGCACGGCACGGGTGAGCGCGGAGGTAGCCACCACATGCAGCAGGTACATTTTGCGCTGCGTCTCCGGACTGCTGACGGCAAAAGCGCCACGGAGGCCGAATCCGGCATTGTTTACCAACAACGCCGGCGCTTCGCCGCTGTTCATGCGGGAACAAAGCCGCTGGAGGTCTTCGGCCACCGTCAGATCCGCCACTACCGTTTGAGCGCGGATTCCGTGCCTGGCTTCAACTTCCGCCGCAAGCTCTTGCAGCCGGCCGCCACGGCGGGCGATCAGAACGAGGTCATATCCTCTTTCAGCAAGTTTGCGCGCGAACGTCGCGCCAATGCCGCTCGAGGCGCCAGTGATTACTGCCAACTGCCGCGGTCCGGTCATTCGCGAAGGGCCGCGTCAGTGCTTTCTCAACGCCGGGCGTACGGCCAAGTTCACCAGTATCATCAGCACGGACGCCGCGGGCAACACCAGCAGCGCGGTCTGTAGCGATGTGTGATGCGCAATTGCACCGATGATCGGCGAACTCACCGCCAGTCCTATCCAGCCGCAGGTGATGACAATTCCCATTGCCGTAGCCGTTCCCTTCGGGAAGGCATCACCGACCATCGCCAGCGTGGTGGGGAACACCGGCGCCATCGCCAGCCCGCCGCAGAACACCGCGATCCAGGCCATGGTGGGCGAGCCTGTTTGCAGCATCAGGAAGGTAGTGATCGCCATCAGCGCCGCAGCTCCAAGAGTAACCGCCGGCGCCGCGACTTTGATCAGAATACGCGACACCACCACGCGGCCCAACAGCAGACCGAGGGCGAAGCCGAGCGACAGGATATTGAGCGCCGTCGCTTCGACGATGCCGCGGCTGATCAGATAAGTGGCCAGCCAGTTCCACACGCCGCACTCGCAGGTGACGTACAGGAACAGGAATAAGGACAGCAGATAAAGCGATGGCCGGCTCAGCAGTTGTCCGGCCTCCGATAGCTTGAATCCCCGCTCGCCGCTCGGCGGCGGCATTGGAGTGAAGATGTGCAGCAGTAAGGTGCCGGTGGTCAGAATCGCGGCCAGGTAGCACAGCTTGACTGCATCGCCGCCCAGCAGGTTGGCCGCCAGGAACGGTGTCGCCAATCCGCCCAGACCAAAAAACACGTTCAGCAGGTTCAAGGTAGAAGCCCTGCGCTCTTCGCTGATGTCGCTGACCAGTGCGTTGGCAGCGGTCACGATGATGCCGCCACCGAGGCCCAGTAGTAGCAGGTACGCCATCAGCATGTCGTAGCCACTGGCGTTCGGCAAGGCGTAAAGCGCGGCGGCGATCAGGGCCAGGCCGATGAGCAGTCCCGTCTTCTTGCCTTTGTTATCAATCAGCGGTCCCACGGAAACCGATGCGATCACCAGGCCGATCGCCTGCGCCAGCGCAATATTCCCCATCTCTGCCGGCGTCAGGTAGAACTTCTCGCCAAGCCGCGGCAGAATCGTGCCCAGCATCGCGGCGATAACACCATATACAAAAATTGCAAGGATGGCCGCCAAAACCAGTTGTCCGGGCCGGCCTCTCTGTAATGCTGGACTCGTTGTTGCCATACTCCTCCTTCGGTTGTACAGGGCCGTACTGAACCCTGTTGAGAGAAGACAAATCTTAGCAGAAACCGGCACTCGAGCGAGGCACCCGCCAAATCGCGCCGCAGGACGATGTTAGCTGATCAACTCGGTGGCGCGCCGCGCGAAATAGGTGAGGATGAAGTCCGCCCCCGCCCTCCGGATCGAGGTCAGCGATTCCACTATCGCCCTGTCCAGGTCGATCCAGCCATTTTGCGCCGCCGCCATGATCATGCTGAACTCGCCGCTCACCTGGTAAGCGCCAAGCGGCAGCGAAAAGTGGTCGCGAGCCTGCCGAATGATATCCAGGTACGGCATGGCCGGCTTTACCATCACCATGTCCGCTCCCTCCGCGATGTCCAGTTCGATCTCGCGTATCGCCTCACGCGCGTTGGCAGGATCCATCTGATAGCTGCGGCGGTCGCCAAACTGCGGAGCGGATTCTGCCGCCTCGCGGAAAGGACCGTAAAATACCGATGCATACTTGGCGGCGTAAGACAAAATGGGTTTGTTGGGAAATCCCGCTGAATCCAACGCTTGGCGGATGGCGGCAACGCGTCCGTCCATCATGTCAGACGGAGCGATGACATCGGCGCCGGCGCGGGCGTGCGATACGGCGGTCGCCGCCAGCCAGGTGAGTGTGAGGTCATTGTCCACGTCACCGTCCACGACCTTGCCGCAGTGGCCATGGCTGGTGTACTCGCAGTTGCAGACATCGGTAATCAAAAGCAGTCCGGGTACCTCGCGCTTGACCGCGCGCAGCGCCTGCTGCACGACGCCATCGTCCGCCGCGGCGCCGGAGGCCGATTCGTCTTTTGATTCCGGAATGCCGAAAAAGATGACGCCGCCGATGCCCAGCGCGGCAACTCCGGCACACTCCTTTACGGCTTGGTCAACCGAAAGTTGATAGTTGCCGGGCATCGCGCCGATTTCCCGGCGCACCGCCTCGCCAGGGCACACAAATAACGGCAGAATGAAATCGTCAGGCGACAGCCTGGTTTCGCGCACCACGCGTCGCAGACTTTCCGACGCGCGAAGGCGACGCATGCGATGAACCGGAAAGGGCATACCTTCCGATTTTACCGTTGGTTTGGGAATGCGGGGTTTCCCGCCTGCCGGATGGCTGCAGCCGGAGCGCTTGCTCCAGCATCGCTGTCATGCGCTTCACTTTCATCTCCAGGCGCCCGATCTGGCGGCGCAGACCCTGGACGCTGCCGGCGGTGGAGTCACTGCTGTTGTTCGACAAACGCACTAACGCTTCGCGAACCATGTCGGAAACGCTACGTGCGTTGTAGCGCGGGAAAGTCTCGGACAGTCTTTGATACTCCTCTTCAGACAGGCGGAAACTGACAATGCGCGTACGTTGGTTGATCACGGATTCCCTTTCAGGATTGCTCACGGTCTGGAAGTTGAAGTATGACATTGGAAAGACGCGGGGCGGAAGTGAGAAGCCGTTAGCTGGAGTTACCTTGCAACTCATTTTCAAAACGTCGATTCGTATGCAAAAGAGAGCATAATGTATGCGGAGGTTCAGGACCCAGATGATTACGGAAGTGAGTTCTTCCCTTGAAAATGAAATGAATCCCTGGTTGGCGGCCGAAGCGCGTTTCGATGAGGCCGCATCCCGCCTTGGCCTGGATGACGGAATGCGCAAGATTCTGCGCTCGCCGGCCAGGGAGGTGACCGTTCACATCCCCGTCCAACTCGACGATGGACGATTGGAGGTGTTTACCGGCTACCGGGTGCAGCACTCAGTGGCCCGTGGGCCTGCCAAAGGCGGAGTACGCTTTGCGCCCGATGTGACTCTGGACGAAGTTAAGGCTCTGGCCTCCTGGATGACCTGGAAATGCGCCGTGGTGAATATTCCTTTCGGTGGCGGAAAGGGAGGTGTGGTCTGCGATCCACGCCTCCTGTCGATGAGCGAACTGGAGAGAATCACGCGGCGCTACACCGCGGAGCTGATTGAGTTCATCGGACCGGAAAAAGACGTTCCCGCGCCGGACATGAACACCA
Organism: Bryobacterales bacterium; assembly: GCA_020854055.1. Classification (GTDB taxonomy): domain Bacteria; phylum Acidobacteriota; class Terriglobia; order Bryobacterales; family Bryobacteraceae; genus JADZGD01. Next base: position 37,362 of record JADZGD010000014.1, on the reverse strand, counting down.
ATCAGCAAACCATGGCCTGGATCATGGATACCTACTCCATGCACATGCGCTCCACCGTCACTGCTGTCGTCACTGGCAAGCCGCTTGATCTCGGCGGCTCCCGGGGCCGGACCGAGGCGACCGGACGCGGTTGCCAGATCGTCACCAGCCAGGCCCTCAAACTCTTCGGCCTGGAACCTCACAATACGCGGGTGGTGATTCAGGGATTCGGTAACGTCGGCAGTATGGCCGCCAGGTTGATGGCGCAGGCTGGCTACAGGATCATCGCAATCGTGGAATATGACGTCACTGTCTACAACGATCATGGGCTGGACATCGCCGCCCTGCTCGCGCACCGCAACGAAACCGGATCGATTCGTGACTTTACGGGTGGCGAGAACGTCCCCCAGCAAGACGGACTCTTTCTGGATTGCGATGTCCTGGTGCCGGCTGCCCGGGAGAATGTGCTGACATCTCAGAATGCCGCGCGCGTGCGCGCAAAGATCCTCTGTGAGGGCGCCAACGGACCGACTACTCCGGAAGCGGATAAGATTCTGGCCGAAAAGGGCATCTTTGTTATTCCCGACATCCTGGCAAATGCCGGTGGAGTCACCGTATCCTATTTTGAGTGGGTGCAGGACCGCCAAGGCTTCTTCTGGAACGAACAACTGGTCAATGGCCGGCTCGAAGAGATTATGGTCAACAGCTTTCGCGACGTGGTCGGCTATGCCGAAAAACACGGTGTGCACAACCGCACCGCGGCTTATATGCTGGCCCTGGACCGTGTCTCCTTCGCAATGAAGCTGCGCGGGATTTACGCCTGAGCCCGCTGGCGCCACGCTCGATTCGGGTGAGTGCCGCATGAGCGGAGAACCTTCCACTCCGCTCATGCGGCAGTATCACGCCGTCAAGCAGCAGGTCCCCAACGCCCTTCTTCTGTTCCGCCTGGGCGATTTCTACGAACTCTTTTACGACGACGCAGTGACGGCGGCCCGCGAATTGGAAATTACCCTCACATCCCGGAACAAGGAGAAGGGGCAGCCCATTCCGATGTGTGGCGTGCCCTACCATGCTGCTGAAAGCTACCTGGCCAGGTTGATCCAAAAAGGCTACCGGGTCGCCATCTGTGAGCAGATGGAAGATCCGCGCCTTACCAAAAAGCTGGTTAAACGCGAAATCACGCGCGTTGTGACTCCCGGCACCGCTACCGATTCCACCGTTCTTCGCTCCCACGAAAATAATTACCTCGCCAGTGTGGTATTCGATGGGGCACGCGCCGGATTGGCTCATGCCGACGTCTCCACCGGAGAGTTTCGAGTTACCGAAGTGGATGCGGCCGAAGCCGGGCCGGCAATCGAGAATCTGCGCGCGCGCGAAGTCCTGGTCACTGCCGGCGCTCCCGTGTTGCCTGGCGTGCGGACCGAAGTGGAAAACTGGACCTTCGCCCGCGATTATGCCGAGCGTACCTTGTGCGCCCACTTTCATCTGCTCTCGCTGGATGGATGTGGACTGGAAGGCAAGCCTCTGGCCACCCGCGCCGCCGGAGCGCTCCTGCATTACGTTCGTGAGACGCAGAAATCGGCGCTCGAGCACCTTGACCGGCCTTCGTTCCACGACCGCTGCGGCGCCATGATCCTCGACGGCGTGACGGTTCGGAACCTGGAACTGGTGGAGCCGGTCTTTGCCGGGGAAGGGAAGGAGGCGACGCTGCTCAGCATCCTCGACGAGACCGCCACCGGCATGGGAGGAAGATTGCTGCGCCGCTGGCTGCTCAGCCCCTCTCTCGATCAACCCGAAATCGAAGCGAGGCTGGATGCGGTGGCCGAACTTGCCCGCAACACCATCGGACGGTCTGAGCTGCGCAAGACACTGGCCGGAATTCTCGATCTGGAACGATTGCTTGCCAGGATCACACTTGGCAGCGCGGGACCACGCGAACTGCTGGCGATCGGCCACTCGCTCGCGAAGATTCCGGCATTGAAGACACTGGCCGCCACCGCCACTGCCGGGCGGCTTCAGTCGCTGGCCGGCGGCCTCGATGAGCTGGCCGATGTCCGCGACCGGATCCTCACGGGCTTGAGCGACGAGCCGCCGCTCCATCTGGGCGATGGCGACACCATCCGGCAGGGCTTCGATGCTGAGTTGGATCAGTTGCGCGATCTGCGCCTTAACAGCAAGCAGTACATTGCCGGAATCGAGTTGCGTGAACGCGCCCGTTCAGGAATCGCGTCCCTCAAAGTCCGCTTCAATAACGTTTTCGGATACTACATTGAAATCTCCAAGGCCAATCTCCACTTGGCGCCCGCCGGCTACGAGCGCAAGCAGACACTGGTCAATGCGGAGCGTTTCACCACCGGGGAGTTGAAGGAGCTGGAAACGCGCATTTTAGCGGCTGAGGAGAAAATCCTCGAACTCGAGCGCCGGCTCTTTGCGGAAATTCGCGGCCACGCCGCCGCCCAGGCGGTGCGCATCCGCCGGACGGCGGCGGCCATCGCCGAGTTGGACGTGTTGGCCTGCTTCGCCCAACTGGCGGCAACCAACCGCTACACGCGCCCCCGCTTCTCCTCCGATGGCTCCATGCGCATCGCCGCCGGACGCCATCCGGTTATCGAGCGGCTCACCGAGCGCGATGCCGTGCGCTTTATCCCAAACGATCTCTTCCTCGATCCGCAATCCGGTTTTATCGCCGTCATCACCGGCCCGAATATGGGCGGCAAATCCACCTACCTACGGCAGGCGGCGCTGATCGTCATTCTGGCCCAAACCGGTTCCTTTGTCCCGGCCGATGAAGCCATCCTGCCGCTGGTGGACCGCGTCTTCACCCGCATCGGCGCCGCCGATAACCTGGCGCGCGGCCGTTCCACGTTCATGGTGGAGATGACCGAGACGGCGGTCATCCTCAATACCGCCACGCCGCGGAGCCTGGTGATTCTGGATGAGATCGGCCGCGGCACAGCCACCTACGACGGCCTCGCGCTGGCCTGGGCCGTCATCGAACATCTGCACGAGAGAACACGCGCCAAGACGCTGTTCGCCACCCACTACCATGAACTCACGGAATTGGCCGGACAATTGGAGGGAGTGCGCAATCTTCATGTAAGCGTGAAGGAGGCGGGCGACCAGATCATCTTCCTGCGCAAGGTGGAGCCAGGCGCCGCCGACCGCAGCTACGGCATCGAAGTCGCCCGGCTGGCAGCGCTGCCGCTGAGCGTCATCGAGCGTGCCCGGGAGATTCTGGCGCTACACGAGAAAACCGAGCATGAGGTATCTGAAGAGCTGACGCCCAAATCCCGCCGCCACGGTTCGCCCCTGCAGATCCGCTTATTCGAGCCCGTGGGCGGCCAGATCGCCGACCGCATCCGGGCGCTCGACCTGGACAACCTGCGCCCGGTGGAGGCGTTGAACCTGCTGGCCGAATTGCAAAAGGAGTTGAAAGGGTAATGCGCATCGCCGGCATCATGAGCGGGACGTCGCTCGATGGCATCGACGTGGCGATCGTCGATATCCGTGGCGGCGGCTGGTCGAAGCGTGTTACCCCGGTGGCGTTCTACAGCACGCCTTATTCGGAAGCCGTCCGCCAGGACCTGCTTGCCGTTTCCAATGCCGGTACCTGCACCGGCACGATTGCCCGCCTCAACTTTCTGCTCGGCGAGTTGTTCGCTTCGGCGGTAAAGCGGACCTGCCGGCGCTCCAACACGCCGATCGCCTCGGTGGATCTCATCGGTTGCCATGGACAGACCATCTTCCATGAAGGAGAGGCCATCCGATTCCGAGGCCATCGCGTGGCGAGCACTCTGCAAATAGGCGAAGCAGCCATCCTGGCCGAGCGCACCGGCATTCCCGTCGTATCCGATTTCCGGCCGCGCGATATCGCCGCCGGCGGACGAGGTGCGCCGCTGGTTCCCTATGTCGACTACATGCTGTTCCGTCACCCAAAGCGTGGCCGGATTGCGCTGAACATCGGTGGTATCGCCAACATCACGGCCATCCCCCCGGGCGCTGCACCGGACGAAGTGATTGCCTTCGATACCGGACCGGGAAACATGGTGATCGACGCCCTCACGGCCCGATACACACATGGCCGGCGAAACTTTGACCGCAACGGCCGGATCGCCGGCCGCGCCGTGGCAAACCGCGGACTGCTAGGCCAATTGCTGCGCGCTGCCTACTACCGCAAGAAGCCTCCAAAATCGGCCGGCCGGGAGCAATATGGCCCGGAGTTCGTCGAGAAAATGATCGCCGCCGGGCCGAACCTGCCATCGCTGATTGCCACCGCCACCACCCTTACCGCCGCCACCATCGCCCAAGGTATTCGCCGCTTTGTTCAAACCGCGATGCCGGTAGCCGATCTGATCGTCTCCGGCGGTGGAGTGCACAATCCGGTGATCATGGCCCATCTGGCTGCGCTGCTGCCGGAACTTTCGCTCTCTCGATCGTCCGATTTCGGCGTCGATCCCGATGCCAAGGAAGCAATCGCATTCGCCATTCTCGCCTATGAAACCTGGAACGGAAGCCCGGCGAACCTGCCCTCTGCCACCGGCGCCGCCCACCCCGTGGTACTTGGAAAAGTGCAGCGTTAGGCGGCCGGGTGCCCGCACTCCCGGGCGCGGAGTATGCTGGAGGAAACCCAATAGGAGAACAGAATGGACGGTTCCTTTACACGGAGAAGCTTTTTAGCGGTTCCTGGCGCGCTTGCCGCCGGGCCGGCAATCCTCTCGGGCCAGTCGCCTAACGAGGCGGTGCGGGTCGCATTCATCGGCGTTGGTAACCGCGGTTCGTACCTGGAAAAGCACATGTTGGACGTGCCCGGGATTCAGATTGCCGCCATCTGTGACATCAACCCCGACACTCTGGCCGCGGGCATCGCCGCCGCCAAGAACCGTGGCCACAAACCCGCGTCTTATACCGATTTTCGCAAGATGCTCGACCAGGAAAAGACCATCGACGCGGTGGTAATTGCTACGCCGGTCAACCTGCACAAGGAGATGGCCATCACCGCTCTCGAAATGGGCAAGCATGTCTATTGCGAAAAGCCGATGGGTCTGACGCCGGAGGAGTGTAACCAGATTTTCGCTGCCGCCAAGTCGGCGAAAGGAATCTTCCAGGCGGGATTCCAGTTGCGGCACGATCCGGCTCGCGCCGCGGCGATGCGCTTCGTCCACTCAGGCGGTCTGGGCAAGGTGGTGTATCTGCACGGCACGCGCCACACCGGCGATCTGCCCCGGCAGACAGCCTGGTATTTCAATCGTGCCATCTCGGGCGACAACATCGTGGAGCAGGCCTGTCACATCATCGATCTGTTTACCTGGGCAGCCGGTGCCCCGCCGCTACGTGTTTATGGCTCGGGCGGAATCAACGTGTTCAACGACGTTCCACCGGGCCGCACGACGATGGACAACTACAGCGTCGTCTACGATTTTCCCGGTGGCCTGCGAATGAACTTCAGCCATATCTATTTTGATCCGCCGGGCTTCTCGGGAATTCACGAGCGCGTCTTCGGAGCCGATGGCGCCATCGAACTGTCCACCGCCATCTGGATCGCGCGGGACCAGAAGGGTGAGAAGAAACTCGAAGTGCCAAATGCCGGCAAAGACTCGACCTACCTGTCGCTCGAAGCCTTCATCGACAACGCGCGCAACAAGCGGCGGCCGCTGAATGACGCCGAGTCCGCGCGGCGATCCACGCTGGTGGCCATGATGGGCCGTAAGTCCATTTACGAGCAGAGGGTTGTGAGCTGGGACGAAGTAAGCCGCTAGCTGGATATGCTTTGGGGCCAGCCGCCCGGCCGGCCCCGAAGCGTCTATACGCGGTCGAAGTAACCGTGGGCTAACTCTGGCTTGGACGCCAGGGCTTCCTTCCAGCACTGATTTGCCTCATCCTGCTGGCCGCGATCCTTCAACGCGTGCCCCAGGTTCAGCAAGGCCTCGGCGAAGCCCGGGCGCTCGGCCACTGCTTCGCGGTACAGTTTGATGGCGTCGTCCATCTGTCCGGATTTCTGTAGCAGCAAGCCCGTGTTGTAAAACAGTTCCGGCCCGCGCTCGCCCAATTCGATCAGCCGCGCCTGCAATTCCAGCGCCTGGGCGAAGTCCTGCGATTCGATGGCGAGCGACGCCAGGGCGTGAAGCGCGTCCAGGTTCTCCGAATTGGTGGCCAGCAAGTCGCGATACGCCCGTTCGGCATTGATCTTGTCGCCCGCCTTCCAGTAGGCCAACGCAAGATTGCTCTCGGCTTCCGGCCACGGCGCCCGCAGCCGCACGCAGGATTCGAATGCCTCGGCCGCCAGTGGGAACTTGTCCTGTTGCAGACGCAGGTAACCCAGGCGGAACCAGGCGTCGGCCCATTCCGGATGCTGCGCCACGATCCCGGTGTGCATCGATTCGGCCTCGGCAACCGATCCCAGTTGCTCCACCACGGTGGCCAGGTTGTACTGCACTTCGGTGGTGCTCGGAGCCAGTGTCAAGGCCTGTTCGTATGCCTGCCGGGCTCCCTTGAGGTCGCCTAGTTCCTGCTTCAGAATTCCCAGATTCACATGCGCCTGAGCGGCATCGTTCCGCACGCGGACCGCTTCGGTGTACGCCTGAACCGCCTGGTCCTTGCGACCGGACTTCTGGCACGCCACACCCAGGTTGAACCAGTGCTCGAAGTGATCCGGCGTGTATTCTACCAGCTTGGCCGAGCAGCGAACCGCCGTTTCGTAATCGTTGGCATTGAATGCCACCGCCGAAAGGCCTTCCAGCGCCGCCTGGGAATAGGGCTGAACGGCCAGCAGGCGTTCAGAGTACTCACGGGTCGATTTGTCGTCCCGGCGAGTCATCGAGATGGCGATCAGGTTCGTCAACGCCTCCTCGGACTTCGGATTTGCTTCGAGCAAAGCACCATAGATGGTGCCTGCCTCATCCAGCCTGCCCATTACCTGGCAGGCCACTGCCTTTCCGAATTGCGCCGTCTCGTGGTTGGGATCCGCCGCCAGCACTTGTTCGAACGTGTCCAGCGCCTGCGGGGCCTTTTCAGTACGCAACTGGCACACCCCCAAGCCGACACGCGCTTCCAATCGGTTCGGCTCCATCTGCAGATGCCGCTCAAATTGCTCGGCAGCCTGGCCCCATCGGTTCAACTTCTCCAGGCAGACGGCAAGGTTGAAACAGGCGTTCGGATGGTTGGCATCGGCCGTGACAACACGCTGGTAACTCTTCGCGGCATCGTCATACTGCTCGAGTTCGAACTGGATATAACCACGCGCTGAGTGCATCTCCAGCCGGTCGTCACCCGCCTCGATGGCGCGGGTGAGTTCTTTGAGGGCTTCCTTGGTCTTCCCGTCCAGATGAAGGGAGACTGCGCGGGCAAGCGAATCCCGGTCGGGACGCGACGCTGCCTTCGGCCCGCCTGCTTCCGGCTCCTCGCGCTCCGGCGTTCGTTTACGCGTATTCATCGATTTAAACCTCCTTCAGCCGGTACCATCCCGCTTGGCGCCACCAATGCGCACAGCCGGCCTAATATGTCGTAGTGGTGCGAGACCTCCACCCAACGGATCCGGGATTGCTCCCCTTTGCCGCTGAAGAAACCGATCCCACCCCAACTTAATCGGCGGTCCGCCCAAAAATCCACGACCTGTCCTTGAATTGAAGTCGTAATATTTTCACCTTGCACATTTACACGGATCCGAAACAGTGAATCATTACGAACTGGTGTTGGGATCAGCACGCGTTGGTGGCCCGTCGCCTTGCCGTCAATCACCGCGTAGCGGACCAGCGATATTTGCGGCAGCGGTCCGGGCCTGTCCAGGACCAGCTTCATTGCATAGTAGTTGTCGTAGTCTTTCGCCCGGACAACCCACCCTAACGCCTTTCGCTCAATCTGGCCCAGAAACTCCAGCGAGTAGTTGTTCAGCGCCATCGACGGCGTGTACAGGGCCAGGCTGCCGGTGTGAATAAAGCCCGCCGTATCGTATTTCCACTCCCGGGCCCAGTTGTCCTTGCCGCGCCAGTCGGAAAGTCCCGCCCGAAAATCGTCCTGCAGGTTTACCGCGGCGCGCTTGACAATCTGATCCTGCACTTGCTCCCATTGCCGGCTGAATCCACTCTTGGCCTCTTGGGTGGGTAGGCCGTTGTTGGCTGCTGCCCCACCGCTCGGAAACTTGCCTAGCAGGATCGCCATTACCAGAATGGCGGCCGCAATCGCCCAAACCTTTGGCGACCGTAGCCGGGCGGGCACCAATGCGGGCAGTGATACCGGCCACCGCTGGAGCAGTCGCCGGGTTGCTCCGCGCTCCACCCCGGCAGCGGCGCTCCGAATCGTATCGTCAAACGGAACCAGCCGCCGGATACCCGTCATCAGCATAGGCGTCCAGGCCGAAGCGATACGCTCGTTGGCCCCCATGAGCGTCCGCGGTCCCGCGTCAGCCTGGCCGGCAAACAACAGACGCATCAGCCGCCCGCTCGATCCGGGTGCGGCTGGTCTCAGTCCCGGTGCGGACGTTCGGAATTCGACCTGTGCCGGATAGGTCCCGGACTCCACGTTTCGCGCTGTCAGGGATCCGGGCGCCGGAAGGGCCGGTGGCAGCGAAAGCATGGCTGGACTGCGGAGCGGACTGCACGCCGCCGTCCGAATGACTTTTTCGGCGCCCGCGGTGGTGATTATGCAATCCGGCGCCGGGCAGGATTGCCCGAAGTCCCCATTTGCATAGATCGGCCGCTCGCCGGCGGCGGATGCGCCATCGTAAAGATACGGTTGAACGGCCGCAAACGCCAACCTCGCGCCAGCGGTGGCCGGAGGCGCCACTGAGGTCCGTGCCGGCTGATTCAACCCGCCGGTGGCCAGTGCGCATTCTATGGTCCGCAGCGGCACGGATGCGCTCCGCGCCTCCGGCATCGCCAGGGAGACCAGGGAGCCCTGTCCAAGCGAGGCCGCCGGCTGCGACGTGACACGCTCAACCCGGCGGCACCCCGGCGCCAGTGGGATCGCATTATGCGAAATTGCCATCGGCCGAGCGAATCCCCGACAGCCTTCGGTTCCAGTGGCCGCCGCCAGCAGTCCGGCAAAGCCGGGCGCCGGTTTGCTCTCCACCATCGCCAGGAACCGTGGCCGGAGCGGCATCGGAATCACCCGCCGTTTAGCCGTAGGGCAGACGAGCGGAATAATTTCGCAATTGCGGCCCGGGCGTGCCGCCTGAACGACTCCGCAACACGGAGGAACCCCTTGTTCCAGCGGTAGCTTGGGGCCGGCGGGAGTGAGTTCAACCGCCGGCAGTCTTAGCCGGAACCGGCTCCGCCGGCGGGTCACCGCGCCCGCAACCGCCAGCGGAGCGCTAAAGATTCCCTGCGCCGCTAACCGGCCATCCCACTCCTCGCGCCGCGTTCCGGCGGTTCGTAACCCGTGTGCCGCCGGTACTGGCCTCATGCACGGAGTCGTAATCCGGGCCACAGCACGTCCCGGTCCGAACGCCCGCAGCCGGACTCTGCCAGAATGAGCCTCCGTCGCTGCCGGAATCGCGATGAGCGGAGCCGGCGCTACCACCGTCTCCGGCGTCGGGTCGAAGACGGCCCGATTCGCCGTAGCCGGTAGCGTCAACCCGGGTGCCGGAGTATAAGGATTAGCCGGTGTCACCGCGATGTACACCGATTTGAATGGCGCCGGCTGGACCGAAAGAAACGTGGGCGACGATGCCGCATCCCTCCGCTTCGCCGCCGCACTCAGCGCCCGTTCGGACTCCGCCAGGCGGGCCAGGGCCAGCCGCTGCTGTTCTTCAAAGAACGCTTGCCGGTGAGCTTCCGAACAGAATTCTCCGTTGGAGAACTTGCGCAACAGGATTCTCTTGCTGCAATGCAGACACCGCATAACCGCAACTTCGCTCCAATTTCAATGTTACGGAGAGACCCGGAAAGTTACTACGCAGCAAAGTACTTAGGTAACGATCAGATAACGCCGAACAGTACTCTGGCGCTAGGGTCGATCACCTACATGCATCCATTCGCGCCAACTGCAGACAAGTGTGCTTATTGTGGAAACAGACCACCGGGGGTCCGCTTGGAGGGCGCCCGTGGGCGGCGCTATATCGCGACCGGAAGAGCCAGGGGTGCTTTGGCGAGCGTTCTCTGCAGCAGGTCCGCCGCCTGCTGCTCGTTCAGGTTTCGGGCAATCGAGATCTCAGTGATCAACATGTGCCGGGCGCGGTCCAGCATCTTCTTTTCCCGGAACGAAAGCGGCTTGTCGCACTGCTGGCGCAGCAGACACTTGAAAACCTGCGCAATCGCCCACAAAGTGCCGTCCCGCATCTTCTCGGAGTTTTCTTTGAAGCGGTCCTTCCAGTCTTGCTTGGTCTTTGACACCGGCTCGGCCAGAAAGGTCAGAATCCGCGCCACTTCCCCGTTCCGGGTCACTTTCCGCAAGCCTATGTCGGCCACATGCGAAAACGGAACGATCACTGTCATACTGCCGCAGGTGAGCCGGAGCAGATAATACCGTTCAAGCGAAGTGCCGAAAGCCCGGCTGCTGATGTTTTCTATGGTTGCTACCCCATGGTTCGGGTAGACCACCTTCTCGCCGATCTGAAAGCTCATGCAGGAACCCTCAATACCACCAGCACAAGGTGCTGGTTTCTGATGAAACTTGCAGTCGATGATAAACTTCTGTGAACTGAATGTCAATAGAAAAAACTGCGTGAAACCGCCGGAAAAACCGGTTTCAACGACCAGGTTTCCATCATCTGAGAGGCCCCTCTTGATCATTAAATTCAGAACAGCTGAACAATTTACTACCTGCATCTGGTGACAACAATTCACACCAAGTGAAAGCGCATCGCCAGGCTGTTGAGAATAAGCAGGTTGCGAGTCGCAACTAAGAAAGGCGCGCCAGCCGCGGGCTGCACGCCCGGGCTCAACTGTTCTTGATGACCACGCTCTGCAACACGTCGGCGACGTCTTCGCAGCGATCGGTCGTCTGCTCCAGGAACTCGTAGATTTCTTTCAGTTTGAGAATAGCGATGGCGTCCTTCTCGGTCGCAAACAGATCTTCCACCGCCCGGCGCAGCACCTGGTCCGCCAGGCCTTCCAGCCGGTTGACTTCGATACAGTGCTCCAACATCTTCTCTTCCTTGTTGAGAGCGTCAAACGCCTTGCCGAGGCTCATCGCGCTCGAATACACAATCTCGCACAGTTCAATCACGGGCGTCGGAATTGGTTCGATCCGGTACGCGTTGATGCGGTGGGCGGCATCCTCGATTCCGTCGAGCACATCATCGAGGTGCGACGACAAGGAATGAATATCCTCCGGATCCAATGGCGTGATGAAGGTCTGGTTGAGCCGCATGAAAATGTCGTGGATCACCTCGTCGCCCTGCTGTTCCAGGCGGGCAATGTCCGCGGCGGCCGCCGACAAATCGGAGTTTCCCTTTCGAACGCCGTTGAGCAGGCGCTCAGCGGCCATGGAAATGAATCTTGCTTGATCCAAAAATAGTGTGAAGAAACGCTCTTCGCGCGGCAGAAGCCTCATTTTTCCCTCAATCCGGTAACCATCCGGGACTCTTCGGTCTTTTCATCTCACGAATCGGTGAGAATCGGAAATGCTCCACCCAACGCCTCATCGCCCGCGCCGGTAAATCCGTCTTCGCCCGCCGGGTCCAGTTGCAGATAGCGTGTATCGAGCAGTCGCTCCGGCTGAAGGTTGCCCATGGCTGAAAGCAGCGTGTCCTTCAGATGCGGGTAGTCCTTCTCGATGTCGGCGAACAGGTTCCGGATCGATCGCCGCACGGTTCCAGTGCGCTGGGAGCAACCACAGGGAACCACCGGGGCGCCCAGTGATCCGGCGAACCGGCTGGTGATTTGTTCATCGACAAACACCAGCGGCCGGATTAGACGGAAGTCTTTGTTTCGCGAATAGGTTACCGGGGGCAGAGCGCTCACGCGTCCGGTGAACAGCGAGTTTCTCAGGAACGCTTCGCAGAAATCGTCGGCTGTATGGCCGAAGGCGATCACATTGGCGCCCAGGTTCCGGGCAATCTCATAGACCGCGCGCCGCCGGTAGCGGCTGCACAGGTCGCAGCCATGGCCCGGCCGTTCCTCGATCAGCCGCAGTGAGGGCGGATCGCGGAAATACGTCCACTCTACGCCTCTCTGTTTGAGGTACTCTCCCACGGGTTCGATCGGGCGGAGGAACTTTCCCTGCTCCACCGTGAAAGCGCAGACGGAAAAACGTACCGGGGCACGCTTCTCCAGCAGCAGGAGCGCTTCAAGAAGTGTCAGCGAGTCCTTGCCCCCGGAAAGCGCCACCGCCACCCGGTCGCCGTCGCGGATCATGCGGAAGCGGCCGATGGCTTCGCCCACCTTGCGCAGAAGTATCTTTTCGATCTCCAAGCTTCCATTATCTAATTTTTCTGGATCCACCGCCGCCGCCGGCGTATCTTAATCTCAAGGATGCGACATCGGCATCCAGCCGGCGAATTCAAGCCGGCTGCACGATCAATCCCGGAGAACTCATGGCCGATCTCGAACAACTCAAACAGAAATATCAACCTGCCCTCGATACGATACAAAACCGCGGGGTGGAACTCACTCACCTTCATCTACAGGATGGAAAGCTGTTCATCGGCGCGATCGCCGGATCGGAAGAGATCAAGAACGAAGTCTGGAATAGCATCAAGCAAGTCGATGCCGGCTACGGTGACCTGACTGCCGATATCCGCGTCGATTCCTCCCGTGCTCCGGCGCCGGCGAATGCCGTGAAAACGTACACCGTCCAGCCCGGAGATACGCTGTCGAAGATCAGCAAACAATTCTACGGCTCGCCCAATCAGTACATGAAGATCTTCGAGGCGAACCGGAACCAACTCTCCGACCCGGACAAGATCCGCGCCGGGCAGCAACTGGTCATTCCCTGAGCCCGTCGGACGCCGTTTCTCTTTCGCGCGAGTGGCTGGCGCGGCCAAGGCCGCATCCCGCCGGATCCAATCTGGTACCCTGGAACGTTCAGTGCCTCTTTGTCTATGACTGCCACTCGCGAAAAGAGCCAGTTGATGAGCGCATCGGAGATCGACCGTACCCTGGTGCGGCTTGCGCACGAGATTTTGGAGAAGACCGAGGATCTCGATCGCCTCGCCTTCATCGGTATCCGCCGCCGGGGGGTCCCGTTAGCTGAGCGCCTGGCCGGCAAGATCGAGACACTCGAATCCCGCAAGATCCCGGTCGGCGTGCTGGACATCAACCTGTACCGTGACGACCTCTCGACGGTAGGCCATGCGCCGGTGGTGAACAGCACCGACATCCCTTTTTCTGTCACCGGCAAGGACATCATTCTGGTGGATGATGTGCTCTACACCGGCCGCACCATTCGCGCCGCGCTCGACGCCCTGTTCGATCACGGACGCCCGGCCCGGGTCCAGTTACTGGCGTTGATCGATCGCGGCCACCGGGAATTGCCCATCGCCGCGCGCTATGTGGGGCGCACGGTGCAGACGACCGACAGCGAGATCATCGAAGTGAAGTTTATGGAAATCGACCAGACCGAGAAGGTGTTGCTGGTCGAAAAGGTGGACGGTTAGCCGGCCGTATTCGCGCCCGGCTCCCAGGAGAGAACGATGAGTTCCGGTCTGCTCGGTATTGAGGATCTCAACCGGTCTGAAATCGAAGCGATACTCACTCGCGCGCGTGACTTTCAATCGATCCAGCATCAACCGGTGAAACGGCTGGACGTGTTACGCGGCCGCACCATAGTCAACCTGTTTTACGAAGCTTCCACGCGAACCCGCACCAGTTTCGAAATTGCCGCCAAGCGCCTTGGCGCCGATGCGGTTTCGATCACCGCTTCCGGCTCCAGTGTTTCCAAGGGTGAATCGCTGGTGGATACGCTCAACACGCTGGCCGCCATGCGCCCGGATGCGATCGTGATGCGCCATTCGGCTTCGGGCGCTCCGCATTTTCTGGCACGCCACCTGCCCACGCCGATCATCAACGCCGGAGACGGAACACACGAACATCCCACACAGGCGTTGCTTGACGCGCGCACCATTCTCGACCGCCGCGGCACCCTCGAAGGGATTCGTGTGGCGATCATCGGCGACATCGCCCACAGCCGGGTGGCGCGGTCAAACATCTACCTGCTGGCAAAGTTCGGGGCTGACATCGTTCTATGCGGTCCGGCGCCGCTGCTGCCGCCCGAGTTGGCGTCCATCGCGCCCGGCGTCACGCTGACCGACGATATTCGCGACGCCATCCGCTCGGCGGACGTCATCATGATGCTGCGCGTTCAACTGGAGCGCCAGCACGAAGCCGCCTTTCCGGCCAGTGAATACTTCCAGTTCTACGGACTGCGGCTGGAGCATCTCGATCTGGCCCACCCCGACGTCATCGTAATGCATCCCGGGCCCATCAACCGCGGCCGCGAAATCGCTTCTGAAGTCGCCGATTCGCAGCGCTCGGTGATTCTCAATCAGGTGGAAAACGGCGTCGCCGTACGCATGTCGGTGCTCGAACGCATCCTCTCCAATTAGCAGCTCTACCGGCGGGTGGCCGCGGCGCACTGTTAAAATGCATAGCTGTGGCTACGGTGACCTTTCCCCAGGCGCGTCAGTGCGTAGTCGATCACGTTCGCGCGGCCGCTCCGTTCCCCGGCAGCGAGACCGTTGCCTTAATCGACTCCGCCGGCCGTATCCTGGCCGAACCGGTCGCCGCCGACCGCGATCTTCCCCCGGCGCCGCGCTCCATTCGCGATGGATACGCACTGCGGGCCTCCGCCACCCCCGGAGTGTTTCGTATTGCCGGCGAAGTGCGCGCCGGTGAACCGTCCATCTTGAACCTTAACGCCGGTGAAGCGATCGAGATCATGACCGGGGCGGTGGTGCCCGAAGGAGCCGACTCGGTAGTAATGCTGGAGCACATAACCGCGCAGGACGGAAAAGTGCGCGTGGATGCGGCGGTGCCGCCGGGCAGTTACATTAATCCGCGCGGTTCCGAGGCGCGCGCCGGCGACTCGCTGCTTTCGCCCGGAACTCGCATCGGTTACGCCGAAATCGCCGTGCTGGCGGCTACCGGACGTCTTCGCGCCACGGTCTACCGGAAACCTTCGGTGGCCATTGTCTCTACCGGAGACGAAGTCGTTGAAATCGACATGCAGCCCGCGCCGCACCAGGTTCGCAACTCGAACGCTTACGCGCTGGCGGCTCAGGTGGTCCGGGCGGGCGGCGTCCCGCGCATCCTCCCCGTGGCCCGCGATACGCTGGAGGACACCTGCCTGGCCATCGAACGGGGACTCGGCGAGGATCTGCTGCTGCTGTCGGGCGGCGTCTCGGCCGGCAAGTACGATGTCGTCGAGCAGGCGCTGGCGCGCTTCGGCGCCGAGTTTTACTTCGACCGCGTGCGCATTCAACCGGGCCAGCCAATGGTGTTCGGCCGCGCCCGGCAAAAGTTCTTTTTCGGGTTGCCGGGAAATCCGGTCTCTACCATGGTTACCTTCGAACTCATCGGCCGCATCGCCGTGGAATTGCTTTCCGGCCGGAGTCACTCGCCGCTGCCGTTGACTCTGGCGCCCCTGGCCGCCGCCTTTCGCCACCAGACGGGGCTGACACGCTTTCTTCCGGCCCGGTTGAACGACGACGGCACGCTCTCCCCCGTCCGGTGGCAGGGCTCCAGTGATCTGGCCGCCCATTCCCGCGCCAACGCCTACCTGGTGGCCGATCCGGATCGGGCAGAATGGGAGAAGGGTGACTTGATCCAGGTGCTGTTGCAATGAGCAGGCTGTCGCATTTTAACGAGGCCGGCGAGGCGCGGATGGTTGACGTCTCCGGCAAGGCTGCTACCGCGCGTTCGGCGCGCGCCCATGCGTTCGTACGGATTCGTCCGGCAGTGCTGAAGCAACTGCCGCGCAATCCCAAGGGCAACCCGCTCGAGGTGGCGCGTATCGCCGGCGTGATGGCGGCCAAGCGTACGGCCGATCTCATCCCTCTGTGCCACCCGCTTGCCCTTACCCGGGTCGAGGTGGAGACGGCGGTTGAGAAGAATGGCGTGCGAATCGTATCCCTGGCCTCGACTGAGGCCGCCACGGGAGTGGAGATGGAGGCGCTTACCGCTGCTGCCATCGCCGCACTCACCGTGTATGACATGATCAAGGCGCTCGACAAGTCGATCGAGATCGGCGAGATCTGTCTTCTCGAAAAGAGCGGCGGCAAGAGCGGCGATTACCGCCGCCCCGCCGGTTTTGTTCCGGTCCCAAGGAGGACCGCGCAGCCAAAATGATTCAGGCAGCAGTATTGACCATCAGTGATTCGGTAACCGCTGGCGCCCGTGAGGACCGCTCCGGTCCGGCGATTCGTGAACGGCTGGAACAGCTTGGCTGGTCCGTGCCCGCGATGGAAGTGCTTCCCGACGAAGCCGACCTGATCCGCGACCGTCTCGCAACGCTCGCCGGCGGCAACCAGCTCTCGGCCATCTTCACCACGGGAGGCACCGGCGTTGGACCGCGCGACGTGACTCCGGAAGCTACCCGCGCGGTGATCGAACGGGAGATTCCCGGCCTCGCCGAGCGAATGAGGATGGAGGGATCCCGCTCCACTCCGCTGGCGGTGCTTAGCCGCGGCGTGGCCGGCACCCGTGGCAATGTGCTGATCGTAAACCTTCCCGGAGCGCCTCGCGGCGCGGTGGAGTCTCTCAATACCATCGTCGGTCTGGTGCCGCATATTCTCGACCTGCTGAGCGGCCGCACCGCGCACGGAGCGGAAACGAAACTCGACTCAACCAGATAGCGTCCAACTAAAGCAATGAACTCTGTTCCTGTTCTGCTCTCCCTGCTGATCGCCAATTCGCTGATTGCGCAACAGAATCCGGCCGCGCCGCCGCCAGGCGGCCCGCCGTCTCCCATCATCCGCGTCTCGGTGAATACCGTCATCGCTCCCACCACCGTGCTCGATCGGGCGGGGAACTACGTGGCCGATCTGAAGCCTCATGATTTCACGCTGTATGACAACGGCAAGCCGCAGCGGATTCAGGTGGATTATGCGTTTGTCCCCATCTCGCTGGTCGTCGCCATCCAAAAGAGCGCGAACATGGAATCGATGCTGCCCAAGATCCAGCGTACGGCGTCCATGTTCCAGCCGCTGGTGGTTGGTGAGCAGGGAGAGATCGCCGTAATTGCGTTTGATCATCGCGTGCAGACGGTGCAGGACTTTACCTCGGACGCATCCAAAATCGAAACCGCCTTCAAGAGCATCAAGCTCGGCAGCACCCAGTCCGCTCTGAATGATGCCACTCAGACGGCCACGCGCATGCTGCGTCATCGCCCTGAGGGGCGGCGGCGAATCCTGCTGATCTTCAGCGAGAGCCGGGATTCGGGCAGTTCCGCGCGCGCCAGGGAGGTGCTGACGGATCTCCAGTTGGCCAACGTGCTGGTGTACTCGGTGGATATCTCCCACCTGCTGGCCGCCTTTACGTCGCGGCCGCAGCCGCCACGTCCGAGTCCCATCCCGCCCTCGGCGATGCCCCCGCAGTATGGCGGAGCGCAGACGCCCGATACGGCCAATTATCAGGCTCGAATGGGCAACGTAATGCCGCTTTTTGTCGAGATCTTCAGAGGCGTTACGGGCATCTTCATCGACAATCCCTCCGAGTTGTACTCAAAATTCACCGGAGGCAAGGAGTTCGCGTTCAAGACCGAACGCGGGCTGGAGTCGGCCATCAGCCAGATTGGCGACGAAGTCCATGCCCAGTACCTGCTGACATACTCGCCGAACAACAAACTGGAGGGCGGGTTCCACGAGATCCGGGTCGCTATCGACCGGCCCGAACTGCGAGTCCGCACCCGCCCCGGCTACTGGATGGCGGCGCGGCCTGATTAACCCTGCTGCGTGAAGCGGTCCGCGGCAACTACGCGGGCATTTCACATGGATCGGCATTGGCGGCCGGGCGTGTGTGCGCCTGGCGCTGCTCTGCCGCCCGAAACTGTGTGATCAGGTTTTTTACGATCCACTCAATCCGGTCGCGGACCTCGCGATGGAGCTCTTCGCCTCGTCCCATTGGGTCGCGCACGGGACATTGCACCACTCGCGCCCGGGTCCTCGGCAGCCCATAGTCGCTCAGGTTGATGATCAGATCGAAAGCATCGAGGTCATACTGATCGATGGACTTTGCCTTGTGCCCGTCCAACCCGATGCTTCTCTCACCCATCACCTGTCGCGTAATTCGCGACACCCGGGCCGCTGGTGCGATGCCGGCGCTGTAAGCGTCGAGGACATCGGATCCATAGGCTTTGGCAAACGCCTCCGCCATCTGGCTGCGGCATGAGTTTCCCATACACACGAACAAGACTCTGCCTCTCCGGTATCGCGCGGATTGAAAAATATTCATTTTCAGGCCTGTTACCTGTTTCGTTGTCTCAGGTCGTCGGTTCGGTAGGAGCGCGTGCACATGCCTAGAATACGGGCAAACGCCGGTATTCGGAATGGACGCGCGGTATCAGGTGTACCGGTACCGCCGTTGGTACCTTCAGTTACCCGGGCCCGCAAGCCCGCGCAATCAGCCGTGATTGGGGTGAAAAGAGAGGGCGCCGAAGCTGACTACGCTCGTGTCGTCGATGTTCCACTGCTGGTAGCTGCGCAGTTCGCCCCGCACTCCCGGTACGGACTTCAGGAAGGTGTACAGCGGAGAGGTTCCGCACCACTTCAACTCATCACCGTTGGGTTGCACCAGGTCCCAGAACCCGGCGGCATCTCCTTCGCGGACGCGCTCGATTCTCTCCCGGTCGCGCGCTTCCACTTCCTGCATCCGGCCCGCGCCGGCCTTGGCCGGAAAATCGTCTCCGTAGCGCCGGCCGATATGTGCCATGTCGATGCCCAGCACAAAGCACAGCCGCGCTCCTTCGCGCGCCCGCAGATCCGCCAGCGCCTCCAGAAATCCCGCTACCTCGGGGGTGTCTTCGGGGCGGCCCCCCTGGCGGAGGCTGTGCGCGAAGGCGCCACATAGGATCGGCACAATCCGGACCGCGGCTCCGAACAGGTATTGAAGAAACAGCACTTGAAACTCGATCGAGTGCTCGACTGCGTGGCAGTAATCTTCCATCCGCACCGACCGCGGCGCGGCCGCCTGGAGGCGGTCTACGATCGCGGTGTCCGTGGCCGCCTGGCCGAACGGCGTGACAAACGGTTTGCGGGTCAACCCGAACCGGTCCGGCTCACCATAATGGGAAGTGCCCAGCACGATGAACGTCCGCCCGCGGTCGGCGTCGGAAAGAGCCGCATACGCTGCCGAGTAGGATCGCCAGCCGCCCTCCGGGCTAACGTGCGGAGCGGCAATGCCGGACGGTCCCCCATGGTTGCTCTCCCCGCTCCCGGCCTTGCGAAAGTAGCCGCCCAGGACCTCGGATAACCGTTCGGGTTGCTCCGGATAGGCGCTGCCGGCATGAATCGCCGGCCTGTCCGGTTGTTCGGCGAACCGCCGCTCGGCCGCCTGTTTCATTTGCCGGTAGGTGTCGTCTTCCAGAAATCCGGCGCGGCTCAATGTCTCTCGAAGATGGCGGACCACCTCGCCCACTTCCAGCTCTCCGGTCAATCGCACCAGCGTGGCGCGCAGTTCCAGTTCAGTTTGCCCGCCGTCGAAATGCTCCAGGCACGCCACCAGAACGGGCGGAATAATCAGTGTCGCATCCGAGTAATGAAACGGGTCCCGCATCAGTAATCCGGGGCGCTCGGCCAGCGGCGAGGGCATCAGATCGAGATCCATCCGAAGCCGGGGAAGACGATCGGACATTTGTCTTTCATCATAGCGTGCCGCGCGGCAGCGCTTTGGAAACGGCTAGAATACTCGTAAATGAGACAATTCTCTGGGAAAAGAATCCTCATCACCGGCGCTAGCGGGGGTTTAGGCAGCGCCGTCCTGCAAGCATTTCTCGATCGGCAGGCCACGGTTGTGGCCGTGGGGCGAACGAAGCATGGCGACCGGACTTCCGGCGGCGTCTCCTGGGTGTCGGCGGACCTGACCACCTCCGCCGGCGCGCTCGATGCGGCGCGTGAGGCCGGCGAAGTGGATGTGCTGGTTCATCTGGTGGGCGGTTTTGCCGCCGGCGGACCGGTGGAAAAGACCACGGGTGAAATCTGGACGCGGATGCTCGACCTTAATCTGAACTCCGCGTTTTACATGATCCGCGCCGTGGTTCCGGCCATGCTTCAAAAGCGTTACGGCCGCATTATCGCGGTCAGTAGCCGCACCGGTCTCGATCCCGCGGCCAATCTTAGCGCATACGGCGTTTCCAAGGCGGCACTCAATGCGCTCATTCGCACCGTGGCGCTGGAAACCAAAGACTCCGGAATCACCGTCAATGCCGTCCTGCCCAGCGTGATCGACACCCCCGCTAACCGCCAGGCCATGCCGTCGGCCGATTACGCCCGCTGGGTGCGGCCTGAGTCGATCGCCGCCACCATCTGCTGGTTGGCCAGCGACGAAGCGGCCGACGTCAACGGCGCGTTGGTCCCCATATACGGCCGTGCCTGACGCGCTTCACTTCCCCGGGTTCTAGCCGCGCCGGGCCGGGGACTAAACTGAAAGGTGAGATGCTACCCAAACTAACTCCGGCCGAAATTGAGCAACAGTTGAGCGGCCTTCCGGGATGGACTGCCGTCAACGGGAAGCTCCACCGCGAATACACGTTCGCCGATTTTGTCAACGCCTTCGGCTTCATGGCCCAAGCGGCACTGCTGGCCCAGGCGATGAATCACCACCCGGAGTGGTTCAATGTCTGGAGTCGTGTGGTGGTCGATCTTTCCACCCACGATTCCGGTGGAATCACCGGGCTCGATTTTGAACTTGCCCGGCGGATGGAAGCCGTTGCCGGCAAGTTGCAATGACATCTTCGCTGCTGGAGGCGGGCTTGGCAATCGCCCTGTTCGCGCTGCCGTGTCTTGCCGGGACGCCGCCCGGGTCTGCCTTTTCCGGAGCGCCCGCCATCGACCGGGTGATGGAGGAGGCCATTCGGGAAGACCGCATTCCGGGCGGCGTCGTCCTTGTCGGCCACCACGGCAAGATCGTTTTTGAAAAAGCCTATGGCTTTCGCTCCCGTCACCCTAATGAGCCGATGACGCTCGATACGGTCTTCGATGCCGCTTCACTCACAAAGGTGGTGGTCACAACCTCATCCGTCATGAAGTTGTTCGAGCAGGGCCGCATTCGCCTCAATGACCCGGTGACCGCCTACCTGCCGGAATTTCAGGGAGGCAAGAGTCCCATCACGGTTCGAAATCTGATGACACACTTTTCCGGCCTGCGGCCCGATCTGGATATGCCGCCGGCCTGGAAAGGGCATGAGACGGGCATCCGCCTGGCGATGCAGGATAAGCCGGTAGATCCACCGGGTGTCCGGTTTGTTTACAGCGATCTCAACTTTATTCTGATGGGGGCCATCGTTGAGCGCCTCAGCGGCATGGACTTGGCCGAATACGCACGCCGGAACCTGTTTGCGCCGCTGGCAATGAAGGACTCGATGTTCAACCCGCCGGCTTCGCTGAAAGCGAGAATTGCTCCCACCGAACGGCTTCCCGGTACCAGCGCTCCGCTTCGCGGCGTGGTGCATGATCCCACGGCGCGCGCCATGGGAGGCATTGCCGGACATGCCGGGCTGTTCACCACCGCGGCCGATCTCTCGAAATTCGCGCAGATGATCCTGCACGATGGTCAGGCAAACGGTGTTGCCATGTTTCGTCCGGTCACGGTGGTGAAGTTTACCACACCGCAATCGCCCGCTGACCAGCCCATCCTTCGTGGTCTCGGTTGGGACTTAGATTCTCCTTTTTCCGGAAATCGTGGTGAACTTTTTCCCATCGGCTCCTTCGGACACACCGGCTTTACCGGTACTTCATTGTGGATTGACCCGTTCTCCCAAACTTATGTGATATTGCTCACGAATTCCGTCTACCCCCACATCCGGCCCGCAATCACCGGACTTCGCGCCAAAGTGGCCACCGTGGCCGCGGCGTCGTTTGGAATTACCGGTCCCCGAATTCAACTCACTGGTTATAACGAGACGCTGGTGGGGGCGGGTCTGCACCGTGTGGTGCACCGCAATGCTCAGACTTTGAATGGAATCGATGTGTTGCTTGCTTCCCCTGTACCTGAATGGCGGGACAAACGGATCGGGCTGATCACCAACCAGACCGGACATACCCACGACGGGCGTAGAAATGTGGATGCGTTGTTGGCGGCCGGATGGAAGGTGACTACCTTATTTTCACCCGAGCACGGTTGGGAAGGTCTTCTGGACACCGAAAACGTAGACAACACGATCGATCGAAAAACCGGTCTTCGCGTGTGGAGTCTTTATAAACAACAGGACCGCCGGCCTGACGCGGCCATGCTGGCCGCGGTTGATCTGTTGATTTTCGATATTCAGGACGTGGGAGCACGCTTTTACACGTATCTCTCCACCATGAATTATGCGATGCGCGCCGCCGCTAGCAGGAAGATCCCGTTCGCTGTTCTCGATCGCCCCAACCCCATCACCGGTGTTCACATAGAGGGTCCCGTTCTCGAAGCGGGGTTGGAGTCGTTCATCGGTTGCTTTGAAATGCCCATCCGGCACGGCATGACCGCCGGTGAACTGGCGCGGATGATGAACCATGAACAACACATCGGTGCCGATCTGCGGGTCATTGCGATGAAAAATTGGTCGCGCGGCGATTGGTTCGACTCCACGGGACTGCTCTGGGTGAATCCTTCGCCGAATATGAGAGGTCTCAATGCCGCGTTGCTTTATCCGGGCCTCGCCATGCTGGAGGCATCGAAGGACTATTCCGTTGGCCGGGGGACCGACGCACCCTTCGAACAGATCGGCGCCCCCTGGGTACGAGGCGCTGAATTAGCCCAATATCTTAATTCCAGGTATATTCCAGGCGTTCGGATATATGCCACACGATTTCGCCCAGTCTCTTCAAATCTGGCGAATAAGCTGATTGAAGGCGTGCGGTTTGTCGTCATCAATCGCGATGCGTTCGATAGCGTACGACTGGGGCTGGAGGTCGCAGCCGCTATCGCCAATCTCTACCCCGGAAAGATCGCATTTGACGACAACGCCCGCCTCATTGGCAGTCACATGGTCATTGAGTCGATCCAGGCAGGCACGGATCCACGCCAGATCATGCAGGGCCAGGAGAGTGCCTTGCGGTCATTTCTCCTCCGCCGTGAAAAGTATCTGATTTATCGAGACTAAAACCGCCCGGAATCAGGCCGAGGCTGCCTTGCTCGCTGCGCTCGTCGTTTTGTTCTTACTTCCCGGCGGCCTGCCGCGCCGCTTCTGGGCGGTCGCCAGCCAGGCTGGTGGCCTGCCACGACGCTTACCCCGTCCCCGCACCAGCCGTTCCAGGCTGAGGATGGCTTCTTCAATTTGTTCGCGCTCCTGCCTGAGATCGGCAAGAATTTTTGCTACATCCATGTTGGCTCCCAATCGGTCCGTTGCGCTTTTTGCGTTGTTCCGTTTTCGGAACGAGAAAACATCTTTCTACGCTACCGCATTATAGCTGTTGTACTGCATCCTGAGCAGGTTTTCAAGATGCTTGTTCCAAAAACAGAACAGGAATTGAATATTTTTACTCTTGTTCAGTCCTTCGGAAAAAGGTGACGCGGATCCGGCCGCTGAAGCCCGAATCGTGCCACCATCCCCGCGGGTGGTGTACTGGCTCGCAAGCCAAAGCCGCCGGCGGCCGCCCCGGAGCCCGTTCCGTGGACAACGCAACCGGCCGTATTCTAACGGAATTATATCAGACGCGCCGGCTTTTCCAGGATAAATAGAAGGGAACGCCCGCCAGAATCAAACCGAGTCCCAAGCCGGATTCTCTAGGGGATTTCACTAACGTGGCCAGCAGCAGCGCCACTGCCACCAGTACAAAAACTACTGGTACCACCGGGTATCCGAGTGTCCGATATGGCCGGTCGAGGTCCGGCCGCTTGAACCGCAACACGATCACCGCGGCGGCCGACATTCCATACAGGATCCAACTGGCGAAGATCACCAGGTTGAACAGATCCTCGTAGCGGCCGCTCAGCACCAGCGCCGCCGCCCATCCACTGAGGGAAAATATCGAAACTCCCGGTGTCCGGTATTTTGGATTTACAGCCGCCACCGGGCGGAAGAAGTAACCATCGCGGGCCATTGCGTACGGTACGCGGGCGCCTGACAGAATCGATCCGTTGAGCGCCGCCAAAATCGAAATCATGGCGGCAATGCTCACTGCCGAGGCTCCACCCCTGCCAAGGATACGCAACATCATATCCGCCGCCACACGATCGCCCGAGCCTACTCCGCGCGCGTCAAGCACATAGAAATAAGCCGCGTTGGCCAGCAGGTAGATCGTTATCACGGCCACGGTGCCGAATATCAGCGCCAACGGAAAATTTCGCTGTGGGTTGCGTATCTCAGAGCCGATCATGTTCAGGTTGTTCCACCCGTCATAGGCCCAAAGCGCTGCCACCAGCGCGGCAAAAAAGCCGGTCAGCCCTCCCGGTGCGGGCATGACGGAACTGTAATTTGCCACCGTGCCGGCCTCGGCCGTGAGCCCGATTACAATGATCGCCGCAATTAGAGTAATTTTTACCACTGTGATCACGATCTGGAGTGTTCCACCGACGCGAATTCCAAAATAGTTAAGAATTGCGAACAGAAAAATGATAATTATTCCCAACAGTTGTCCGTAGCGGATCTCCAGCGGGGCTCCATTGTGTCCCAGCGGCAAGGGAACGGCGAACAGCACCGAATCGAGCGCCGGATAAAAATTCCCCAGGTACAGAAAAAACGCGGTGGCCAGCGTGGCAATCGATCCGCTCTTTGCCACCCACATCTGGGTCCAGCCGTAAACGAATCCCCAGAACGGCCCGTAGGCCTCCTTGAGGTAGACATAGTCGCCGCCTGCCTCCGGCAGCGCTGCCGCCAGTTCGGCGTAGCTGAGCGCGCCGGCCAGGGTCAGGAGACCGCCGAATATCCACACTGCGAATACCAGCGCGGGCGACCCCAATTCCAGAATCATCGTTTTTGGGACCAGGAAAATGCCGCTGCCGATTACCGTCCCCACCACGATCGACGCGGCGCCCCACAGTCCCAGTTCCCGCCGCAGCGCTACCTCAGCCATTGCGTCTCTTTGTGCTGAGGGATGAGACCGCCAGGCCGGAGATGAAAGTGGCCGCGGTTCCGATCGACACATACCAGGTCCAGGCGATGTTCGTCCCGGTCTTGACGTAGAGCATCACCACCAACCCGATCACCATAGCCCACATCGCTCCGGTTTCGTTCGCCCTCCGTGTGAGCAGTCCCAGAAGGAATACTCCCAACAGCGCCCCATACAGGACCGACGCGATCGACAGTCCCGCCTCAAGCACCGATCCCCAGTGCCGCGCCAGCATTCCAATCCCCAGCAACAGCGCGCCCCACACCACTGTCGCCCACCGCGCCAGCACGAGAAATCCCGATTCGGATCGCACCCGGCCTGCCGCGGCAATCATCGGCCGGGCGAAGTCCATAATGCTGGTCGACGCCAGGGAATTCAAAGCCGCGCTCAGATTCGACATGGCCGCCGCCAGAATCGCGGCCATCACCAGGCCGGCCAGGCCGGGCGGGAGATTGTTCCAGATGAATTCAGGATAGATGCGGTCGGTCGGGTTAGGCGCCGCCATCCCGGTGTCGCGATAGTAGACGAACAGGATCGTCCCGATCACCAGAAAAAGCGCGAACTGGAACAGGATCACCAGCCAGCTCGCAAATAATGCCCTCCGGCTGGCGGCCTCATCCCGCGCCGCCAGTAGCCGCTGAACCATCAACTGCTCGGTCCCGTGGCTGGCGGTGGTGAGAAAGCACCCGCCGATCAGCCCCGCCCAGAAGCTGTAGGGGCGCGAGAAGAACTCGGGCGTCAGGGCGAAGCGGAAATCGAAAACCTGAAATTTTCCGGCCGGCGCCGCAACCGCCCACACGTGCTCCCATCCACCCGGAATCCTGCCCAGAATGATGAACAGGCTGAGCACGGCGCCTCCAACATAGAGGATCATTTGTACCACATCGGTCCAGATGACGGCGGTCATTCCGCCCTCGAATGTGTAGAACAGGGTGAGGCAGACAATCACCACGATCGAGATCGACTCCCCCGTGCCAAGCACGATCGAGATCACAATGGAGATGGCGAATACCCGGACGCCCTCGGCCAGTGCTCGCAGGAAGAGGAATAGCCCCGCGGTCAGCTTACGAATCCGGCTCCCGAACCGCCGCTGCATCAGTTCGTAGGCGGTAAACAGTTCGCCGCGAAAGTAGTGGGGAAGAAATAGCACGGCGATCACCACCCGTGCCAGCAGATACCCCAGCACCACCTGCAGGAATCCGAGGTCTCCACTGAATGCCAAACCCGGCGTGCCGATCACCGTCAGCGTGCTGGTCTCCGCCGATACGATCGAGAAGGCAATCGCCCACCACGGAGCGCTGCGGCCGCCCAGGAAATAATCCTTCAGGCTGTGCTGTCGCTTGCGGAATCGTGCGCCGAACCATGTGATTCCCACCAGATAAAGCAGAATCACCGCCAGATCGAGAGAATGCATATGGTAACGGGATTCTAGCACAGGGTACCTCCTGGTCCCCCGCTCGATATACATGGAGTGGGCTGCGGTGTGATGACGGCGAATCGGCTCCGCGCCCGGCGAAAATCTCGGTTGGTTCAGGATGAGGACAATTCGGGTGAAGAAGCGGATGAGCCCCGGCCAGATCCCCTTCGATGCCGAAGGCGGCGAACACAACCAGAGCGTTCATGACCTCATCGACGAGGCGCTCAACCAAATGAACTTGCCGCTCGAGACCCTCGGCGTGACTTAGGCGGCCGTCCTGGCTGGCTTCCACCAACCCGCCGATCGTCTCCGGTCCCGGGGATTCCGTGTTCCGTATTCGAATCTGCATTCCCTTGCAGGATGCCGCAGCCTGCCCGCCGCCTTTTCAGGATCAGTTTGTGTTGGACAATTCTATGTTGATGCGGGTGAGCAAAGACGTGCGAGAATAGGGATTACCCGTGCACCGGACTATGGTCCTACGCATCTTTACCGTTCTCCTGCTCTTCGTAGCAGGCGCGGAGGTGTATGCCTGTGACTTATCCGACGTATGCGTTTCCAGCAGCACGAGCCACAGCACCGGATGCGATGACCCGGGCGGTGACGGTTGTCTGTGCTGCTGCCACCATGTTGTCCCGGCGATGATATTCGCGCGCGAACCGGGCGGGAATGCCCATCGGGAAACGGCGCCGGAACCCGTTCTCCAGCTCCTTTCCGTCTCACTTTCGATCGATCACCCTCCGCAACTCTAGTCTCCTCACTACCGATCGCTGACTACTGATTGAAGGAGAAGTGTATGGTATGGAGACGCACATCTCTGCTCGTCCTGGCCCTCGCGGCGGGCGGATTGCAAGCTCAGAACGCCGGAACGGCCTCCGGCGTTGACCAATTGATACAACAGGCGTTAGAGCGGAATCGCGAGATCCTCGCCGCACAACAGCGGATCGCGGAAGCGCGCGGACTCATGAGGCAAGCCGGCGTTCGTCCGGCCCCAACAATTGAAGTGAACGCAGCCAGCGGACGTCCGCTGCGCACACAGGGGGAAGAAGAGTACACCGCCGGATACTTTCACCCCGTCGAGACCGGAGGAAAGCGTTCCAAGCGGGTGCGGGTTGCGGAGCTGGGATTGGCCCTGGCGGAAGACGAATTGGCAGAGCGAACCCGCCAACTCGCGTATGAGATCAAGACGCGGTATATAGACGCGGCGGCGAATCAGCAAAAGCTCGATGCCATCGGCGGCATCCTAAAGATAAACCGCGATTCGTACCGGCTGGTGGATGCGCGCGTTCAGCGAGACGACGCGGCGCCGCTGGAACGCCAGTTATTGCTGGTTGAAGTCAATCGGACCGAGTCGCAGCAGGCAGTGGCGAACGGGCAAGTACAGTCTGCGCGGCTTGAATTGCGGCGCGTAGTCGGAGTTACCTCCGAGGGCGAGTTCGACGGCGTTCCACGAATCAGTGTGGCGCCGGCGCCGTCCGGCTCCATGGCGGATCTGCGGAAACGAGCGCTGGAGTCGCGTCCCGATCTTCATGCAGCGCGGACACTGGCTTCGCTATCCGCCGCTGAACTCGCTCTCGCGGAAGCCCAGGGCAGCCCGGACTTGACGCTATCGGCGCGGTACGCGCGGCGGTACGCGCAATTCGAAGATCCGATTCGCACAACGACCTCTGGATCGCCACTGCTTCTCAAGGATCGCGACAACATTCTGACGCTGGGGATTTCGATCCCGCTGCAGGGTCGCAAGCGGAATGCGGGGAATATTGAAGCAGCCGCGGCACGCCAGAACGCCGCGAAGCTCAAAGTGGAGCAGTTGGAGATTGCGGTTCCGCTCGAAGTCGAGACGGCGTTGGCCAGATACCAGGCTGCCAGGAATGCGGTCGCCATTTTGAAGCGGGGAGTTCTCGGTGAATCGGAAAAGAACCTCCTGGTCATTCGGCAAGCCTACAACCTTGGCCAGCTCCGGCTGTTGGACGTCCTCACTGAGCAACGCCGGCTACTGGAGACGGAACTGAACTTCATCGATGCCGAAGCCGAATTGGCGCGCAGTCGTGCCGAACTGGAACGCGCGGTGGGAGGGGAACTGCGATGAAACTGCAATGGCTGGCGATCGTGGCGATCGCATTCGCCGTGGGCTGCTCGCACGCCAAGCGCGAGATGGAGCCGGCTGAGCACAAAAAAGACAGCGGGCTCGTGGAAATCGGGACCGAAGCTCAGAAGCACTTCGGTATGCGGGTCGAGGCGGTTCAAGTTCATGACCTGAACGAGTATTTGCAGGTCCCTGGAACGGTACAGCCCACAAATAGTCGCGTGAACACGGTTCGGCCGCTTGCGCGGGGGCGGCTTCACGATGTCCTGGTTCGCGTTGGCGATCGCGTCCGCAAAGGGCAACCGCTCGCGACCTACGACAACATCGAGGCGGGTGAACTCCTCGCGCAGTTGACCAGTGCCAGAGCCGAATTGGAGAGGCTTCGTGTTCAGCAAAGACACCTGGCGCGGCAGACCGCCCGCGCACGCGCGCTGGCCGACATTGGCGCGGTCCCCAAGAAGGAATTCGAGCAGGCCAACGCGGACCAACAGTCGGCCGAGCAGAGCATCAAGTCCCAGGAAGGTCTTATCGCCGGGATTCTGGCGCGTCTCTCACGATTCGGGATTTCCCAAACGGACCTTCCAGCACCGCCGCTGACGACCATTACCTCTCCTATCAGCGGCGTTGTGACGAAGCAGGAGGCATCTCCGGGTGAGGTGATCGAATCGACCTCATCGTTGTTCACAGTGGCCGATTTGTCGACCGTGTGGATCCAGGCCGAAGTGTATGAGAAGGACTTGGGCCGAATTCGCATCGGTCAAGCAGCATTCATTTCCGTGGATACGTACGCAAACCAGCAATTTTCCGGAAAGGTGACGTACCTAAGCGATTTTCTTGATCCTCAGACGAGGACCGCCAAGGTGAGATGTGAGGTTCCGAACGGAGATATGCGCTTGAAGCTCGACATGTACGCCGATGTCAATCTGCCCACAACGTTCAGCCGAAGAACGATTGCCGGTCCCGCGGGCGCGATCCAGGAGGTCGGAGACAAGACGATAGTGTTCATTCGGAAGACGCCGATGCAATTCGAACCCCGGGTGGTAACGGCTGGCAACAGGGTTCGAGACTTGGTCGAAATTACTCACGGCCTGGCTGACGGCGAGCCTGTCGTGACGGCCGGGGCATTCCACCTCAAATCGATCCTGGTCGGCAAGGATCTCGGAGAGGAATAGGAATGCAGCGGATCATCGCGTGGGCTCTGGGTTACCGCGCCGTCGTCTTGATGGGCGTGTTCTTCACGGTTGCGTTCGGCGTCTACTCACTACGGCAACTCCCGATCGACGCGGTCCCGGACATTACGCCGAATCAGGTTCTGGTGCTCACACGCGCTCCGAGCTTGTCGCCGGTGGAGGTCGAGCAATTCCTGACCTTCCCCGTTGAAACGGCGATGACCGGGTTGCCTGGTGTTGAGCGGATTCAGTCCGTTTCGAAGAACGGACTCTCCTACGTCGCGATCTATTTCAAGGAGGACATAGACACATACTTCGCGCGCAGGCTGGTCATGGAACGGCTGCCCCAGGCCCGCGAGAGCATCCCTCCGGGAATGGGGATTCCGGAGATGGGTCCGATCGCAACTGGCCTCGGTGAGATCTACCAGTTCAAAGTGACCGGTCCGCCCGGAAGTTCCCTCATGGACCTTCGTAGCATCCTCGATTGGGACATCGCCCCTAAACTTCGTTCCGTTCCCGGCATTGTCGAGGTAAATACGCACGGCGGAGAGCTCAAGACCTATGAGGTGCAGGTTGACGACGACAAGCTGATGGCGTACCACGTCCCTCTGGGAAAGTTGATCTCGGCGCTCGAAAAGAACAACGCAAATGCCGGCGGTGCCTATCTGGACAAGATCGAAGAGCAGTCGCTGATTCGGGGCGAGGCCCTCATTTCGAGCCCGGCCGATATCGAGAAGATTGTCGTGGGTGTCTCGCCCACGGGAACGCCAATTCTTGTCCGCAATCTTGGCGATGTTCGTTTTGCGCCGATGGTTCGCCAGGGATTTGCCACTCAGGATGGCAAAGGCGAGATCGTGATCGGCGTGGCGATGATGCTGGCCGGCGAGAACTCCAGAGTGGTCGCGGATCGTGTGAAGGCGAAGCTCACGGACATTCAGAGAACGTTGCCGGCAGGCGTGCGCATTCAGCCGCTCTATGACAGGACCGACCTGGTCCGCCGAACGATCGGTACAGTTACTCGCAATCTGGTTGAGGGAGGTCTGCTCGTAATTGCCGTCCTGCTCCTTCTTCTAGGCAGCCTGAAGGGCGGAGTCATGGTCTCCCTGGCAATACCGCTCTCGATGCTGGTGGCTTTTGCGGGCATGGTCCAGGCAAACATCTCCGGGAATCTGATGAGCCTTGGCGCGATTGATTTCGGCCTGATCGTGGACGGCTCGGTTGTGATGGTGGAGAACATCCTGCGGCGGCTGGGAAGTCGAAATCCCGGCGAGCAGCCGATAAGCGTGATTCGCCGGGCGAGCCAGGAGGTGGCGCGGCCCACCTTTTTCGGCGTTCTTATTATCGTCCTGGTCTACCTGCCGATCCTGACTTTGCGTGGCGTCGAAGGCAAGATGTTCCGGCCGATGGCGATAACGGTTGTTTTTGCGCTGGCGGCGTCTCTTGTCATTGCGCTGGTCGTAATGCCCGTGCTCAGTTCGTATGTTTTCCGGAACCGGGTGAGCGAGAGGGAGACGTGGTTGATGAGAAAAGCGGCCGCTATGTACGCCCCGGTGTTGCGGCGGGTGTTGCGGTTTCCGCTTGTAACCGCGGCTGTTGCCGCGCTGGTCTTCGCCGGCTCACTCGCTATCGTTCCCCATCTGGGCGCGGAGTTCATTCCGACCCTCGATGAAGGGTCGGTCGTGGTAATGATGTATCGCGTTCCCGGCATTTCCGTGGCGGAGTCGCTTCACGGCAACGAGATCATTGAGAACGTGTTGCGGGAATTCCCCGAAGTGCAAACCGTCTACTGCCGGACGGGCAGACCGGAGGTTGCCACGGATCCTATGGCAATCGACCAAAGCGACGTGTACGCCTTCCTGAAGCCTCCTTCCGAGTGGCCGCGGCCGAGAACGAAGGACGACCTGATCGCCGCGATGAAGGCGAAGTTAGAGCGGCACGCGCCCGGCGCCGGCTACAGCTTTTCGCAGCCGATCCAGATGAGAATGCAGGAACTGATGGAGGCCGGCATTCGCTCCGATATCGCAATCAAGATCTTCGGCGGCGACCTCAATGTCCTCCGGCAAAAGGCGGACCAGATCGCGTCGGTCGTCCGGAAGATCGCTGGCGCAGCCGACGTACGCGCGGAACGTGTGGCCGGCCTCCCCTACCTCCGCATTCGTGTCAGGCGAGAGGCAATCGCGCGGCATGATCTGGACGCCAGTGATGTGCTGGACACGGTCGAGTCGATCGGTGGCAAAATTGTCGGCCAGGTCGTTGAAGGCAACAAGCGGTTCGCCATGCAGATTCGCTTTGAGGAACCGCACCGCAATTCGGTCGATGCGATTCGCAATCTCATGATCGGCGATAACGAAGGGCACTTCATTCCTTTGGCGCAACTCGCCGACGTATACGAAGAGACGGGTCCCGCCCAGATCAGTCGCGAAGATGCTCAGCGGCGGATCTCGGTGGAGGTGAACGTTCGAGGGAGGGACCTTGCGGGCTTCGTGAGTGAGGCGAGCCGGGCTGTGGCACAAGAGGTAAAAATGCCGGCTGGCTACGCCGTCGACTGGGGTGGCAAGTTCGAACAGCTTGAAAGCGCGTCCCGCCGGCTGGCGATCACGGTCCCCGCCGTCTTGCTCCTGATCTTCGTCCTGCTCTATTTCAACTTCGGCTCTTTCGTGCCGGCCTTGCTGATTTGTCTTAATGTTCCGCTCGCGGCAACGGGTGGCATCCTCGCGCTGTTCCTCCGCGGGATGCCGTTCAGCATCTCGGCGGGCGTGGGCTTCATTGCGCTGTTCGGCATCGCCGTCCTGAACGGGATCGTGCTCCTGACCTATGTCATTGAGACTCACCGGTCTGGAGTGGCGCTGGAGGAGGCCGTCCAAAGGGGTGCCAGAACCCGTCTGCGCCCGGTCTTGATGACGGCGCTGGTGGCGAGTCTCGGATTTATACCAATGGCCCTGTCGCACGGTGCCGGCGCGGAAGTCCAGCGTCCACTGGCGACCGTCGTCATCGGCGGGTTGATTACATCGACGGCACTGACGCTTCTCCTGCTTCCGGCAGTCTACCTGTGGTCGGAGAGAAGGCGCGAGGCCAGGCAGCGCTAGCTTTGCTCTGGCGTCGACGGCCCTAGAACCCGAATACATTCCACGTCGGAGGTGGCTATCATGCCAGTGTCCATCATCTCCTCCACTTCTGGAATGAGCCGCGCGAGATTTTCTTCGCTGTCAACGATCGTGACTATGATGGGCTGGTCGTTCCGAATCAGGTGGTGGCGGTGAATCTCCACGGTCTCGCCATATCCTACAAGGCCGCGAAACACCGTCGCGCCGGCGATCTTCAACTCCTTGCACCGATTCACAATCGCTTCGTACAGCGGAGTGCCTTGATAGTGATCGCCTTCGGAAAAATGCAGCCGGAGCAGCTTCGCCTGCTTAACTGTTCGCATTGGGGGGCTCCGTAAGCGGACGACCGTGAACCAAGCGTATTACATCAACGTCGGACAGCACGATAATTCCGTCCTGCATCATGGCCTCGATTTCACTCAATGCCCGATTGAGCTTGTCAGGCAAATCCACAACGGAGATCATGATCGGGAGGTCGTGTGAAAACGGCAATCTGCCACTCTTGTGAGTGTGGCCCTTCACCCCGTATCCGAGAATGCCACGATAGATCGTTGCGCCCGCAATATCCATCATCCGCAGCCGTTTGATTATCGCCTCGTACAACGGTTCGCCCTGCCATTTGTCGGACTCACCCATGTAGATGCGCATCATTCGGGCAGCTCCTCTTATTTCGGAGCGGAGAGCTTTTGGCGGTAACGGCCGGTCCTTGTTGGCGGCCTTCACGACCTGGGTATCTTGTACCTCGATCAGCCCGTCCGTGACCAAATCGTACAGCGTGGGCATGAGCTCATCGACTTTTTGAGCCGATTCGATGAACTCGATCCGGATTGGGAGATGTTCCGTCAAGGCCACGATCTTCGTGGTGTGCATCACGTGGTGTGCGCCGAAACCGGCGGCCGCGCGCGTGGCCGTGGCGCCGGCTACACCTCTGTGAAGCAGAAACGTCAGAATCGTGTCGGTTAAAGACTCCAGGTGATGCTGGGTATCCTCGTTGATGAAGATAGTGACCTTTTTTGCCATGCCTTTCTGGAGCATGCATGAACTCCTTTCACCGCCCCTATCGGTGGGCGAGCGCCGCCCCAAGCCAGACGGCAACATACCCAAACGCCACGCTGGAAACGGCGTTCAGCATTCCGGTCCAGAGCCCGCCATCACGGACTGTCGAGTAGGTCTCCCATTCAAAGCTCGAAAAAGTGGTGTAGCCGCCAAGAAACCCGACGACAAGCAAAAGCCTCCATATAGGGTCGACCCTATATCGCTCGGTCATCGCCGTCATCAGGAAACCAATCAAGAAGGAGCCCGTTACGTTGATGACGAAAGTGCCCATCGGGAATTTTCCGCCAAAACGGATCATGATCGCCGATGCCGTCACGTATCTCGCCAATGCTCCTACTCCGCCTCCGATCAAGATTATGAGGTATTTCAATGTCTCCGTCTCCGCGGCCTTAACAGCCTCGCTGCGAGGTCAGCTCCTTGCGTACCCGATCGATTCGCTCCAAATCCGCGCGGATCTGCGGCGCACGTTCGTTGCTGCCATTCTCAACCAACCGCTCCATTGTTCCAATCAACTCGTCAAGGCGTTTCTTCGCTTCTTGATCAACGCGCCATAGCGCACCAGAGCCAGCCCAGCGTTGGGGAGCCAGTTCATCGAAACATCGGTGTTATGAGGGAGAGCGCTTTCGAGGCCGGGTGTATCGACGAACTTGAGACCGCGAAACCGCGATAGCTCTGGTAGTTCCGCGGTGATGAAATCGACCTGCTTGCCGTTTTCCGGGTTCTCGCGTTCGGCGATATAGGAGCCGATCTCAGTGACGGCAACTTCGAGATTCCGGTCACCGCGGAAATGCACAATCGCATTCTCCCGCGGACCGTACGTGATCTCAGTGACGGCGGCAGTCACGGGCACCACGCCTATCGGGAGAACATTGCGGCCTATGAAATCATTTAGGAAGCTGCTCTTGCCGGCCTTGAACCTGCCGAAGACGGCTACGCTGATATCATCCCGGCGCACCGCGCGAGTGGCGGTCGAAAGCAAGCCGGCAAGGCTGGTAATTTCGTAGTGCTCTGCCAGGTGATTCGCCAAATCCAGCGCGGCCTGAAGCGACGGCGCCGCCTGTGTTTTGGTGGGTTGGCATTGTCCCGGCGAAAGACGTTCTCCGAGACTCGGTTCGGAACAGGTCCCCTGCGTCCTCAGTATCATAGCTCTCCACGAGTAGGAGCTATCATTCCCGAGACGAACTCGAGGACGGTTGATGGCGAGCTCCATCACCAACGTCTGAAAACAATTATACCTTGCTGTTGCTGGTAGTGGCGCCATGCCCGGTGCGGAATTCCGCCCGTCAAATGAGCACGCGCGCGACCAGCCGGCGTTACCCGGGCGCACCCGGTCTGTATCTGTAGCTTTGAGAACGCCGGGAGAGGGAATGACCGAGTCTCTCAGATCACGGAAGGCCTGAATCTTGCTGCGCCATCTGGCAGGGCGGCAAAATGGTTCTTGGGACGGTTCCGTATGATTTCGAAAGCACGATCGAGAAACTCCGGCGTGCCGGAGGTGATGCTGCATCACCCTCAACCGTTCCGGGTAACCGGATCTAATAGCTCCCGAGTTCATGGCGGGAAGCTATTATTATTTCGGGGCGCACGCGAATTCCGATTCAGAAAAGACAGGAGTCGTAAATGACAAAGGTCGCCGCAGTGTTGGGCCGCGAGATCCTGGACTCGCGGGGTAACCCCACAGTTGAAGCTGAAGTGACTCTCGCTAATGGCGCAACCGGCATTGCCGCCGTCCCATCGGGGGCCTCAACCGGAGAGAAGGAAGCCGTGGAATTGCGCGACGGAGATAGAAAACGGTACGGCGGGAAGGGCGTTCTGCAGGCGGTGGGACACGTCAACAAAGACCTCGCTCGTGCTGTAGCCGGCCTTGACGCTACGAACCAGCGGTCCATCGATCAGGCGTTGATCGATGCTGATGGCACGGCCAATAAGTCAAGATTGGGCGCCAACGCCATACTCGCTGTATCAATGGCCACCGCACGGGCGGCGGCGAGCGCGCACGGGTTGCCGCTCTATAGGTACCTCGGTGGAACAAATGCTTCTACGCTGCCGGTACCCTGCATGAATGTGCTCAATGGTGGTAAGCACGCCGACAATACGGTCGATTTCCAGGAGTTCATGATTGCACCACACAACGCAGCCTCGTTTGCGGAGGCCATCCGCAAAGGCATCGAGACATTCCATGCCCTCAAGCAGGTGCTCCGCGCGAAAAACTACAGCACCGCCGTTGGTGACGAAGGTGGATTCGCCCCGGATCTGAGGTCGAATGACGAGGCGGTGGAGTTGATTCTGGAAGCCATCGTGAAAGCCGGCTACAAGCCCGGTGAAGACATTGCCATCTGCCTCGATCCCGCTGCCAGCGAAATGTGGGAAGACGGTAAGTACATCCTGTTCAAATCATCAAAGAGGGCCATCACTTCTGAGGAGATGGTGAAGCTTTGGGAGTCCTGGGTAAACAAGTACCCCATCGTCCTGTTGGAGGACGGTATGGGAGAAAACGATTGGGCTGGGTGGAAAGATCTTACGGCCGCACTCGGCTCGCGAGTCGAACTGGTAGGCGATGACGTGTTCTGCACGAACCCGGTGATCCTGCAAAACGGGATCGACGACGGTGTCGCAAATGCGGTGCTGATAAAGTTGAACCAGATTGGCTCCGTGACGGAAACCCTCGATACGATCGAACTCGCCGATCGAAACAGCTATCGCTGCTTCGTGTCTCATCGTTCCGGGGAAACGGAAGATACCTTCATCGCCGACTTGACCGTCGCGACGGGAGCAGGACATATCAAGACCGGCTCCGGTTGCCGCAGTGAGCGGATAGCGAAGTTTAACCAGTTCCTTCGCATCGAGGAGCGGCTGGGCAGGCAAGCAAAATTCGCCGGACGCTCAGCATTCGCCGTTAAGTGAGTGCTTGTTTTTCTCCGGCATCAGCAACGACTGTAAATTGATTCGACTGCGAGGCCGGCTTGACGGGCTATCGCCGTGGAGCGGCACCCTCGCGGCGCGGTCCCCGGCGACAGAGCCGATGGGAGGGCTTCCCATTCACGCCGAGCTAACCAGCGTTGCGGTCAGCCTGGGAAACACTGCTCCTGGCGATCGCCCTGGCAGTCTTTAGGCCTGCGTTTTTGAAGCGGTGAGGAGCGTCGTGGCCGCGATCGGGGTACCCCACCAGAATCTCCAGCCCAGCCGGCGCCGTTCCACATTCAACGCGCCCAGTGCACGCAAGGCTTCTCCACAGGCCATCGTGACGCGGATGTCGGCGATGACGATCCGACCGCCGGGTTTCAAGACGCGAAAGCCTTCGACAATGGCTCGTTTGCGATCGGCATTCGATCGGATGTTGTGGATAGCGAGGCTCGAGACCACGAGATCAAAGGCCGCATCCGGATACGGAAGGGCGCGCATGTCCCCAGTGTCGATTTGCACGCGATCGCTCACAC